>JAFKKM010000161.1 GCA_017305555.1 Hyphomicrobiales bacterium | reverse complement strand
GACTGGAACCGTTTCGATACAATGCGGGTTCTCATGAGCCGGATGAGCGCTAGGCATATCCATATCCGCAGCGCTCCCCTTTCCAAATCAATATTTCTAGAATCTTAGGTTTGAGTCTGAGTGACCGTGGATTGTGGCCGGGCAATCTTGTCCCATCTTGTCCAAGCGCGGGGCGAAGTTGTCACCACTCTTCTCACTCGACTGCGACGTATCGATATTGTCCGCATTTTCAATCAGTTGCGGATATCGCGCGACGAAGTTATCAAGCGACAAGCCGAGCTATTCCCGCTAGACTCCCCACCCGCATGGAATCTTATCCACGCAGACACGCCTGTGCAGAACGATCCCGGTTATCCCGAGCCCTCCGGCCGATGGTAAAAACTTCGTAAATCGTCCACACCGATTCACACAACACACAGGACTGATTGGATCATTCGCGTGCCGACCTCGGGCAACTATTTTCATCTCCATATGGTGTCGGACTCAACCGGCGAAACGCTGATCACGGTGGCGCGCGCGGTCGCTGCGCAATACGCCAATGTAACACCGGTGGAGCACGTCTATCCGCTGGTACGAAGCCAGAAGCAACTCGACCGCGTGCTTGCCGAGATCGAGGAAGCGCCAGGAATTGTTCTGTTCACGCTGCTGGAAGAGGATCTGGTCGGCCGGCTCGAGAACAAGTGCAAGGAAATCAATATCCCGAGCCTGTCGATCATCGGCCCGGTGATGCAACTGTTTCACGCCTATCTCGGCGCCACCACCACCGGCCGCGTCGGTGCGCAACACACCTTGAATGCCGATTATTTCAAGCGGATCGACGCGCTCAACTACACCATGATGCATGACGACGGTCAGCACGTCGAAGGGCTGGAAGAGGCTGACGTCGTTCTGGTTGGCGTCTCACGGACCTCGAAAACGCCGACCTCGATCTATCTCGCCAATCGCGGCATCCGCACCGCGAACGTGCCGCTGGTGCCCGGCGTCCCGATCCCACCGCAACTGGAGGCGTTGAAAAAGCCGCTGGTCGTCAGTCTTCACGCGACACCGGAACGGCTGATCCAGATAAGACAAAACCGGCTGCTTAGCATCGGCGCGCATTCCGCCAATGATATCTACACCGACAAACAGTCGGTGACGGATGAGGTTGCCGCTGCGCGCCGTCTCAGTGCCCGCTACGGCTGGGCCTTGCTGGATGTGACGCGGCGCTCGATTGAGGAAACCGCTGCCGCCGTCATCAAGCTCTACGCCGACCGGCAACGACGGCGAACCCCCGAATGACGGACAAGGCCTCCATGCTGGCGCAGGGCCAGCCGCCGCTGATCCTGGCGTCGCAAAGCCGCGCCCGGCAAGCTGTTCTCGCAGGTGCCGGCCTTGCGTTCGAAGCTCTGCCGGCGACGCTCGACGAACGCGCCATTGAAGCTGAATCGGGGCTGATCGCGCCGGGCGAGGTCGCGGATTGTCTGGCGCGTGCGAAAGCCTCTGCGGTATCCGCATTGCATCCGGGACACTATGTGATCGGCGCGGACCAGACGCTGGCACTGGGCGCGCGGTGTTTCAGCAAGCCGGCGGATCGCACAGCGGCCGCCGATCAGATCGCGACGCTGGCCGGAAAGACCCACGAACTTCATGCCGCCGTCGCGGTGGCGTTCGACCGGCAGATATTGTTTTCCCATGTCAGCGTCGCGCGCATGACCATGCGGCCGTTGAGCGAGCGGGCGATCAATGCCTATCTTGCCGAGGCGGGACATGCGGTGTTGGGCAGCGTTGGCGCCTATCAACTCGAAGGACTCGGCGTGCATCTGTTCGAGCGCATTGAGGGTGACTATTTTACGATCCTCGGAATGCCGCTGCTGCCGCTGCTGGCGTTTTTGCGGGACCGCAATGTTCTCCGCTTTTAGGATGGCGTGAATGCGAATACTGGGACTGACCGGTTCGATCGGCATGGGAAAATCGACCACCGCGAAGATGTTCGAGGAAGCCGGCGTTCCGGTTTACGACGCCGACGCCACGGTGCATCGTCTCTATGAAGGCGAGGCGGTCGCGGCGATCGAGGCGGCGTTTCCAGGCACGACCGTCAACGGTAAGGTCGACCGCACGCTGCTGTCGCCGCGCGTGGTCCACGATGCCGAGGCGATGAAGCGGCTGGAGCGCATCGTGCATCCGATGCTGCGGGCGCATCATCAGAAATTCCTCGACGACGCCGAGAAATCCGGCGCGCCGGTGGCCGTCGTCGATGTTCCGTTGTTGTATGAAACCGGCGGCGAAAGCCGCGTCGACGCCGTCGTGGTGGTGACCACCGCGCCCGACGTGCAGCGCGAGCGCATTCTGGCGCGAGACGGCATGACGCCGGAAAAACTTGATGCGATCCTCGCCAAGCAGTTGCCGGATGCCGAAAAACGCCGGCGCGCCGACTTTGTGGTGGATACGTCCCACGGACTCGATCCGGTGCGGGTTCGCATCCACGAAATTCTCGAGCAGGTTGTTAAACTGCCGATCCGGCGAAGCTGATTCGCTCGAGAAACTGATTGATGCGTTTCTCCACGCGAACCGGTATCCACTTCGCTTGAAAACGCTATGGACTGGATTCAAAAGCCATGCGCGAAATCGTTCTCGATACCGAAACCACCGGCCTCGATCCGCTGCGCGGTGATCGGCTGGTGGAAATCGGCTGCGTTGAAATCTTCAACCGGATGCCGACCGGGCAGGTCTATCACTGCTACATCAATCCCGAACGCGACATGCCCGAGGAAGCCTTCGCGGTGCATGGTCTGTCGACGGAGTTCCTCACAGGACAGCCGAAGTTCGCGGACGTCGTCGACGCATTTCTGGAATTTATCGGCGAGGCGCCGCTGGTGATTCACAACGCGTCGTTCGATATCGGTTTTATCAATGCCGAACTGGGCCGCATGGCGCGCGCCGCGATTCCGCGCGACCGGCTGGTCGATACGCTGTTGCTGGCGCGGCGCAAGCATCCGGGCGTGTCCAATCGCCTCGACGATCTGTGCTCGCGCTATTCGATCGACAATTCGCACCGCACCAAGCACGGCGCATTGCTCGATGCTGAACTGCTGGCCGAAGTCTATATCGATCTGATCGGCGCGCGGCAGTCGCAACTGATCCTGACGGAAACCAGCGCGGCGCGGGGCCGTGGCGTCAGCGATGCGCCGCGCCGTCAGCGGCCGGCGCCGCTCGCGCCGCGTCTCACTGAGGACGAACGCAACGCGCATCGCGCGTTTGTCGCGACGCTCAGCGACAAACCGATCTGGCACGAGTACACCGACAGCGCGCCGGAATAGCGCATCAGTCAAAACGACTTTGAGCGAAGCGACTAAGCAGTTGCACTAAAAGCTTTGGGGCCCTTCATCGCTCGACGAAGGGCCCCAAATCAAATTCCGGATGATTCAGATCGCCTCAGCTCGGCTTGATCTGCTCGGCCTGGCGTTCCATGTTCTGCCGGTACAGACCGACGAAATCGACCGGGTCGAGCATCAGCGGCGGGAAGCCGCCGTCGCGCACCGCCGTTGCGATGATCTCGCGGGCAAACGGGAACAGCAGCCGCGGACACTCGATCATGACCAGCGGATGCAGGTTTTCCTGCGGGACGTTCACGATCCGGAACACGCCGGCATAGGCCAGTTCGAAGTTGAACATTACCGTGCCCTGGCTTTCGGCCTTGCCCTCGATCGACAGCACGACCTCGAATTCGTTCTCGGCGATGTTGTTGGCCCCGACATTGATCTGAATGTTGATCGAGGGCTGCTGTTGCTGCTGTCCCAGCGATTTCGGCGCGTTGGGATTCTCGAACGACAGGTCTTTGGTGTACTGCGCGAGCACGTTGAGCTGCGGGGGAGGCGCCGCCTCGGGAGGGGTACCGTTGCCGTTCGCCATAACAAATTCTCCTGAAGCATCTGGCCAGTCTGGAACCGTTTGGCGGCGTTCGCTCCCAAGCGGCCGACGAGGGGCAATTACCGCGTCGGCGTGTGGCTATCATAGCCCTGCCATGCTCGACAAGCAGGAGCACGCGGCCGCCGCCGCTCCGGTCGGCCAGATGCCGCCTAATTTGGCGGCGAATACCGACCTTCAAGTGGATATCGGTTTCCTCTCGGACATGAAAAGCGCTACAATTTCCTGAGCCGGATCAGTATCAAAGGGAATGCGAGGGCAGTTGTATGGCCAAACGTCCCGAAGGCCTGATCTGTGCCAAAAAGTGCCATTGGCTCGACGTGATCCGGTCCCTACATGTGAGGGACAGGATTCGATGGCTCGGCGCTCCGTGATGTTCCCTCTGCCCAGCCATCAGGGCGCGACGACCGATTGGAAAGCGAACACGACGTGGATATCTACACCATCATCTTCCTGGCGTTGGCGGTATTTATCTTCCTGCGTCTGCGCAACGTGCTCGGCCAGCGCACCGGAAGCGAGCGGCCGCCGCTCGACCGCGCCGCTCGCGACGTTCTCAACGGCGCGCAGGATGGCAAGGTGGTGCCGATGCCCGGAACGGTGATCGATCAACCTCCGGCCGCGCCTTCTGGTGACGTGGAGCCGCCGGCCAATCGCTGGAAGGGTTTTGCCGAGCCGGGCTCTGCGCTGGCGTCGGGTCTCGATGCCATCGCGGTGCAGGATCCGTCGTTCGACGCCAAGCATTTTATCACCGGCGCACGCAGCGCCTATGAAATGATCGTGTTGGCCTTTGCCAACGGCGATCGTCGCGCATTGAAGGATCTGCTGTCGTCTGACGTCTATGACAGCTTCGATAGCGCAATCCGCACCCGCGAGAAGAACGAGCAGAAAACTGACACCCGCTTTGTCTCGATCGACAAGGCCGAACTGGTCAATGCCGAGGTTCGCGACCGCACCAGCCAACTGACGATCCGCTTCGTCTCGCAGATGATTTCCGTGACCCGGGACAAGGCGGGTGCGATCGTCGACGGCAACCCGGAAAAGGTCGCCGATATCACCGATGTCTGGACATTTGCCCGCGACACCAATTCGCGCGATCCGAACTGGAAGCTGGTTGGGACCGGAAGCGCGCAATAGCGCGGACCGTCCCGGCGCGCGGTTCGCGGCGCTTTGGCTCGCGATCGGTCTGCTGGGCGCGTTGTCGTATCCGGCCGAGGCGAGGCGGTACGATCATCACCCCAGAGCGCATCATTCGCCGCATCGGGTTTTTCCCATCGAGATTCCGGGCGGTCAATACACGCCCGCGACGTGGGATACGCTGACCGGTTGGCGCGACGACGATCATCTGGCGGCGTTCGCGACGTTTCAAAAAAGCTGCAAGGCGATCCTCGCCGCGCGCCAACCTCTGCAAATCAGCAAGGCGGTGGGCGATTCGTTGCGCGCACCGTGCGCCGCCGCAAAGGCATCGCGTATCAAAACCGATCAAGCCGCGCGCCGTTTTTTCGAACGGCATTTTCGTCCGCTCTGGATCTCTCGCCTCGGTGAAGAGGCGGGCTTCGTCACCGGCTATTACGAGCCGATCATCGACGGCTCGCGGACGCGTACCGATGCCTACACCGTGCCGGTTTATCGCCGTCCGTCGAACCTGTTCGTGCGCGGCTTCAAGCAGAGCGACACCGGCCTGCCCAACGGCGGCGAGGTCTTTCGCAAGATTGGCCGCCGCAAGCTGGTGCCATACTACGATCGCGCCGCCATCGAGGATGGCGCCATCGCTGGGCGTGGCCTCGAAATCTGCTGGCTCAAGAGCGAGACCGATCTGCTGTTCACGCAGATTCAGGGTTCGGCACGCGTTCGCCTCGAGGACGGTTCCACCATCCGCATCAACTACGACGCGCATAACGGCTATCGCTATACGCCGGTCGGGCGCATTCTGATCGAGCGCAACATCATTCCGCGTGAACAGATGTCGATGCAGCGCATCCGGGAATGGATGACGGCCAATCCGGACGGCGCCAAGGAATTGCGGCGGCAGAACCAGTCTTATGTGTTCTTCCGCGAGGTCCAATTGTCCGACAAGGATGAGGCTGTCGGCGCGCAGGGCGTGCCGCTGACGCCGCGCCGCTCCATCGCGGTGGACAAGGCGCTCCACGTCTACGGCACGCCGTTCTTCCTTGATGGCATTCTGCCGATCGAATCCGCGCAGGCGCAAACGCCGTTTCATCACCTGATGATCGCGCAGGATACCGGCTCGGCCATCGTCGGTCCGGCGCGTGCGGACATCTATTTCGGCGCGGGCGCTGAAGCCGCGCAGATCGCCGGCCGGCTACGCCACAATATCCGCTTCGCGATTCTGGTGCCGAACACACTCGATCCGATCGCCGCCGGGCGCACGATGCCGCTGCCGCAAATTCGGCGCGATACGACGGCGAAGCCTCCGGCGCAGCAACATCGTCGCTCGCGGCATCACCATCGCCGGAGCCATCGATGAAACGGCGGCCGCCGGACGAGATTCTCGTCGACCTGTCGCCACCGCGCCGCAGGCGGGTGCTGAGCGAAGACGAGCGCGCGTTATGGGAGAGCGTGGCGAAACAGGCCAAGCCGTTGCGCAAGAGAACGCGTGTCGCGAAGGCCGAAATCGTTGCGGCGGCTGAGGTGGCACCGTCGACGGTGCGGGGTCCCGCCAAGCGATCGCGAAACGAATCTGTCGCAGCACCGAGTCAGCCCGCCAAGGTGAATCGTCCGCCATCTGCGCCGCCGTTGGCGCCACTGGGCCGGCGTGAACGCACGCATCTGTCGCGTGGCAAGATCGAAATCGACGCGCGGCTGGATCTGCACGGCATGACGCAGGCGCGCGCGCATCGCGTGTTGCTGCATTTCCTGCAACGCGCGAGTGGCGATGGCTTGCGTTTCGTATTGGTCGTCACCGGAAAGGGAAATACTAAGGGGCCGGACTCCGAGCGCGGCGTGCTGCGTCGGCAGGTGCCGGAATGGCTATCGCTGCCGGAGTTTCGCGCGCTTGTCGTCGGTTTCGAGCAGGCGCACATTGGTCACGGCGGCGCTGGCGCGCTCTACGTGCGTGTGCGGCGGGCGCGGTGAGACAACTTCGTCATGCCCGGCATAAAGCAGGGCATGACGAAGGGAAGGTTTGCTGGCGAGACTAAAGAATAAACCGGCTCAAATCCGAATTCTTCGCCAGATCGCCGACATGCTTTTGCACATAGGCGGCGTCGACGCGGATGGTTTCACCGTTGCGATCCGGGGCGACGAATGAGATTTCGTCGAGCACCCGCTCCATCACCGGCTGCAAACGCCGCGCACCGATATTTTCCACTGTGGCGTTCACCGCGACGGTGACATCGGCCAACGCGTCGATGGCATCGTCGGTC
>JAFKKM010000022.1 GCA_017305555.1 Hyphomicrobiales bacterium | reverse complement strand
GTCAGCGGCCCCCCGACCGCCGGCGCCAAAACAGCGGCCCCAACAACGAATCCTCTCCACACGCCCAGCGCGGTCGCTGTCTAGTCTCTCGAACCGTTCGACAGTCGACAGATCCGGCGAAGGATATCGCCGCTCAGGCGTTCATGGTGCGCAGATGCTGTCGGTTCCGGAGGACGATCTGACGGGCTCCGGAAAAATCGAGGGTGCCTCGATCATGAAGTTCGGAGAGTGCCCGCGAGACCGTTTCGAGCGTAAGCCCGAGATAGTCTCCGATGTCGCGCCGGCACATCGGCAACGCCATCATCGCCGCAGCGGACAGGCGGCGATCCATTTCCAGCAGGAAGGCTGCGACCCGTTCCATGGCGGTTTTGCGTCCAAGCAAAAGCATATGGTTTTCCGCGTGCTGAAGATCGCCAGCCGTCATCCGCCACAGACTGCGGGCGACTTCGACATCGATTGTCGCCGCATGCTCGAGGCTGCTGCGCTTCACAAGGCGGACAGTCGTGTCGATGATGGCCTCCGCCGTCAACCGGTGGGTTGGACTCGCCTCAAGGCCGAACACGTCCCCCGGCAGATGAAACGCGCCGATCTGACGGCGTCCGTCCGAAAGCAGCTTGTGGGTGCGAACGGCGCCGCGAACGATCTGATAGACGAATTCCGCAGGTTCGTCCTCGCCGTAGATTTCCTCTTCCTTGCTGTAGCTGAATTCTGTCGCAACAAGGCTGGCGCGGCCTACGATAATCCCAAACGTGTCTCCTATGTTGGTGTGAGGCTTGCCGTCGTGGGGTACCTTGTAGGGACTGACTGACTGCGTAAACATGCGCCGTCTCCATTGTTGGGGTGACGGTTTGTAAGATGGTTTGCCATTCGGAGGTATTCCGGCCGATCTCCTAAGTAGAATCCCGGAGGTGACTTTGGGTAGGGGCGGCGGAAGACTTGTTGTTTGGTTCCGCGAACCTCTGAGGTCGGACTAGTGGCGAGAAACGACGTCTTGAATGCGGCTTACTAGACTCTCTTCGAGATGAGGCTTGAAGAGAACATCGTCTATGCCAGCGGTGGCGGCTTTCTCCGCCATATGCTGGTCAGGATAGCCGGTAATGAGAATGATCGGCGTCACGATATTCTGCCGGCGCAGACGAATCGCCACATCGAGGCCGTCCATGTGAGGCATCTTGTAATCGATCACCAGGCAATCAACATCGTCAGGATCGATGCACGTCAGCAGTGCTACGGCAGCGCCGAACGTGCGCACCGTGAAGCCGTGGGCTTCGAGAAGAAACTGCAACGACTGAAGCACGTCAGGATCGTCGTCGAGAATACAGATTTTGTGTTTTGGAACTGTCGGGTCTATCATCTGATGCCACAAATCAGCACGGTTGATTTATAGCGATACGACCCTGGGCAAATGATGATATTGATCTGACTCAATCGTTTAAAAGGCCGGCGCGAAGCGCAAGCCGGATCAACTCGGACAAGTTATGCGCCTGCATTTTGGTCATGACGTTGGCGCGGTAGACCTCGATCGTTCGGGGGCTGATGTTGTGCTCGCGGGCGATCATCTTGTTGGATAATCCTGCGACGAGGCCATCCATGACCTGGCGTTCGCGTGGGCTGAGACTTGCGATCCTGGATGCAATATCGAGTGAGACTGCATCGGTTTTCAGATGATCCTGGCTCTGTTGAAGGGCGGCTTCGATTGTTCCAATCAGCCGGTCATCTTCAAACGGCTTCTCGACAAAATCCAGCGCCCCCAGTTTGATTGCTTCAACCGCAAGCGGGATGTCTCCGTGTCCTGTCATGATGATGACGGGCAGGGTCGAGGCATTGGCCTTAAGGCGCCGAAGCAAATCGATTCCGTCGATCCCGGGCATACGAACGTCCGAAACTACGCAGCCAAAGCGAAGGCCGGCGCGTGCATCGAGGAAGTCGGCGGCATTTTCAAACAGCTTGACGTCGAAGCCTGCCGAGTCCAGCAAGAACGCGAGCGAATCCCGCATCGCGGAATCGTCGTCGATAATGTAGACGTTTCCCTTAGGCGACATCTGATAAGTCCTCGGTCGGCGCGATCGGCAAGGTCAGTCGGAAAGTGGCGCCGCCGGAATCGTTCGTTTCGGCCCACATGCGTCCGCCGTGAGCTTCCACGATCGATCGGCTAATCGAAAGCCCCACTCCCATGCCGTTCTCCTTTGTAGTGAAGAACGTCGAAAACAGACTTGCGAGAGCGGTCTCGCTGAACCCGTGGCCAGTATCCGAGATCGACAACTCGACCATATCGTCCGATGTTTTTGTGCTTGTAGCGGTTAACTCCCGTTTTGGCGACTCAGCCATCGCCTCCAATGCATTTCGAAAGAGATTGACCAGAACCTGTTGAATCTGTACGCGATCGACGAGAACGCGGTCGCATTCCGAATCCAGCTCGAGTTTCAGGAGGACATTCTGCTCGCGGGCACCAGTGAGACCAAGAGCGCCAGCTTCTTCAATCAGCTTCGCTAAGCTTTCGACACGCTTCTCGGATTCCCGCCGGGAGACGAATTCGCGTAGCCGCCGAATGATCTGACCGGCACGGATAGCTTGATCAGCGGCGCGGTCCAGCGCTGTTTCGATCTTCGCGATGTTCAGGTCAGCGTTCGCTGCCAAAAGGCGACGCGATCCTTTCATATAATTGCTGATCGCAGCAAGGGGTTGGTTCAACTCATGTGCAAGAGCTGATGCCATTTCGCCCATCGCGCTCAAACGCGACATGTGGATTAACTCGGATTGTAACTCTTGAAGTTTTGCCTGGGTTTGCTGATGCTCGGTGAGGTCGCGAACAAATCCCGTGAAATGCAGTTTGCCACCGGACAACATCTCACCGACGGATAGGTGCATCGGAAAAGTGGCTCCATTCCGACGTTTCCCGGTCACGATCCGCCCGATGCCGATAATGTGGCGTTCGCCAGTGGATTGGTAGCGCGTCAGATAGCCATCATGCCGACTACTGTCCGGTTCAGGCATCAAAATGCTGACATTCTGACCAATCGCTTCGGATTCAGAGTAGCCAAATAGGCGGCTCGCAGCCAGGCTGAAATGTTGCATGATCCCATGGTCGTCGATGACGATCATGGCGTCCGGAATCGTCTCCAGGATCAAGCGGAGGTGTTCCTCACGCGCGCGCAAAGCCACTTCGAGGCGCTTCTGGTCATCGATATCCAATACGACGCCGCTCAGGCGGCGGGGCGCGCCGTTCCTGTCGGTAACGATACCGCCCCGAGCCCGAACCCAATGACTCCGTTCCGGCGTTTCTTGAATCCGGTACTGGATGTCCAGCTTACACCCGGTTGTGATTGAGCGCTGAATGGCTTGGTCTGCCCGGATTCGGTCCTCGGGCTGAAGCAGGGAAAGAAAGAGCTCATAGCTGACCGGATCGGTTTGGGATACGCGAAAGAGTCGGCGCGTTGCGCTGGACCAAAACAACGCGCGCGTATCGAGATCGAGATCCCACATGCCGATACCGGACTCGTCGATTCCGCGCTGCAAGTGCTCGTCACGGAGTAGAATTCGGAAAGATGGCGGCTCGTCACTCAACACGCTTCATGTCCTGGCGCGATTATCCGGCAATTCCGGAGCAATTCCGGGAGCCGCTATTCGTAGGAAACAGGCAAGCCTGCCACAAAAGATAGGGGCTTTGCCTGGCTAGAAAAACTCCATAAATATTATATACCTCCATGGTCTTATCGGCCAACCGGGGTCCGAAAGGGAGTTGCCTTCCCCATCCTGAGGGCGGGAATTGCTCATGCATCGGTATGTTCACGAGGAAAATATTCTCTTATACCGCAAGCTGCTCGCGGAGACGACCGATGAGGAAAAGCGAAAGATCATCTTGAAACTTCTGGCAGAGGAGGAGGTAAAAGAATTGCCAGCCTCCTCGCCGGAAAAGAAATGAGCTTGATGATTATTTCGGCCGAGCCGCTGGACGGAGATAGCGGCCGGTCGATCAGCGAATCGTCAGATGATCTTCAACAAAGGCAACGCCGGGTGCGGACCAAGCGGCGTTCTCGACAGCGCGCCGCTCATCCCAGTTGTCAACTTTGCCATCCAGGATGACTTTGTTGCCGTTCTGCACTGAGACGCGGATCGCGTTGGCTTCCACTTCCGCATGGCGCTTGAGTGCAAGTTCGATCTTTGTCTTGATATTTGATGCCTCTAAGTGCGGCTTGATCGTGATGCTGTTCGTCACGCCATTCACCCCGGATAGCTTACGAACGTCGTCCTCTGCCGCGGTCTTCTCGTAGAACCAATTGACGACGCCACTCAGCGTGATCCAGCCATCCTGAACAAGCACGTCGATGGTTTCGGGGACGAGAACATCCCACTTGAGAATGTCCATTGCCCGTTTGGCGATCTGGTCGTCCGCGATCTTAGCCTGGAATGGATATCGTACCTCGATGTTCTCCGCGATGGCGTGAACGCCCTTCACACGACGCGCGGCGGCGATAGCCGCCACCTTTTGGGCATAGCTGGTCGCGTGGCCGGTTAAGCTAACCACGTTCTTGTCAACGGCGACGCCGATATGCTCGCCATCGAATGTCGGATCGAATTCGAACTCGTCGATGATATCTTGTCGAAGTTGGGAATCGGTCATGATCGTTCTCCGGAAAATGATCCACGATTGGCAGCTTCTCCTATTCGGAATGCATGACTTTGATCAGAATCAAGAACGATTGTTGCGACAGCAAATATCTTGAAGCTTGAGGCGACGTGGGCGCCGAGACGATGTCGACGATCGATCTTGATTTGCGTTGGGAATGATCGCGCGAGATCTCCGAGGTGCATTCTACAGCGATATGAGCCATCGACGAAATCGGCAGAGGTACGCGTTGCCCGTTAATGCTCCGGGACTGGAGATTAGAATCCGAGAGTAACCAGGGGGCATCGCTATGACGTCGGCCGATCAAAGAGATCTGATCGAAGTACGTGTCGACAAAGTCGCACAGCTCTTTCACACGCTGGATCCATTTCCCTTTCGAGAACGGGATCTGGATCAGGATGTCGAGGACTATATCGTGGGTTGGGCTCGAGAGCTGCCTCGCAGCGATGCGATCAGCATTATCGTTTATCTCCCGGAGATCGAGCTTCAAGTTGGAGGGGTTCAAGATGTCGGAGAAGCATTCCGTAGATATTTTGCCAGTCGTTCAGTCGCCATTCAGCATGACTTGAATGAACTCTTCCGCATCGGACGTAAATCGCTTGCAATCGGGATTGCGATTCTCGTCGGTTGCTTTGCATCCGCCCATCTGGTTGCTGGATATTTATCTGATGCATCCCTCAAGAACATTGTTGGGGAGAGCTCACTTATTCTGGGATGGGTCGCAAATTGGCGCCCGTTGGAAATTTTCCTTTATGACTGGTGGCCGGTTGCGCAGCGACAGCGCCTGTATCGTAGATTGGCGGAGGCACCGGTCGAATTGCGACCATACTCGTCGAGATTGGCGCAAGGGTAAGGCCGCCTCGGATCCGCCAGTCTAACGCCTTGAAGGCTTCAGGAGGTCGTCTCGGCCTCGGAAGTCATGATGGGTGAGCACCGAATCATTATCAAAGGCAACTGTCTCGTCCTTCAAGAGATATCAGCCTGCTCTTGCCAGCCTGTCGTCTTCTGGGGAGTTGAGGTACATTCCGGACATGGGATCCACCCAGCAAAGATGATCGTGAACCGTCTTCACGCCGGTGACGTTCTCCGCAGCGATAACGGCGGCCTGGCGTACACGATCATCGGTTACCACGCCACTCAGATGGACGATCCCGTCGCGCACGATGACGTTCAGCCCGAACGGACACCAATCATTTTTTTCCAGCGCAGCGACAATACGATTGCGAATATGGTCGTCATCCGCTGTCGGATCGGGTATTTCGCGCGCCAGATCCGCAACCGCCTGAAGTAGGTTGGTGCGGGTCACGATGCCGACGATCTTGCCGTCACGGATCACGGGCAGCCGCTTAATACTGTTTTTTTCCATGACTGCCACGATTTCTTCAAGCGGTGTGTCCTCTGAAACGGTGAGCGGTGCCGGCGTCATGATTTCGCCGACCTTTCGACCCTGTGCGTGGATAAACTCCGAGGCTTCTTTGCCGACGCCGAGCAGAAATTTCAACCATCGAGCCCGCCTGCGTTGCGTCCCGATTTCGGCGCGACGAATGAAATCGCCTTCCGAAATGATTCCGACCAGCTTCCCGTCGGCATCAGTCACCGGAAGTCCGCTGATGTGCTCCCTGAGCATCGTGTTGGCCGCGTCGACCACTGGGGTATTGGGGCTGACTGTGATGATCTTCCTGGTCATAATCTGATGTGCGCGCATGAGATGCTCCGGAACTATGGATCGAACGTGTTTGGACGTTACTGCTGACGCCATTAGGGGCCTTGACTTGAATCAAGCGCTATCAGTGCGAAAACAGTACCGGCACGGTCATTGTTTCCAAAACGCCCCGCGTCACGCCGCCCAGAATCTGCTCGCGGAGTCTTGAGTGGCCATAACCGCCCATCACCAGCATGTCGGCGTCGACATCCGACGCGAAAGAAAGGATCACGTCGTGAATGTCGCTCGTGTGTGAGAATAGGTGATGGACGTCTGCGCTCAATCCGCGCCGCGCGAGGTGATCCTTCAGCGCTTCCGGCGTGTTCATGGCGGTTGTCTTATCGCGGTCAACGACAAGGATGTGGATGGCGGCTGCCTTACACAGAAACGGCATGGCGTCATGAACGGCTCTCGCCGCGGCCGGTCCGCCGTCCCAACAAATGACGATATGGCGCGCTGCAAACGCCCCGCGATCAATATAGGGGATCACAAGCAGTGGGCGTCCGCTACCCAGCAAGAGGCTTTCAGCCAGCGGGTCGTCATTGGATGGCTGCGAGCGATCGGGCTGAGCAACGAGGATCAGGCCATAAAGCTGGGATAGTTCAGTCGCGCTTCGAAGGAGCAATGAAGTTTCGCGGCAGATCATTTTGCAGCCATATGATACTCCGGCCGCCTTCGCCGTGTCCTCAAATTGCTCTTGTATGGCGTCAGCCATCGAAGGGTCGGGATCAAACCGCGTTATTATTGCAGTCGCAATCCCCGAGATGGCGATCCCGCCCGCCGGATTGAACGACTGATGGATTCGGACAAGACCATCAAGATTTGCGCCAAAACTCCGGGCCAGGGAGACCGCGTAGTTAGTGACCGACTTGGTTCGATCATCGGAAGGAATATGAACAAGGATATCTTTCAGCATATCGCTATCCTCAGAAGACGATGAACTTAACTGATAGCTGCGTTAGTTTTGAAAACTTTGATCTGAATCATCCTTCCGTCTGTTCTCGCCGCCAATGTTGGACGAGAAACGCGGCACTCATGGCGCTGTGATGGCCGGCATCGCCGCACACCGGGAGACAAGAATGACCTACGCGACGATCATGGTGAGCCTCGCGTCAGACCAGTCAAACGAGCATTGTCTCGCTGCTGCCCGCGAAATGGTCGACCGATTTGAGGCGCGGGCTATCGGAATCGCTGCTGCTGAATTCAGCCCACCACTCTATTTCACGTCGGGCGATGAAGCCGACAGGCTGATTGAGCAAGGTCGGAGCAGCATTAAAGAGCGACTGTCGGAGCTGGAAGTCGAGTTTCGAAAGGCGATGGGGCGAGGTTCGGCTCAGGTCGAATGGCGCACCAGCATGGAGCCGCCTCTTCGGTTCACTGCGCGTGAAGCACGGGCGGCCGACATCATCGTGATCGGGCAAAGTCGAAGCAGCGCATTCACCGACCCATTTGCCAGAGTCAGTTCCAGCGATCTGGTTATGCAGGCGGGCCGGCCCTTACTTGTTGTTCCGGAAACGGCCGACTGGCTCGATCTGCGAAGCGTCCTGGTCGCTTGGAAAGATGCTCCCGAGGCACGGCGGGCGATCGTCGATTCGCTTCCGTTGCTTCGCAAGGCAAAGGACGTCACGGTCGTTGAAATCATCGAAAATCGCGGCACAAACGACGAGGCAGTGAAGCGTGTTGGCGATGTCGTTACCTGGCTCTCGCACCATGGAATCATGGCGAGCGCTCTCGTTCCGGAGCACGAAGGGGATGCCGCTGCCGCGCTGGATACAGTTGCGTCCAACATCGGAGCAGGCATGGTTGTCGCCGGGGCTTATGGCCACTCCCGGCTACGTGAGTGGGTTCTGGGTGGGGTGACGCAACATCTCGCGACCGAATCGAGCCGGTGCGTCCTCCTGTCACGCTGATCCATGAACGAGAGGCCGATGTCGGCGGACGTACCTTGTCGTGTCTTTCGACGAGGGACGAGGTCAGTCCGGAATGAACATTCGCACGGCGGCCGCGCCCATGATCGCGGTCGCGATCCAGCCCAACACGATAACAGAGCGTTTGGCAGCAAAGCGGCCCATCACGGCTACTCTGGATACGAGGACGATAATCACGATCATGAGCGGAACCGCGACGATTCCGTTGATCACCGCGCTCCAGAACAGCGCCTTCATAGGGCTGATCGGCGAGTACTGGATTAACAGTCCTGCAAGAACGCTGACCGCGATGACGCTGTAAAAGCCGCGTGCATCGGTCGCTTTTCTTTCAAGTCCCCACTTCCAGCCCATCGCTTCGGACAATGCGTAAGCTGCAGAACCCGCGAGAACAGGTACGCCGATCAGCCCGACGCCAAGGATGCCGAGAGCGAAGAGGACGAATGCATAGTCTCCCGCAAGTGGCCGGAGTGCGCTTGCCGCTTGAGCCGCCGTTTCGATGTTGGTGATGCCGGCAACATTGAGCGTGACCGCGGTCGCCAGAATTATGAAATAGGCCGTGATGTCGGAATAGAGCATACCACTCCACGTATCCCAACGGATTCGGCGAAGCTCGACGTCTGCTTGGTGTGCGTCGTTCACGAGGGAGGTAGCCCCGCTCGCTTGCATATCCTCGATTTCTTCCGATGCTTGCCAGAAGAAAAGGTACGGGCTGATGGTCGTCCCAAAAACGCCGACGACAACAGCGGCGGCCTCGGCATTCAACGAGAGATGGGGCCAGACTGTCCTGAATGCGACCTCGCTCCATGGAACATGGACCGTGAACAAAACCGCAGCATAAGCGAGCAAGGACAGCGTCAGCCATTTTAAGAAAGAGACGTACCGATGGTAAGGGATCAGTACCTGTAGAAGCAGAGTTGCAACAACAAGAAACGCCGTCATGATGTGGCGGTCGAATCCGGTAATGAGCTCTGCGACTTCGCCCATGGCGGCCACATCGGCGGCAATGTTGAGGATATTCGCAATCAGCAGCAGCGTTACGACGCCGAGTAGCACGATCGGTGAGAAGGCAGTCTTGATGTTCGCGGCAAGTCCCTTGCCGGTCACCCTGCCGATGCGGGCGCACATCGATTGCATGGCTGACATCAGCGGAAATGCCAGCGGCATCGTCCAAAGCATGTTCAGCCCGAACTGGGCGCCGGCCTGGGAATATGTTGCAATTCCGCTCGGATCGTCATCGGCTACCCCGGTAATGAGGCCCGGCCCAACCCGCGAAAGCGGGTGCTCCTTCAGGCGATCCCAGAAGATGCGAAAGGGCTTCGCGCCCGGCGAGTTCTTTGCAATATCCGAAGGAAGCTGCATGAAGTGCACCACGAGGAGCCGAAGCCAAATCATGCCTCGCCGATTTGTTGACCCGCATTGATGAATATCAAGGAAGAGACCAGGATTGATCGCTTTCAGCGCATGCGGATTTCGGGCATGCCGAGAACTATCTTGCTACACTGCAAGGTCTGCTCCGGCGTCCCGGAAGCATCGATCACCTGCCAGTCGAGCAGACCGACATCGTAGGTTTCCTGAGTCTTGACAAGATCGACCGTGGCATCGGATGCATCACCGGTGCGGTGGCCGACGCGGCTCATCCGCGTTGCCAGATCGCTGACGAGAAAGAGGCCGACGAACGGCAGGTTGAGCTTTCGGGCGATATCGGCAACTGCAAGCCGCTCGGAAGGCTTGGCAAAGACGGCGTCGAGAATGATTGAATGTCCCTGCGACAGGATTTGTTCGGCGCATTCGGCCAGGGTTTGATAGACGATCGCTCCAATGTGCGGCTGGTAAGCGCTTGCAGGCAATTTCTGCGTCTCATGGACTTGAAAATGCTGCTTGCGCGCGACATCCGAGCGCAAGATCACAGCCCCGGGCGGAGGTTCAAGAGCTTCGGCAAGCGCGCGAGCCAGAACTGATTTTCCTGTGCCGGAGAGGCCGCCAACGGCGATCAGCATTGGCTTGGCAGGGTTGATCAGTCGTCGCGCCAGTGAGAAGTAGTCCCGCGCCGCGAGTAGGGTGGAGGCTTCATTTTTGTGCGCTCCGCCAAGACGCGCCAGGAGAACATTGGTTCGGATCGCGGCGCGCATCGACATAAACAGCGGCAATGTTGCGAGTCCGCCAAGATTTTCCTTGAAGGTTGCCGTCAAGTATCGGTTGAGAAGGATACTGGCCTCGGTGCGGCGTCTAAAGCGAAGAAGATCCATGACCGTAAATGATAGATCGTAGAGGATATCGATTGACGCGATTGCCGGATCGAACTCGATCGCGTCGAATAGAACCGGCTTGCGCCCGATCTGCACGATATTGGCGAGATGCAGGTCGCCATGACAGCGCCGCACCAGTCCGCGATGGCCGCGCTCCTGAAGACGTGGCCGAATTCTCGTAAATGCAAGCTGGCTCGCGGTGTCGAGTGCATCGATATCGCGATCGGGAAAGCGGCGTGACGCCCGGAATGCGATTGTGTTGGCGGAAATGATGGATGGAATGGAACGAATCCAACCGTCGGCCGCAACGATGGGAGCTGCTTGGTGCGATGTTGCGATAGCATCGGCAAGATCCATGATCAGAGAGGACTCTAGTGCACCGGCCTGGGCGAGGTGATCCAGCGTCGCGTTTTCATCGAAGCGGGCCATCTCGACGGCGTATTCCACGATTGCCCCGTCTCCATCGATGCGGAGCGCGCCATTGTGGCCTTGCGTGATGGCTACCACGCGGCGGTAGATTTGTGGCGCGCCCGGGCGATTGATCCTGATTTCCTCGTCGCAGGCCGCCTTCCGTTTGGCCAATGTCGAATAGTCAAGGAATGGAAACCGAACGGCGCGCTTCACCTTAAGCGCCCTGTCGCCCGCGAGGAACACCACGGCGGCATGGGTGTCGATGCGGCGTATACTCATGCCGCCATGCGTTGCTGGATCGGCCATGAAGGCGAAGACCTGTTCCTGCATTGCGGCGTCCAGCGTGATCTCGGTGGTCATGGTGGTCCGCCTCACCAGGATTCAATCAGGGTTGAAGGACCGCCGCGCCCAGCAATTGCCCGGTGCGCAGCATTGCAATCGCATCGTTCGCCTTGTCCAGGGGAAAGGTCATGGTGCGGATATGGATTCCGGCTTGGGGGACGATCTTGAAGAAATCGATCCCGTCCTGCCTTGTCAGATTGGCCACCGACAGCAGGTGCCGCTCCTCCCACAGCAGATTGTAGGGAAACGACGGAATGTCGCTCATGTGGATCCCGGCGCATACGACGCGGCCTCCCTTGCGAACGGCGCGCAAGGCCAGCGGCACCAGTTCACCCGCTGGGGCGTAGATGATGGCGGCGTCCAGCGGCGCCGGCGGTTGCTGGTCCGATGCACCGGCCCAGACCACGCCGAGTTGTCGGGCAAAGTCTTGCGCTGCGACGTCTCCGGCGCGGGTGAAGGCGAACACCGCGCGCCGCTGCCAAGCCGCGATTTGAGCGACGATATGGCCTGCGGCACCGAATCCGTAGATGCCTAGTCGCTCGGCGTCGCCAGCCATGACCAGTGAGCGCCAGCCGATCAGGCCGGCACAAAGAAGCGGCGCGGTCGATATGTCGTCGCCAACATCGCCGAGCGCGAACGCATAGCGCGCATCGGCGATGGCATGGGTCGCGAAGCCGCCGTCGCGGGTGTATCCGGTGAAAAGCGGATGATCGCAAAGGTTTTCCATGCCGAGGCGGCAATAGCGGCATGTGCCGCAAGTATAGCCCAGCCAGGGAATGCCGACGCGGTCGCCAAGCTGGTGGCCGGTCATGCCACGCCCCATGAGATCGATGCGGCCGACGATTTCATGACCGGGAATAATCGGATAGTGGATGTTCGGAAGTTCCGCATCGATCACATGAACATCGGTGCGGCAAACCCCGCACGCGCTGACCTTGATGCGAACCTCTCCGTCGCCCGGAATCGGATCCGCGCGTTCCGTCATCAGAAGCGGTGCGCTTGGGGCCGAGAGCACCATCGCGCGCATGGAAATGCCTCCACTAGGCTGGCGGCGTCCCATCTGATCTGCCGCGAAAACGGATGCGAACATTCATTGCAGCGCAACGGTCGTCCTTGTTTGACTTCGATCAAAGCGCTCTCGTCGGTAGATGTTGAAATGACAAACAGGCCATTCCGGGCCCTGTTTGGAGGATCAATCATGACGATGAAGTCTCTGATTCCGGTAGGACGTGATAGTTCCCCGGCGCGTACCGAAACAAATCCGTTGACGATGTTGCAGCAAGAGGTGGACCGGCTGTTCGATGGCTTCAGCCGAAGCCTGGCCGGTTTCTCGCCGCGAACGCTGATGCCGAGCATGGACCTCGCCGAGACCGATAAGGAGATCGAACTGACGGCGGAACTCCCCGGCATGGAGGAGAAGGATGTGCAACTGAACGTCGTCGACAATCATCTGACGATCCGCGGCGAGAAGAAGAACCAGCGCGAAGAGAAGGAGAAAGACTATCACCTCGTCGAGCGGCACTATGGCTCCTTCACGCGAACCGTCGAACTGCCGCCGGGCGTGAACCCCGACAGCATCAAGGCGGTAATGTCGAAAGGCGTCCTGAAGGTCACCGTGCCGAAGCCGGCGCCGGCGCAGACCAGAAAAATCGAGGTCAAGACGGCGGCCTGATCCGGACGATCTCGGCGCGCTCGGCCTTCGCCGGGCGAGCCGGAGCTTGCAGGCATCGAACCGAACGGGTGACATCGTGTACCGATTTATCGAGAAGACCGTCGAGGACTACATGACGCGAGAGGTCAGGACTGTATCGCGCGATGTCACGATGGACGAACTCAACAATCTGTTCACGGCCGATGATTTCAACGCTTATCCGGTCGTTGACCAGACTCAAATGGTCGGTCTGGTGACAAAGTTCGACTTCCTCAAATGCTTTGCGCTGACCTTGAGCTCAATGGTTCCGCGTTATGACGAACTCATGAAGCGAACCGTTGCGGATGTGATGATCCATGAATTCATCTATGTAAACACCGCAACGAAACTGGTGCGAGTGCTTCAGTTGATGGTCGAGCATCGCCTTCGCAGCATTCCTGTTCTTGGCGTGGGCCAGTGTCTGATCGGCATCATCTCACGTGAGGACGTCATGCGTGCCTTGCGGGATTGCACCAAGCCGCGCGTGCTATAGCTGCAACGCCGTCGAGGCAGACGGCGGAACGAATCAACTCGACCCTCGCGTTTTCGATGCTATCATTCGGCGCATCGCCCAACCGTTTGGAATGGCCATGCGGAAGTTTATGACGGCTCCATGTCAACTTACCGATTGAACAGTCTGTTGGAGCCGAAGTCGATCGCATTGATCGGCGCGAGCATCCGTCATGGCTCGGTCGGACAGGCGATTGCGAGAAACATTCGCGCGTCGGGATTCGAAGGCTCGTTCGGGGTCGTCAATCCGCATTATCCGGATATCTGCGGCATCCCAACCGTCGGCCGGCTGGCCGAACTGTCGTTCGTTCCGGAATTGATCATTGTCACCACGCGGGCGCAAACGATTCCGGACATCGTTGCTGAAGCCGGGCGTCTTGGTGTGGCCGGAGCCATTATCGTCAGCGCCGGACTAGGCCACGGCGCCGGATCGCTGGCGGAAGCCGCTGATCGTGCGGCTCGCGCGCATCGGATGAGGCTGATCGGGCCCAATTGCCTCGGCATATTGATGCCCAGGATGAAACTGAACGCTTCCTTCGCGGCGCACATGCCGCGCGTGGGCAATCTGGCTCTGATCTCGCAATCGGGCGCGATCGCTACCGGCATGGTGGATTGGGCAGCGCACCGCAACGTCGGATTTTCGGGGATCGTATCGGTGGGCGACCAGCTTGATGTCGATATCGCCGATCTGCTGGATTTCTTCGCGCTGGATAACGATACCAAAGCGATCCTGATGTACATCGAGGCAATCAAGGACGCGCGGAAGTTCATGTCGGCCGCGCGGGCGGCGGCACGCGTCAAGCCGGTTGTGGTCGTCAAATCCGGACGGATGGCGCAAGGAGCCAGAGCGGCGGCGACCCACACCGGCGCGCTCGCCGGTTCCGATGCCGTCTATGACGCGGCGTTCCGTCGCGCCGGCATGCTGCGAGTCTTCAATTTGCGCGAATTGTTCGATTGCGCGGAAACGCTGAGCCGGGTCAAGTTTTCATCCGGAAAGCGGCTCGCGATGCTGACCAATGGCGGCGGCATCGGTGTTCTGGCGGTGGACCGGCTTGTCGAACTGGGCGGCGTCCCCGCGTCCCTCTCTGCCGCAGCCAAGCAGCAACTTGACGCGGTCCTGCCCGCCGCGTGGTCCGGCTCCAACCCGGTCGATATCATCGGCGATGCCGATCCGGCCCGCTACGTCGCGGCTCTCAATATCCTGCTGGAGGATCGCGACAATGATGCGGTTCTCGTCATGAATGTGCAAACGGCAATTGCCGATTCGGGTGAGATCGCCGCGGCTGTCACCCGAGTCATCAAAGACGATCGGCGCAAGCGCATGTCTCCGAAGCCGGTGCTGGCAGTGTGGGTGGGGGCCGATGACAGGATTTCGCGAACCTTCACCGACGCTGGGATTCCCGACTATCCGACGGAAGACGACGCCGTGCGCGGCTTCATGCATCTTGTTCATCACCGCGAGGTGACGGAAGCGCTGGCCGCGGTGCCGCCGAGCCTGCCGCGCGAATTCGAGCCCGATGTCGTAACGGCGCGGCGCATTGTCGAGCGGGCGGTGGCGGAGGGACGGAAGTGGCTCGACCCCATCGAAGTCATGGGGGTGCTGAATGCCTACGGTATCGTCAGCGTTCCGACAAGGGTGGCGGCCAATGCCGAGGAAGCCGCGACCCAGGCTGCGTCATGGTTCGCACAAGGTGCGACTGTCGTGCTCAAAGTGCTTTCGCGCGATATCTCCCATAAATCCGACGTCGGTGGCGTCGTTCTCAACTTGACCAACGCCGATGCGGTTCGCGCGGCCGCCGTCACCATTCTTGCGAATGCCAAAGCCAAGCGCCCGGATGCAAAGATCGACGGCTTCATGGTGCAGCCGATGCTGCTGCGGCCCAAAGCTCGCGAACTCATTCTCGGGATCGCCAACGATCCGACATTCGGCTCCGTCATCGTGTTCGGCCATGGGGGCACGGCCGTGGAAGTGATCAATGATAAGGCGCTGGTTCTGCCGCCACTCGATCTCAAGCTCGCGCGTGATCTGGTCGAACGCACCCGTGTATCCCGGCTATTACGTGGTTATCGCGATGTGCCCGCCGTCAAGCAGGACGAGATACCTCTGACGTTGGTCAAGCTGGCGCAACTTGCGGCGGATATTCCCGAAATCGACGAACTTGACATCAATCCGCTTCTCGCCGACGAAACCGGGGTTCTTGCCGTCGATGCCCGTATCGCGGTGGGGACTCCAGCGCGGAAATTCGCAGGCCCCGGCAATGCCAACTTCGCCGTTCGGCCCTATCCATCGCAATGGGTTCGGCACCTGGAACTGAAGGATCACATGCGGATCATGGTCCGGCCTATCCGGCCAGACGACGAGCCGTCGATCTACGAGTTCATTCGCCATGTCACCAAAGAGGATCTAAGGCTCCGCTTCTTTGCGGCCATGAAACGGTTCAGCCATGAATTCATCGCGCGGTTGACGCAACTCGACTACGCGCGCGCGATGGCCTTCGTGGCCTTTGATGAGGCAACCGGCGAGATGGTCGGCGTCGTTCGCATTCACTCGGATTCGATCTACGAATCCGGCGAATACGCGATCCTACTTCGCTCGGATCTGAAGGGGAGGGGATTGGGCTGGATGTTGATGCAATTGATCATCGAATATGCCCGGTCCGAAGGCTTGAAGCACATCTCCGGCGATGTCCTGCATGAAAACACGGTGATGCTCGATATGTGCCGCAGTCTTGGCTTCGAGATCGCGAATGATCCCATCGAGCATGATATCTGTCATGTGAAGCTCGCGCTTTAGTCAGTCCCTACCGGGTATCGGCGCATCCTGCTTGAGTCATAAGCGGACGGCAGACCGGACGCGATAGGTGTGCATGGCACCGTTCTCGTTGATCGAGACATATTCGCCGGGCACGAAGCGCTCATTCGCGAAATGATAGCCGGTTTCGTCAGGGAGGCCAGTCGCCTGATCATAGTGGAAGGCCCAGGCTCCGTCGCGGCGATGAACGAGATGGCCAACTTCTTCCCGTCCATCTGGTCGGAAACGGGTCACGCGGCAGGCGTCGCGATGTTCCATCCATGACTTAAGCGCGATGTGGCCGTCGCGTTCGAGCGGGGCGATCACGATGTAGCCGACATCGTCCTCGCCATGGGGATGGTCCGGCTCGCGCGCCAATTCAAGGCGAATCTGCCGGAACTGCGGCGGCAAGGATGTGTTCAGGATCGGCTTGAGTTGCACGGTTGTGGCCTCCTCGTTCGACGAATTTTCGAGGCTCGCCATCGTCGAGCCGCGTCCTGGAATCTACCTGAGTGGCGAAGGATGCGATTGACTTGCCTCAAAGTGCGCTTCGGCGGATCGCCGCTGTTGTGCAGTTTGAGGCAGGTCAACGTCTGTTTCCAACGGGCGTTTACGGACAGTTGAGCGAGCGAGGAGATTCGCATTTGGCGACGGCACCTCAATTGACGGCAACATCAGCGGGCGACGTACTTGAATTGCGTCCGAGCGGATCCTGGATTGCTGCGAATGGCAGCGACCTGGAAACGCTTTCGAACGCCGTCATGCCCCAGCTTGAGCAGGCGAAGTCCCTCAAGATGGATATGAGGGGAGTAAGCGAGCTTGATACGTTGGGCGCCTGGCTGCTCGAGAAATTGTCGCGGCGAGCGGCGTCCCACGATCATCCGATCGAGATTATTGGAATCTCCGAAAACAACGCTGGCCTCATCGAGGAGATCCGGCAGGTCAACCGTCACAATCCGCCGCCGCCAAGGCCTCGCAATCCAATCGTTACAAAAGTGGAGGAAATCGGCCGTTCGGCATGGGGGTCCAGTGAAGACGTCGGTGTCTTCCTGCAAATGCTCGGTTCGCTCTGCGTCGCTTTGCTCGGCATCGTGCGCAAACCCCGTTCGTTGCGGCTCACTTCGCTGGTCTATCAGCTGTATCGCGTCGGCTGGCAGGCGATCCCCATCATCCTGCTGATCACGTTTCTGATCGGCGCGATCATTGCGCAGCAAGGCATCTTTCATTTCCGCAAGTTCGGAGCCGATTCCTACGTGGTCGATATGGTCGGGATTCTGGTGCTGCGCGAACTCGGCGTGCTGATTGTCGCGATCATGGTCGCCGGCCGTTCCGGCAGCGCCTATACGGCCGAACTCGGCTCCATGAAGATGCGCGAGGAGATCGACGCGCTATCCACCATGGGTCTCGATCCCGTCGTCGTTCTGATTCTGCCGCGCGTGCTGGCGTTAGTCGCAGCGCTGCCGATCCTGACATTCATCGGATCGATGGCCGCGCTTTATGGCGGCGGTTTGGTTGCATGGTTCTACGGCGGCATGGGGCCGTCGATCTTCATCGCGCGACTGCACGACGCTGTCTCCGTGACACATTTCGAGGTCGGCATGATCAAGGCTCCGTTCATGGCGCTGGTGATCGGCATCGTGGCGTGCAGCGAAGGACTGCGTGTCAAGGGCAGCGCCGAGTCGCTCGGTAAGCAAACGACCACCTCGGTCGTGAAGTCGATCTTCCTGGTGATCGTGCTCGACGGCTTGTTCGCGGTGTTCTTCGCATCGATCGGGATGTAGCGATGGACCAATCGGCAGAGCAGTTCGCGATTCGCGTCAGCGGCCTTGTCGTCGGGTTCGGCCGCCGCGTGGTCATCGACCATCTGACGCTCGATGTTCGTCGTGGTGAAATTCTCGGACTTGTCGGCGCGTCTGGCGGTGGAAAATCGGTGCTGATGCGCACCATCATCGGCCTCATTCCGCGGCAAGGCGGCGAGATCGAGGTGATGGGCACCGGGATCGGTTCGACTTTCGATCGCCGAACGCAGGCAGCGGCGGGCAGGTGGGGCGTACTGTTCCAGCAAGGGGCGTTGTTCTCCTCGCTCACCGCGCGGCAGAACATCCAGTTCCCATTGCGGGAAAATCTTGCGCTGTCCGATGCGCTGCTGGACGAGATCGCGACCGCCAAGCTGGAGATGGTCGGCCTGACTCCGGAGGACGGCGACAAGTTTCCGTCCGAGCTATCGGGTGGCATGACCAAGCGCGTCGCCTTGGCGCGGGCGTTGGCGCTGGATCCGGCGATCGTCTTTCTCGACGAGCCGACCTCCGGTCTCGATCCCATCGCCGCCGGCGATTTCGATACCTTGATTAAGACATTGCAGAAAACCCTCGGTCTGACGGTGTTCATGGTGACCCATGATCTCGCCAGTCTCAACACCGTCTGTGACCGGGTCGCGGCGCTGGCGGACGGCAAGATCGTCGCCATCGGACCGATGCGCGACTTGCTGCGATCTGAACATCCCTGGGTGCGCGCCTACTTTCACGGCAAGCGCTCGTTGATGCTGCAACCGAAAGCGAGTTGAGCCATGGAAACCCGTGCTCCCTTTGTCCTGATCGGCGCCTTTGTCCTCGCGGCCATCGCGGCGGTGTTCGGCTTCGTCTATTGGCTGCACAATACAGGCGGCCTCGGGCCGCGAACGTCGTATCATGTGCAGTTCGAAGGCTCGGTGCCCGGCCTGCTGGTCGGCGCGGCAGTTCTCTTCAACGGCATTCGTGTCGGCGAGGTGACCGACCTCGGCCTCGCCCCGGATCATCCGCGCCGCGTCAACGCGACGATTGCCGTGACGTCGACGACGCCGGTGCGCGCCGACACCAAGGTGGGTCTCGAGTTTCAGGGCCTGACCGGCGTGCCGGTGATCGCGCTGGAGGGCGGTCAGCAACCCGGCGCTTCCGGGGCGGTCCCAACCTTGATCGCGGAAGCAGGTGCGGGACAGAGCATGACCCAGGCCGCGCGCGATGCGTTGCGTCGGGTCGAGGCGGTGCTGGCGGACAACGCGGAGCCGCTGAAGACGACCATTGCCAATCTTCAGGTTTTCTCCGAAGGCTTGGCCCGCAACACCAGCAAGCTTGACGGCATCATCACGGGCCTCGAGCGAATGACCGGAGGCGGTGGCTCAGCGGCGAAGGTGACCTACGATCTTCGCGCCGCGCGCACCTTTCCCGGAATGTCCGGCAAGATCTTGAAAGGGGAACTGGTCGTTCCCGAGCCGACAGCCGTGGCGATGTTGGAAACGCAGCGTTTCCTGTTCTCGCCCGCCAATGAGGCTCCCGAATTCGCCAACGTGATGTGGGCGGACAGCATCCCCAAGCTGTTGCAGGCCAGACTGCTCGAAAGCTTTGAGAACTATGACATTGCGCACGCTCCGCTGCGGTCTATGGACGGCGTGCAGGCGGATTATCAACTTCTGATTGATGTTCGACGCTTCCAGATTACGATCGATCCAGAGCCCGTTGCCGATATCGAATTGTCGGCCCGGATCCTCGACAAGGACGGCAAGGTCGTGGCCTCGCGTCTGTTTCAGGAGGCTGAAAAGTTCGACAAAATCGATCCGCCGACCGCCGCCACCGCATTCAACGACGCATTCGTGCGGATCACTCGGGGTGTGGTCGCGTGGACCGTCGATGCCCTGTAGCGCCGTTCGGCGGCCACTCCAATGGAGGAAACGCACCGCTCTTTGAGCTAGATCAGTTTCGTGAGGAGCCGGCTTTGTAGGATGAGGAGAAATCTGGAAACCCGGGAGAACAAAAATGGCATCGACCACGGCAAACCATGAAGAAACGTGCACGCACTGCGGATCACGTTTGATCTATCTCGATTGGGAAGAGCGCCTCGATCCCCACCAGATTCAAAAGCTCTGGCGATGTCTCGAATGCAAGCAGGAGTTCGTTACGTTGCAAGCGTCCGAGGAAGAAAGCGTAAGCAGCGCTGAGATTGTCAAGCCGTTCTTCCCCGGTCTTCTGGTCGGATAGAATACGGGCCCGTGGTTTGCAGCGAAACATGGTGAGGATCGAATGAAGTTCCGCTTCATGACTGTGGCGCTGTTACTATCGCTCGCCTCGGCGCCGATGGCCATCATGCAATCTGGCGCTGCGGAAAGTGGCAACGAGCAGCATGTCCCACGGCTGGCCGATATCATGAGCACGACCCAACTGCGGCATATGAAACTGTGGTTTTCCGGAGCATCCTCGAACTGGAATCTCGCGGCTTATGAACTGCGTCAACTGAAAGAGAGCCTAGTCGAAGCGGCCTCACTGTATCCGGGCATTCCGGTGACCAATGTCACCACGATGGCTGAGCCCGTTCAGGCCCTCGCCAGCGCCATTGCGGCTAAGGACACTCGAGCGTTTTCCAATACATTCGGCCTGCTGACAAACGGCTGCAATGCTTGCCATCAATCCATGGGGCGTGGCTTCATCGTCATGAAGACGCCGACGGTATCGCCGTTCAGCAATCAGGCGTTTCCGCCCCAGCGCAAACCTTAAGGCTGCCCCGGTGGGGTGGGTGGCGATTTACGGCCCACTGGGTTGGCTTCCACCATTGGCTGAAGCTTCGCTGCAATCTTCAGAACAGTCGCGGCTTGGGGCCCTCCAATTTAGCGGTCCACGTTAACAGGGTCGCTATGGCAACCATAACGGCGATTCCTACCATGCTGATCAGAACCTGCATCAGCACCGTGCCGGACGTGTTCTCCATCACGACGTAGCCAATGAGCGACAATAGGACGCTCAAGCAAAAGATCGTCAACGAATTTTCGCCGCAACGAATGAGTGCGATCGCCAACAGTGAAGAAGATCCGCGCCAACTGCGCGGCAGCAGCCGCATCGCAACGCATGCCAATGCGACAAAGTGCAGAAGCCGAGCAGGGGAAAGATTACTTTTATCGATTGGGTATATCAGGTTTGATAGCGTTTGCGGCAGAGTGAATTTGTCGAGTATCTCGACTTGCCAGCTCAACACTACAATCAAGCTCAATATGAGATACAGAACCGATGCCGTCAGTGAGATCGGTGATCGAGCCATTCTTCGTATCGGCGCGGACCGATCCATCGCGCACCACATGCCAAGGACGAAGAGAATCTGCCACGCCAACGGATTGAAATACCATTCGCCCTGCGGCCAGGCCGGTAAGTTGATGCGAAAGATTTGCACGGAGACATAAAGCAGGAGTGACGCAGTCAAAGAAACGTTGATGCTGCGTGTGAAAAGCCACAGCAAGGCAGGAAAGATGAGATGCAACAGCACAAACAGAGGAAGAATGTCGGTGTTAACCAGCCTGTATTGCATCAAGCCGGCGTGTAGGATAGCCGGCCCGGGGTGCGCGAAGAACACAGCGGCGTTCGTCTCGTCGAGATAACGTGTATGGTCGAAACTCTGAACAAAGGCGAGATAGACGACCAGCAGCAACAGAAAGGCTGTGTAGATCTGCCAGCTTCGCCGGACGGCGTGGAGGCTCATGGCGAGCCATCCTTGCGATTGTAAGACGCCGCCAGAAGCGATCATGCAAGTGTAGCCGGAGATAAAAACGAACACCTCGGTCGCGTCGCTGAACCCGTAGTTTCGAAGCGTGAACCAACTGACAATATTATTCGGCACATGGTCGACAAATACGAACCAAAGGGCCATCCCGCGACAGATATCCAGCCGGAAGTCACGGTGAACATCGTCCGTTTGAGGCAGTCGTAGTCTGGCTTCCGGATAGAGTTGTATGTTCACGACGCCATCGACCTTCAACGGCGCTCCAACTCTGAAAGCGCCTGCGGTAGGTATGTTTTGCCTTGGTCTTCGAGGTTATAGCTCTCTTAGTGAGACATCAGAGTAGGGAGGGTCATCGATTTCAGCATGTCTCGCGTCACGCCGCCTAGAAAGCGCTCTTTCAGGCGCGAATGTCCATAACCTCCCATAACCATCAAATCGAAGCCTTCATCGGCTGCGGCCGAAAGTATGAGTTGAGCAATGTCGGTATCGTCGGATGTCAAGTGTATGGCGTTTGCTTGGAGCTGGCGTCGGGCGAGATGAGCGATAACCGAAGCTGAAGATAGATCGGTTGGGATAAGCCGACTTTCGTCCACACTGATAGTTGTGATGGTTTGCGCCTGGTGGAGAAAGGGTACTGCATCGCGTAGCGCACGTGCAGCCAGCCGGCTTCCGTCCCAGGCTATTCCGACACGTTTGAGCGAAAATGGTTTGTTATGCGTATGCGGGATGAAAAGCACCGGACCGCCCGATTGAAACAGGATCTCCTGGGGGATCATGTTGTCGAACGTATCTTTGTCCGCTTCAGGCTGTAGAACGACGCTTAGATCGTATAGCCGGGAGGCCGCGCATATAACGTCGACAGCTTCATCCGGGAGAGCGCTGACGGATCGACAATTATAGGTGATTCCGGCCAGTTTCGCTTCTACCTCAAAAACGGCGAGAGCTGCTTCGGCGCGCTCGATCGCTTTTCGTTGCTCATCTTTGATCGTGGCATCGAGCATGTTATCGCCGATCGCGGGGACGCTAACGACTGTCGCTTCGTAACCGATCGAGATGGCGTCGATATGGGAACTTGAGCTCATGGCGAGCGATACCGCGCCATCGACGATTGCTCGTAATGATCGTTCCGAAGGGATGTGAACGAGAAGATTCTTGAACACGGTTGCCTCCGTTCCAGGAAATAGGTCGGTTCGCGACTGCGAATACCTATCAGGTCCTGAAATGGCCAAGTGCACATTGACATAGCTCATGTTGCCGTTTGATCTCTGATGCCGCAGCGATTGATGCACATCAATCGGTGTTCGAAAGGATGGCTTAGAGAGAATCAGATGAAGCTAAGGCAACGGGAGATTCGGTATGAAGCAGGTGGCGCTTGTAACTGGCGGAACGCGAGGTATCGGGGCCGCCATCAGCAAAGCGCTCAAGGACGCTGGTTATGCGGTGGCGGCAACTTACAGAGAGGACCACATATCCGCCGACGCATTCCACGTCGAGACCGGAATCGACATCTATCGTTGGGATGTCGCCGATTTTGACGCCTGCGTAGCTGGAATCAAAGCCGTCGAGGCTGCTCTCGGACCGGTTGACATTCTTGTCAATAATGCAGGCATCATTCGTGACAATGCTTTGCATAAAATGACGAAAGACGAGTGGGATATCGTGATCGCCACCGATCTCGGGGCGCTCTTCAATATGTGTCGCTCCGTGATCGAACGTATGCGGAGCCGAAAATTCGGCCGCATCATCAACATCTCATCTATCAACGGCCAGAAGGGGCAATTCGGACAGACGAATTATTCGGCTGCCAAAGCCGGTGATCTTGGCTTCACCCGTGCACTTGCACTGGAGTCCGCTCGCGCCGGAATCACCGTCAATGCAATTTGCCCCGGTTACATCCGTACCAGTATGTTGGAAGCGATTCCTCATGAAGTGATGGAGAAAGACATCCTCCCATTGATTCCCGTAGGACGCCTGGGTGAACCGCAGGATATCGCGCGAGCCGTGGTATTTCTGGCAGCCGATGCTGCCGGCTTCATTACCGGTGCGACCCTATCGATAAACGGCGGCCAGTATATGACCTAGCTAGTAAAGCGAAGGATAGCTTGCAGCAGGTGGACGCGAGCCTACGATGCAGATTACTCGAGGGATTTAAGGAACTTGATGAAGTCGCCGATCTGATCGGGTTCGAACTGGAATTGCGGCATGCTGGGATGGCCGGTCGAAATTCCTTCGCCGAGTGCCTCCTCAAGCATCTCCACGGGATAGCGTTCATGCAGGGTGCGGAACGGTGGAGCTATCCGAAGCGGGCTTGGGCTGACTTTGTCGATCGCATGGCATCCTGCGCAATAAAGCTGCGCCAAGCGTCGGCCTTGCTCGATGTTTGCAGCTTGAACACGGTGCATCGCGCTCGAGGCGACAAGCAAAAGCAGTGTCCAGAATAGAAATCGACCAGTGCGCATCGTTTTTCTTGAGATGGAAAGTTGAGGTGGACATCTATCATGAGAACACTCGGCCCGATTGATCTAGCTCAAGCCTCCGTTGTTGGGACCACCTGAATGAGCAATGATCGCGCAGAAGATGCTGATAGATAGCAGGTATTCGTCGCCATTCCGTATGGAAACCGATCAGATCGGGAAGCCGCAACCTGCTTTTGATATGCGTCAACCTGGGAGAATGCCGATGATTTACACTTTCGCGAAGCACGCTAGTCGGGAGTCAATTTTATGATCAAAGATATTATTCTTCATCTGGAACGTGACGCCTCGCGGGATGCCGTACGCGATTTCGCAATCTCTACAGCCGAGACGTTCGCCGCACATTTGACAGGAGTTTCCGAAGCCTTCACGGCTATGGTTCCAAATTACATCTTGCCAGACTTCCCCGCCAATATTCTGGCGGATTTGCTCGCCGAAAGTGAAACAGCGGCCCGCAGTGCCATTGAACGGTTTGAGGCAACCGCGAAACGCAGCGGTGTTTCGGCCGAGGCGCGTCTCATCTTGCAGAGTGACTTCGGGCCGCCGAGGACTTTCTCGGAAGCAGCCCGGCATTTCGATCTCAGCGTCATTATGCAATCGGATGATGACCGGGGGTTCAACAATGACCTCCTTATCGAGGCGACTTTGTTCGACTCAGGTCGACCGCTGATCGTCGTCCCCTACACGGAGAGGAGCGGCCTGAAGCTAGATCGGATCGTTTGCTGCTGGGATGGGAGCCGTGCTGCGGCACGCGCCGTCAATGATGCATTGCCGCTGCTGAGAAAAGCCAACGGCGTCGAGCTGTTCATCGTTGCGAATGAGAAAACCGCAGACGAACAGGTGCTTCGCGGTGCCGACATTGCCCGACATCTGGCCCGACACGATGTCAAGGTGGAAGTGGAAACAACACCAGCAGCCGATGTTGACGTGGCAAATGTCATTTTGTCACACGTCGCGGACTGTTCGGCGAGTCTGCTTGTAATGGGCGGCTACGGACATTCCCGTCTGCGTGAATTCGTATTGGGTGGGGCGACGCGCGGAATTTTAGCAACGATGACGGTCCCCGTTTTCATGTCGCACTAGACGGGAAGTGAGACGCTCGGAGACGAATTAGTTCTGACGCCGACACTACTTGGCGGATTCGCCGACTGTGTCGCGCTTCCGCTCAGCATGCCGGCTATGCTCGCGGGGGTATCACCGAGGTGTATCTCGTGACGGAGGGTCTTTGAAGTGAGTCGTGATGCAGCCATGTGAGGACGCATCCTCCCCCGGGCGACTGCTCGCGTGCCAGATCTCGCTTTCAGGCCGTAATAATCACCTTCAAAGCTCCCGTATCGGTGGCACGGCTGAATGTATCATAGGCGTCGAGAATGCGATCGAGAGGAAAGCGGTGCGTAATCAATTGACCGGGGTTGATCTTTCGTGATTGTACCGTCTTGAGCAGCATGGGTGTCGTGACCGTGTCCACCAGACGGGTGGTAATCGAGATATTCTGCGACCACAATCGCTCCAGATGAAGATCGACTTTGCTGCCGTGGACGCCGATGTTGGCGATCGTGCCACCGGGAGCGACGATATCTTCGCAAAGCTCGAAAGTGGCGGGAACGCCGACCGCCTCGACCGCCGTGTCGACGCCTTTGCCGCCGGTCAGTTCTTTCACCTTGTCGATGACCCGACCGGACGCGCTGTTGATCGTATGCGTGGCGCCGAACGTTCTCGCGATATCGAGACGTTTGTCGTCAAGATCGATCATGATCAGTTCGGCAGGAGAGTAGAACTGCGCCGTCAGCAGGGCGGCAAGACCGATCGGCCCGCAGCCGACGATGGCGACGGTTGACCCCGGCGCGACCTTCCCGTTCAGCACGCCGCATTCGAAGCCTGTCGGCAGAATGTCGCTGAGCATGACCAGCGTCTCTTCGTCGGCGCCGGCCGGAATACGATAGAGGCTGGTGTCGGCATGCGGGGTCCGGACGTATTCGGCCTGGGTGCCGTCGATCTGGTTGCCAAGAATCCAGCCACCGGTCGCGCAGTGGGAATACATGCCCCGACGGCAGTATTCGCATTTGCCGCAGGAGGATATGCAGGAGATCAGAACATGATCGCCCGGCTCGAATGTCGTGACGCTGGCGCCGACTGAATCGACGATGCCCACGCCCTCATGCCCGAGGATGCGGCCGGGCGTACAGGTCGGGACGTCGCCTTTCAGAATATGCAGGTCCGTGCCGCAGATGGTGGTTTTCACCAGCTTGACGATCGCGTCTCCGGCCTCGCGCAGTTCAGGCTTGGGACGATCTTCGAGCGCTTTAAGTCCGGGTCCATGGTAGACGAGTGCTTTCATGGAACGCTCCGATCGGTCGTTGGAGGACGTTGCGGTTGCTATCGGTTCTCCAGAGGGATCGCAGTAGAGGCTGGTTTATCGAGCCGCGCGTTGATTTCGATCAAGCCGGTTCGTTGCGGACCACCAGGGTCGACGATGCCGTGCCGTTATCCAGCGCGGCTTGTCACGATACGCGCTCTGGTGTTCAGGTTTCAAACACATACGATCCGGGGGCCGGACCGTAAGACGCTTCACGGGCGAACCCCACGGGGGGCGGCGCCACGCGCACAGCCGAAGAATGGGCATCCAGCCAGCGGATCCATTCCGGCCACCACGATCCTTGCTTTTGCGCGGTCGAAGCCAGCCATGTATCGGGATCGACATATTTTCCGGACGGATCGCATGTGCTGATGCGATAGTATGCGCCGGCCTTGCCGGGCGGACTGACGACCGAACTGTTGTGCCCGCCCCCGGTGAGCACGAACTCGGTGTCCGCCGAGCCGTAAAGCTCGATATTGTAGACTGATCGCCACGGCGCGATGTGGTCGCGTTCGGCGCCGAGCGCGAAAATGGACGTCTTGATGTCCTTCAGCGCCACGGCCCGTCCGTGGACCAGATAGTTGCCGTGGGCAAAACTGTTGTTGAGGAACAACTGACGCAGATACTCGCTATGCATTCGCGCCGGCATCCGCGTGGGATCGGCGAGCCATGCATCGAGATCGGTCGGCGTTCGCGGCGAGCTCAGCAGATATCTTTCGACAAACTGCGAAAAGATCATCTCGTTGGCGCGCAGCACGTAGAACGCCCCCGCCATCTGCTTGGTGTCGAGAAAGCCCTGGACATGCATGATGTCGTCGAGCAGGGCAAGCTGGCTTTCGTCGATGAAAAGCATCAGCTCTCCGGCCTCGGTGAAATCGGTCTGGGCTGCGAGCAGGCTGAGGCTGGCAAGCCTGTCGTCGTGATCGCGATCCATTGCGGCGGCGGCGATCGCGAGAATGGTCCCGCCGAGACAGTAACCCACGGCGTGGAGCTTTCGTCCGGGAACGACACGATTGATGGTGTCGATCGCGGTCATGACGCCCTTGCTGCGATAGTCATCGAAGGACGTATCTCTCAGCTCCACACCGGGATTTTTCCAGGAAATCATGAACACGGTAAAGCCCTGATCGACCAGATAGCGAACCAGCGAATTTTCCGGGCTTAGATCGAGAATGTAGTATTTCATGATCCAGGCTGGCACGATCAGCAGGGGCTCCTCGCGCACGTCCGTTGTCGTCGGCGTATACTGGATCAGTTCCATCAGTTCGTTGCGAAACACCACCGTGCCTTCGGTCAGGGCAATGTTCTGGCCGATCTTGAACTCGTCGAGACCCTTCAGTTTTTCGCCGCGCGCGAGCCGGACGATATCTTCGGCCAGCAGCGATGCGCCGGCGGTGAAGTTGGCGCCGCCTGTCCGCCACGCGGCCTGTAGAACCAGCGGGTTGGTCCAGGCGAAATTGACCGGTGCGAACGCATTCAGCACGAGGCTGCCGAGAAAATCGACGCGCTTGGCGTGATGACGCTCCATGCCAGAAATATCGCGCGTGGCGGCGTGCCAAAACGCTTCGGTGGCGAGTTGGGCGTGGGCAAGCAGATTGAATGGTGGATATCTCCAGCTCTGATCACGGAAGCGGCGATCATCATAGCCTGATTTGTCGTCGCTGCCCGGCGGTTCGCTTGCCAGAGCGGTGCGGGAGAGCGAGAGAATCGTTTCCGCAACGAGTTCGCTCAGTTCCAATTGCTTGCCGCTCGAAATCATCAGGTGGAACGCCCAATCCTCCCACGCCTGCAAGGCCGCCCAAGGTGATTGCCCCCCGAGAAGCAAACCGAAGCGGCCGTGACGCCGACGATCAAACTCACGCACGAAGTCATTGGAGCGGTGGACCATAGCAGCCTCGACATCGGCGAGCTTCGATAACGCTTGATGTGAGGTCATGTCGTGGTCTCCGACGGATTCGGCTGTGGCGCCGTCTTGCGGATATCTACAGGACGATCGAGGAACGGCTGCTGGCTTGCGAGAATCTTCTGCCGGGCAAAGGGGATCGCAAACCAGTCGGCACGGTCGATTTCAGGAAATGAGATGATCCGGCCGCCGCGGGGAGGCCATGTGATTGTGACGTCGTTGCTGCGGATGATGCGGACGTCGAGATCGCCTTCCAGCGCGTAGCCGTAAACGATCTTGCCGGCGTGCTGGCGTATGCGGCCGAGTGGCAGGAGCCGACCGTGAACCGGCACGCCGAGTTCTTCCGAGAATTCGCGGCAGGCTGCGTTTTCTGCATCCTCTCCGTCGTCGATTTCACCTTTCGGGATCGACCATGCGCCCAGGTCACGCCTGGACCAATAGGGGCCGCCCGGGTGCACGAGAAGAACGGCCATGTCATTGCCGCTGCCGCGATACATCAAAATGCCAGCACTCATGCTTGCCATTAGGGTCGTCCGAAAGGTCGTCGCCGGCTCGGTTGCCTTGCTGCCGAGGGGCGGCTTCTGTCGTTCGCTGGTCCGAGAAGCGGATAGCCAGCGTGATCGGTGCGCCGGTCTGTTTTTCCAAGTGTGGTCATTCCGCGGTCAACTCAAGCGTCCATCGGATCGGGCTGATCGGCGTGGTGTTGAACTTGACGGTCTTGCCGTTGAGCGTGGCGAAGGGGCCGGCGGCAAGCTTCACGATACCCTTGCCCGAGGATTCGTTGCCGATGAGTTTGCCGTCCTTCATGACTGCGACCACGTTGCCCTCGGTGAGTTCGGTGACGAGGCGACCGCCGGGAATGCGGTGAATTCCGCCGCCGACAATAATCTTGCCCTTGAGGCCATCCCATTCAACGGTGTTCGAGCCGCTGTACAAGACACCCTTCAACAGGCCGTCCACGCCGACACAGGAGTATTGCAGAAGTGAAAGATTGTGATCCGGGCGATCGCCCATAGGCTCTTGAGTGAAAAAGTCGACCATGCTGCATTCATATCGCGCTAGAATATCAGCGCGCGCTGTTTGGGGGCCGATGAGCATGGCCAAAATCGAGCAAAAGAGGAGAGCGATGTGATTGTTCATAAGAATCTCCCGCAGTAAATTTTCCGATGTTCATTCTCGGACTCGATGTCCGTTGTTTACTTGATCTACGTCAAACCAAGTGTGCCGAGACAAGCCGTGCAAAACATCCGATCAAAATACTATGGTGAATCGTGCGAACTTTGGGAGCGTGCGGCGCGCAACCGTGAACGGTCGCGGCCTCTCTGTCGGCCGCGACCAGCGCGGCTGGACGTGTGCTCATTCTTTACTTGTTCAGCGACTTGCAGACAAAAGCGCGTTGCGGGCAAGAATTGCAGCAAAGGAATTGATATCCGCGCATTGTCCGATCTTGCGAAGCCTCTGCTGATGTAACTGTGTCAATCAGACTGAAGCGGAATCCAGCGGTCTCTGGCTTTCTGATATTTACGTTTCACCGCCGTCCAGGCCACGCGATGAGCTATCTCCTCACCACGTTCGGTGCCGCGATCCTGGTATTCCGTCCAAGCGTTGTTGAAGGCGGCGAGATAAATCTCCTGCGCATGCAAAGGCAAATGGGCACGGACGGATGCAGGTAGGTCGTTAACGGAAGCATACGGCATATGCTGTTCCTTTGCGAGATCACGCGGAACATATCGCTTTTAGTTGAAACGTCATGAGGTGCGCACTCAAGTACGATCGTATGTGCCGCCTTTTGATATCGATCAAATCGCGCGCATGATGAGATGAATATGCTGATCGTTCAGAGGGGTCGGCGATGGACTTCCAGTCTCTACGCAAGCAGATGGTCGAACGACATATCGCAGCCCGTGGCGTTCGCGACGAACTGGTCCTCGATGCCATGCGCAAGGTGCCGCGCGAACCGTTTCTCCCAGACAACCTTCGTGAGTTCGCCTACGAGGATGCGCCACTGCCGATCGCGGGAGAGCAAACGATCTCCCAGCCCTATATCGTTGCCTTCATGGCAGAGGCGCTGATGCTGAGCGGCGGCGAGAAGGTGCTGGAGATCGGCGCCGGCTCCGGCTATGCCGCGGCGGTTCTGTCGGAGATCGCGGCCGACGTCTACACCGTAGAGCGGCTCGGCCCGCTGGCCGAACAGGCCGCGACCCTTCTTGCTGAACCCGGCTATGACAACGTCCGCGTTCGCCATGGCGACGGCACCAAGGGGTGGGCGGAACATGCGCCCTATGACGCAATTGTCGTGGCGGCTGGCGGGCCGCAGGTTCCGGATGCTCTCAAGCAGCAGTTGAAGATCGGCGGTCGGCTGGTGATTCCGATCGGGGTGGACCAGCGCAGTCAAGAATTGGTGCGAGTCACCCGGCTTTCGAAGGATGAGTATCGCAGTGAAGATATCGCCGATGTCCGCTTCGTTCCGTTGATCGGGGAGGAGGGATGGGCGGCACCCGGAGGAGGCCGATCGGTCCGAGCGCACCGCGCATCGCGTCCGGCTTCCTCGGACGAGGAAATTCTGGTTCGCGATCTGGCGGATGCCGCGGATTCGTTCGCTTCGATCGAAGCCGCCGATCTTGACCCGCTGATGGATCGTATCGGTTCAGCGCGCATTGTTCTGCTGGGTGAAGCAACTCACGGCACTTCGGAGTTCTACCGGATGCGCGCGCGCATCACACGGGATCTTATCGTCAGGAAGAATTTCCGCTTTGTCGCGATTGAAGCCGACTGGCTCGATGCCGCGCGGGTCGACCATTACGTGCGCCACTTCGAATATCCTCCCTCTGAATGGACCGCGTTTGCCCGGTTCCCCACCTGGATGTGGCGTAACGTCGAGGTTCGCGATTTTGTGAGCTGGCTGCGCAAGCACAACGGCACGGTCGCGCGCGACAAGCGCGTCGCGTTCCACGGCCTCGACCTTTACAGCCTTTATGATTCAATCAGGTCTGTTCTGAGCTATCCCGATGAGGTCGATCCGGAATCGGCCCGGGTCGCTCGCGAACGCTACGGATGCCTGACGCCATGGCAGCACGATCCGGCCACCTACGGTCATGCGGCTCTCACCGGATCCTATCCGAGATGCGAATCCGACGTCGTTCGCGCGCTGACCGAGCTTCTTGCGAAGCGCCAGGCCTATGCCGAACATGACGGCGAGCGATTTCTCGATGCCGAACAGAATGCGCGCCTGATTGCCAATGCGGAACGCTACTACCGGATCATGTATTACGGCTCGCGCGCATCATGGAATCTGCGCGACAGCCATATGTTCGAAACGCTAAAGAACCTGCTTGCATTTCACGGACCGGACAGCAAAGCCATCGTATGGGCGCACAACTCACATGTCGGCAACGCCGAGGCGACCGAGATGGCTGCACGAGGGGAGCATAATCTGGGTCAACTCTGCCGCAAGGCATTCGGCGCTCACGCCTATCTGGTGGGATTCGGCACCCACAGCGGGACGGTGGCCGCAGCTTCCGATTGGAATGGGCCGATGGAGGTCAAAGCCGTGCGGCCGGCACTCCCCAACAGCTACGAGCAGTTATGTCACGCGACCGGATTGGCGCGGTTCATGCTTGGAATACGCAATCGCAGTGATCTGTGCGGACCGACGGGCCTTGCCCGGCAGCGTCTTGAACGGGCGATCGGCGTCATTTACCGGCCCGAGACCGAACGGGCGAGCCATTACTTCCGAGCCAGTCTGCCGCGGCAGTTCGATGAGTATATCTGGTTCGATGACAGCCGGGCAGTTACGCCGCTGGAGACGGCTGCGATCAAGGGCCTTCCGGATACATATCCGTTTGGCGTGTGACGGCGCGGCTCTCCGAAGACGCTGGAGAGAACGCAACTATCTCAAGGAGCATGTCAGCATGTTTAAAATTCCCCGGAACGCGTTGGTGTTTGTCGGCGACGGTCGAAAGGCATTGTTCCTGCGAAACACCGGCGATGCTCTATCGCTGCATTTGACGACCGAGAAGGTCTTTGAAGATGTCAATCCGATGACGCGCGAACAGGGCAGCGATCGGCCCGGGCGTGTGAGCGCGGCAGCGCTGCCGGGCCGCAAGAGCGCGGTCGAGACGACCGATTGGCATGACCTCGAGGAGCATCGATTCGCGCAGACCGTCGCGTCCGCCATGGAGCAGATGGTTCGAGCCAATAAGGTCAAGGCTCTCGTGGTCGTTGCGCCACCGCGAACACTGGCAGACTTGCGGAATGCCTTCGACGCGGACGTGAGGACGTGTGTTCTCGCCGAGATAGGCAAGGATCTGACCGGGCACACGGTCGGCGAAATCGAAAAGCATCTCGCAAGTGAGGCAGCCGGCTGACGCCATCGTCGGAATCCTGCGCATTCCGTGGACGAGATCAAGGTGCCGGAAGCGACCGTTGACCGAGGACGACTCAATTGGAATAATCCGCGGCGTCAGCCTGGTCGGCCGTCCATGATGTCAATAGCCGCGAATTTGCAATGACCTTGCCGACGCCATACCAACTGCCGGCCATGGTCCCGGCAGCAATTGTCAATATCAGAACGGGAAGCGGCGGCGTGGTGATCTGGAACAATGCGCCGACTTCATCGACTGTCAGCAAGACGGTCACGACCACGATCATCGAGATGAAAATGCTCCAGAACGCATACCGCCGGCGATCGAAGAACGATGTTCCGACTTCGGCGGAATCGGCAAATGCCAGGGTCAGGTTACCGAGGATTGTAACGATAAACCCCGCCGCGCGCGCGTCGGTGACTTCGTATCCGAAATGAAGCAGGCTGTAGTAGATCGAAAAGGCCGTAAGCAGGATCATCGATCCTTGCGCGACGCTGAGTAGCAGCTCACGGCGCCCAAACAGCGAGATATTCTTTCGCGGCGGTTGTTGCATGATCCTCGCCGTAGGAGGCTCGGCTTCGAATACAAGCGAGCATACCGGATCGATCGCAAGTTCAAGCAGGATGACGTGCATCGGAAAGAGGAGTGGAGGCAGCGCAAACAGAACCGGCAGCAATGCCAGCCCGGCGATCGGAATGTGAGTTGCCGTAATGAAAATCAGCGCCTTGCGCAGATTTGCGAAAATCCGACGACCAAGCTTGATCCCGCCGATGATCGACGGGAAGCTGTCGTCCAACAGAACGATGTCGGCTGCTTCCCGAGCCACGTCAGTCCCTCGCTGACCCATCGCCACGCCAACTTGGGCAGCCTTGAGGGCAGGAGCGTCGTTGATCCCGTCGCCGGTCATCGCAACGATCATCTGACTTTCCTTCAATGCTTCGACCAGCGCCAGCTTCTGGTCAGGCATCACCCGGGCAAAGATGCGGACGGTCTTCAGGCGCTCGCGAAGTGTCGCTGAATCCATGTCCGCGATTTCACGTCCGGTGAGGAGGCCTGCCTCCACGGAAATGCCCGCTTCGCGCGCGATCGCCAGCGCCGTCGCCGGATAGTCGCCGGTGATCATGGCGACTGAAATTCCCGCCTGATCGGCGATCCTGATCGCATCCGGAACACCGGCACGGATGGGATCGCGAAAGCCGATCAACCCTGCGAATTGAAACGGAGCCTCCGCGAGGTCCAGCGGCAATGGTGCCGCTTGGACATGGGAGGCGACGCCGAGAACGCGCAGGCCCTGTTCAGCCATTGCGGCGACAGTGGCGAGCATGTCCCGCTGGGTCTGCTCGGGCATCCGGCAGATCCGGAAGATGGCTTCCGGCGCGCCCTTGGTGGCAAAAATCATCTTCTCGCCGGTCCGCCAGACATTGATGACCGCCAGCAAATCCGGCTGGAGCCCGCGGGTTTTCAATGGCATCTCGTCGGCAATGGCGTGGTCCTCATACGCGCTCGGGACCAAGGCTCGAAGGGCGACGTCCATCGGATCGACCGGATGGACGGCAGACGACAGCGCCGCCATCGCGAGCACGTTGCCGACGTCCGTATTGCGATTCCGGGCGTCGGGCCAGTGCATCGCGCCATCGGTCCAGATGGCGGCAACGGTCATCCGGTTTTCCGTCAACGTTCCGGTTTTGTCGACGCACAGGAAGTTGATCGCGCCCAGCGTCTCGACCGCCGCCGCACGACGGACCAGGACATTGTGCTGAGCCAGCCGCCAGGCGCCGACGGCCATGAAGATCGCGAGCACCATCGGAAACTCCTCCGGCACCATGGCGATCGCCAGCGTGATGCCGGCGAGCAGGCCGGCAATCCAGTCGTCGCGCAGAAAGCCGTAAGCGGCGACCACGGCAAGGCAGATGACCAGGCCGACGATCCCGAGACGCGCGACGAGACGCGCCGAGGAGCGTTGCAACGGGGTTGGCTCCTGCTGAATGGATTGCAACGATGTGCCGATTTTCCCAAGACGCGTGGCCGCTCCGGTCGCGGTCACCCGGATCGTCGTGTCGCCGGCGACGACAAGCGTGCCGGCAAAGGCCAGCGTCTGCGCCTCGTCGAAGCGTTCGCTTTGAAGCGACGACTTCGAGACCGGTACGGATTCGCCCGATAAGAGTGATTCATCGATCGTGACGACACCCGCCGATGCGATCTGTCCGTCGGCGGCGATACGGTCGCCGGCCGCAATTAGCATGAGATCGCCGGTCACCACGTCACGCGAGGGGATTCGCCGTTCCCGGCCGTCTCGAATGACTCTCGCTTCTGGCTCTGCCAGAGCTTGCAACGCTTGTAACGCGCGCTCGCTTCGCGCCTCCTGAAAGATCACCAATCCGAGCGAGGTCACGGCGCCGGCAAAGACAAACAGGCCTTCCCCCAGGCTCCCCAGAAAGAGGTAAAGTCCGCCCGCGGCGAGCAGCAGAATGAAAGTCGGTTCGCGCAGCGTTTCGCCCAGGATGTGAAGAATGCCGCGGGTTTGTCCGGTGCGAATGACGTTCGGTCCGTTTTGCGCGAGCCGAATCTTGGCCTCCGACTCGGTCAGACCTGACGACCTTTGCTTATCGCCTGATGAGCATTCATCCATGACAAATCCGGATCGGTCGATAGAAGAAATAGCCGGTGTCCTGGCATGAAAGTCTTTTGAAGCCCGGACAACTGCGATGCTGAGCAATAGTTTCAAGATTTGCCTTGTGCGACCTTGATCCCGATCAAGCGGGACCGTCACCGCTCTCGGTCAGCGGGTTCTTGGCCTTCATTGAGCATTTGCCGCCAGCGCCGTGGCTTCATCGCTTGCGATCCGACCGTCAACGACATGAATGCGCCGATGCATTCGAGCGGCAAGGTTGAGGTCATGCGTGACCGCGACGACGGTTTTGCCGCCGCGCGTTACAAGGTCGCGAAGGATGTCGAAGACCTGAGAGGTGGCGAGCGTATCCAGGCTTCCGGTCGGTTCATCGGCAAGAATGACCGGAGGGTCGTTGGCCAGCGCGCGGGCGACGGCGACGCGCTGGCGCTGCCCGCCCGACAGTTGATCGGGCGTTTTGCGAAGATGATCGCTTAGCCCGAACGATGACAGCAGTTCCTCGGCGCGTGAGGCGGCGGCGCGCGCCGACAATCCGCCCAGCGCGCGCATCGGCAAAGCGACATTCTCGGTGATGCTGAACTCAGGCAGCAGAAAGTGAAACTGGAAGACGAATCCTATCCGGCTTAGCCGAACCTCGGCGCGCTCGTCTTCCAGCATGACATTCGTTGAACGGCCATCGATCAGAACGTCGCCGATCGTGGGCAAGTCGAGCAATCCAAGCAAGTACAGAAGCGATGACTTGCCGGAACCGGAGGGGCCGGTAATGGCAACGAATTCGCGCGGCATAATCGCGAGGTTGATATCCTTCACAAGGGTCACCGGCACCGTCCCCGCGAGGATTTTGGTGACGTTGCGTGCCTCGATAAGCGGGGTCACGTTGCACCTCTGATGATATCCACTGGATGCAACCGCGCCGCCGCGTGCGCCGGAAAGTAACCGGCGATCAGACTGGACGCCAACGCAACCGCGGTGGCGAGCAGATAGTGTTTCATCGTGTAGAGAACGGGCAGGTGATTGTAATCGGAGAATGGTGTCTTGAATTCCAGCGAGGCCACGCCCCAGGTCAGAAGATAGCCAAGGAGCCAGCCAAGCAGAGCGCCGGCCAGCCCGACCAAACCTGCCTCGATGATAAAAATCGACCGGATGGCCTGATTTCTGAACCCGAGCGATTTCAGGATTGCGATGTCGCGTATTTTCTCATGCGTAATGGTGGAAATGATATTGTAGGTGCCAAAGCTCGCTACCAGCAAAATAGCGCCGACGATCGTGTACATCAGCACGTTGCGTAGCGTGATCGTCGACAGCAGATCTTCCTGTGCTTCCTGCCACGAAATCGATTTATAGCCGGTCTGCTCGCCGATACGCTCGCTGATCAGCCGGGCGTTCATCGGATCACGCGCTCGCACGCGAATTTCGTTGACGATTCCGGTCTGCATTTCGAGAATCTGCGCGGTCTTGAGCAGGACATACCCCGTCGTTTCGTCGGTGACCCGGAAACCGGAGTGAAACATGCCGACAACCCTCGCGGTCATCACGGCGCCTTGGGCGGAAGTCAGGGTTACGTTGGAATTGACGCGCGCACCGATCTTGGTCGCCAGCCGGTCGCCGAGCAGAATTGCGTTCGATGCCCGATAGAGCGATACCAAGGTACCCTGACGCATATGCGTCGCCAGATTCGATACGCCGACTTCTGTGCGCGGGTCGATGCCGACGATCGAAAGCGTCAGGTTTCGGCCGGCGAAGCGTAGAACGGCTTTCGATTGCACCGATGGCGTCAACGCGCCGGGAACCCATGATTGCAACGATGCAATGATCGCCATCGGGTTCTTGATGCCGGGGCGACGGGCTTCGGGCGTCAGACCATGGAATTCCGCGGCTTGGTAGACGATCTCGGCCGGCTGCCGCGTCGGCTCGCGCAGTTCGTCCGTCACCGAGATGTGCGGCAGGGCATCGACCAGTGTTTTGATGAAATCGTCCTGCGATCCCTCCATCATGGCCGCCATCATGATCGAGAAGCCGACGCCCATCATCACGCCGGCGATTGCCACCAACGTCTGGCGGGCGCGATGGGTGACGTGGGTCCAGGCAATGCTCAGGATCAGGTTCACGGTGTCACGTCCTCCACAAGCTGTAGCCGGACGCGCGTCTTGTCCTTAATGTTGGCGGTCGCGGGCGAGGCGACCGTCTCGTTCTCAGTAACGCCGTCGACGATCTCCACGAAGCCGGTTCCGCGAATGCCGATCTCGGCCTTACGGCGCCTGGTGCGGCCGCCTTCGACGACAAACAGACTGTTGTTGATGACGGCGTTGGCCGGAACGAGCAGTACGTTCTGCTTTTCGCGGCTGACGATGTTCGCCTCGACACTCATCCCGACATGTAGCGGCGTGTCGTCCGGCAGTCCGATTCTGACGCGGAATGTCTTGGCAACGGGATCGCCCGCAGGGGTGATCTGCTTGACGAAACCGGGCAGGACTCGGTTGGCGAAAGCGTCGGTTCGCAGCAAGGCTTTTTGCCCGACTTGAACGCGAGGGATGTCTTCCTCGTTCACCTCGGCGACGACCCAGAGCGGCTTCTCGAGGCCGATCCGATAAAGGATCGTGCCGGGATCGACCATGTCTCCGACTTCACCGTCCTCCTTCAGAACGAGACCGTCCATGGGGGCTACGAGTTTATAATAGTCCTGTCGCTGCACCTGCGCCGCGATCTGGGCGCGGACACGTGCCAGGTCGCTCTCGGCCCGCTGATAGGCTTGAGACGTGGTTGCTCCGCGCGCCAGCAGTTGCGTTTGCCGGTCGAACTCGCGGTGCTGGAAGTCCTCGAGAGCACGCAGGTCGTTGAGCGTGGCGAGCGCCTCCTTGTCATCGAGACGGGCAAGCACGTCGCCTTTCCTGACGATTTTGCCTTCGCATCGACAGCGCTCGACGATGCGCCCGCGAACGAGCGGCGTTGAACGCGACCAGGTCTCCGGCTCGATCGCGCCGGTCGCATAGACGATTTCCGCGGCGGGGCCGCGGGTCACCTGAACGACGGTGATTACCGGCGCACGCCACCACCACCATCCGACTGCGGCAAGTCCGAGAACGATCACGACGGCAGCGATGCCTGACGTCCACGAATATGAGCGCGCTCCTGCCGGCGGCATCGCGGTTGTGCCGACCACTTCGGTTGGGGCGACTCTCATGTCCATGATCGTTCAAGCCAATGGTTACGGCGGATGATGCCTACGCTCAGCCACGCGTTCGCGGGAACGAATCCGATCGGGGGCCGGATGACTACTTGCAAGGGATGACGGGCCGAACGAAAGGTTGTTCAGGTTGGCGATGGTCGCTCGCCAAGTGCGTCACCTCGACACGATCGATGTCCATAGGCGTAGTACCGACCAGTTGTTCCGCCATGACCAGCGCTTCCGAAGGATCGTTCGATTGAACGTCGATCTGATGCTGAAGGCATTTGAAGTTATGGCCGTCGGAGTTCAACAGATCCTTGTAGAAGGAAACACGGTAGGCGTTCATGATGCATTCCTCCTGATCCTCAGGACGGTCACGCTGAACTGACGGGCCGACCCGATCGCTATTTCATGCGGAAAAGCTGGCTGGCGCGACCGAAACGCACTCTTGCAGTCTGTGGTCGCTATCCAGTGTGGCTCCGTCTCTGCTCCAACTGACCTACGTCAGCGAGGCTCGTCTGCTTTACAGATCTATCGGAGATGCAATGTACGGCGCCTTAGGTGGAGCGGATTGATCCAGATCAGACTTGAGCAGTCAAAATGCACTTGGTGAGAGACGATAATCGACCGCGGTACGGAAGCCAGCGCAGGCATATAAGGTCGGAAGGCTGGAAAGTCTGAAAATATAATGTCCTCCGAGCAGGATTCAGCCTGATCCGGGAGAACGTCAGACGACGTAGTTCTCAAGTTTGTTGTCGGTGCAGCGGCATCGACTTCTAACGAGGTGACCTTACAAGACGTCAATCACCTTCTGTGGTACCATTTTATACAATGTCGGGTTCTGTACAGTCATTGAAGTAACTGGATCGATAGCTCCGGAGACTGAAGAACCACAAAGCCGGAAAACATCGCAACCGCGCGATCGATCGGCATTGTCTTATTTGTCTAAACGAAACGGTTGCGAGCGAGCCATGGCGACAACTGATAATCCAGCGCTCTCACTTTGTTCAGTGGTGCCGACAGTTCACACGCGTCTCTTGGTGCGTCGCGGTTTTGATCCAGCGCAATACACCCCATATAAAACCTGCACAATGTCTTGGGCTGGCTGGCTTGAGATGCGATACCAGACGGTCTGTCCGTCGCGTCGTCCGGTAATGATGCGGTCGCGGCGTAACAATGCGAGATGTTGAGATGTCGTCGAGTCCCGCACGCCGAGAAATTCTGCGAGCTGGCCGACGGATTTTTCGCCATCTATCAACTGACAAAGAATTAGCAACCGGTGGTGATTTGATAGTGCCCTCAGCAATTCACTCGCATCATTCGCCGCGTTGCGCATGACGACGGGGTCGATCTTGACTTGTATATTCATAGGTATGAATATACAGAATTATGAATATATGTCAAACGTAGACCTAGAACGAGTAGTCGTCCGTCATGAAGAGGTTTTGATCATGACCGCCAGTCGTCAAATTGTGTGCCCCCAGTGTACCGCAGTGAATCGAGTGCCGGCGGAACACGTTACCGACGTCGCGAATTGCGGCGCGTGCAAGCAACCTTTGTTTGTCGCTGCACCACTGGATGTCGATCAAGTCATGTTCAAACGCCATGTCACGCGTAGCTCTATTCCAGTGCTAATCGACGTCTGGGCGCCGTGGTGCGGGCCATGTCATATGATGGGGCCGGCTTTTGCGAATGCTGCGAGCATACTTGAGCCAGACATGCGGCTCGTCAAACTGAACTCACAGGACGAACCTGAAATGGCGAGTCAACTCAGGATTCGGGGCATTCCGACCATGCTGTTGTTTGTAAACGGACGAGAGGTCGCGCGCACTTCAGGAGCAATGAATACGTCCGCCATTGTCGCCTGGGCGCGCGAGCAAGCGGTGGGATATAGTTGAGGCCTTCCGAGGTTGACGAGCTGTCTGACAAAGTACTCATGAACCGACATGAATTTCTGAGAAGAGTCGTCGCATGAACGCCGCCGAGTATTCTGCCGCTGGAACATCATCCGAGCGGAAACGAAAAAGCGCGAACCTTCTTGCCATTCTTCACAAGCCGGTCACAAAATATGCGCTGACGGCGGTTGGAATCCTTGCCGTCGCCGTGGTGGCTATCTTGATCTATTCCAACCATCCGATCAATGTTCAGTTGGCGACGATCGAGCGAAACATTCCTGTCCGGGTATTCGGGTTGGGTACGACCGAAGCCCGCGTTCTCTCGAAGGTTGGATTTGAGGTCGGCGCCACACTCACCGAACTGCGTGCCGACCACGGCGATCACGTCAGCAAAGGGCAAATGCTTGCTCGGCTTAACACCGGTGAGCAGGACGCCAAGGTTGGCAAGGCGCGTGCCGCGCTGCTAATTGCCGAGGTCAATATCGCCAAGAGCGCGGCCAGTACAGAGAAGGCGCGCGCGGTGTTCATCCAGAAGCAGGAGACAAATCGGCGCAAGCAGACCCTGGCAGGCCGCGACGTGGTGTCCCAGCAGGCGGCGGAAGAAGCGATCCGCGATGAGGCCGTGGCGAAGGCGGATGTCACGGTAGCGGAGAGTGAGGCCGAGAGTGCAAGGGCACAGTTGGTCGATGCCCACGCTCAACTTCAGTACGAAGAGACCATGCTGCGCCATCGGACGCTGGTTGCGCCATTCGACGCGGTCGTCATCGAGCGGCACAAGGAATTGGGTTCAGTAGTTAAGGCAGGAGATCCGATCTTTACTCTCATAGCGGAAGGGAGCTATTGGGGACTCGCCTATGTCGATGAGGCGCGCGCCGGTTTCATCGAAGAAGGACAGCCCGTCGAAGCACGCATCCGCTCCAGACCGCTTGAGACCTTCACCGGCCGCGTGGTCCGTATCGGGCTTGAAAGCGATCGGGTCACCGAGGAACGACGCGTCTATCTCCGAGGCGAGAATCCACCGGCTCGCGTTTATCTCGGCGAGCAGGTGGAGTTCTGGATTACGGTTGCGAACCTCGACAAGGCGCTGCTGGTGCCGTCAGCCGCCGTGCATGGCTACGACGGTCGCCAAGGCACGGTGTGGACGGTCGAAGATGAACGATTGCAGCACCGTCAGGTGCAATTCCGCCATCGCACCGAAGATGCACGCCTTGAAATTGTCGGCGGTCTTCCCGAGAACGCCCGCGTCGTGACCCGGCTGGAGAGCGGCATGCGTGAAGGTCGCGCCGTGCGTGTAGCCGGGGCGACGTCTAAATGAACCTCGCCTATCGCGATATCCGACACAATCTTGGCCGCTTCTTGCTGACATGCATGGGGCTTGGTCTTCTGCTTGGCGTCGTGCTGGCGATGATTGGCATCTATCGCGGTCTCGTCGTCGATGCTCTGACGATCGCCCGGGCGCCGGCCATCGATCTATGGGTGGTGGAGGCCAATACGCGCGGGCCTTTCGCTGAAGCCTCACGGATTCCCGGCGATATTCGCGAGGCGGTGGCACGCATTGCCGATGTGACAGCCGCCGGCAGCGTCACCTATCAGACCGTCGAAGCCGAGCACCAAGGCAGCAAACTTAGGCTTTACGTCATCGGCTACGAATTGACTCGACCGGGTGGTCCGCCAGAGATCGCGGAGGGGCGCGAGATTACCCGCAGCCGCTATGAAATGGTCGCCGACCGCTCATCCGGATTGACTTTGGGGGAGCGAATTCGACTCGGCCGCAGAACGTTCACCGTCGTGGGGCTAACCCGACACCAAGTCAATTCCGGCGGCGATCCTGCAGTCTACATTACCCTGGCTGACGCACAGAAGCTGCAATTCGAACTAGCTCCGCCGGCGGCGCGGGTACAGCTTGCACGTGGCACAAGCGGTGCAAGCCTGAACACCGTCAACGCGGTGGTTGCCCGTCTGCATCCCAGTGCTTCCCCCGACGCCACCGCAGCAACGATACAGCGCTGGAAGCATCTCGCCGCGATCACGCAAGAGGATCAGGAGGCCATCCTGTCGCGCTCGCTGGTCGACCGCGCGCGTCGCCAGATCGGTCTGTTCACCTCGCTGCTCCTGGTCGTCTCCGCCGTCATCATCGCACTCATCATCTATACGATGACAATGGAGAAGCTGAAGCAGATCGCCACCCTGAAACTGATCGGAGCGCCCGACCGCACCATCATCGGCATGATCGTGCAGCAGGCAATGGCTCTCGGGTCGATCGGGTTCACCATCGGCACAGCGTTGATTGTTGGCGTTAAAGACTACTTCCCACGTCGCGTGATTCTGGAACCGGACAATGTGGCTGTCCTTGGCCTGGTTGTGTTCGTGGTGTGCCTGCTGTCGAGTGGTCTCGGCGTTCGCGCGGCGCTGCGGGTCGATCCGGCGACCGCGCTCGGGGGCTGAGATGACAGAATCAGGATTCGATAGGCCGCTCGTGCAGCTTAAGCGAATCTCCAAGCATTTCGGCGAAGGTGAGGCGCGCGTCGACGCGCTGCGGGAGGTATCGCTCGAAGTCTTTCCGCGTCAGGTCGTGGCGCTGCTTGGCCCCTCCGGCTCCGGCAAGACCACTCTCCTCAACGTCATTGGCTGTATTCTCGATCCGTCGGCAGGCTCCATGGAACTCGACGGCGATCTGGTTCTGCGTGATGGAGAGTGGCAACGCAGCAACTTGCGGCGCCTGAGACTCGACAAAATCGGCTTCATCTTTCAATTTCACAACTTGCTGCCCTTCCTCGATGCGACCGACAATGTCGCCATTGTCCAGCAATTGGCAGGGGCCGATGCAGCAACGGCGCGCAAGCGAGCCAGTGCCTTGCTAGACGATCTGGAGGTAGGCCACCGTAAGCACGCTATGCCAGCCAAACTATCCGGCGGAGAGGCTCAGCGCGTCGCGATCGCCCGCGCGCTGGCCAACAGCCCGCGTATCATTCTCGCCGACGAACCGACTGCCGCGCTTGATTCCAAGCGAGCCGGTATCGTCATGGACCTGTTGCGCAAGCTCGCGGTTGAGCACGATGCCACGATCGTTGCCGTCACACATGACGAAAAGATTTTCGACCGTTTCGATCGTTTATTTCACCTACGCGACGGTCGTCTGGTTGATGGTTGACCTTGGGAAGATATCATGGCGGACTCCCGATCGCTCTGACCGTTATCGCTTTCGTCGGGCCCCTTCTTGGTCTTGCAACTGTCGTTTCCGGTGGTTTGTCTGCGCGACTATTGTCGCGAAGGCTTTGCTGGATAACGTGAACCATGCCGCAACATCACAATATTTCGATAGTGCTCTTGAGTGTTTCGCGCATGCTTTTTAAGACTTGGTGAAGCGAGTTATTGTCGGCGGTGGCCGTCAGCGTCACTGGATCAGCAACTGCGACTTCCACGTTTCCAGCGCCGACGTCTTGAACGATTATATTGCAGATAAGTGTTGTCCCGATCCGGTCCTCTATCACCAGCGCCTCACGCGCGGCGGCAGGATTGCAGACGCCAAGGATGTAGTAGTCGCGAAAATCGATTCCAAGCTTCTTCTTGAACGTTTCCTTTAAGTCGATTTCGGTGAGAATACTAAGCCCTGCGATTTTGAGCGCGTGTGTAACTCGTTGTACTGCGTCATCGAACGAACAATGCAGCGTCCTGGCAAAATAAGAACTCATAAGCCGTCGCTCTTCTCTAAGTCTATTCGGGGTCGGTATGGACCGGTTCTGAAGGCGCTGTCACGCTGTGACCTGGAGCGGGCTCCGGGCCTCCTCTCAACACGACATAGATGGCGGGGATGACGAGCACGGTGAGGGCGGTCGACGACGCCAGACCAAACAGCAGCGAGATCGCAAGTCCCTGGAAAATGGGGTCGGCCAGAATGACGGCGGCGCCGATCATCGCGGCGATCGCGGTCAACAGGATCGGCTTGAAGCGGATCGCGCCGGCCTCCAGCAGCACGTCGATCAGCGGCCGGTCCGGCCGGCGCGTGTGGCGGATGAAATCGACCAGCAGGATCGAGTTGCGCACGATGATGCCGGCGAGCGCGATGAATCCGATCATGGAGGTCGCCGTAAAGGGCGCCGCGAACAGCCAATGGCCGAGCAGGATGCCGATCAGGGTGAGCGGGATCGGGGTGAGGATGACGAGCGGCAACTTGAACGAGCCGAACTGCGCGACGACAAGAATGTAGATGCCGAGGATCGCCACCACGAAGGCGGCGCCCATGTCGCGGAAGGTCACCCAGGTCACCTCCCATTCGCCGTCCCAAAGCAGGGTCGGACGGGATTCGTCGTCCGGCTGGCCGTGCAGCGCAATCGCGGGCTTGGGCAGGTTGCCCCAGTCGATCCGGTCGATCGCTTCCTGCACCGCGAACATGCCGTAGATCGGTGCTTCATAGGCGCCGGCAAGCTCCGCCAACACCATCTCGGCGGCACGGCCGTTGTGCCGGAAGATCGGATAAGACGCCAGCTCGCGAGTGACGCTGACGACGTCGCCGAGCTCGACCACGCCGCGCCCGCCGGGCAGCGCGTTGGCCGGCACCGGGGTCGTCAGCATTCGCGCGTCCACCACCGTGTTCGTCTTCGGAAGCGCGAGGCGGATGGCGATCGGCTGGCGTCCGCTGCCGCGATGCGAATAGCCGACGGTCGTGCCGCCATACAGGTAGCGCAGCGTGTCGTACACGTCCGACTGCTCGACCTTGTAGTATTCGAGATTGTCCTGATTGATCGCGACGCGCACACGCTCCGGCTGGTTATGATAGCTGTTGTCGATATCGACGATGAACGGCACACTTTTGAATGCGGCATGAACCTTTTCGGCCACCGCGCGTCGCGTTTCCGGATCCGGACCGTAAATCTCGGCGAGCAGCGTCCCGAGGACCGGCGGGCCGGGCGGCGGTTCGACCACCTTCACGATCGAGCCCTGCGGCAATTCGAGATCCTTCAGACGCTGGCGGATATAGAGCGCGATGTCGTGGCTTGCTCGGTTGCGCTTGTCCTTGGCCAGCAGGTTCGCGACGATATCGCCCTGTTCCGGATTGGCGCGCAAATAATAGTGCCGCACCAGACCGTTGAAATCAAACGGCGCGGCGGTGCCGGCATAGGTCTGGAACGAGACAACTTCCGGCACCGGGGCCAGCCGGTCGGCCATCATTTGCAGCGCCCGGTTGGTATCCTCGACCGACGATCCTTTCGGCAGGTCGAGCACGACCTGGAGATTAGTCTTGTTGTCGAAGGGCAGCAGCTTCACCGTGACATGCCTGGTGTAGAGCAGCGCGAGCGAGGCCAGTGTGGCGAAGCCGACGAGCAGCAGGAATATCCATGACCGCCGGCGTGTCGCGAGGACGGGCCTTGCCACCGCGACGTAGAGCCGGCCGAGCCGGCCGCCGCCGGCGTCCGTGTGGCTGCTGGCAGGTTTTTGTTGTGACGCGTTGTCTTGACGCGAACCGGATTCCACGTCGCTTGAAACCGCCATGCGACCGCCGCCGAGTTTCATCATCAGCCACGGCGTCATCATGACGGCGACGAAGAACGAGAACAGCATCGCGGCCGAGGCGTTGGCCGGGATCGGACTCATATAGGGCCCCATCATGCCGGATACGAACAGCATCGGCAGCAGCGCCGCCACCACGGTCAGCGTGGCGACGATGGTGGGATTGCCGACCTCGGCGACAGCGTCGATCGCCGCCTGCGCGCGCGAGCGGCCGTCGTGCATCGCCCAGTGCCGGGCGATATTCTCGATGACCACGATGGCGTCATCCACCAGAATGCCGATGGAGAAGATTAGCGCGAACAGACTGACGCGGTTGAGCGTGTAGCCCATGATCCACGAGGCGAACAGTGTCAGCAGAATCGTGGTCGGTATGACCACCGCCACCACCAGTGCCTCGCGCCAGCCGATGGCGACGGCGACCAGCACCACGATGGATATCGTGGCGAGGCCGAGATGGAACAACAACTCGTTGGCTTTCTCGTTCGCCGTCTCGCCGTAATTGCGGGTGATCGTCATCTCGACATCTTGAGGGAAAATCTGACCACGTGCCTGCTCCAGCCGGCGCACGATCTCGTCGGCGATCACCACCGCGTTGGTGCCGGGGCGCTTGGCGATGGCGAGCGAGACGGCGGGCGCGCGCTCAAGTCCGGCCTGCGCCGTCTTGCGGATGTCGGTGACGCGGTTCTCGGCGGGGGAGGTCGCCAGCACGACGTTGGCGACGTCGCGAACATAGACAGGGCGGCCGTCGCGCGAGGTGAGCAGGATATTACCGATTTCCGGCGGAGCTTGCAGCGTCTGGCCGGCGACGATGGCGCGCTGCCGGGTATCCTCGCGCACCGTGCCAAGGCGGAACGAGCGGTTGGCGCCTTCGATTTTGGCGGCGAGTTGCTGCAACGTCATGCCGTAGAGCGAGAGCCTTTCGGGATCCGGCTCTACGCGGAACTGTTCCGGCTGCTCGCCGACGATATAGGTCAGGCCGATGTCCGGCAGCTTCGAGACTTCGACCTGCAATTCACGGGCGAGCCGCGTCAGCCCGTTCGCGGTCCATCGGGACGCGGCCTCCGCCGTCGGGCGGAGCGTGACGACCACGATGGCGACGTCATCGATGCCGCGGCCCACGATGAGCGGTTCGGGAATTCCGACTGGGATGCGGTTCATGTTGGCGCGAACCTTCTCATGCACCCTGAGAATGGCCGCGTCGGAATTGGTGCCGACCTTGAACCGCGCCGTGACCACGGTGCCGTCGTCCTCGGTTTGCGAGTAAACGTGCTCGACGCCGTTGATGCTCTTAACGATGGTCTCCAACGGTTCGGTGACGAGCTTGACCGCATTCTCGGCCTGGAGGCCGTTGGCGGTGACATGGATATCGACCATCGGAACCGAGATCTGCGGTTCTTCCTCGCGCGGCAGCGTGATCAGCGCGATCAGCCCGAGCGCGAGCGACGCGAGCAGGACAAGCGGCGTCAGGGACGACGCGATAAAAGCGCGGGTGAGGGCGCCTGCAATTCCGAGTTTCATGGCAGCACGACCTGGTCGCCGTCATGCAGTCCCGTGAGGATTTCGATGCGCCGCTGGCCGTTGTCCTCAAAGGTTTCGCCGAGAATGACCGCAACATCCATTCCGCTGCCGGACGTGGCGAGCCGCACATAATCGATGCCGTGCACGGTGCGGATCGCCTGCGGCGGCACCGCGAGAATGGTGCGCTTGCCGACCGGGATCGACACTAGCGTGCGCTCGTTGACGAAGTAGTCTCCGAGCGCCGCGACCTCGACATCGGCGATCACGCGCCCGTCGGTGATTTCCGGGTAGACCTTGACGATTCGGCCGCGGCGCGCGGCCGGTAACTGGTCCGGCGGCTGGACCAGCCCGCGTTCGCCGACGAGAACGTCGGAGCCCTGGACGATCTCGGCGGCATGGCGTTCCGGCAGCGACAGCCGCAGATAATACGGACCCGGCGCGATGCGGGCGATGTCCTCGCCGGGCATGACCACGGAGCCGGGCGTGACCGGCACGGTGAGCACGCGGCCCGTCGCTGGCGCCATCACGGTGCCCTCGCGCGCGCTCTGCTCGATCACGGTCTTCTCGGCTTTGGCCGCCGCGACCTGATTGGTCGTGACCTCGAACTGCATCCGCGCCTGATCGAGACTGGCCTGCGTGCCGGTGCCGGTGGCGCGAAGCTGCTGCGCACGGTCTCACTGGATTCGCGCGTTGTCGAGCTGCGAGTTGAGCGCCTCAATCTTGGCGTCGGCGGCGTTGAGCTGAAGTTTCAGCTTGTCGTCGACGACCACGGCAATCACCTGTCCCTCACGGACCTGATCGCCCTGCGTGACGCGAAGTTCGCGCACCGAGCCGCCGATGCGGGCGCGCGCCGGCACGACGATGCGGCTTTCAACCTGGCCGAACACCGCTTTCATCTCGGGAACGGTCGTTGCCCGAACGACAAATTCGGCGGCGTGCGCTTTGGCGATGCCAAGCATCGGCGCCGAGGCGAGAATCGTCGCCAACGCGCAGGAAATCAGTCGAGACATGATTTACAAATCTTTCACAGGCGGCGGGATTTGTCCGGCCGCCGCATCATGGGACGGTGTCAGCGCTACTTGAACGCCATGCCCGAAGGGCAGCCCATTTTCCGGAAGATCATCGCCGCCGGGCAAAAGCCGGTGACCGACGCCTGCATCAGGTTGAGCCCGACAAAGGCCGTGAGCAGATACCACCAGGGCGACAGGTAGAAGCCGAGCCCCAGCGAGGCGAGCACCATAAATCCGGCGAACAGCATCACCGCGCGATCGATCGTCATTGTCTTCTCCTTTGATTTGAGGCGGCTAGTCCGCCGTCTCCATGTGGATGTCTTTCAGCTTCTTGATGCCGAGCATGTCGAGGACGAGGTTTTCGTAGAAGGTTTCGGCCTTGCCCTGCCTGATCTTGCGCAGGAAGTATTTCTCGAAGCCGACCTTGGCGGCGTGGACCCAGTAGCCCTGCGAGGACCAGTTGACGTTGCGCGGGGGAATCTGGGGCTGCGCGACGAAGGCAATGCCGTCGTCGCCGAAATCGGCGAGACAAACCGCGTTCCAGGTCGCGACCGCCTTCGGCGTCTCGCCTTTCAGCAGTGCACCGATGTTCTCGGCGGCGGCGGTGGCCATCGACTCGATCATGAAGCCGGTCTTCGGCACGCCGACCGCGAGCGACGTCTTGCCGACCGGCGGAATGGCGACGCACACGCCGATGCCGAAGATGTTCGGGAACGCCGGATTGCGCTGATGCTTGTCGATGACGATGAAACCGCGCGGATTGGTCAGACCCTCGATGCCGGCGACCGCCGGCACGCCGCGAAACGCGGGTAGCAGCATCGCGAACGCGAACGGCAATTCGTGGGCGGCCTTGACCGAGCCGTCGTCGTTGACTTCCTCGACACCGAGCTTGTCGGCTTCGACGTTCGTGGTGCGGGCGTTGGTGATCCATGTGATGTGACGCTCGCGCATCGCGCTTTCGATGAGGCCCTTGGTGTCGCCGACGCCGTCGAGCCCGAGATGACCGATGTAAGGTTCGGGCGTGACGAAGATCATCGGCACCCGGTCGCGGACACGGGCGTTGCGGAGTGCGGTGTCGAGAATGAAAGCGAATTCGTAGGCCGGGCCGTAACAGGAGGCGCCCTGTGTCGCGCCGATCACCACCGGCCCTGGAGCCTTGACGAGTTTGTCGAATGCCGCCTTGGCGGCAATGGCGTGATCGATCTGGCACACCGACTGGGTGTGCCCCTCGGGGCCGAAGCCGGGGATTTCGTCGAAGGCGAGGTCCGGTCCGGTGGCGATGATCAAATAGTCGTAGTCGATCATCGTGCCGTCGTTGAGTTCGACGCGATTATCACTGGGATGAACGCGTTTGGCGCCCTCCGGCCGCAAGGCGATGTCGCGCGATTTGAGCACCGGCGCGAGATCGATGGCGATATCCTCGGCCTGCCGCCAGCCGACGGCAACCCACGGATTCGACGGCACGAAGGAATAGGTCGCGCCGTGATTGACGACGGTGAGACGGTCGTCGCGCCGCATCCGGGCCTTCATCTCATAGGCCATGAGAAGTCCACCCAGACCTGCGCCGAGAACCACGATATGAGACATGGCATTCCCTCCATTCGAGGCTTGCCGCCAGCGTCTTGCTTTTCGAAATCGAAACCTTATGACCGTAGAGGTCGTTCGCTCCGGACCGCTTGAGCTTTCTCAAGGTTCCGGCCTTGTACCTAACATTCAGATATTATAAATTCAATAGTATGAATGTAAGAGAGATGATTCCGGCTGCCGAGTCGGCCGCGACGCTGATGCGCAGTCTGTCCCATCCGCAACGCCTCCTGGTGCTCTGCGCGCTGGTGGATGGCGAGAAGTCGGTGGCCGACTTGCGCCAGCAACTCGACATCGAGCAGGTGCCGATGTCACAGCAACTCATGCGGCTGCGCTCGGACGGGCTGGTCGAAGCCCGCCGCGAAGGCACCACGGTCTATTATTCCATCGCGCGGCCGGAAATTCTGACCATCGTTGGCGCGCTGCACGCCGCATTTTGCGCGCCCATCCGGGGCAAACGATCCCGTGACGGCTTACCGAAGGGATAAAACAAGGACAGTCGCGCTGGTTACAGTTCCGAAGCGACGATCATAATCCTCTTCTTCTTGGCGTGGCCACTTGTTTTCGGGTCCAGAGAAGGCAAGCGAGAATAATTCTTCGGCGCTGCACGATCGTATTGATCCAGTCATGCTTTGAAAGCGAGTGGCGTCTAGCCAAGGGATCGATCCAGGCCGCTGGTCTAGATCTGGCCCAGCTTCCTAGGATGATCCTGAACCCTACAAGGCCACCCCGTTGGGAACTTTAGCCCGTACATGGACGTTGAAATTCTCAATTTTCCAGCGGCTGCCAGCCGACGTGGTCGAAATATTTGCCATACTGAGTGAGCGCCCCCACGACCTTAACAGCACCTTTATTCTTGTCTGTTCCGGCCCTCATGTAGGCGATGCCATCGATGATTTGCTCCAGGAGGAGATGTAGCTGCTGGTCCGCCTCCTCTGGCAGCTTGCAGTTTCCGACCACATAGTCGATTTGCGTTTGGATACGCGTCGCCAAGGCTTCATATTGCGTGGGGGTGAACACGTTGTCGTGAATGGGAGTGAGCGATTGCGTCATAGCAAGACGGATTTCGCTCATGCCGCGGCGCAGTACATCATCCGTCAACCATTTCTTGCCGTGGTCTAGTCGGAGCTGGATCGTCGTCGTTGTTGATTCGTGATGCGCGTGCGGTTCAGCAGCGAGGGCTGGCGGCCCCAAGACAAACCCGAGCATGACGACTGCGGGTATGATCGACTTAGTCAGAAAGATCACTGGCCTTTTCTCCGAAGATATCCTTTGCCTACGATAGAAGGACGTCGACGGTAGGAGCTTGCGCTGGAGCAAAGTTCAAGAAGAAGAACTGGCTATGCGTACTCTGGTCGTACGATAACGTAGATGTTTCGCCTCTTCCACGACGGCTGATGTTGACGAGGAGGTTCTCGCTTAACTCGCAGCAGATCCGCGCTTAGCGACCGTTCGACTACCGTTCTGTTCGGCGCTCGTAATGGACGGCCGACTGTCCGATGCCACCATTAAGATGTTGAACGAGATCGGCGCCCAACTCGCTTTTGGCGACGGGGTCGACGAAGTCGGTCGGAAATTTACTCCGGAGGATCTCCTCGAGCTTGAGTTCGAGATCCTCGCCCTGCGATTGCTGCGAGCCTTGCTCTATCTTCCGTTTGAGCTCCCCGATAGTGCGAGCCATGGATACTATGGTCTGATCCTTTTCCATGACTGGGACGCTCTTGAGGAATATCAACCGCCGACGTTCAAATCGGAGAACAATCGGTTCGAAGGGTCAAATCTTCAGTCTCAATCGCTGCAATAGGGTCTAGACAATGTATCTGAATTCACCAGCGCTCTCATGGACGAACATGGCTTGCATCCTAATTGCGGCTGCAGTCACGGCTCTGCCGTCTATGTCGATGGCTGAGGACCAGTTAAAGCTCAGTCCTGAGCAGGCAACGAGTCTGGGTATCCGCGTAGTTCATCCTGTTGCGAGCCCGGTCGACAAGACGCTGCCTTATCCCGCCCAGATCGTCATACCTACCCCCCAATTGTGGGTCGTCAGCGCTCCCGTGGCAGGCATGGTGATCAGCCTTTCAGTGGCGCGGGGTGACCGCATTGTTGCTGGACAATCGCTTGCTACTATGGAGAGCCCAAGCTTCGTGTCGCAGCAGCGCGATTACTTGCATGCCGTTGCTCAGGATGTCCTGGCCGCCCAGCAGCTCAACCGCAACACCCAGTTGTTTCAAGGTAACGCGGTGGCACAGCGTGTTCTCGAGGGGAGTCAAGCGGAGGCGCGGCAGGCAAGCATTGCAGTTGCGGAGCGTCGACAAGTGCTCCGACTGAGTGGCCTTTCCGATGAGGCAATCTCAAAACTGACCAGCGAGGCGGCGATCAGTGGGACCCTTACGGTTGCCGCGCCGCGGCCGGCGACTGTTATTGATACTGCCGTTTCTCCCGGCCAGCGCGTGGAGCAATCGGCACCACTGATTAAGGTCGCGCAGCTTTCTCCGCTCTGGGTCGAGATCGCGGTACCGGCATCGAACATCAAAGCCATTCAGCAAGGCGCGAAGGTGGAGGTCGACGGTTACGAGCCTCCAGGCCAGGTGGTGCTGGTCTCTGAAACAACCGATCCGGCCACGCAAACCGTGCTGGTCAGGGCAGAGGTACCGAACTCCGGCGACCTGCGACCGGGGCAGACTGCCGCTGTTCGAATCTCCTTCGTTTCCAAACGGGAAACCGCTTGGGAAATCCCCTACAGCGCGCTCATTCGGCGCGGTGAACAAGCGTCCGTATTCGTGTCAACCCAGGGTGGCTTCCGTCTGATGTCGGTCACACTCCTTGAGGAGGACCAGGACCATGTCGTGGTCTCCGCGCCCCTCACGGATAATGACGAGGTGGCGGTCAGCGGCGTCTCCGCACTCCGCGGAATCCTGTTGAAGCTGGGAGCAGGTTAGTCGTGCTCAATCGCCTCGTCGCATTCGCACTTTCCCAGCGGCTGTTCGTCGCTCTCGGCGTACTGTTGTTGATTGGTGCCGGGCTGGTTCTGCTGCCTAGTCTACCGATCGACGCATTTCCTGATGTCTCGCCTGTACAAGTCAAAGTCATCATGAAAGCGCCGGGCCTCACGCCGGAGGAGGTAGAACAGCGGGTCACCGTGCCGATCGAGCTCGAACTCCTTGGGTTACCAAACAAGAAAATCCTGCGCTCCACCACCAAATACGCGCTGGCCGACGTCACAGTCGATTTTGAGGATGGCACCGACATTTACTGGGCACGTAACCAAGTCTCCGAACGGCTGGCCAACATCAACCGCGACTTGCCAGAAGGGGTGAGCGGTGGACTGGCCCCGATCACCAGCCCGCTCGGCGAAATATTCATGTTCACCATCGAAAGTGCGGATCTTTCACTCGCCGAACGGCGAAGCTTGCTCGATTGGGAAATTCGTCCAGCCTTGCGGACGGTGCCAGGAGTGGCCGATGTCAATGCGCTCGGGGGAAATGTCCGGGCGTTCGAAATCGTACCGCTCAGCGATGCGCTTGCGGCACGCGGCATTTCCTATGAGATGTTTCGGCGAGCCATCGAGGCGAACAGTCGCAACGATGGTGCCGGCCGTGTCAATCAGGGTGAAGACAGCGCACTTGTTCGTATCGAAGGTAGCATTCGGACCATCGAGGACATCAGGCAAATCGTCGTCGATACTAAGGATGGCGTTCCGATCCGGGTCAAGGACATTGCTCGTGTCCAGTTGGGCTCGTTGACGCGATACGGTGCTGTCACTTCGAATGGTCAGGGCGAGACGGTCGAAGGCCTTGTTCTTGGTCTGCGCGGTGCCAATGCGCGCCAACTCGTGGCCGACATCCAAACTCGTCTTGACGAGATCAAGCAATCGCTCCCTCGGAGCGTCAGTATCCACGTCTTCTACGACCGAGGTCGGCTCGTTGACCGTGCGGTTGGTACCGTTATGCGCGCGCTCGGTGAAGCGACAGCCCTAGTCGTCGTCCTCCTCTTGCTGTTTCTGGGTAACTGGCGCGCCTCCCTGGTGATCGCCCTCAGCCTGCCGCTCGCGATCGTCATCGCGCTGATCGTCATGCGCATCGTCGGGATGTCAGCAAACCTGATGAGCCTTGGCGGCCTTGCCATCGCTATTGGCATGCTGATCGACGCGCTAGTGGTGGTGGTCGAAAACGTCGTAGGAAATCTCACCAAGGAATCACAAGGGAAGGCTGCGCCGCTCGTCCATATTATCTATCGCTCGGTCTGCGAGGTCCTCCAGCCGGTCGCATCGGGCGTTCTGATCATTATGATTGTATTCTTGCCACTGTTGACGCTCGAGGGGCTTGAAGGGAAGTTATTCATCCCCGTGGCGCTCGCGATCATATTCGCGCTCGGCGCTTCGTTGCTGTTGGCGCTCACGGTCATTCCCGTGGCAACTTCGTTTCTGCTGAAGAACACGTCGCACCACGAACCATGGTTGATCCGAATTGCGTCCCGGCTATATGCACCTGCACTTGATTGGGCCTTGAACAACGAGCGCAAGATCGTCATAGCGGCAGTCATGGCCCTCGTTGCCGCAGGCTATGCCTACACCCAGCTCGGCAAGACCTTTATGCCGACCATGGACGAAGGCGACATCATTGTGAGCGTCGAGGCTTTACCATCAATCAACCTCGATGAAATGAACGCGATCAACGTGCGGCTTCAGTCCGCAATTCTCGCGAAAGTCCCTGATGTCAAAAGCATCGTGGCCCGGACTGGGTCCGACGAACTCGGCCTCGACCCAATGGGCCCCAATCAGACCGATACGTTCCTAGTTCTGAAGCCTGCAGAGGAGCGAAAGACGGCTAACAAATCTGCCCTGATTGAAGAGGTACGGCAGGTGTTCAGCAATTTCCCGGGACTATCGCTCAGCTTCACCCAGCCGATTGACATGCGGGTGCAGGAAATGATCAGCGGCGTTCGCGGCGATGTTGCGGTGAAGATCTTTGGACCTGATATCGCCAAGCTCAATGAGATTGCGAGCAAGTTATCCGCGATCTTGTCGGGTATCGACGGCGCCGAGGACGTCTACACCACTCTCAACGAGGGTGCGCAATATTACACCGTTGTTGTGAATCGGATGGAGGCAGGACGCCTCGGTCTGACTGTGGATGCTATCTCCAATTCGTTGCGCACTCAGATTGAGGGCCGCACGATCGGCACGGTGCTCGAAGCGGGGCGCCGCACACCGATCCTCGTTCGCGGTAGCGAAGCGACCCGCGAGGCTCCGACACTGCTTGCGACCTTGCCGCTGACTTTAGCCTCGGGTCAGCATGTGGCGCTCTCGCAGGTGGCCCACATTCATCGGGTCGATGGTCCCGTCGTTGTCAATCGCGAGAACGGGAACCGGATGAGCGTTGTGCGAGCCAACGTTCGCGGCCGCGACATGGTCGGATTCGTTGAGGCGGCCCGGCAGAAGGTTGCGACGGATTTGCCGTTGCCTGGAGGTTACAGGCTCACCTGGGGTGGCCAGTTCGAGAATCAGCAACGCGCGGCCGCGCGTCTCTCCATCGTGGTACCAGTGGCGATCGGCCTCATCTTTGTGCTGCTGTTCACAACCTTCGGTTCGATCCGACAAGCGCTGTTAGTCCTGGTCAATATCCCGTTTGCCGTGATTGGAGGCGTCTTTGCGTTGGTGCTGACCGGCGAATACCTTTCGGTCCCAGCGTCCGTCGGGTTCATCGCGTTGCTGGGAATAGCGGTGCTGAACGGCGTCGTGCTAGTCTCTTATTTCAATCAACTCCGTGCCCACGGGGTGCCGGTAGGTCGCATCGTGGTCGACGGCGCCAAGCGGCGCCTCAGACCGGTTCTGATGACAGCGAGCATCACAGCGTTGGGCCTGATCCCCCTCTTGTTTGCGACCGGCCCTGGGTCAGAGATTCAGCGTCCGCTCGCTATCGTAGTGATCGGTGGACTTCTATCGTCAACGGCTTTGACGCTGATCCTTCTGCCGATTCTCTATCGCCGGTTTGGCGGCATCGTGAAGGGGCCCAAATGAGTGCCGAGTTCATCTGTCTTACGTTGATCACTGCCCGATCGCTCCGCGATGAGCTGTTCGACTATCTCAGCGAACAGCGCGACCTGGTTCCAGGTTTTACGTCCTCTGACGTTGCGGGACACGGTTCCGACGTCCGATTGCAGACATCAGCCGAGCGGGTCAAAGGCCATGCCGACGAATTGATGGTGCAGACAATTATTCATGTGCAAGAGGCGGTGCGGTTGCTTGAACGGTTGAAGACGGCCTTCGAAGGATCCAGGATCGTTTATTGGACCATGCCTGTTTCAGAATTTGGCGCGATCGGTGACGGCGGTGAGCCCTCATCGATGTTCCAACGTTAGGTCCGAGGAGGATACGCGCCTAGTTCTGTTCATGCGAACTCCCGTGGCGACTATCGCGCGAGCAATGGCCGTTATTCTCTTCAAAGCAAGCCCCATGGCATTTTCGTCACTGGCGGCAATCGGTGATCGCCGGCGGGCTGAATGATCCCATTCGATGCAGCGGTGTCGAAAATATCCCGCCGCGGGGGGGCGGTAAGTGTCGGCCCTAACACTGGTAACTGATCGTTACCGCAATGTCTCCAGAAGTAGAACAGATCGATCCCGATCGATTCATTATGATACCAGCCTGTCTACTTGCGCAGGTGCGGCAACATGCGCCTCAAGATATTATCACGAAAAACGATATGATGCACGAGCGCAGCTGTCATATGAAACGCCGCCAAAATCACGAGAAGATTTGCCAGAATCTCGTGCATTTCCTTAATGCCACGCACGAACGTTCTATCGGCGAGCCACGGCGATGGAATTTCGACGAGCCCAAATAATGGGAGCGAATGGCCCTGCGCGAACTGCAGTGCAATACCTACAGTAGGTGTCGCTACCAGTAATCCATAGAGGATATAGTGCATCAGGCGAGATGCTGGATCTGTCCATTCGATCAACCATTTACCGAATTCAGTAATAACATTCTTGGGTGGTGGATTTGCTATGCGCCACGGTATTCGCACAGCTGCGATCACCAAAATAACCAATCCGATCGAGATGTGCGTCAGCAATCCAGATTCTTGAGTTGATCTCGCAGAAAGTCCCTCGCCGAAGATACCCAACGCCCAGGCTATGATGACGAGAATAACTGTTACCCAATGCAAAGTTTTGGCGACCGAACCGTAGTCATTGCGCACTGCGTCCGTCATGATTCTATCCCTTCGCTACAAAGATAAGCCGGCTTGAGCGCGTAGAATTGATCCTTATCAACGAGGGAATCTCGATTTGTGTTGGACGTGCCAGTTGCAAATTGACTGCAGTCGAAACAAGCCAAAACCGACGCCGCCGTTCTAGACTTGGCCGTAAACGCGAATCGGCCCAAAGGCACTCCTATCGTACGCATACGAGGAAGGCCGCGTGATTGACGCCTACGCGCGGGCGCGGAGAGTTTCATGATGACGACCTGAAGGTCAGGCGGCCTGTTGATCGGTGGGCTTGCTGGCCTGGCGCAGGAGCTTCCATTCCCAGGGCAGCAGTTCGTGCAGACGCGAGGCGGGCAGATCGGCAATACGGGCGAGGACGTCGGCGAGCCAGGCCTTGGGATCGACGTCGTTGAGGCGACAGGTCGTGATCATCGTCAGCATGATGGCGGCCCGGTCGGCGCCACGCTGGCTGCCGGCGAAGGTCCAGTTGCGCCGTCCTACCGCGATGCCTCTCAATGCGCGCTCAGCGCAATTGTTGGTCAAGCAAATCCTGCCGTCGTCGAGGAAGCGGGCAAGGTCGTCCCAACGCTTCAGCATATAGTTGATCGGTTTTAGAACCGCGGAGGATTGCGAGAGGTTTTCGCGCTCGCGCAACAGCCAGGCATGCATCGCCTCGAGAAGCGGCTTGCTCTTTTCCTGGCGCACGGCGCGCCGCTCGTCGGCGCCGCGACCGTTGATGGTGCGCTCGATCTCGAACAACGCATCAAGGCGCTTGACCGCCTCCAGCGCGATCGGAGAGACCGGCTTGCCCTTCTTGCCTTCCCGGGCATGTTTCGCAATGTCAGCCAGCTCGAAGAAGCCCCGCCGCGCATGGGCAAAGCAAAACGCCGGCGTGATCGGCAGCTCCTTGCGCCGCGGGTCGAACAGCGGCTCGAAGCCACTGTAACAGTCGCATTGCAGGATGCCGGCGAAGGCGGCCAGATGCTTTCGGGGATGCTCGCCACGACGATCACTCGAGGCGTAGTAGACCGCCGCCGGCGGTGCAGGCCCCGCGAAGGGACGATCATCCCGCACGTACGTCCAGATCCGTCCGGTCCTGCACTTGTCCTGCGCCAGGATCCGGATGGTGGTGTCATCGCCGTGAAGGCGATCGGCCGCGAGCACATGGCGTTCGATCAAATCGAACAACGGCATGACGGCGAAGGTCCCGTGGCCGATCTGGTCAGCCAGCGTCGACAACGACAGATCAATCCCCTCGCTCTTGAAGCGCACACTCTGGCGGTTGAGCGGGATATGCATGCCGAACTTGTCAAACAGGATCGTCGCCAGCAATTGCGGACCAATGAAGCCGCGCGGCGTGGCATGGAACGGCGCCGGCGGCTGGCTGATCTTCTCGCAATCGCGGCAGGTGAACTTCTCTCGTACCGTCTCGATCAGCTTGAAGCGACGCGGAATCTCCTCCAGCGTCCGGGTCACATCCTCGCCGAGCTTCGCCAGCCGCGATCCACCGCAGCAGGCGCAATGCGTCGGCGCCTCGATGACGACGCGCTCGCGTTCGATGTCGTCCGGCCACGGCTTGCGTACCGGTCGTTTGCGCGTGAAGGGGCGGACGTTCTGCGTCTTCGCCGCAGCCGCCTGCGCGGCAAGCTCATCCTCGCTCGCCGTGGTGACGAGTTCTTCGAGCTCCAGTTCCAGCTGCTCGAGCAGCCGTGCCGTGCGTTCGGAGCGCTGCCCGTAAAGTTCGCGTTTCAGCTTCTCGATGCGCAGCTCGAGATGGGCGATCAGCGCCTCGGTATCCGACAGTTGCGCCCGCACATTGGCGGCTTGCGCCTGCCAACTGACTGCCTTCGCTTCGGCTCGCTGTCGCGCCTCACGCTCGGCCTGTAGCGCCGCCAGGGCGCTCTCAAGGTCCGAGGGAAGATCGTTCGGCTTCAACGTCATGAAGCCATCGAATCACATCACGCCAAATATTCAATCGCAAAAATGCTATCCGCTCCGTGTCGGGCGCCATGTCTCTTGCGGATGGCGCCAGTCAATTCCGGACAGAAGATAGCTCAGTTGCGCAGGCGATATCGTGACGACTCCCGCCGCAACCGACGGCCAGACAAACTTGCCGCGCTCAAGCCTTTTCGTAAAAAGACATGCTCCCTGGCCGTCATGCCAAATCGCTTTCACCAGCGAGCCACTGCGGCCGCGGAAGACAAACAAATGTCCCGCGAACGGATCGCATTGCAGCACCTCCTGCACCCGCAGCGCCAGTGACGGAAACCCGCATCGCATGTCCGTATAACCCGTCGCCAGCCACACCCGCACGCCGGGACCTGAAGGAAGCGATATCGTCATAACGTCTCGAGACCCCGCACGACGCAGAGTAACACTGAGACATCGACGCCACTATCGACGATCACACGGCGGCCGTTCAGGCTCACAATCTCCATCCGACCCGCGTCGCGCAGTGGTGGCCCTGCCACTGGCGATGCCGCTTCCGCCACGACCGGCACAAATCCCTCGGGCGAGACCGCACCCAAACGCCCGGCACGCGCCGCGTTGCGCCAGTCGGCCAACTGCGAGCGTGTGATCCCGTACTTGCGGGCCGTCGCAGATCCCAGGCGCCGACCAGAATAGCTTTCGGCGACAATCCGCAGCTTGGCCGCGTCGCTGAAGCGCCGACGACCGCCTGTATCAACGATCTCAAGCCGGCTGACCGCTCTGTCTGTATAGACGTCCATACAGATGATTTCTGACGCGTCCGCCAAAATCTACAAGCACCCCAGCCGCGGTCCTTGTCGGAGGGATACCTCCTATCTACGAATCGTTGCCGTTTAAAAGCTTCTGGACGTCCTGGCCCGATCGTCGAGGCAGTTCGTCTGGTGGTGGGTGATCTCGTCCACGAGTTAAGTCCAAGATCAATCAACGCTAGAATGCGACAGCGGTGGCTAGTGCGTCGGCGGACAGGAGGTTTGCAGCGCGGTTTCAAGGTCAAGTATGACCGGTGGAAGATCGTGTCGCTGAAACGTGATTTAGCTGATTGGCGCGACTTTCCTTGTCCGAAGAGGCGTGACCGTTCAAGTCGTGAGAGAAAGCGACGATTGACACGCTGATCGACTGCGCTCCCACGGGCGTGCAACAAGGACTGGAGCGTCGGCAGCGCGCTGCTGATGTTGGAGCAGTATCAACTATCTCGGCTGCGCGGCGAAGGACATCCCGTCACCGGATCTGTGGACCGTGACCGATCAATATGTTGCTGGGCTACGTTGCGGATCGAGCCTATGACACGACCATCGTGGACAAGTAACTCGGCTCTGAGGGATGACGACGGCGGCCCCATGCCGGTCAGCGGATTCGAGCAATCTTGATCCGTCGGCGAGCTATTCCGATCCGATTACCTGAAAAGGAAATCATAATCGGCACCGCGAAGAGTGATTGATTTATCGCAACCCCATCATTGAAAGGTTCATGGAGAATGCACCCATCGGGCTGGGTTTTAAGATCCAAGCATATTTTCAGGTTGACCCGAGGGGCGCCGGTTTTTGGTGTCTCATCTTTTGAACTATCGGCCCGCTTTCCAAGGAGGCGGGCTTTTCTTTGCGTGACCATGACCAGCTGCCTAATGTCGCAGTGCTCGCGCTCAAGCAACGCCTCAGCGCCATCCCTATTCTGCTCGTCCTTTGGCTATTTCTTGCGATCAAGGTAATCAGTCTGCGTTGTGGATTGGTCTGGTCGGCGTAGGTTTACAACTCGGCGGGCATTAACATTGGGTGGACGGATCTGCCACCTTCGCAGCTTTATGATCAGCCACACGCCGGCAATGATGCTTGCCGCAAGGAAAGTCCAGTATATCCACATCGGCTCATGAGAGGCGATTACACCTGTGAGGTGAAGGATCGCTACTATCGTGACGATAATCACCAAAAGAGTAACGAACTTGCTGGCCTTATCGATCGTAGAATTGCGGTCGGGCTTTTTGCCAATACCCATCCTCTATCCCCGCTAAAGTGCATAATGCTGCGCCTATCTCCATGACGCGTTTCTCTCCATCTTAATCCTAGCAAAGCTATTCTGTTGTTTGATCTGCATCAAATGTTCCTCCCGATTTGTATGAAAGAGAATGGCTATGAGCCAATCGTTCAGGCCCGCCGAGCGTTATGATGCAACCACTGTTTGGCTGCATTGGATCACGGTCATACTTATTGCTGTCCTGTGGGGAATAGGTCAGACAGCAGACCTCGTTCCGCGTGGGCCGCTTCGCACGGGAGTTTGGTCCACGCATGTCGTTCTGGGGTTCCTCGCTGCATTCGTTCTTGTAACGCGAGTTGCTTGGAGAGCGAAGTTTGGTCGTGTGCTTCCGCCTGCCGACAGCGGCCGCCTTTATGTGATCGCCAAACTCGCGCACTATGTGCTGTATGGTTTGATCGGAATCGTTATCATCGCCGGTGTTATCGATGCGTCATATCGCGGGTTCAATGTTTTTGGATTGTGGTCTGTGCCGCAGTTTGGCAGCGGTGATGCTGCAACCCGTCGCAGCATCAATGAGTGGCACGAACTTGCCGCCAATGCTCTCATCGTGGTTGCCGCAATTCATGCCTTAGCAGCCCTGGGTCACCATTACCTGTGGCGTGACCACCTGCTTGACCGTATGCGGCCTTAGCCCCCAGTACCCGGAACACGAAGTGCCGTGCGAATTTTCGATGTGTCGTCGCAGTGAGCGATACAGTTCGACATTGATCCGAAGGGTGAGCGATAAGTTGGCGGCGCTCACTAGTGAAGTGGGCCTATCATCGGCTGTATTTCCTGCCGAAGCGCGAAGATGTACTTGCAGAATTTGCCACAGGATGCGCGACGCAACGTTATTTTCGGTCACTCGCGTCCAGCGTTGAAAGATTGCCCGGATTGTCTTGTTCGCGCCCGGGTCATTCCCGGTTGCCGGTAGTTACCTTTACGATCTTTGATCTTCGTCAATCAGCGAGCATGCAGCCCGTATATGTACAGCCGTTCTAAACTAAAACGGGCGCTCAAGGCGGCACCCGCAATTGCGAGTTTGCGTCGGGGGACAATTTCATGAGGTACGGCTTGGGGATCATCCTCGCTGGAGCACTGTGTTACCTTACATTGATGGGGGCCGCTTTTGCGGTCGATGAACCGTTCCGGCAGCATATGTGGATCGCGGTTTTCGTGCTCGCGATCTTCACCATCATCTTGATGCGGAAGACGAACTTCGAGCCGCAAGCGCCTGTCGACGAATCCGCCTACATGGACGAGCCGATCCGCTATGGCGTCATCGCCACGGTCTTCTGGGGTGTTGTCGGCTTTCTCGTCGGCGTGTTTATCGCCGTTCAGCTTGCATTCCCCCATCTCAATTTCGAGCCTTGGCTGAATTTCGGCCGCGTCCGCCCGCTGCACACCTCGGCGGTGATTTTCGCCTTTGGCGGCAACGCGTTGATCGCAAGCTCCTTCTACGTCGTACAGCGGACCTGCCGCGCGCGCTTGTTCGGCGGCGATCTGGTCTGGTTCGTGTTCTGGGGCTACCAGTTTTTCATCATCATGGCGGGAACCGGCTACCTTCTCGGCATCACACAGTCGCGCGAATACGCCGAACCGGAATGGTACGTCGACATGTGGCTGACCATCGTCTGGGTCGCCTATCTCGTCGTCTTCATGGGAACGCTGCTGCGGCGTCGCGAGCCGCACATCTACGTCGCCAACTGGTTCTACCTGTCCTTCATCATCACTATCGCGATGCTGCATGTGATCAACAATCTGGCGATGCCGGCGTCTATTGTCGGCTCGAAAAGCTACTCGGCGTTCTCGGGAGTGCAGGACGCGGTCACGCAATGGTGGTACGGGCATAACGCGGTGGCGTTCTTCCTGACGGTACCTTTCCTGGCCATGATGTACTATTTCGTGCCGAAGCAGGTGGATCGGCCGATCTATTCCTATCGCCTGTCTATCGTCCACTTCTGGTCGATCATCTTCCTGTATATCTGGGCCGGCCCGCATCACCTGCACTACACGGCCGTTCCTGATTGGGCGCAAACGCTGGGCATGGTGTTCTCCATCATGCTGTGGATGCCGTCATGGGGTGGCATGATCAACGGCCTGATGACGCTGTCGGGTGCGTGGGACAAGATCAGAACCGATCCGATCGTGCGCCTGATGGTGGCCGCTATGGCCTTCTATGGCATGGCCACGTTCGAAGGTCCGATGCTGTCGATCAAATCGGTCAATTCGCTCTCGCACTATACGGACTGGACGATCGCGCACGTCCATGCTGGCGCGTTGGGCTGGAACGGCATGATTACGTTCGCCGCCGTCTACTTCCTGGCGCCGAAGTTATGGGGCCGCGATCGCCTGTATTCCATCCGTATGGTCAACTGGCACTTCTGGTTGGCGACGCTCGGCATCGTGCTCTACGCCTCGTCGATGTGGGTGTCGGGCATTATGCAGGGCCTGATGTGGCGCGAATACGATGAGCAGGGTTTCCTTGTTTACTCGTTCGCCGAAACCGTCGCCGCGATGCATCCCTACTACGTGATGCGCGTGTCGGGCGGCGTGTTCTATCTCGCCGGCGGCCTCCTGATGGCATGGAACGTCTACCAAACCATCCGAGGTCGGGTCCGCAAGGAAACGCCCATGGGCATGGTACTGCCGACCCATGGCACCGCCATGAAGCCTGCCCAGTAAGGAGCGCGATTCATGTCCATTCTGAAGAACCACTCCAAGCTCGAAAAGAGCGCGACGTTGCTGCTGATCACGTCGCTCGCCGTGGTAACGGTGGGCGGCATCGTGGAGATCGCGCCGCTCTTCTATCTGCAGAACACGATCGAGAAGGTCGAGGGAATGCGTCCCTATACGCCGCTCGAGCTTGCTGGGCGCGACATCTATGTCCGCGAAGGCTGCTACGCCTGCCACTCGCAGATGATCCGGCCGTTCCGCGACGAGGTTGAGCGCTACGGCCATTACAGTCTCGCGGCGGAATCGATGTACGACCATTCGTTCCAATGGGGCTCGAAGCGCACCGGTCCCGATCTTGCACGCGTGGGCCAGCGTTACTCGAACGAATGGCATGTCCAGCATCTGATCGAGCCGCGCTCGGTGGTGCCGGAATCGGTCATGCCGAGCTACGCGTTCCTGAAGGATAAGCCGCTGGATGTGAGACTGGCGTCGATCAATCTGACAGCCAATCGTCGGGTCGGCGTGCCCTATACCGAGGAGATGGTCGCCAATGCCGCGGCTGACATGAAGGCGCAGGCCAATCCGGATGCCGACAGCAAGGCGCTGGAGGCTCGCTATCCCAAGGTCAAGGTCGGCAATTACGACGGCAACAAGGAGGCGCTCACGGAAATGGATGCGCTGGTCGCTTATCTGCAGATGCTGGGCACCTTGGTCGACTTCTCGACCTACGACGAAACCGCCGGTTATCGCTGAGGAGGATGGAATGGAAACCTACACCGCTATGCGCCATTTCGCCGACAGTTGGGGTCTGCTCGCCATGACCCTGTTCTTTATCGGCGCCGTGATCTTTGCGTTTCGTCCCGGCAGCCGCTCTCTCGCCGATGAAGCCGCCCGCATTCCTCTCAAGGACGACTGACATGAGCGACAAACAGATCGACGAGTTTTCCGGCGTCTCCACGACCGGCCACGAGTGGGACGGCATCAAGGAGCTCGATAATCCGATGCCGCGCTGGTGGCTCATCGTCTACTACGCGACGATTGTATGGGCAGCCGTCTATGTGATTGCCTATCCGGCATGGCCTCTCGTGCGCACGGCGACCACCGGCCTGCTTGGTTATTCCAGCCGCGGTGACGTCAAGACGGAGTTGGACGCTGCGAAGGCCGCCAAGGCCGATTATATCGCCGCGATTGGGGCCAAGTCGGTGAAGGAAATTCTTGCCGACGAGAAGCTGCGTATCTTTGCGGCCGCGGCGGGCGCGGCCGCGTTCAAGGTGAACTGCGTGCAGTGCCACGGCTCCGGCGCGCAAGGTTCGCCCGGCTATCCGAACCTCAACGATGACGATTGGCTGTGGGGCGGTAGCGCCGAGCAGATCCAGCAGACCATCGCCCATGGTATTCGCTATGCAGAGGACCCCAATACGCGTGTCTCGGAGATGCCGGCTTTCGCCGATATTCTTCAACCGAAGCAGATCACGCAGGTCGCCTCTTTTGTCGCCTCGTTGTCGAACAAGGCCGAGAATGCCAGCGACGGGGACATCGCAGCGGGCAAGGATGTTTTCGCGCAGAATTGTGCTTCCTGCCATGGCGACAACGGCAAGGGGAATCGCGAACTCGGTGCTCCCAATCTGACGGACGCCATCTGGCTTTACGGATCGACACCCGCCGCCATCGCCGCGCAGGTCAGGGCGCCGAAACATGGCGTGATGCCGGCCTGGGGCGTTCGCCTCGGCGATACGACGGTCAAGGAGCTGACAGTCTATGTTCATTCGCTCGGTGGCGGCGAATAGCAGGATCGCGCGACGTTTTGCGTGCGAACCCCCGGCACGCGGCCTCTTGACAGAGGTTCGCGTGCCGCTAGGCGATGCACGTGAAGAAGGCCGGCGCTTCCTCGGAAGCTCCGCAGGAGACTGACAATGTTTGAGACGTCGGAGATCGAAACGTTTGACGCAACGGCGGTGAACTCCGCACGCGTGCGCCAACCGCTCTATGCGGCTCGCAAGAAAATCTTCCCGAAGAGAGCCGAAGGCCGCTTCCGGCGTTTCAAGTGGGTCGTGATGCTGATCACCCTCGGCATCTATTATCTGACACCGTGGTTGCGCTGGAACCGTGGCCCTTACGCGCCGGATCAGGGCGTCCTGGTCGATCTCGCCAACCGGCGTTTCTATTTCTTTCCGATCGAGATATGGCCGCAGGAATTCTATTTCGTCGCTGGCCTTCTGGTCATGGCGGGGTTCGGACTTTTTCTGCTGACGTCGACGGTCGGGCGGGCATGGTGCGGCTACACCTGTCCTCAGACGGTGTGGGTCGATCTCTTTCTGGTGGTCGAACGTGCCGTGGAGGGCGATCGCAACGCCCGCATCAAGCTCGATGCCGCGCCATGGTCGGCCAACAAGTTGTTGAGGCGGGTTTCCAAGCACCTGATCTGGCTGATCATCGCGGTGGCAACGGGAGGCGCGTGGATCTTCTACTTCGCCGACGCGCCGACATTGCTGCGCGGTCTCGTGACCGGCCAGGCCGCGCCGGTCGCCTACATGACGGTCGCGATCCTAACCGGCACCACCTACGTTTTCGGTGGATTGATGCGCGAACAGGTCTGCACTTACATGTGTCCCTGGCCTCGTATTCAGGCGGCGATGCTGGATGAAAATTCGCTCACCGTCACTTACAACGACTGGCGCGGCGAGCCGCGCACGCGCCACGCCAAAAAGGCCGCGGCCGCAGGGCAGGCAGTCGGCGATTGCGTCGACTGCAATGCCTGCGTCGCCGTATGTCCCATGGGCATCGATATTCGCGATGGACAGCAACTCGAGTGCATCACCTGCGCGCTGTGCATCGATGCTTGCGACAGCGTCATGGACAAGATCGGCAAGGATCGCGGGCTGATCGCCTATGCGACATTGGCGGAATATCAGTCCAACATGGCGCTGGCGACGATGGGCGGCACCTCCGCCATCGATCCGGGCAGGGTGCGTGACGCCGGCGGTAAACTGTCTGACAAGGTCTCGACGTTCCATGTGAGAAAGCTGCTGAGGCCGCGCACGCTGATCTATTTCGCGGCGTGGTCGCTGGTCGGTCTTGGCCTGCTTTACGCGCTGCTCACGCGCGATCGGCTGCAGGTGAACGTGCTTGCCGACCGCAATCCGCAGTTCGTCGTTCTTTCGGACGGCTCTATCCGCAACGGCTACACGGTGAAGCTCCTCAACATGATCCCGGAGCCGCGCACCATCATTGTGACGCTGCAAGGATTGCCGGGTGCCGAGATGAATGTCGTCGGCATGGACCATTCCGCCGTTCGCTCCTTCGCGGTCGAGGCTGAGCCGGACAGGTTGAAGACGCTCAAGGTTTTTGTCCGCCAACCGCGCGAATTCGTCGCCGGTCCGACACAGCATTTCACTTTCGAGGTCAAGGACAAGTCAGGCGCCGAAAGCGACCGCTACGAAGCGACATTCGATGCACCGGATATGAGCAAATGAGCATGGTAAGCAAAACGCGCGAATTCACCGGCTGGCACATGTTCGCCATCATGGTGTCTTTCTTTTCGGTCGTCATCGCCGTGAATTTGACCATGGCTTTCCTCGCTCGTTCGAGCTGGACCGGATTTGTCGCTGAGAATACCTACGTCGCCAGTCAGAAATTCAACGAGAAGGCGGCGGTGGGCCGCGCTCAAGCGGCGCTCGGATGGACATCGGAACTTGTCATCGCGGGTGGCAGGATCAGCTATCGGCTCATCGACAAGGCCGGGAATGTCGTGACCGCGAAGCGCGTATTGGCAAGCTTCCGCCGTCCGGCCTATGAGGCTGAGGATCAGAATGCCGTCCTGACACCTCAGGCGGATGGTTCGCTCTCATCGCCGGTCGAGTTGCGTGATGGCATCTGGATCGTCGATATCCACGCCGAGGCCGGTCTCGCTCATCCTTATCATGATGTGCGGCGCCTGACCCTGCGCAACGGACTCGTTCAGTAGTGGTGCTCATCTACGAAACCACGGGAGCGACGCGAACCAGTGTCGACATCTCAAGGAAGCTTGACAACATCACGCAATTAAACGGCCGAATGACAGAACCGAATAACAGTTTGAGTGTAAATCGACGTGCTCCAGGTAACTGTGTCTTCTTAATCCCCTCATTCTAGGTCCATATGATGAGGAGTGGGTGGCTTACGGTAACAGACCTGAGCGATTTCAACGCCCTCGCCCAGACTACGAATCTGGGGGTCAGAGGTTCGAATCCTTTCGGGCGCGCCAAATTGCCTATCATTCAGAATAAAACTGCGAACTTCGCTCCCCTTTTCTTCGAATGAGGCTGGCTTCAGCTTTGGTTTGATCGTTGGTGAGCCGAATTCCTGGCGTAAGGCTTTCATTTGAAGGCGAGCTATTTCCACTGCTCTTCAAAAATTTAGGAGAGGGCCGAAGCCGCCGAAACGGAATCCAGCTCGCGCCATGTGCTCAACTGATCTTCCAACCAGTTTCGAATGTCTGTCATGACGGCCTCTCTCACGGTGTCATTGAGAAGATCATGGGATGCACCGTCGTAAAGCTTCAGCGTCTTATCTTTTGCGCCGGCGGAGGCATAAAAGAACTGGCTGCCGCTTGCCTTGGCGGCCTTGTCGGCAGCGCCGTGTAAGATGAGTAGCGGCAGGGTGATAAGCGGAAACTGTGTTCGGAGATGCGCGTCGGCTCGGATCAGTTCGGCCGTGGCTTGTGCCGTTTCGCTTTCACCGGCGATCAGCGGATCGCGGTTCATGGCGGCGACGATTGATGGCTCGCGGGAGAAATCGGCGTTCTTCAACTTCAATACGTGGAGATGCGGCGCGAGACGGCTGAGGCCTTTGAGCGCCGCAAGTGCGAAGCCGGGTGCGGGTAGCTCGAACGCGAAGCTCTCGGAAATCAGGCCGGCGAGTTCGGATTGATGATCGAGCGCGTAAAGCGCCGAGATCACGCCGCCCGCGCTGTGGCCGAGCAGGAAGACCGGGAGGTTCGGCTCGCGGGATTTGACGAGCCGGATAAACGTGGCGAGATCGTCGACGTAGTCGGAGAAATGCGCGACATGGAATCGCTCGCCACCGGATTGCCCGCGTCCGCGGTGGTCCAGTGCATAGACAGCGAAACCTCTTGCCACGAGTTGCTTTGCGACCCACGCGTATTGCCCGCTGTGCGAATTGAATCCGTGGGCAATCACGACGACTGCGCGAGGGTTGCCAGCCGGATGCCACGACCGCGTGAAGATGGCGACGTCGCCGACGCCCTTGAAGGTCTCTTTAGTTTCCCGAAACTTCGATGATGAGGTCCTTGAGAGTTCCATTGTCTTGTTCCTTTATGGTTTGCTGGGCCACTGTCCAGGCATCGATCCGAACCGGCGGCGACGGTGACTAATTGCGAATGAACGACGTGATGAGTGCGACGGCCTGAGCCGGCTGCTCTTCCATAATCCAGTGTCCGGAGTTCTTGATCGCGGCCGCACGAACACGGCTCGCCGCGAATGCGATCTCGGTGGCGAGACTCGTGCCATAGGAATGATCGCCGCCGATCGCGAGCACCGGAATGGTCAGCTTGCCTTTCTCGGCAAGGAGCTTCTGGTTATCGACGGCGTCGTCAGCGAAGGCTGCGAACTGGCCGCTGAAGGCATTGTGAATGGCATGCGGGCGGGCGTAGAGGGCGGCGTAGTGATTGCGCGTCTCTTCGTCGATCCGGGCCGGGTTCGCTGACAGTTCATTGTAGAAGCGATCGAGCAGGATGCGCTCGCGGCCGGCGACGAGGCGCTCGACGTCCGGCCCACGGAAGTTGAAGTGCCAGACTTTCGGATTTTTCAACTGGTCGTCCCAGTGGCCGATGCCCGGCAGCGGTGCATCCATTACCACCCACTTGGAGGTCCGCGACGGATACTGCGCGGCGAAGGCATAGCCGACCATGTTGCCGATATCGTGCGTCACCAGAACGGCGCTCTTGATGGCAAGCCGATCGAGGATTGCCGCGAGATCGCGTGCCTGCGCGACCTTGCGGTAGCCGCCTTCCGGATGCGAGGACAGGCCCACGCCGCGCAGGTCGGGAACGATCACGGTGTGATCCTTCATCAGCACTTCGGCGAGCGGCACCCACATGTCGCCGGTGTCGCCGAAGCCGTGCAGCAACACCACGGCCGGACCGGTGCCGCCGACGCGGACATATTGCGTGCCGTCGCTGACCGGCATCTGCTCGGCATGGAATGTAGCCGGCCACGGCTTCACGCCGGCTTGCGCGGGTGTCGTGGCGAGGAACGCAGCGGCCGAGAGCGATACGGCGGCGCGGCGGATGCCCGCCAACGCCGTGGGCGCGGAGAGATATTTTGATATCGGCTTGCGGCCGGAAGTATCGGAATTGATAGAACGGGTGTTCATGGACGTTGCTCCTTATGAAGTGGCAACATCGAATTACATCGCCCCGTCCGTGGTGATTATCCGCCAGCGCGGCACAAGATTGTTGCCGGATCGCCGTCAATTTGTGCGCTGCGCCCGCTTGCCGGCGATTTCGCCTGCTCCAGACTTCGGATATGAATTTGCGATCGGGGGAGCGCTGCACATGCCGCACATGCCGGATTTCGAGGCTTGGGCCATCTTCGCCAAAGTAGCCGAGCGCGGCTCGTTCAGCGAGGCGGCGCAAGAACTTGGGCTGGCCAAAACCACCGTCTCCAAGGCGGTGACGCGGCTTGAGGAGCGGCTGCAGACGACGCTTCTACATCGCACCACGCGCTCGTTGTCGCTGACCGAAAGCGGGCGGTTATCGCTTGAGCGCGCGACCCGCATCCTGGCCGACGGCGCGGCGGTGGAAGCCGAAATTCTAGAGGAGGCCGCGATCCCGCGCGGTCTGATCCGGCTCGCCAGCACCACGGCGTTCGGTGCGCAGCAACTCGCGCCACTGCTACCGAAATTCATGGCGCTTTATCCGGAGATCGAGGTCGATTTCGAACTGACGGATCGGCGCATCGATCTGGTGGCGGAAGGTGTCGATCTGGTACTTCGTGTCGGGCCGGAGCCGGATTCGTCGCTGCGGATCAGCAAGTTGTTTGCGTTTCGCGTACCGGTGGTAGCGTCGCCTGCGTACTTCGAAAAGCACGGCAGGCCCGAGCATCCGTCGGATCTCGTGCGGTTTCCGGCGCTGGTCTTCACTCATATCGTCGGCGCTGAAGTGTGGGGTTTCCGCCATCCCAAACTCGGCGAGACGACCGTGCATGTCGACGGGCCGATCCATGTCAACAATGGCGTCGCCGCAGTGCCGGCGCTGGTTGCCGGGCTCGGCATCACGGCGCTACCGGAGGCTTACATCGTTGAGGAATTGCGGAACGGTCGCCTCGAGGAAGTGCTGAAGGACTGGCAGGTGACGCCCGCGCCGGTCCACGTCGTGACACCGCCGGGGCGGGCGAGGCCGGCGCGGGTGCGAGCCTTGCTCGACTTCCTGCGCCAGCACTTCGCCTCGCAATCCTGGGCTCAGGGAATCGAGACCTGAGATCGGCGGATTCCGGCCCGGCGTTGCGCGCTCAAGCGATCGTCAGGCGAACATCGACGTTGCGCCGCAAGGCGTCCGAGTAGGGGCACGCCTCATGGGCGGTTGCAACGATGCGCTCCGCCGTTGTGCGTTCAAGCCCGGGCAGATCGACGGCGAGCGCCAATTGCAGCGTCAGGCCGTCGCGATCCTCGCGTGGCGCGATTCCCACGGTGGCCGTCACATTCGCATCCTCGGCAATCGTGACATGCGAATGCACTGCCGCCGACTTGATCGCCGACAGGAAGCAGGCGGCGTACCCCGCCGCAAACAACTGTTCGGGATTGGTGCCGTCGCCGCCTGTGCCACCGAGAGCGGGAGGGAGCGTCATGTGAACGCGCAAAGCGCCGTCGGCGCTCGCGGCCCAGCCGGACCGGCCGCCGATGGCGGTGGCTTGCGTTTGATAGAGAGGTTTCGTCGCAGTGGTCTTGGTCATGTTCTGCACCTTCATGAGTGCTTCTATTGTTGTGGAGGAAGCGCGCGGCTCATGATGGAGCCACGCGCTATCGAAGCCGTGCCGTTCAGGCGGCGTTCTGCATGTCGACGTTCGCGGGTCCCCGGCCGAAGCCGATGGCGATGCGGTTGTAGGTATTCATCAGGCCGATGGCGATCGTCAGGTCCACGATTTCCTTTTCGCTGAAGTGCTGTGCGACGGCGCGATAAGTGCTTTCGGGTGCGTGCGTCTGCGACACCAGCGTCAGGGTCTCGGCCCATTCCAGCGCGGCGCGTTCGCGCTCGGTGAACAGGGTTCCGGTTTCACGCCACACCGACACAAGCGCGATTTTGGATAGCGGCGTCTTTGCGGAAGCAAGATCGCGCGTATGCATGTCGATGCAGTAAGCGCAGCCGTTGATCTGGGAGACGCGAAGATAGACCAGATCGACAAGATTCTTGCCGAGGCCGGAATTCGCAACGTGCATATACACGCCGCCGAGGGCCTTCATGCCGCCGGGAGAGATGTGTTCATAGTCGAGGCGCTGGGTCATGATCGTTCTCCTGTTGGGTTTGGGTTGGTCGTGGTCGGAATTGATCGGTCAGTGCGCGCCGCCGCCCGAGAGAGGACCGGCCTTTTTGAGCAGCAACGTTGCGACGAGCGCTGCGAGAAGCACGATGCCGAGCAGATAGAAGGTGTCGCCGAAGGCCATGACGTTGGCCTGCTGGCGAACACGCAACGCGATGGCGACGATGGCCTTGTGTTGGGCGGTGGCCCAGTCCGACACGCCGTGATGCAGGAAGTAGCTCGTCAATTCGCCGATGCGTTCGCGTGTTGCCGGCTCGAACACCGATACCGGCGTGGTCAGGATGTTCGAGTGATACTGTTCGCGCTTGGTGAGGAACGTCTGCAACGCGGCGATGCCGATGGCGCCGCCGAGGTTACGCATCATGTTGAACAGCGCCGACGCTGAGCCTGCATTCTCCGGCTCGATTCCTGCGGTCGCGACGGCCGAGAGCGGCGCGAACACCAGGGCCTGGCCGACGGCGCGGACGATATTCGGCCACAGCAACTGATCGGCCGCCGTCAGCTCGGTCATATGGATGTTCATGAAGTTGCTGGCGGCGAACAGCGCGAAGCCGATGGCGATGACGGCACGCGCATCGAAACGCTGGATCAGTCGGGGCACTAGCGGAATCAGCACCAGTTGCGGCAGGCCGGTCCATGCCAACACCGCGCCGATCTGTTCGGCGTTGTAGCCCTGAATGCGGGCGAGATAGACCGGCAGGATGAAGACCGAGCTGTAGAGTGCAATGCCGAGCAGAAAATTGGCGAGAATGCCGAAGCCGAAGTTGCGCCGGACCAGCAGTCGCAGGTTCAGCAGCGGATTTGTCGCGGTTAGTTCGACGACGAGGAAAGCCGACAACGCAACCGCAGCGACGATCGACAGCCGGACGATGAAGGGCGAGCCGAACCAGTCGTCTTTGTTGCCTTCCTCAAGCACGGTCTGGAGCGCGGCGAGGCCGATCGCCATCGTGACGATTCCGGCCCAGTCGCCCTGTTTCAGCAGCGACAATTGCAGCGGCGAACGCTCCAGCGAGAACCACAGCATCGCCACCATGATCCCGCCGGGGACGAGATTGACGTAGAAGATATACTGCCAGCCCCAGTTCTCTGTGAGATAGCCGCCGATGGTTGGACCGATCGCCGGCGCGAAGGTGGCCGACAACGCGAACAGCGCGAGGCCGATCGGTTGCTTGGCCTTGGGCAGCAGAGTGATGATGATGGTGAATGCCATCGGGATCAGCACGCCACCTGTAAAGCCCTGCACGGCGCGCAATACGATCATCTGTCCGAGATTGGCGGCGAAGGCGCAGGCCACCGAGAAGACGAGGAACAGAATGGCGTTGACGAGCAGATAGGCGCGCAGCGAAAACACTTTCGCCAGCCATGCCGAGAGCGGGATCACCACGATCTCGGCGATCAGGTAGGCGGTGGAGATCCAACCGCCGTCATCGATGCCAGCGCCAATCGCGCCCTGAATATCGGCGAGCGATGCATTGACGATCTGGATGTTGAGAACCGCCATGAACGCGCCCAGCGTCGAGCCGATCACCGCGATCCATATTTTCGTGCCGGTCGGCGCTGCCGCTTGGGTGGGGTGGGCTTCTGCGCCGGATGGAATGGAAACGGAAAGGACTTGCGCGGTCATGGCGGCTCTCCCTCGATGTGCGGGAACAGTGCCGGACCGATGGCCCGGCGATAATCATGCAAAAAGGGAAAACACTATCCCCTTGGAGCGACTGATCGGGAGGCGCTCCGGGCCGCGAGGGCCTGCGGGCCCGCGTGGCGGGCGGTCTGTTCCGCGATAGCGGTGACCTTGGTGTCCACGGTCGGCTCGACCGACATGCCGGCGCGAAGCTGTCCGGCGAGCGGCGATGGATCGAGGACGATCTTCACCGGAATGCGCTGGACGATCTTGGTAAAGTTGCCGGTAGCGTTGTCCGGCGGCAGCAACGCGAATTCGAGGCCACTGGCCGGCGACAGACTGTCGACGTGTCCTGTCAATTTGACGCCTGGGAAGCCGTCGACGCGAATGCGCACCGGCTGTCCGTCACGCACGAATGTCAGTTGGGTTTCCTTGAAGTTGGCGACGACGTAGCTGGCGTGCAGCGGAACCACGGCCATCAACTGCGTGCCAGCGGCGACGAATTGCCCGACGCGAAGCGTGCGGGCGCCGACGTTGCCGTCGACGGGCGATGTGATGACGGTATAGGAGAGGTTTAGTTGCGCCTGTTGCTCCTGCGCCTGAGCGCGCTCGAGTTGCGCAAGCCCCTGTTCGCGCTCGGTGTGCAGGACGACGATCTTCCTTTGCGCCGCGAGGAGGCCCGCCTGATCGCGTTGCAATTGCGCGCTTGCCTGACCGCGGATCGATTCCGCCTGTTGGGCGCGCTGTACGGTGCCGGAGCCGGTCTTTAGCAATTCGCGATAGCGCTCGGAATCCGCGTCGGCGAAGGCCAGCGTTGCCTGGGAGGCCGCGACGGCCGCGCTTGCCTGCGCAATGAGAGCATCCTGCAACACGATCTGCGCGTCGAGATTGCGGATCGCCGCCCTGGCTGCGTCGATACCCGCTTGCGCCTGGGCCAACGCGGCCAGGAAATCGCGGTCGTCGATCCGGGCGAGCACCTGTCCTGCGGTGACATGTTCATTGTCGCGCACCACGACATCATCGATGTAGCCGGCGATCTTCGGGGCGACGATGGTCGAGTCGGTCTTTACATAGGCGTCGTCGGTGGATTCCAGGTAGCGCCCATGGGTGATGTAGTCGTGGCCGTAGTAAGCCGCGGCGGATGCACCTGTCAGCAAGGCGAGGGCGAGAAATCCCTTCTTGACGACGTTGCGGCGGAAGATCGAGGTGCGACTTGGCGGCGCTGTATCGCTCCCGGCGATTTCGGTGGCCTCCTGAAAGTCCCTAGTGCGCGGCAGTTCGGACATGTCTTCCTCCCATTGGCTCGATCGCTGACCGGTGATCCGATGCGAGGAGGATGCCGTGACGCATCCGATCCGATAATCCGCCAGGATGGGGAAAGATCGTTCACGGAAAGCGCATAATCGGGAGCGGCCGTTGCGAACCTCCCGGTCTCAAGATTTTCCGGTTTAACGAGCCGCTTAGGATGGGATATTGGCCCCCGGAGACAGGTTTTCGGATGGTGCTCTTAGCGGGCCAAATCTAGACAACCATCGATCACAGCCCTGATCTGTCGTTCGTCCTGCCTCTGGGATTGGTGAGCGGTGGCAAGACAACAAGATGAGGGAGCGCAAATGTGTTTCCATTTATGGGGCTTAAAAATTACATTGCAATTTCAATAATGTATGAGTTCGCTGTTTTATTCTGAATGGCGCGCCAAAGGGTTCGACTTCATCTTGATTTCCCTTTGTTTTTTGACGTTTTCCCCAAATCACGAAAAGCGGTTTGGGAAACTACGTTCGATTTCTGTCCGTCCAATGCTTGGATCGCTCGCTTGCCGCCTTTCCGGCGATCAGCTTCTCGCGTGTACTTGTCGCTTTCGGTCGTGGTCAGGTGTCCGAGTGCGGCTCTAATGTCGTGAGAGGTTGCATCGGCATCCGCGAGATCTCGACCAAGCACCTTCCGCAGTCCATGAGGCTTGCAATCAAGAGGCAAGCCGGCGGCGTCCATTGCTGCTCTCATGAAGGAACTGAAGCCGTTCACGGTGAACGGCTTGCCGTATTCGGTATTGAGGATGGTGACGTGCTTGCGCGGCGTTTGCGCCAAAGCTGCTCGCAGATCGCTATGGATGTCGAGATAGACGCCCACGCCAGTCTTGCTGCGCGTATAGTTGGCTTCTCCGTTCTCCACCTGCTTCCATGTCATCAGGTGGACATCGACGCGCGCGGCTCCGGTGTAGCGCATCAATGCATAGGCCGTTCGCTGTTTCGTGCCCAACGGCCACCGCTTCTCGAATGCAGCAAGTTCGCCCGTCGTCCACGGTCTAATCTCCTTACCCTTCGGCCGCTTGATCCCAAGAGAAGGGTCGTGCTTCAGCCAACCGATATCGATCGCGTGGCGGATTAGAATGCGTAGTTTCTTGAGAGTGTCGAGCGCCGCGCTGGGGCGGTCGGCATACGGCTGAAGGATCATCGTCTTGATGCGTTCTCGCGTCAGACCCGCGACGGCTCGATGCCCGTGCGCCTCTCGCATCACTTCTAGCCGGGTTCGATAGCCTGCCTTGGTCGTATCTCGCAGCGCGTGCCACTCGGCGCTTTTCTTGTACGATACAATTAGCGCGCCAATGCTGCCTGGATCGTCCACACGGATCGCTGTGCGAACCCGAGCGGGCTTCCCACTCATGGCGTCGGCATAGGCTTCGCGGAATGCTTGCGATGTCGGATCGTCAGGCAGCCGGATTCGTGAACCCTTGCCGACCCGAAAGTAGAGATACTTGCCGATGCGATCGACGTTAGGCGGCAGCTTGCGGGGCATCTTCCCAGCCCTTGTTGGTTGCATCGACGTCGCCGTCACGATGCGGGAGCGCGTCGATTGCTGCATCCAGTTCGCGGACGTCCCAACCGATCCTCGTGCCGCTGATCTTGCGGGGCTTCGGCATGGTGCCATCCGCGACCATCTTATCGAACGTGCCGCCCGAAACGCTGGCATAGGCAGCAGCGGCTTCGCGCGTCAAAAGGCGCGGTGGCAGGCTTGGTGGCAAAGCAGAATTCCGGGCCATGCGGAGACCTTCCAAATGGTGACATTATGCGATATAGCACCGTCCTACTATTTCACCAAGAAGAAAATCGCACGGTGATATCATGGCAAAGAAGGCCGCCAAAACCACAAAAACCGGTCGTGGGTCAGACCAATTCGTTTTGCGGCTTCCGCCCGGAATGCGGGACGCAATCGCTCATGAGGCTGAAAACAGCGGCCGCTCCATGAATGCCGAGATCGTTGATCGGCTGGCATTCTCTTTCGAGCAAATCTTGTCCAACGAGGGAATGGTCCAAGTCTCCAAACGCTTTGAAGCGGTGGCTGCCGCGCTAGAAGAACTTTTCTTCGACCTGCGTGATATGGAGTTGGATGCATTCATTGTGGATCGGCGCAAGAAGGGAGAGAACCTCACGCGAACCGAAGCTATCCGCCTCATAGTGCGCGAGTATCTTGCCAAGAACGGATATCTGCACGCACGCGGTGGCGCGTCGAAGTGATTGGCAATGATGGCCGATGCGCCGTAGCGCACCGGGGTTCTGCATTTCAGTTGTCCGAAAATTCCAGATAGCTCACCAGTGCCGCCCGGCGACGATGATGATCACCGCGATGCCGGCCAGCACGACGATGGCGATGCCCCAATCGAAATAGCGGGTCATGCGGCACCATGCAGACCGTTGAGGTGCTCCCGCACGGGGCTCAGTTTCTCCAGCGCGTCCCACAGCACTGACGCGGCCTCTGCCCCCATCGGCACATTCGTAAGATCGGCGTCGAACATCACCTCGTGCACGAGGCGCAAGGCCGCTATGGCTTCATCCATGAGGTCGATAGCAGCCACGTCGCGGGCGTGGACTGTGATATCGGTGCGGGCGCTGATCGCGATCTTGCTCATGCCGCCACCCCGCCTGCGGCTTCCTTCGCGGCTTCGGCCTTGGCCTTATCTCGCTTCGCCCATGCGACGTCGGCCCAGTCCTCAATGCTGTTGAGCCAGTTGAGATGCGGCTCGCCAACGACGGCATAGGTCGAAACGATCCTGTGATACAGGGTGTAGTCATCGCCAAGTGCCGCGATCATTACGTCGATCGCAGAATGAACCATCCGCTGGCAGCGCTCTACCGTGCCGGCCAGATGCGGTTCCATTTCCCCGGCTTTGCTTAGCTCGAGGGTATCGAAGACCGACTGAAGCTCGCAGACGGTCATCGCCATCTGCACGGTAGCGCCAGCCATCGATCTGGCGACCGTGAAACTAGCTGCCAGTTCGAGGGCGCTCCGCCATTCGATGATCCGCCGGCGGTGCTCTTCCAGTAAGGTTGCTGTGGAGGCCTCATTGGCAGCCTTCGCTTCCCAGCCGAGCGATTCCGCACCTTCCTCGGCATCCCATAGTTGCTCGATCTGGTGCGCGATCTTGAGCATGGGGTCGGTCGCTTCAGGGCGGGGTTTCGTGGTAGTCTTTCGGGTAGCCTTCGGCATGGTGGCATCCTTGCTGTTGGTTAGGCCCGTCGCAGGTGCGTCAACACCTCGGCGGGCTGCTTGTTTTTACGCAAGGGATTGTGTATTACCTATTTATGACAAAGTCAACGAAAAAAGTAATACCCAAACGCCCGGGCCGCCCAGCTACGGGTAAGGACCCTGTACGGACCTTCCGTCTGTCGGACGAGTTCATGGGAAAAGTGGACGCTTGGGCCGCCCGTCAGGACGATGCACCCGGCCGATCAGAAGCCATCCGCCGCCTTGTGGAAATCGGCCTTAATACGAAACGCTAGGTTCCTTGTGCGCCGCAACTAGCGGTAGCATATCCCCGTCCAAACTAGGGGGGTATTTATGGCGAATATCAAGGGGCCTCGGGATCATTCACCCGCAATCGAAAAACTGGCTGCTCAAAAGTTGCGTGATCCGAATGCTGGGAAAGCCACTAAGCGGCTTGCCGGAGCAGTGCTCGCACACGCCGATGGAAAACCCGCACCAAAACCGGCATCCAAACCTCGGAAGCGGTAGCCGTGCACGTCGCGATTACTCTGAGCCTCGCCACCATCGGCACAATCGTTATCGTCGCGTGGATCATCTTCGCTCTGATCCGCGCGCACTTCCGCCGGCAGCGGCGCATCCGTGAAGAACTCAAAGAGATGAAGCGTCAGCAAAGGATCGCCAACGGTAGGTCGATCATGGCATCGCGAAGCGGTTGATGTAGCGATCCCACCGCGCCATTTTGGCGGTGGAAATCGGCGTTTCAGGCTCAGATCGCAGGCAAAACCAATGCGATTCAACTTTTGAAGGAAATGACGCGGGGTAGAATCATGAAAGAACGTCCTAGGACAACAGGTTTCAAGATCACCGACAGCAGAAACATTCGGATGGTAGATTGCAAATCGACCGGCTTTGACGACGCTATCGTCATTCAGAATAGCGACAACACTGAACTCATCAATTTTGTTGGGTTAGCCCAAAACCCTCCCGGAGATTTAGTAAGCAAGACGGTCGAAATACTGCGGCGCGAGGTGCACGGGCGCATCGAAGAAAACGACGTGGAATCTGCGGCAAAAAAGTCGGGTCTGGCGCAGTGGTGCAAAGAAAACGCCGTCCCTATAGCGGCGCTTATAACCCAGATTATGGGAATATTTGTTCGGTGACGATGGGAGAGACGATGGCCTACTTTCTTCGGCTAACGAGAGGTGCGGCACCCATCTTGCTAAACCTTGATCATGTTGTTTCCATCGCAGAAAATGAAGGTCGCGTTTGGTTTACATTGTCAGGCGGGAATGAAGCTGACGGACATACCAGGCTGGTGGTGAAGGAATCCTGGGATGAAATTGTCGCCATGATCCCTGACGATATTCAGGGAGGGCATCGGCTAGACTAAACGGCCGTCACTGAAACATCGCATCAAACAGCGCTGGCGACATCGGCCTGCTGCTGACAGGAGCGCCAGAACTGTCGGCACCATCAGTTTTGCTTGCCGCTGCCTTCAGCCATTCGCGGTCGAGCGCGCGGATGGCGTCGATCTCGAAGGGCCGCAACGGCTCTCCGGTGATCGCGGAGAAGGCTTCCATGTCCTGATAGCTGATCGGTGACGGTCCGAAGCCTCCGGCACCACGGCCCTCATGGAGCCTGAGAAACAGGCTCCAGATGCGCGCGCCGCTCCATGGCACTTCGGGGCCGCCGGTCGCGCCCGGGTTCGCCATCTGCCAGCGCAGCACCGCCTTGAGGTCGTCGGTGAGGACATCGAGATCAATCATCGTTCGTCTTCCCGCCATCGATCACGGTGAACTTAGGCGTCGTATCGTCGTCACCTGGCATAAAAATGCCCCTAAACGTTGCGGCCATAACTTCACGGGCTCCCGGCGTGCCATAAATTTCTTCCTCTTTGAAGAAAGCGCAATGCCCCTCAATCCTATCGCGGAACAGCTGCGCGTCCTTTGATGACATCATCTCTTGTACGGTAGTCGCCAATACCTGCACTGCCGTCCTGATGCCGAACACGAGCCCATGTTCCTCTTCCGTCATTCCGTGATCTCCCTTTAGGAGACGCCCGTAGCTTGATAGCGCTGGGCGCTCTGCATGGCCTTCTGTTGGTTGGTTAGAGCTTGACCCAAGCCGCCGATCTGCCTTTGCAGCGGCTCTGTCTGGTTCGCAACATACGCTTTGATCTTGCCATCATCATCAACGCTGACGCCAACGGTTACTTGAACTTGGCTTGACCCGGCCGGCGCCAGTTGTCGCATCTGTCCCGGCGTCAACACCGACTCGTCCGTTCGTAAAATCGCCGCGCGCTCTCCCGGACCGGCACCGCCATGCAGGCGCGGCGCATTGCGAAACAACGTCGGGCTCACGGTGCGGGTGGAGAAGTGATCTCCCGGACCGTAACCGCCGTGATGGATTGCAGCGAGGCCGCCGAGCCCCATCGTCGCCGATGCAGCGCCGCCGCCACCGCCGAACAGGCTGAACAGATTAAAGCCGCCGCTACCGCCACCGATGCCGCCGAACGCCGCTTTCCATAGCTGATCCGCCGCCATGCTTGTCAGCTTGTCGGCGATCTTGCCGAGGGCATTCAGCCCGGCGTTTTTAAACGCGTCCCATTGATTCATGCCATTGCGAAGATTCTGGCCGTATTCAACCCAGAAGCTCTGATTGACCTGTTGGCCGACGTTGGCGATTTCACGCATTCCATTGGCGGCGCGGATGCCGGCGGCTTCGACGCTAGACAGTGCGCTCGCCACGTCAGGATAAATGCCTTTGAGTTGCGCCGCGATCGCTACGTCTTCCTGGGGTAGGAACGCCGTATCCTTTGCGAACTTGATTTGGCTGGTAACCTTGGCCTTTTCCATCGCCAGGGTTGCCCGCCCATAGGCCGCCGACACCTCGTCGATGATCTTTCGCTGTTCTTCCGTAACGACGTTGTTGCCCTTCCCAGCGGCGGCGTTGGCTTGTTTGGCGACGGTTTCAAGCTGCGCTGCAATCTTTGCCTTGTCTCGCGCCTCGGTGCCGAGATCGATCGCGGCGGCTTCCGCCTGCAAGGCAGATATACGCTTCGCAATGGCATCGGCAGAGGTATCGAAACGATCCGGCCCTGCCGCCGCGGCTGGCTTTGGCGGTTTCGGAGCATCGTCAGGACGGCGCTTCGGCAACGGCACGGCGCTATTCCCGCCATAGCTGAAATCCACCGGTGCCTCGGGCACAAGACTGGCCTGCGCCTGAGCGATACGCGATTGTACGTCGTGGAGTTGCTTTTCGACGCCGGATCGCTGCTGCGGCGTAAGGCCGGTGTCGTTGAGCCGATTCTGCAATAGCGTCTGCTGATCGAGGTCGAATGCCGACACGCCGCCATTCGGCCCGCTGCCCGGCCTGATCTTATTGGACAGCGCAACGGCGTCGCCCATCAATTGGACGATCTTGACCCACTCACCCTTGATCGACAGGACGATGTTGTCGATTGCTTCAAGCGACGGATGCAGATTCTGCGATAGCGTCCGCCAGGCATTGTTCAGTTCGTCGTCGAGCGCCTTGGCCCGCTTCACGATCTCATTGGAGAAAGCGTCGGCGGATTTCACCTTCATGTTGTCGAGCAACTGATCAACCGACGTTTGCCCGGTCCTGATCTTGTCGACGAACGACGCACCGAACAGCTTTTCGCCAAGATCCAGCGCGGCAACGTCCTGCCCGATGGTCTGCAACTGCTTCATGTAGGTCAGGACGGCGATGGTTTGCTGATCTTGCGTCTTGGCATTCTTGAACAGCGTGAAGCCGGAAAAATCCTGATCCGTGGTGAACAGTTCACGCATCTCGCGCATCGCCTGCTCGACTGCGGAAACTTTCTTCAGGCCATCGTCCCAGACGGACCAGTCGGGATTAAGGACCGGCTTGAGCGCCTGATACGCATGATTGAGCGCGCCCTCGAATAGATCGACCTGCTTCTCCGCGCCCTTGGCTCCGTTCACCCACGACTGCCAAAACTCAGGCGAGAAGTTCGCTCCGGCCGCCTTGTCTGCGATGTCCACCATCTGCTGCAACTGATGGCGAGCCGCACCGCCGGCATCACCCATCAGCTTCAACGCGCCGACAACGAGCGCGATCTTGCCGGCGAACACCAGTGCCGATTGCGCGCCCTTCAACATCGCGGCCGATGCCGCGCCGCTGGCGAGCCCCTTGTTCATTTCAAGGAACTCTTGCGCCACCTTGCGCGCCGCTGTGCGGGCGAGCGATGATGTCTCATTCATCTGCTGCTTGAAGGCGTCCAGGTTTGCCCGGACGGGAATGCTAAGCGCTGGTGCCTGCATCGGTCACCTCCACGAAAAGAGAAGCCAGCACCTCGAACGCCACAGCGGCATTTGGTGCCAGCGGTTTGCCGCGGACATGCTCCGCGACGATGGCATCAGCATCGGCCTCCGACAGGCCGCCACCTATCAGGCCGATGAGCAGGACGCGCTCGATATCGTCAGGCGAGTAAATCGATTCCTCGAACCGCTTGAGACATGCGGCCGGCGTTGTGCCGTACTGGCCGGGGAATGGATGCTGCGACTGCAACAGCATCCACGATACGCGGCGGCTGGTCAGGTCGAACGCGTGTTCACCACCCGCCCATGCGATGGTCTTCATTTTTCCAAAGCCTTTCCGATTGCATCGTTGATCTCGTTCTTCATGTCCTCACGGAGCGACCGATAGGTGGGCCAGAAGAACGGCTTTGCTGCTTGGTGGCTGGTGCCGAACTCAAATCCCAACGCATAGTCATAGGGAACGCCGCTGCCGCCTCGCACTTCCTTGGTGGTTTGCTCACCGCCGGCCATGACGACATACTCCAGCGGATTGTCTCCGGGCTCGACGCGGCACGAGGCCGCCAGATCGCCCGTTTCTTCAGGATCGGTTTCCAGCGCTTCCAACGCCTGCCGTTGCGCAGCACTCAAACGCTCGGCTTGCTCCTTGATCGCGCCGCCGATCTCGGCCGCGATCTTGTCCGGCAGCGACTTCAAATATGCGTCGAGGTCGTCAGCCATTTTGCCTCACACGAATGCCCATTCGGCCACGTCATCCGGCGCGTCGTCGTAGCTGGAACGATTGCTGTTGCCCGCGGCGCAGCGACCGACCGCCATAGCGCAAGCGACCGCGCCATCGATGCGATCGCGGCTCTTGCCCTTGTGAAACGATTTGTTGCCTGCCTTGTCGGTGTCGATGGCGATGTTGTCGAAGTGCCATCGCAGGATGGGATGCCCACCATGCCGAAACACGCGGCCGATGATCGCGCGTTCCAGTTCTTTGATAGCCGGCGCCATCGTGATCCAGCCTTGCCGCATCTCAACTGCCGGGAATCCTTCCTCCGCGAGGTTCGACATCATCACTCGCGCCAGATGCGGGTCGAACGCGACCTCTTGCACGTTGAACCGAGCGCAAAGTTCCCGGATGTGCTTCTCAACGACAGCGAAGTCCACCACGTTGCCTGACGTCGGAATGATCAGTTCTTTCTCGGCCCAAAGCGGATACGGGACGTCATCCCGATCAGCACGACGTTGCAGGTTGTCCTCCGGGCAGAAGAACCACGGATGGACATCATAACCGCTTTCAGGATCGCCCCAGCAGGCCACCACGGCGGTTAGATCGGTGTTGCTGGACAGGTCCACGCCAAGCCAGCACGGCTCCTGCGAGGCTTCCTTGTCCTGCAAATCGACCTCGACCTTACCCTCGTCATAGATCGGCATTTCGACGAACGGCGATGCGCTGTAGTCCAGCCAGCAGTTCAGATGGAATTGGCGGAAGTTGTCTCGCTCAGTCGGGCGCTCGTTGGCCTCGCGCGCGTACTGACGCATTCCTTCGATATCCGGGAAGCCGCTCTCAAGTCCCGGGTTGACGAAGTGCCACAGCCTTTCGTCGCGCCAATCGGCATCAGCATCGGTTTCGAACAGGACCGGGAGAAACCCGGGGTCCTCGACTTCGCCGGATTGCACCCGTCGCGCGTACTTCAGCAGGTCGAACGCGAGGTTTTCCTGACCGCGGCCCGCCTGAGTGATGATCAGCAGCAGCGTTCCGGGGATCTTGTTCAGGCCAGTGCGCAGCGCGGACCACATCTTGCGCGCGTTTGCTCCCTCCCACGCGATCAGCTCATCCGCGAGCACGAAATGCGGCGTTTTGCCCAACTTGCCCTTGCCGGCGGATGCCAAGGCGCGAAACCTTGCGCCGGATAGCTTGTGCTCGAGGAAGAACAAACTCTCGGTCGGCTTTATCGCATCGCTCAGCCACGGCGTTGATTTCACGATGCCCATAGCCTCATCGAAGGCGATCACGGCGTCTTCCTCGGCCGATGCCGCGACCATGGCCTGACCGTTCGGCTTGCGCTCCCATCCGACCGTATGAAGCAACGAAAGACCGGCGCCGATGGTGGTCTTGCGCGCGCCGCGTGGTAGCATTGCGAAGGCGGTGCGAACCTGTCGACGGCCATCAGGATAGGCCGGCCCATAGATGCGACGGATGATGCGCTCCCAGAAGAACGGCAGTTCGAAGTCGCCGCTCTCGCTCTTGGGATGCTTGAGCCGTTTCAGGAAGTCGACGGCCCGCTCGCCATAACCGAACGGGTCTTCGATCTCGCTACCATCAAACAACCAGTCCGGCCGGCGCGCCTTCATTGGCTTTGCCTCCCTTCGGCTGGAATTGGCCCTTGGATCGCGCCGCCGGTGATATGCCGAGTTCGGCGCCGAGCCGAGCAACGGCCTCCAGCGCCTTGCTGAGGACGCCACAGGCGGGGTTTGGTTTGAGCATCTGATGCGCCGTCTTGGTCAGCATCCCGTGCTCTGCGACCGCCTTCTGGGCCTCCTGAGCCGTCCATCGGGCAATGAGATAGGTTTCCAGCAAGCCAAGCGCGGCCGTGGTCAGGATGCCGCGCTCCACCATGTCGGCAGCGATGGCCTTCCATTCGTCATCCAGCGTGGCGCAGATGTCTGGACTGTTATTCGGCCTGCAATAGTGACCCCCTGAGCCGGGGGATCGGCGTCCAAAATTGACCCCCTATAGATTGGCTGTTGCGCTGCCTGCTTTGTCATGAAGCAGGTGGTCGGGGATGCTGATCGTGGAGACGATTGCGCGGATACGG
>JAFKKM010000021.1 GCA_017305555.1 Hyphomicrobiales bacterium | reverse complement strand
GCCGATGCGCTGTTGTGCGGGCTGGAAGGCGATTTCCCGCGCCACGCGCAAGAGGTGCAATCGATCCTGGGTCTTGCCGACGGCGTCTCGCATCTGTCGACGCTGTCGGTGCTGATCATGCCGCGCGGCACGTTCTTCCTCGCCGATACCTACGTCAACGCCGATCCCGACGCCGACGAACTGGTGAAGATCACCTTGCAGGCGCGCGATCACATGAGTCGCTTCGCCATCAAGGCGAAGGTGGCGCTGCTCAGCCACTCGGCGTTCGGCTCGCGCGACGCCGCCTCCGCCGCCAAGATGCGGGAGGTTTATCGTAAGCTGAAGGCCATCGCGCCGGATCTGCTGGTCGAGGGTGAGATGCCGGGCGATCTCGCCGTCAACGAAACGCTGCGCAAGGATTACATCTCCAATCCGGCGTTCTCGGGCGAAGCCAATCTCCTGATCTTCCCCAATCTGGAAGCGGCGAATTTGTCGCTGACCTTGCTTGCGGAGATCAACAACGGCCTTCCCATCGGTCCCATCCTGATGGGCACCGGCAAGGCCGCGCACGTTCTGGCGCCGACAGTCACGAGCCGCGGCATCATCAACATGGCCGCGATCGCGGCCGCCGAGGCGGTGAAGGGCTGAAGCGGACGCACAAGAGAGAAACGCCTAAAGGTACAGCGTCGTCCCCGCGAAGGCGGGGACCCATAACCCCTGGCAGTTATGGTTTGCTTGGTGCCCGCCAAAGATCACGCGCGCAACCTGCATCACAAGCGACACGGCGTATGGGTTCCCGCCTTCGCGGGGACGACGACGTCCGTGTTTTGTGATGAGTATCATTCCGTCATTGCGAGGAGCGTTAGCGACGAAGCAATCCAGCCCTCGCTTGTGGCCTTCTGGATTGCTTCGCTTCGCTCGCAATGACGTGACGAGAGGCAATGCTCAAAAACGTAGATGGCCGGGACAAGCCCGGCCATGACGACTGATAATATAATGCTGGTGACGATGCGGGCGGGGAATTATCCCGCACTTCTTACGCCCAGGGGCGTGCTTCGTGGGCCTTCGCCTCGTAGCTCGTGATCGACGATTTCTTTTCCATCGTCAGGCCGATGTCGTCGAGGCCGTTGATCAGGCAGTGCTTGCGGAAGGCGTCGATCTCGAACGTGACCTTGCCGCCGTCCGGACCACGGATTTCCTGATTGGCGAGGTCGACGGTCAACGTCGAGTTGGCGCCACGCTCGGCGTCGTCGAACAGCTTGTCGAGGTCTTCCTGCGAGACGCGGATCGGCAGGATGCCGTTCTTGAAGCAGTTGTTGTAGAAGATGTCGCCGAACGAGGTCGAGATCACGCAGCGGATGCCGAAGTCGAGCAGCGCCCACGGCGCGTGCTCGCGGCTCGAACCGCAGCCGAAATTATCGCCCGCCACGAGGATTTTGGCGTTCTTGTAGGCCGGCTTGTTCAGCACGAAATCCGGATTGTCGCTGCCGTCGTCATTGTAGCGCTGTTCGGAGAACAGACCCTTGCCGAGGCCGGTGCGCTTGATGGTCTTGAGGTACTGCTTCGGGATGATCATGTCGGTGTCGACATTGATGATCTTCAGCGGCGCCGCGACGCCTTCCAGCGTGGTGAATTTGTCCATGACCGTTCCCGGGTTCCAGAAATGCGCCCACCGGGCGCAAAGGGTGTGGGTTTTTAGCCAAATATAGCCGCCGGTCCAAGTCCCATTCGTGCAAGGCTCATAATCGGGTGCGACGGATTAAAATTGCAGCGGAAACCGTCACCCTGAGGTGCTCCATGCGTAGCATGGAGCCTCGAAGGGGCAGCAATGATCCTTCGAGGCTCGCTCGCGCTCGCACCTCAGGATGACGTCATCGTATGTCCATCACGCGCTAATCCGCGACGGTGGCCTCGATGGCCTCCATATCGTCGTCCGACAGCCCGAGATGATGGCCTATTTCGTGGACCAGCACGTGGCGGACGATGAATCCCAGCGTTTCGTCGTGCTCGACCCAATATTCGAGAATTGGGCGGCGATAGAGCCAGATCATGTTGGGCAGGGGCGCTATGTCCTCGTTGCTGCGGAACGGCAGCCCGAGGCCTTGAAACAGCCCGAGAATGTCGAATTCGCTCTCGGCCTCAAGCTCGTCCAGCACCTCGTCGGTGGCGAAGTCGTCGACCCGGATCACGACGCCGGCGCAGAGGTCGCGAAACACCTGCGGCAGCGTCGCCAGCTGTTCGCGAGCCATCGCCTCCAGTTCGGCGAGGGAGGGGGCTTTCATCCCGACCCATGCCGATGTCTCCGGCTCTGGCGGGGCGGTCTCGGCGAGGTTTGACATGGGCATTCTGCTGTAAAAATCACGGTCCGATCTGGCACTGACGGACCCTACCAAATATAAGCGGCGGGTGTCTCCGAGCCATGGTGGCGGGATGTCGCCGGGCGGTTGACGCCGGCACGGCAATCGGGGACCGTATCGGCAACGATTGGAAGACTGGCGGGGCGTCATGACGCAGATGGGGAAAGCGATGCTGGCGGCGGCCGTCGCTGCAGCTCTGGGTATCGGGCTTGGCATCGGATTTGGTGGGGGCGTGGCCGCCGCGGCCGAGAGGACCGCGTCGCGCGCCGGTCCCGCGCAACAGGCCACTGAGACCGTCACCGATTTCTCCGCTCAGCGCCGCGCGCATCGTCGCGCACCGACCCGCATCCGGGTGCATCCGCGTTACCAGCGGCTCGGCCCCAATGCGGTGCGCGATTGCACCGCCACCTACGTCCAGGAATTCCGACCGAGCGGCACGGTCATCGTGCCGCGTATGCATTGCTTCTGGCGACAAGGCTAAGCCCCTCCCGGAAAGCACACGCATCACGTTCACGCTCGCTCGGAACAATCCTTGCGAGCGTGCGTTTTTATGGCGCGGCATCCGGACGCCGTTGATTCCGCGTTGCGGATGCTGATGCGCGTAATGTCGCAGGGCTATTCATTTTGCGTTCACTTCCTGAATCCTAGCCTGCATTTCGACATCGGCCGGAAACCGGTGCTGGTTTTTCAAACGCCACCTGAGGGAGAACATTGATGTTCGTCAAAAAACTTCTCGGCTTGCTCGCTGTCGGCGGCCTGCTCGTTGTCGCTGCGCCGACGCCGCAAGCGCAAGCCGCGTCCCCGCTCACCCCGGGCGTCACCACCGCCATCCAGCAGGGTTCGGCCGGCGTCGTCACAGACGTTCAGTACCGGCGTCACCACCGTCACTATCATCCGCGGCGCCACTATCACCCCCGCCATCACTATGTGCCGCGTGTCTACGTGCCGCGCCATCACTACCACCGCCATCATCACCATCATCGTCGTTGGTGATCGGCTGGTCCGGTCAACGGAAACAGGCTCGCTTCGGCGGGCCTGTTTTTTTGTGGGGCGCGGCACGTGCGGCGATATGTGGTCCGCTATTTGAGCTTAATAAAATCGAAAGTTGCGCGCGGTAAGTTTATGCGTTCGGAATATGTGATTTCCGACCGCAAAGAGCGTTTTGTTTTAAGTCCTTTTCAGCGACCGCAGGAGTTCCTGCCATGGCGTGGGAAAATCGTAAGACTCCGCGCGTGAATTTCGAGCACGGCGTTACGGTTCAAATGATGGCGATCGACGGCACCTGGCGGCGCGATTGCGTCATGCAGGATGCCTCCGACAGCGGCGCTCGATTGATCGTCCAAGGGTCGCTTGAGGGGCTCGAACTCAAGGAATTCTTCCTGCTGCTGTCGTCGACCGGCCTGGTCTATCGGCGGTGTCGTCTGGTGCGATTGCAGGGCGAGGAGATTGGCATCGAGTTTCTCAAGCCGGTGGCCGGGAAGGCGAAGAGCCGCGGCGCGCGGTAAGGTTCCGCGAAGGATCGTTTGAAAAGCCGGAATCCGGGTGGCGCGGCGCGCGCAATGGCGGCATGATCGGCCATCCCACAGCGTTTTTGTGCGAAGTGGATACCGGTTCGCGTCAAGAAAACGCGTCAGAGCAAAAATCTGGAGCCCGTTCCGATTCTATCGGAAGGGAAGTGGCTCCAGGCAGGACATTCGCCATGACCGTTCATCTCTTTACCATGTTTGACACCGCGATCGGCGCGTGCGGCATCGTCTGGGGCGCGCACGGCATCGTCGGCGTACAATTGCCGATGTCCAATGCCGAGAAGACCCGCCTGCGCCTGCAGCAGCGCTACGGCGACCTCATTGAATCTCCGCCGCCGGCGGATGTGCAGCACGCCATCGACGGCATGATCGAACTGCTCGACGGCAAGCCGAACGATCTTGCCGATATCGCGCTGGATCTGTCGGAAGTGCCGGAATTCCATCGGCAGGTCTACGCGATCGCCCGCACCATCGCACCCGGCAAGACGTTGAGCTACGGCGATATCGCCAAACGCCTCGGCGGTGTCGAACTGTCGCGCGACGTCGGGCAGGCGCTCGGCCGCAATCCGTGTCCGATTGTGGTGCCGTGCCATCGCGTGCTGGCGGCCGGCGGCAAGCCGGGCGGTTTCTCTGCCAACGGCGGCGTCGCCACCAAGCTCAAGATGCTGGAAATCGAGGGCGCCTACGTCAATCACACGCCGTCGCTGTTCGATTAGAGGCTTTCCGCTTTTGACGGGATCATCCGTCGTCATGCGCGGACTTGATCCGCGCTCCATCGTCTGTGAAAGGATGGATTGCCGGGGCATAGGCGAGCAAACCGACGCCGTTCTTCGAATGGCTAAGCCCGGCAATGACGCTTCCGTCAAACATGAAACGCTTGAGAACTCTACGCCGTCGGCGGCACCGAAATCTTGACCGACGGCCGCTTCATCATGGTCTTGTTGAAGGCCGCGAGTTTCGGAAACGCCTTGCGCCAGTCCTGATCGGGAAAGCGAAAGTCGGCATAGCCGAGCGCACAGGTCAGCGCGATCTGGGTGATGTCGAGCGGCCGCGCCAATACATCCGGCGACGCGTTGAAACGCGCGAAGCCTTGCCAGGCGCGATCCCATTGATCGTCGAACCAGACATCCCAGGACTTACTCTTGGGGCGCAGCAGCCGCTCGTAGCGGCACAGCAGCATGGCGTCGAGAATGCCTTGCAGCAGCGAGTGCTCGGTCTTGACTTTCCAGCGCTCGGAGCCTCTCACCGGCATCAGCTTGCCGCCGCCCGCGAGGTCGTCGAGATATTCGCAGATGACCAGCGAATCCGCGATGACGCTGCCGTCGTCGAGGATCAGCACCGGCAGCTTGCGCAGCGGGTTGACGTCATGGGCGTATTGTTCGTTCGGCGTGCCCGGCGCAACGGCGGTGGGCACCATTTCGATACGGTCGATTAGCCCGAGTTCGATGGCGCAGATGCGCACCTTGCGGGCGAACGGCGACGCCGGGGAAAATGTAAGCTTCATCTGAAACGCCTTTGGCGTGATGACTGGGACATCTGGGGGCGTGAGAGTTGCGTGACGCGGCGCCACGCAACTCCGTCATTCGCGCGATCAGGCCGCGACGACTTTCTGCCGCTGCTCGCCGAGCTTGGCGATGCCGAGCGTCATGACGTCGCCGGCATTGAGGAATTGCGGCTGTGGCTTCATGCCCATGCCGACGCCGGGCGGCGTGCCGGTGGTGATGACGTCGCCGGGCATCAAGGTCATCATGCCCGAGAGATAGGAGACGATCTGCGCGACGTTGAAGATCATGGTGGCGGTCGAGCCGGTCTGGCGGCGCTGGCCGTTGACGTCGAGCCACATGTCGAGCTTCTGCACATCGCCGACTTCGTCGGCGGTCACCAGCCACGGGCCGAGCGGGCCAAAGGTGTCGTGCGACTTACCCTTGGTCCAGTTGCCGCCGCGCTCGATCTGGAAATTACGCTCGGAGACGTCGTTGCACACCGCGTAGCCGGCGACATGCTTCAGCGCATCGGCTTCGCTGACGTACTTGGCGCGGGTGCCGATCACCAACGCGAGTTCGACTTCCCAATCGAGCTTGGTCGAGCCGCGCGGCTTCTCGACGTCGTCGTTGGCGCCGCACAGCGCGTTGTTGCCCTTCATGAACACCACCGGCTCGCCCGGAATCGGCAGGCCGGATTCGGCGGCGTGGTCGGCGAAGTTGAGGCCAATGGCGATGAACTTCGGGGCGCCGCCGACCGGCGATCCAAGACGCGGCGTGCCGCTGACGGCGGGGAGCTTCGCGGCATCGAGCGCGGCGAGCTTCGCCAGCCCGGCGGGCGAGAAGGCGTCGCCGGCGAGATCGCCGATCTGCCCTGAAAGGTCGCGCAACTGGCCGGACGCGTCGATCAGGCCCGGCTTCTCGCTGCCGATGGCGCCATATCTCACAAGTTTCATCGTGGTCTCCCTGCGGTCTTGTTGGTGGGCAAGTCTTGTTGGTGGGTATGTCTTGACGGTATCTCTTGGAACACCGCGCGGCCGAATTCAACCGCGTGGTGGAAACGGGAAGGCGGCGGGCGTTATGCCTCGAGGCGGAAAGCATCGCCGTCGCGCTTGATGTGCCCGGCCGTGAAATGGCCGCCGATCACCAGGGTCGGCGTGTCGGCGAAGCGGCCGAACAGCATGCGCCGACTCTCGATCGACTGCACCGGATCGGTATCGAAGTTCGACGACCAGTCGAGGTGCGCCATCTGGCATGGGTGATGGGCGACGTCGCCGGTGAGCAGCGCTTCCTTGCCGTCGGAGCGGATCAGGATGCTCATGTGGCCGGGGCTGTGGCCCGGCGTCGAAATCAGCGAAACCTCGTCGGACAGCTTCGCGTCGCTGGCAACCAGATCGGCCCGCTTGGCATCGACGATGGGCTTCACCGAGTCCTCGAACACCGCACGGTGCTCTGCGCTGTCGCTGTGGGCGGCCCAATAATCGTATTCGGTCTTGCCGAATACGTAGCGCGCCTTCGGGAAGGTCGGCACCCATTGGCCGTCCTTGAGCCGCGTATTCCAGCCGACGTGATCGACATGCAGATGCGTGCACAGCACCATGTCGATGGACTCCGGCGCGTAGCCCGCAGCGGTCATCGTCTGCAGGAACGGCGTGTTGAGGTTATTCCAGGTCGGCACGCCGCGGCCCTGCTTGTCGTTGCCGATGCAGGTGTCCACCACGATGCGCTGCGACGGCGTTTCGACCACCAGCGAATGCACACTCATGCGCAGCCGCCCTTCATCGTTGGCGAAATGCGGCACCAGCCAGGGCATCTGCTGAATCTTCTCCGGAGTGGCCTGCGGCAGGATGAACCGGGTGTGCCCCACGGTCTCCATCTCGACGACTTTCGTGATTTTCACCCGCCCGACGGTCCAACTCATCCGGCACTCCTCCCGTTTCGTATCTTTGTTCAAGGATGAAACTTTCGTGTGGTCCGCGCAATGGATCGTCTCGCGGGCGCTGGCGTTGTCCTGTCGGGCCGCGACAGGAGCGAGCGATGCCGGAACTGACGATTTCCACCGAGCAGGTCGGCTATCTTATCGAGAAGGCGCGTGAATTCGACGCCAAGGATGAACTCACGGATGTGGCGTCCGGCTCCAATGCCAGCGACGATCGCATGATCGATGTGCTGGAGGATCGCGCCGACGATCCGGTGGTGCGCGAGATCGTCAGCTTCATCAACGCCATGAGCGTCGACGAGCAGGTCGATCTGGTGGCATTGATGTGGCTTGGCCGGGGCGACGGCTCGATCGAAGAGTGGGATGCTCTGCGGGCCGAAGCTGCGCGCAATCATAACCATCGTACCGCCGGCTATCTGCTGGGTGAGCCGCTGTTGAGCGATTTTCTCACCGAAGGATTGGACGAGTTCGGCCTGACGTGGAACGACGAGCGCACCACGTCGGCCGGATAGCGTTGCGCCTACATCGTGCCGGGGAAAGCGCCGCCGTCGAGCAGGAGGTTCTGCCCGGTGATGAAGCCGGATTTGGCACCGCACAGGAAGGCGCAGGCGAGCCCGAATTCCTCCGCATCGCCGAAACGCCCGGCTGGATTCTCGCTGGCGCGTTGCTTCATGATCTCCTCGGTGGAGACGCCGGCGGCCTTGGCCTGACCCGCCGAGACGTTGCGGATGCGGTCGGTATCGAACGGCCCCGGCAGCAGGTTGTTGATGGTGACGTTGTGGCGCACCGTCTTGCGCGACAGGCCGGCGATGAAACCGGTGAGGCCGCTGCGCGCGCCGTTGGACAGCGCCAGCACGTCGATCGGTGCTTTCACCGCCGCCGAGGTGATGTTGACGATGCGGCCGAACTTGCGTGCGATCATGCCGTCGACCGTCGCCTTGATCAGTTCGATCGGCGTCAGCATGTTGGCGTCGAGCGCCTTGATCCAGTCGTCGCGGGTGAAGGTGCGAAAATCGCCGGGCGGCGGGCCGCCGGCGTTGTTGACCAGAATGTCGGGATCGGGACAGGCTTTGAGCGCGGCAGCGCGGCCCTCCGGCGTGGTGATGTCGCCGGCGACCTCAACGACCTCGATTCCCGGATAGGCTTTGCGGATTTCGGCGGCGGTCTTGGCCAGCGCTTCGGCGCCGCGCGCGGTGAGGGTGAGATTGACGCCTTCGGCGGCCAGCGCCACGGCGCAGCCGCGTCCCAAGCCCTTGCTGGATGCGCAGACCAGTGCGCGGCGGCCCTTGATTCCCAGATCCACGGTTTCACTCCCCGTTTCTTGATGGTTGTCGACGATGGGCGGGACCTTAGCCAAAGCATGACGCCCTGATAAGCCCGCAAAGCGTCCTGAAACGCATATCTGGCCCTTGCGGCGGAGTGGGGCGTCAGAGCCGATATTGGCGCTTGAGCCGGTCGATATAGGCCGTGATATCCGGCGGCAGCGACTTGATGCCTTGGGCCGCGGCCCATGACAGCATCGGGCGCAGCGACGATTGGTTCAGAAAGGCCGGCTGGCGGTTCGTGGGCATCAATTGGTCGACAATCAGCACCAGCGTGATCGCCACCAGAAACAGCCGCACCGCGCCCAACAACGCGCCGGCGAGACGGTCGAGCAGGCCGACATCGGTGCCGGTGATCTCGTCCACCACCATGCGCAGCAGTTTCCCGAACACGATGCCGACCAGGACGAAGACGATAAACAGCAGGAAGGGGCCTTCCAGCAACGAGGTCTCGGCCGAACGCAGCAGTTGCGGCGCGATCAGGCCGGTGATCCAGACCGCGACGGGCATCGCCATCAGATAGCCCACAATGGTCGCGGCGCTCCGCAGCAAGCCGACATGAAAACCGCCAACGACCGCGATCAGCAATCCGGCATAGATCGCGATATCGAAGATGTTCATTTTGCAGAACGCCCCAACAACGTCAGAGTCGTCCCCACGCAGACAGGGACGAATCCGCTTCCGTCATGGCCGGAATAAATCCGGCCATGACGAACTGCAATGAATGGCGTCTCATTTGGCGAGATGTCGTTTGATGCGCGAATTGCTGGATTATCAGCTACGCCCGCATCTCGGCCTTGATCATGTCCGCGGCCTTTTCGCCGATCATGATGGTCGGCGCGTTGGTGTTGCCGCCGATCAGGGTGGGCATGATCGAGGCGTCGACGACGCGCAGGCCGTCGAGGCCGTGTACTTTTAGCGCCGGGTCGACCACCGCCATCGGATCATCGACGCCCATCTTGCAGGTGCCGACCGGGTGATAGACGGTGTCGACGCGCTGGCGCAGCACCTCGCGGATGGCGTCGTCGCTTTCAACGCCGGAGGTGAAGACGTCGGAGGTCTGGATCGCCTTCAGTGCCGGCGCATCGAGCAGTCGTTTGGTCACCTTGAATCCCGCCACCATGGCGTCGAGGTCGGCCTCGTCGCCGAGGAAGTTCGGATCGATCGCGGGCGCGCGCGTCGGGTCTGCGTCGTGGAGCCAGACGCTGCCACGGCTTTTCGGCCGCAGCAGGCAGACGTGGCAGGAGAATCCGACACGATTCCACGCCGGCTTGCGGCCATGGTCGTCGATCATGCCGGTGCAGAAATGAAGCTGCACATCCGGCACGTCGAGATCGGGCCGCGTCTTCAGGAAGCCGCCGCATTCGGCGACGTTTGAGGTCATCGGGCCGCGCCGCTCGCGGCGATACTGCATGATGCCCTTGAAGATGCGCGAGAGACCGGGGAACGACAGTCCGGCGAAGTAGGGCGCATCGGAGGTGAAGCCGAACACGAAGTCCGGGTGATCCTGCAAGTTCTGCCCGACGCCGGGCAGATGGTGCGTCGAGGCGATGCCGAGTTTCGCGAGCGATGCCGCATCGCCGACGCCGGACAACATCAGCAGTTGCGGCGTCTGGAACGCGCCGAGGCTGAGGATCACCTCGCGCCGCGCGCGGATTTCGAACGCCTCCTTGCCGCGCCGGTACTTCACGCCGACCGCGCGCTTGCCCTCGAAGATGATGCTGGTGGCACGCGCGCCGGTTTCCACCTTGAGGTTGGGCCGGCTCGTCATGAACGGATGGATGTAACCGCGCGCCGCGCTCCAGCGTTCGCCGTTCTTCTGCGTCACCTGATAGGCGCCGAGGCCTTCCTGCTCGGCGCCGTTGAAGTCGTCGCATATCCGGAATTGCGCCTCGCGGGCGGCTTGCAGGAAGACGTCGTGGACGGGATTGTCGGATTGCAGGTTGGAGACGCTGAGCGGACCGCCCTTGCCGTGATACTCGCCGTCAAGCGTGGCGTTGTCTTCCGAGCGTTTGAAGTAGGGCAGCACGTCGGCATAGGACCAGCCGGTGTTGCCGAGTGCGGCCCAGTGATCGTAATCGGTGCGGTGACCGCGAATATAGACCATGGCGTTGATGGCGGAGGAGCCGCCAAGCGCCCTGCCGCGCGGCTGATAACCGATGCGGTTGTTGAGCCCGGCCTGCGGCACGGTGTCGAAGGCCCAGTTGTTGACCTTGCCGGAGACCATCAGCACCAGCGCGCCCGGCGTGGTGACGACCCAGTTGTCGCCCTTGCCGCCGGCTTCCAGCAGCGCCACCGACACGCTGGGATCTTCCGACAAGCGGCTCGCGACGGCGCAGCCGCCCGATCCGCCTCCTACAACGACGTAATCAAATGTGTCGGTCACAGTTTTCTCCCTTGGAATTTTTTCGGTCCGGCGGTTGATCCGCCGTGTCGTTACGACAGGAATCGCAGCAATTTTTCCATACGCGCGATTTTCGCGCCATAGGGCGGATAAAGATCGGCAAAGCGATTGAACCTTGAGCGATAGAACACCGGCTTCAACTTGCTGAAAGTGCGAAAGCCCCATTCGCCGTGATAGGCGCCGATGCCCGACGCGCCGACGCCCCCCATCGGCTGATTGATCTGCGTAAAATGAAACAGGCAATCGTTGACTGTGACGCCGCCCGACACCGTGCGCGCTAGCACGTCGTCGCGTGCGACATCGTCGGTGCCGAACCAGTACAGCGCCAGCGGCCGGTCGCGCTCGTTGATGAAAGTGATGGCCTCTTTGGTCCCGGCGCAGTCCACCACGGGAAGGACAGGTCCGAAGATTTCCTCCTGCATCACCTTCATCTCCGGCGTCGCGCCGAGAATGACGGTGGGCGGAAACTTGCGCACGGTTTGCCACGCGGGATCGTCGGCGGGGGCGGGTTGGATGACGCGCGCGCCCTTCGCTGCCGCGTCGCTCACCAACCCTTCGAGGCGGGCATAGTGCTGGCCGGAGACGATGGAGGTGTAGTCGGGATTGCCGGGCGAGGTGCCGTACATCCGCCGCATGTTCGCCGCAACTTTCCCGGCGAAATTTTCGGCGGATTCTTTCGCCACCAGCGCATAGTCCGGCGCGATACAGGTCTGCCCGGCGTTGAGCAACTTGCCGTAAGCGATCCGCTCGGCGGCCTGATCGAGACTCGCGGAAGCATCGACGATCGCCGGCGATTTGCCGCCGAGTTCGAGCGTGATCGGCGTGAGATTCCGCCCCGCCGCTTCCGCGACCAGCCGGCCAACGCGCGTTGACCCGGTGAACATCAGATGGTCGAACGGCAGCGCTGCAAAAACTTCCGCGATGTTGCCGTCGATGCCGGTGACGGTGATTTCCGTTTCGTCAAATGTGTCGGCAATCGCCTGTTTTAACAGAGCCGAGAAGCGCGGCACCAGCTCGCTCGGCTTGATCATCACGCGGTTGCCGGCGGCAATCGCCGCCACCGCTGGCGCGAGCGTGAGTTGCAACGGATAATTCCACGGCGCGATGATGCCGACCACGCCGAGCGGCTGCGGCAGCAGACGATTCTTGGCAGGCCAGAATTGCGGCTGTGTCGCCACGCGCTGCGATGCCATCCATAATTTGAGATGCTTGCGCGCGTGCTTGATCTCACCCTGCACCAGCAGCGTCTCCGCCATCGTGGTTTCGATCGCGGCGCGATGGCCGAAGTCGGCCGAGATGGCGTCCTGGAAGCGCGCTTCGTTTCCCGCCAGCATCGCACCAAGGCGGCTCAACCGGTCGAGGCGCTCATCCAGCGTGGGCGGCGGTTGTTGGCGCGACAGTGCGACCATGCGGCGAAAGCCCGCTTCGAGAGCGCTGCTGCTCGGTGGTGTGACGGATTGATCCATGGGGTCCTCGAAGCTCGTCTGACGCTGCGCGATGCTGTGCTTTCGCGCGCGAGGGAGCAAGGCAATCGAAAGCCGTCTCGCGAAATAAACAAGGAATTCGAATGCGATCCCAGGCAAATTCACCGTTCGCGCGCTAAAATATGCCGGCACTGTGCCCGTTTGGGAGGCGCTGCGGCAAATCTGGTTCCGCCTGTCATAAAATGTTGAAAAGAACGGTCGGGGCCTCTTCCCAAAGCAGACAAGCATTGATACATACGCCCCGCGCCGTCGGCTTTTGCCGTGGTTGCCTTCTCAGGAGTTCTTCGGCCGGGATCAATCGACGCCCTTAGGCGTTGAGCTGGCCTCGTTTCCCCTGTTAAGGCGTGCATCGGTTTATCGCGGGGTGGAGCAGCCCGGTAGCTCGTCAGGCTCATAACCTGAAGGTCATAGGTTCAAATCCTATCCCCGCAACCAACACACCCCCAGACTTTTGGGGTTCGGCCGCCCTCTCGGAAATCCTGAGCAGGGCGGCGAGTTGGCCATAAATCTCAATCTCCACCGGCTTGTACCGCCCATGGGGATGAATGACGATCTTCTCAACAATTTTCTGAATAGCTTGATGGGCCGCGAGACGGCTGTCGTCGTCCGCCTCGGCCAGGGTGGCTTTCAGGTCCCGTATTTTGCTGCTGTAGGCATCGCCGGCATTCGGATGGAACTCGACCGTTGGCGGGACGATGTTGGCGATATCCGCCTCGATCCGGTCATGCTCCGCTTCCAGCACCGTTGAGCGGTCCCGCAGCGCCCGGCTGGGCGTCTCCGCAAGGATGGCGTCTACGGCTTTGTTGATTGAGCCGTTGATGTTGCCCAACTGCTTTTCAAGATCGCGGCGACGGTGTGCGACCGAGCTGTGCAGTTCACGGGTTATCCGGTGATATTCACGGGCGTATTCGGCGATGACTTCCGGTGCGGCCAGCTTCTCTTCAATGCCTTTCAGGACGATATCTTCCATCATCGTCCGCGGCACCGTGCGCCGGTTATCGCAAGGGCCGGTTTCTTTCATCAGTGAGCACATCGGCAACGAGCCGCGCTTGTCGCTGCCGCCAACGATGTAACCCGAGGCGCAGCATTCGCACTTGATTAGGTCGGACAGCAGGTTCTTGGACCGCGTTGTCCATTTCTTCTCTCGCCGCCGCGCTCTTTCCTGCGGGCCCCGATATGCTGATGTCTTTGCACGGCGCGCCAAGGTCGGCTATCGCGATCTTTTCATGTATCGAGCGGAAGCGGCCTTGCCGAACTTTCCCGGATGATCGACGGGACAACTGAAGGTCATCCTCGACAAAGTCCATCCGTTGCGGAGATTGGCAGGGCGCCTGCCTATGTCGAAAACGGGCAGGTGAGGGGCATGGTCGTTGTTAAAACGAACTGATGGCGCGCAAGCGCCTCACAAATCGACCACGACGTAGTCGTTCTCCACCGAGACCCTCAGGGTCTCGGCGATGTACGGCCCTTTCACCACGCTCGATCCCGGTTCGACGTTCACCGCATAGGCTTTCACCCGAAAACGCTTCGGATCGCAGTAAGATTGCCCGGTGCGGATATCGAATTCCCAGCCGTGCCAAGGGCAGCGGATGATTTCGCCAAGCTTGCTGTATTCGATCTCCCCAGGCTCCGACGATTGCGCGAGGCCGATCAGCGGGCCTTCGCACAGCGCCGCACCCTGATGCGGGCAGCGATTGAGCAGCCCGAAGAACTCGCCCTTGACGTTGAAGACCGCGATGGGCCGTTCGTCGATGGTGAGGAATTTGCGGGAGCCCGGTGGCAATTCATCCACCGGGGCAACAACGTGACGTGCCATCAAGCTATTCCGTACAGTTCTCGTGCGTTGCCGAGATAAAACGCCGCGCGATTGGCATCGCTGACGCCGGCCGGCAGCACGCGTGACGGCTCATCGTAATCCCAATGCGGATAGTCGGTCGCGAACAGCAGCTTGTCCCAGCCGATCCAGTCGATGGTCTGGAACAGGTGATCGCGCCGCTCAGGGTCCTCCATCGGCTGCGTCGTCCACCAGATGTGATCCTTGATGTATTCCGACGGCGGCCGCTTCACGTGCGGCACTTCGCTACGCAGCTTTTGCCAGACGCGATCGAGCCGCCATGCCAGCGACGGCGCCCAGCCGAAGCCGGCTTCGATCATGATCATCTTCAGTTTCGGGAAGCGTTCCAGCACGCCTTCGAGCACGATGCTGGCGAGCGCGGTCTGCTGGCACTGCGAATGCCCGACCATCTCCTCGATGTAATAACTCGGCCAGCCCGAAGCGGTGATCGGATTGCCACCGAAGCCGAAGGCATGTACGCCGATCGGCAAGCCGGCTTCCTGCGCCGCTTCGTAGATCGGCCAGTAGCGACGCTGCCCGAGCGGCTCGACATTGCGGCTGAGCAGCAGCACCTGCACGAAGTTCTTGTCGCCGGCACGCTTGCGGATTTCGGCCGCGGACGCCACGCCATCTTCATTGGCGACAACGACCGAGCCCTTGAGGCGCGAATCCTTGCTGGTCCACTCCGCGATCTGCCAGTCGTTGATCGCCGTCGCCAGCGCGGCGCTGAGTTCCTGGTTGCGCAGGCCCTGCCCGGTGTTGAGCGGATTCAGCACGCCAAGCGCGACGTTGTTCGGATCGAGATGCTGTTGTTGCATGAACGACAGCGACGATCCTTGCACGCCGCCTTCCGGCGGATAGGCGTCGCGCCGCGAGGCGTTGGGCTGCGCCTTCGGATAGGGTGGCCCCACCATCATGCCCTGATAGGCATGGCCACCGTAGGTTTCGAGATGATCGTGCCAGCGCTTCGCCAGATACGGATAGAGATCCTTCATCGAGCGGCGCGCGGGATGGATGTCGCAATCGGCAATCGCGGTCTTGGCCGTGACCGATCCATCGGCAGAGGGACGGAATTGCACATTCATGCCGCGCTCTCCTTCGATCCCGCGCCGCCCAGGCGCGTATAAGTCGCGTAGGGATTGTCGATCATGATCTTGCGCACCAATTCGGGCGACAATCCATCCGGCAGCACCGCGTTACCATCGAACTGCCAGTGCGGATAATCCGTCGAGAATAGGAGCAATTCGTCCGACTGCATATGATCAAACAGCCGATTTAATGTTTCCGGATCGGGCGGCGCATCCACCGGCTGTAGCGAGAAGCGGATATTGCTACGCACAATTTCCATCGGCGCACGATCCACCCACGGCGTCTCCATCCGCACGCCGCGCCAGAACTTGTGCAGACGCCAGACGTAAGATGGCAACCAGGTGAAGCCGGATTCCAGCATCACCATTTTCAGTCGCGGATACTTGGCGAATACGCCTTCGACGATCAGGCTGGTGAGCTGGGTCTGGAATGCCTGCGCCTGCGCAACGTAATCCTCGATGTGATACGAACCCCAGCCGACCGAGCTCGGCGGATTGTGGTAGTTGCTGCCGGCATGTACGCCGATCGGCAGGCCGTGGCGCTCCGCGGCGGCATAGATCGGCCAGTAGGCGCGCTTGCCGAGCGGCATGTCGCCCATCACCAACATCAGCACCTGCACGAAACGGCTGTCGCGCGCACAGCGCTCGATCTCGGCGACCGACTTCTCGACGCTTTGAATCGGGATGACGATGGAGCCGCGCAGCCGTGCGTCCTTGTCGAGCCACTCCTTCGCGAGCCAGTCATTGAGCGCACGGCAGAAGGCGTCGGCCATGTCCTCGCTGAACACCATCTGCAATCCGTACAACGGATTACAGATGCCGATGCTGGTGTCGAACGGATCGAGCGCCTGTGTGGTGAGATCGCGCAGGCTCGCGCCGGCTTTACCTTTAACGGGGCGCCAGTCCGACCGCGCCGAGATCGGCGAGTTCGGCGGATAGGATTGCGACTCTAGATCGGTCATGCCGCGCGTCGTCACCTGATCGCGCCAGTAATCGTTGAGATACGGCAGCAGGCTGGTGAGATGAGGCAGCGCGGGATGCAGATCGCAATCCACACCGCCTGCAATCGGTGACGTCATGACGTTCGGTTTCCTCTCATCTCAGCCCGGCATTCGCCGATGATTGATGTATGGCCGCATCGGATCGTGCCACATCATACTGCGCCATCACCAGCCTGCAATGCGACGAGGCTGACATGCAAGGAAGCCGAGCGCGGTGCAGGAACTGATCGGAATTGCGGAACAGATCGCAAGCCATCTGATCGTGCGCAAGCAAACCATCTCAGTGGCGGAATCGTCCACCGGCGGATTGATCCCGGCGTCGCTGCTCGCAGTGCCCGGCGCATCGGCCTATTTTCTTGGATCTGCGGTGGTTACGCCCGCGAGGCGCGGCGCATCCTGATGGATATTCCGGATGCCGAAATGAAGGGCATTCGCTCAGTCTCGAAACCTACGCAAACTGCTGACTAACCAGATCCGCAGCCGCTTCGCGTCGGATTGGAGCCTGTCGGAAACCGGCGCGACCAGCCCCACCGGCAATCGCTATGGCGACGCTACCGGCGATAGCTGCATCAGCGTTGCCGGGGCCGAGTCTACGGCGATCGCACTGGAAACCGGCAAAGCCGACCGGGTCGCCAATATGTACGCCTTCGCAAGCGCGGCGCTAAGAGAATTACTTCGGCAAGTCTCGCGCTGAAGATCACTTCTCAAGCGCCTCGTACACCAGTTTCTTGAATGCGTGTTGGACCTGACCGCGCTTTGCGCCGACCTGCACCATCATGACGGCGACCAGGTCGTGCTCGGGATCAACGACGAATGCGGGTCCGCTGCCGCTATCCCATTCCAGAGTGCCGACCGCGCCCTGCGCCGGAAGCTTCGTCTTGCCGGTGTCGAGCCGGACCGCAAAGCCAAAGCCGAAGCCAAGCGCCTCGCCGGGAAAATAGTCGTTGTCGCGCGCAACCCCGGAGCCCGGCCCGATCTGATCGGTCGTCATTTGTTCGTAGGATTTCGGGCTGAGGTAACGTTTGCCATTCAGTTCACCGCGATGAAGGATCATCTCCGAAAATCGCGCATAATCGGCAGCGGTCGAAACCAGCCCGCCGCCGCCGGATTGCCATTGCGGATGCGCGAGGCGCGCCCGTTCGGAATCGCGCAGTTCGGTATCGTCGGGCATCGGCGCAGCCATGCGGGCGCGATCCGCATCGGTCGTAACCACGTAGCTGGTATTCGTCGTGCCGAGCGGCGCAAAAATCCGCTCGCGTTCGAATTCAAACAGCGATTTGCCGGACACCACCTCGATGACACGGCCGAGCACGTCGGTGGAATGGCCGTAGCGCCACAGCGTCCCTGGCTGACTCGACAGCGGCAGCCCCGCAATCCGCTCGGCAAACAACTTGTTGTCGAAATTGCCGGCGAACAGCTTGGCGTCGGTGTAGGCCGTCGTGATCAGATCGCTGCCGATATATTCGTAGGTGATTCCCGATGTATGGCGCAGCAGATCCCGGATGGTGATGGGCCTGTTGGCAGGAAGAAGCTTGAGGAAAGGCTTGCCGTCTGCGGCTATGGCATCGATTCCAACCTCCATCGACGCGAAAGCAGGAATGTATCTGGCCACCGGATCGTCGAGCGAGAGCTTTCCGTCATCGATCAGCATCATCGCCGCGACGCTGGTGATTGGCTTGGTCATCGAATGCAGCGCGAACAACGTGTCCGGCGTCATCGGCGTCGTCGTGGCTGCGTCGCGAACACCGAAGCATTTGAAATAGACCGGTTGTCCGTGCTGCTCGATCAAAACGATCGCACCGGAAATGATCCCGGCCCTGATTTCGCGATTGAACGTCTCGGTCAGTTGCTCGAACTTGGTCGGCGACGGCCTTGCTGTGCCTGCTAGGCAAACCGGCTCATCACTGGCCAACAAAATAACCGCCACGATGAAAAGCATCGGCAGTCGCGCCGCAGGTCCGAACCGGACCTTCCTGCCGAGGCCACTTAGCAAGTTGGAGATGATCGACGTCGCCACCGGGTATCTCCCGTCATGCCCTCGATCGCGTCTTCCGTACCGAACAGACGGCGCGAGGGCAGGGCTGGCGGCGCATCGCAAATCGCACGAACAGCCCGATAATGCCGCCGGCCATCCTCACCGCCGCATCGAATACGCGCCCGTGGCGCGAGGGTTCCTGCACTTGCAGCATTTCGAATGATGCTGCAGCGCCGAGCACTCGGAAGTAATGGCGCCGAGACGCCATGCAAGGGTTTTGGTCGCTCCTGGATAGCCTGCCATGTCGGCCGGCAACGAGAAGAACGTCGGTTGTGTCCGGCCGTTGCCTTCACGCAAGGCATGGATGGCGTGAAGTTCGGCCAGAAAGGCGTAGCCTTCTCGGCAAATACTTTGGCTGGCAGGCCCCGCAGCAGCCGTCAGTGTGGGCCCGCGGCGTCGAGCGATGGGGCCGAGACCCTCGTGATGGTAGATGGTATCATGAAATTTGATCTCACGCTGCAACTGAAAGACGGGATCGTATCCGTTCCATCGAATCGCTATGATCGGATTGATCGAGCTTGAGGCAGCCGGGATTCGAAATCGGAGGAAATGTCATGGCAACTTGCATCGTCATCGTTCAATTCGATCTTCCCAAGCGGACTGAAGAGCAGGCCATCACAGGAGGAACGGGCTCCGCTCCGACCTACCGCGCGCTGGCGACAAAAGGGCTGATCCGCAAGGATTACCTCAACGGCGATCACGGTACGGGCGGGGTGTATCTGTGGGAGAACCGCGCGGCTGCTGAGGCATGGTTTACCGATGCGCGGATCGCTGAGTTGACCGAGCGCTTCGGAGCAAGCCCGCGTCTGACTTGGTATGATACCCATGTCACGGTCGATAACATCAAAGGTGAGACGCGCGTCAACCGATTGGCCATGGCCTCTGCCGCGGAATGATCTGCCTCGATCCTTTCAAGATATCTCCGGTAGGCGCTTTCTTTTGCGGTGAAGTCGCCCAAATGGGCGGCCTGCGATCACTTTTCGACGATCAGATCAGTCGCAAGGCAGACCCATTTCGCGTGCGATGGCTCGGAGCTGGATTTCCCAGCTTCCGACCGTGACCGGGGCCACCAACGCATCGAGCGCGAGGCGCATCGCCGGTAACTCTTCCGTTAGTCCCCAGCCGCCGCCGATATGCAGCGCGGCCTGGGTGACGCGCACCACAGCCTGCGTCGCCAGCAGTTTCGCCGACGAGACGTCGAGGATCACGTCCTTGAGCGGAATGTCGGAATCGTATCGCTCCGCGGCGTGATAGGTGAGGTGCCGCGTCGCTTCGACATCGACGTGCGCTTGCGCCAGCGCGAAGGCGATTGACTGGTTGGCACCGATCGGACGGCCGAACTGCTGTCGCGTGATGGCGTAATCCCGTGCCCAGTTCAGGGACGCCTGCATGTGGCCGAGCCAGCGCGCCGCAACCATGATACGCTCGCGATTGAACCCGGTCATAATTTCCTTGAAGCCCGCATCGAGCCGGCGGCTTTCCGGCACGCGAACGTTGTCGAATTGAACGCGATAGGTTGGCGCCGGACGATTGACGTAGGTTTCGATCTGGCTGCACGTCACCCCGGGGCTGCGGCGATCGATAGCAAAGAAGTGCATTCCGTGCCGGCCGCGACTCTCATCGGTCTGCGCGAGCGTTACTAACACGTCGCTGTCGCCGCCCAGCGTGATGAAGGATTTCAGGCCGTCGACGATCCAGTCGTCGCCGTCGCGCCGCGCGTGGGTCTTGACGTTCTGCACGTCATTGCCTGCCTCGGGTTCGGTCACCGTGATCGCGACCAGGCAATTGCCGGCGATGACCTCGCGTGCGATGTCGCGTTGCGCCGGCGAGCCGTAGTCGTACAGGATGGAGCCAGCGACATTCTGAACCAGCACGGAGACGGCGAGGTTCGGATTGACCTTCGCCATCTCCTCCATGGCGATCGCTTCTTCGTATGCGCCGAGTTCGGAGCCGCCGATATCCTCCGGCGCGGTGATGCCGATCAGTCCCGCTCTCGCGGCGGCCACGTAGAATTCTCGCGGAAAGACCTTGTCGCGGTCCGCCGCGCGCCAGCGCGGGCCGATCTCGGCAGCGGAAAAGCGCGCGCACATGTCGCGAAATTGCACCCGGTCGACGCTCTTCTGCGGACGACGTGATTTCGTGTGGCTCATCGGCTCTATCCTGCGTTCGTGATCGGCGGCGGATGTCCGCCGCTTGGAAATGCGTGCCGATGTTGACACGGCGGCGGCCCGTCGCCTATGAATATTTTCAGAAGAGAATGTAATTCTCCATATAGAATTATAGCAATCGTTCCGCGTCCAAAGCGCGGCGGGATCGATGCGGTCGGCAGCGCAAGCTGGGAAGGAAGGGCTCGATGGACTTCCAGTTCACGCCTCAGCAGGAGCAGGTGCGGGAAACGATTGCCCGCTTCGTCGCTCAGGACATCGCGCCCCTCGTCGCCGAGGCGGAGGAGAGCGAGGTGTTTCCCCGCGAGCTGTTTCGCAAGTGGGGCGAGCTTGGTCTGCTCGGCGTGCGCTATCCGGAAGTCGACGGCGGCACCGGTTTCGACAAGGTCAGCGATTGCATCGTTCGCGAGGAGATGAGCCGGGTGTGCCAGGCTTTTGCCTCGTCATGGTCGGCGCATACGCATCTTGCGATCTGGCCGATCTGGCGCGCAGGCACCGAGGCGCAGAAGGAACGCTTCTTCAAGCCCGGATTGTCCGGCGAGAAAGTCGGCGGTTTCGGCCTTTCCGAGCCCGATGGTGGCTCCGACGTGCGCAGCATGAAGACCCGCGCCGAAAAGGTGGACGGCGGATGGCGGCTCAACGGCTCGAAGCTCTACATCACCAACGCGCCGATGGCGGATTTCCTGACGGTGGCCGCGCGGACAAAGTCCGAGCATACCTCCGACGCGATCAGTCTTTTTCTGGTTGAATTGCCGAATCCCGGCTTCGTTATCAGCAAGTTGAAGAAGGAAGGAATCCGGTCGTCGGAAACCGGGCTGATCTACATCGAGAATGCCTTCGTGCCGGATGATTGCCTGCTCGGCGGCGAGACCGGCACCTACAACATTGTGCTGGATTCGCTTTCGGAGAATCGCATCGGCGTTTCGGCCAATTGCATCGGCATGGCGCGCGGGGCGTTCGACGCCGCGCTTGATTTCGCCAAGACCCGGATCGTCCGAGGTAAGCCGATCATCGAGTATCAGGCGATCGCGCACAAGCTGGCCGATATGGCGGCAGAGATCGATGCGGCCAAGTGGTTCGTCTACTACGGTGCATGGCGGGTCGATCAGGGGACCATCGACAGCGCGACAGCAGCGCGCGTGAAGCTCGTTGCGTCGGAGATGGCGGTTCGTGTCACCGAGGCGGCGATCCGCATCCTCGGCGGCGCCGGCATCATGCGCGAATATCCGGTCGGTCGCTTTCATCGCGATGCATTGGTCTATGTGATCGGCGAGGGGACGTCGGAAATTCAGCGCAACATCATCGCGCGCCAGTTGAGGTCCACATCATGACATTCAAGGCTATTCGATTCAGCATCGAGGACGAGATCGCGCGGCTAGTCTTGAACCGGCCTGAGCAACGCAACGCACTCGATCTCGATATGCGTCAGGAGATCGAGCACGTGGTGCGCGAGTTACGTGCGAACGGCGGCGCTAAAGCGCTGGTGATCGCCGGCGAGGGCGGCGCCTTCTGCGCGGGTGGCGATCTGCGTGCGCTGTCGGAAGGGCGGCGTCCAACCACGGCCAATCGCGAACGCATCCGTCGGCTGCACATCTGGTTCAGCGAATTGCTCGATCTGGAAATTCCCGTCGTCGCGGTGGTCGATGGTCCGGCATTCGGCGCAGGATTCAATCTGGCGCTGGCCGCCGATTTCATTCTGGCGACGCCGCGCGCGCAGATGTGCGCGGTGTTCGTCCGCATCGGTCTGGTGCCGGACCTTGGCGGGCTGCAATTGCTGCCGCGCATTGTCGGGCTGCAACGCGCCAAAGAGATCATCTTCTCGGGCCGCGTGCTCGGGATGGAAGAAGCGTACCGACTCGGCATCGTGCATGAGATCATACCGCAGGACGATCCGCTGACGACCGGCGTGGCCTTCGCGCAGCGCTTCCGGCACGCGCCGACCGATGCCATCGGGATGGCCAAGACGATCCTGAACCAGTCCTTCAATCTCGATCGTCATGCGCTCGCGGAGATGGAGTCCTATGCGCAGGCGGTGGCGCTCGAAACACCTTACCACCACGAGGCAGTTGCGGGCTTCCTGGCGAAGAAACCGCTTGGATTTGTCTGGGAACGGTTCGGCCGCAAGACCAAGGAAAAGTAGGCATGGCATCGAAGGCGGTTATCACCGGCGTCGCCGACACGGCGGTCGGCAAGGTCGACGGTTCGACATCGCTCGGACTGCAGGCGGAGGCTGCGGCCGCCGCGGTTGCCGACGCGGGACTGTCGCTAGGCGATATCGACGGCGTGCTGTGCGGCTACTCGTTCACCGAGCCGCATCTGATGCTGTCGTCGGTGGTGAGTGAATTCCTCGGCATCAAGCCGTCCTACTCGATCGCGGTGCAGGCGGGCGGCGCAACGGCTTGCGCCCAGGTTATGCAGGCCGCCGCGTTGATAGAGGCTGGAATTTGCCGGCACGTTCTCGCGGTGTGCGGCGACAATCGCCTAACCGGCATGTCGCGCGACAAGGCGGTGGCGGCGTTGTCGGAAGTGGGACATGCCCAGTTCGAACGGCCCTATGGCATCAGTGTGCCGTCGGCCTATGCACTGGTGGCGCAGCGCTACATGCACGATTACGGCGTGACGCTGGAACATCTCGCGGGTGTCGCAGTTGCGCATCGCAAGCACGCGATGCGCAATCCGAAAGCCCAGATGCGCCAGCCGATCACATTGGAAGACGTGGCGAAGTCGAAGCCGATCTCGACGCCGCTGCGTCTGCTCGATTGCTGTCTGATCTCGGATGGCGGCGCGGCCGTCGTGATCAGCGCCGCCGACGCCGCGCGGGATACGCGCAAGCGCGGCATCGGCGTTCTCGGCACTGGCCAGATGAACACGCATGAGCATATCATCGCCTCGCCGTCGTTGACGGATTTCGGCTGCAAGCAGTCGTCGCGGCAGGCGTTCGATCGTGCGGGCGTCACGCCAGCCGATATCGATGTCGCGGAAATCTACGACAGCTTCACGATCACTCTGCTGGCCGAGTTGGAATCGATCGGCTTCTTCGCACGCGGCGAGGCGGGTCCCGCCATTCTCGGCGGCGCGCTCGATCTCGACGGCCAGTTGCCGTGCAACACGCATGGCGGCTTGTTGTCTTACGCGCATTCGGGCGCCGCCGGTGGCATGTTCCATGTGGTCGAGGCGGTGCGGCAACTGCGTGGCGAGGCCGAGGGCCGTCAGGTGGCATCGCCTGAACTGGCGTTCGTTCATGGCGACGGCGGCATCCTGTCCGCGCATTGCTCGCTTGTGCTGGGGAGGAATTGAGCGATGTCGAAGCCGCTTCCGCAACCTAATGTCGTGACGCAACGTTTCTGGTCGAGCTGCAAGGATGGCCGGTTCGAATTTCAGCACTGTAAGGCGTGCGGTCACAACCAGTTTCCGCCGCGCCTGACATGCACCGCCTGCCACGGCGCGGATCTGGATTGGTTGCCGTCGAGCGGCCGCGGCACGGTTTATTCGTTCACCGTGGTTCACCGCGCGCCGCTGGAATCCTTCAAGGCCGATGTGCCGTATGTCATCGCGATCGTCGCCCTGGAAGAAGGCGTGCGTGCGATGGTGAATCTGCGCGGCGTCGATCCGAAGGCGGTCGCGATCGGAATGCCGATCGAAGTGTTTTTTGAACCCACCGAGGGTGAGTATCCGTTGCCGCAAGCGAGGCCGCGATAGATGTTTGTGTTCGAAACATTCGAGCCCGGCAAGCTCATCGGCCGCAGGAATATGGTGCTCGGCCGCGACCTCGTCGAGCAATGGCTGACGCTGTTTCCGGCCGATCGCGACGGCGACACCATGCCGCCCGGCATGATGGCCGCGGTCTATATCCGCGCCTATTCCGACATTCTGGTGCCGCGCCCGCCCGGCAACGTTCACGGCCAGCAACTTTTCACGGTGAACAGGATGCCGAAGATCGGCGATGAACTGGTCACGGAGCTGAGTTGCGATGGCAAGGAACTGAAAGGCGATCGCCGCTGGGTGCGGTTCGGATCCGAAACGCGACGGGCGGACGGTGAGCTGATGTTCTCCGGCCTGATGACGACGCTGTGGGCGAAATGACCATGTCGCAATACAATCGAGCCGAACTCGAATGCGTCAGCAAGATCGTGGACCGCGCTGCCATCAGGCTTTACGCGGAGATCACAGACGACTTCAATCCGATTCATGTCGATCCGGAATTCGCGGCGACGACGCCGATGCGTGGCATCATTGCTCACGGGATGCTGTCGCTGAACCTGATCTGGCAATCGTTGCGCGCGACGTACGGTTCGCAGGCGCAAGACGGCGCGAGGCTGGATGTGCGCTTCACCCGCCCGGTGCGCGAGAACGATACGGTGTCGGCGTGGGGACGTCTTCGCGATGGCACAGCCGGAATTTACGACGTGGCAATTGAAAATCAGCACGGCGAACCGGTGATTGCCGGCACGCTGACCTTGGTTGTGTAGACCCTTTACAGCACCGGGATGGCAAATCCCGGCATCAACAAACGGAGGAGGCCCGATGAGCAGATTATCGCGGTTGGCGGCGGTTGGAGCATTGGCGTTGGTGACCGGCGTGATGTCGGTCGCTCCCAGTTTCGCGAAGGATATCAAGATCGGCGTGTTGATGCCGCGCACCGGACGCTATGCGGAGACCGGCTTGAGCGTGGTGCGCGGGATCGAGATGGTGGTGAAGAACACCAACGATGCAGGCGGCATCAAAAGTCTCGGCGGTGGCAAGATCAACCTCGTGATCGCGGATAACGGCTCCGATCCGACCAAGACGTCGCTGGAAGCGCGCCGCCTGATGTCGGAGGAAAAGGTCTCTTTCATTCTCGGGCCGTATTCAACGCCGGAAGCGCAAGCGTTCATGCCGGTCGCGGATCGCTATCAGGTCGGCGGTGTCGGGCTTCAGACTACGCTGATTCCGACCACGCCGTATTTCTCCACCATCTCGATCAGCGCCGAGGGTTTCGGCAAGGCTTATGCCGATGCGGTGAAATGGCTGATCTCGAAGGGCGCCAAGATCAACACCGTCGCCATCACCTACGCCAACAACGACTACGGCCAGGTGGTGTCCAAGACTGCGGCGGCGGCGCTTGCGGCGCAGGGCATCAAGGTCCTCGAGTCGATTCCGGTCGAGCCGTCGGTGAAAGATATGACGCCGATCGTGCTGCGGGTGAAGAGCCTGGCGCCCGATGCGGTGATCTCGGTGGTTTATTTCCAGGACGGCGTGCTGCTGCACAAGGCGCGCTTTAATCTCGGTTACACCTCACCGATCTGGCTTGGCGGCTCGGCGGGCTTCAGCGACGACAAGCTGTGGGGAACGCTGGGCAAGGAGGTCGCCGAGAAGACGCTGACCAGTTCGTTCGGGCTGGCGTTCTATTCGGCGGACGGAAAGCTCCCAGGTCTGAAGGATGCCTTGCAGAAGGGCTCTGCCGCCTATCCGGACAAGGTGATCGATCAGAGTTTCATGTTCGGCGTGCAGGCTGCGCGCTTTCTGGTGCAGGCGCTGGAGAATGCCGGCACGGACGATCCGGTGAAGGTCAATGCGGCGTTCCGCGGCCTGAAGTTCAAGGCTGGTGATCCCGCCATCGTGCTGCCGATCATTCCCGGCGATGTGCACTATGCCGAGGACGGCACGTTGGCCGGCACCAGCGCGATTTTTGTGCAGTGGAAGGATGGCGTGAAGCACACTGTCTATCCGGAAGCGGTGGCGTCGGCCAAGCCGATCATCGAGGGCGTCAAGTAACAATCGCGCCTGTCAAACGCAACGAAACCTGACGCAGGCTGATGAACTCATGAGCGAAAGCAACGCGTCTTCGTCCGAAGCCGGTGACGGTGAGATACTTCTCTCCGCCGTCGACATCTCGGTCCAGTTTGGCGGCCTGAAAGCCGTCGACCACGTCTCGCTGGATGTGAGGCGAGGAGAGATCGTCGGTCTGATCGGCCCCAACGGGGCGGGAAAGACCACGTTCTTCCAGGCGATTTCGGGCTTCGTGCGCAGGACCAGCGGCGAGGTGCGGTTTCGCGGCGAGCGGATCGATGGCGTGGCGCCGGAGGAGATTTGCCGGCGTGGGCTGACGCGCACATTCCAGATCATGGAGGTATTCCCCAGTCTGACGGTGCGCGAAACCTTAACGGCGGCGGCGCTGGTTCGGCTGTCGATGGCCGAGGCGCGCAAGGTCGCGATCTCCATTGCTGAGCTGGTGCGGCTAGATGGCAAGCTCGACCTGACCTGCCGTCATCTGACGCTTCCGGATCAGAAGGCGCTTGAGATCGGCAAGGCGATGGCGACTCAACCGCAGATGATCTTGCTGGACGAGGTAATGGCCGGGCTGCGCCCAGCCGAGACGCAAGACGTCGTGCGTATGATCCAAAATCTGCGCGATCGCGGCGTCACCTTCCTCGTGGTCGAGCACAACATGGATGTCATCATGAGCCTGAGCGACCGGATCGTGGTCATGGGCACCGGCCGCAAGATCATCGAGGGCGCGCCGGAGGACGTGGTGCGCGATCCGAAGGTGATCGAGATCTATCTCGGCGAGGAGTTCGAGCTTGCTTGAGATTTCGGGGCTTGTATCCGGCTATGGCCGCATCAGCGTTCTGCACGGCATCGATCTGCGTGTCGACAAAGGCGAGCTTATCGCGCTCGTCGGCGTCAACGGCGCCGGCAAAACCACGCTGATGAAAACCATCGCCGGCCTGATCCGCCCGACCGCCGGGCGCATCTCGTTCGAGGGGGCGGAGATCGCGGGCGAGGGCGCGGAGCGTGCGGTGGCGGCGGGCATCGCGCTGGTGCCGGAAGGGCGCATGGTGTTCCCGCGCATGACGGTGTGGGAAAATTTGATGCTGGGCGGCGTACATCCGCGCGCGCGACCATATCGTGAAGCCACGCTGAAACGCATTTTCGACCTGTTTCCACGGCTTGCCGAGCGGCGCGATCAGAAAGCCGCGACCATGTCCGGCGGCGAGCAGCAGATGTTGGTGATCGGGCGCGGACTGATGGCGCAGCCGAAGCTCCTCATTCTCGATGAGCCGTCGCTTGGCCTGTCGCCGCTGCTGGTGCAGGAAACCTACGGTGCGCTGCGCAAGCTGAATGCGGACGGGCTGACCATTCTGCTTGCCGAGCAGAATGTAAAACTCTCGCTCGCGGTGTCGAACCGCGGCTACGTCATCGAAAACGGCAAGATCGTGCTGACCGGCGCTTCCAGCGATCTGGCGCACGATCCCGCCACCCGCAAAGCCTATCTCGGACGCTTGTGAGGATCTGATGTCAGGTGAGGTTCTGTTGCAGGCGACCGTGCAGGGATTGCAGATGGGTGCCATCTACGCCCTGATTGCGCTGTCGATGACGTTGATCTTCAGCGTCGGCGGGCTTCTCAATTTCGCGCATGGTGATTTCATGGCGCTCGCCATGTATGGCGCGCTGGCGCTCTATCAATCCTTTTCGCTCGATGCCTATGCGGCGGCACCGCTGCTGTTCTTCGGCTTCTTCCTGCTCGGCTTCCTGATGTTCCGCCGCCTGGTGCAGCCGGTGCTCGCCGCCGGCGTGCTGGCCGGCGCGCAACTCACGCTCGGGCTGGTCTTCGTTCAGGAGAATTTTCTGCTGATGGTGTTCGGTGGCGACTACCTCAGCGTGCCGACAGTTCTTTCCAACAAGAATCTGGTTGTTCCGCCGTTGATCATGCCATGGCCGCTGCTGGTCGGCTCGCTGCTTGCGGTGGTGCTGGCCGCAATCCTTTATGTCGTGCTGATGAGAACCGATTTCGGCCGGCAGGTGCGCGCGATCACGCAGAACAGCGACGCTGCCGCTCTGATGGGAATTCGCATCGATCGGATTCAAGCCATCGCGTTCGGCATCGGCATCGGGCTGCTGGGCCTGACGGGTGCGATCATCGTGGCTCAGTTCACGCTGACGCCGGCGATGGGGCTCGATTTCACGCTGATCGCGCTGATCGTCATGGTGATCGGCGGGCTGGGCAGCTTCGCCGGATCGATGATTGCGGGGGCGATCATCGGCGTCTCCGAAAGCCTCGGCAGCCTGCTCTACGGCGGCACTGTCGGCGCGATGATTCCCTACGCGATCCTGGTTCTGGTGCTGCTGTTCCGTCCGCACGGCTTGATGGGAGAGCACTGATGCGCGAGACCCGCCTCCGGTCGTCAGCCGTGTTGCCCTGGATTGCCTTCCTCGCGGTGGCGCTGGCGCCGCTGATGATGTCTTCGGGCTGGACGAATATGGCGATCCTGACGCTATTGTTCGTCCACTTGTGCATCGCCTGGAATCTGGTTGGTGGCATCGCCGGGCAGTTTTGCATTGGTCACAGCCTGTTTCTTGCGGCGGGCGCCTATACCTCGACGCTGCTCTCGATCCATCTTGGAATATCGCCATGGATCGGGATGTTCGCGGGCGCGGCACTGGCGGCCGTGATCGGCGTGTTCATCGCATGGCTGTCGTTCCGCTACGAATTGCCCCCGTTGTCTTTCGCGCTGGTCACCATCGCGCTGGCGATGCTCGGGTTTCTCGCGATCTCGTCGATCGACTTTCTTGGCGCCAGCCGCGGCCTGACATTGCCGGTACGGGGCACGCCTGCGATGTATCAATTCAGGTCGGACACCACCTATTACGTGGTGATCCTGATTCAAGTGATCATCGCGCTCGCGTTGTCGATGTGGCTGTATCATACCAAGATAGGTCTTTACCTGCGCGCCGTTCGCGACAACGAGCGCGCGGCGCACGCCATCGGCGTGCCCGTTCTCAAGTACAAGATGCTGGCAATGGCAATCAGCGCCGCGCTGACGGCGTTCGGCGGCACTTTCTATGCGCAGTACCTGCAATACGTCGAGCCGCACACTTTCGCCGGCATCAACATCGTCATCCAGATCATTCTGCTGACGGTGGTGGGCGGAAGCGGAACGGTATGGGGGCCGGTGGTCGGCCCGTTGCTGCTGGTGCCGGCGGGAGAATGGCTGCGGCATTCGCTCGGCGGATCGCTTCCCGGCGTGCACTTGCTGATCTTCGGCGTTCTGCTGGTGGTGGTGATCCGCTTCGCGCCCGACGGTCTCATCGGTGCTTTCGGGCGAGCGAGGCAGGCATGGCGCTTTCGTCGGGGCGTGGCGGAGGCCGCGACGCAATGACCGACCGGTTCATTCGCTGGGAGGAACGCGACGGCATTCGGTCGGTCGCCATCGACCGCGTCGAGAAAGCCAACGCATTGACGGCGGGAATGATGTTTGCGCTGGCCGATGCGGTGCGAACGGCCGATGATGCGAAGCTGGTTCTGATTGAGGGCCGTGGCACTGCGGGATTTTGCGCCGGAGCCGATATTGCGGAGTTTCTGCAAGGCGGTGACTATCTCGAGCGGCAGGAAGAGGGGCTGAAGGCGATCGTCGCCAGTCTGGCGACGTCGCCCCGACCGGTGATCGCCGCGATCCATGGGCGCACGCTTGGCGCGGGTGTCTTGATCGCATCTCTATGCGATCTAGCCATTGCGGCCGACAATCTCGCCTTCGGCCTTCCGGAAATTCGCTTCAATATGTATCCGGTGATCGTGCAGGCCGCGCTGGAGGAGAAAGTGTCCGACGCCATTGCCTTTCAGTTGTGCGCCATGGGGCGGCTGCTCGATGCCGTGGAGGCGCGCTCGCTGGGGCTCGTCTCGGATATCGTTCCTGCTGCCTCGTTTGCTGCCGGTGTCGCGGCGCGCACCGAATTCTATCGCGACCGGATCGACGCGCTTCAGATCGGACGGCGAGCGAAAGCCAAACGCGAGGGATCGGATGTCCAGGTGCGGATCGCGCGGCTTGCGCCGTTGATGCATGAGAACTTCAATCGCCCCGGCGTGCGTGAGACGATCGCCCGTTATCTCAAAGCGCGCTAGTCGGCCCTCATTTCCGAGGTGCGGCCTTGCCGCGACCGGCGGGGGCCGCTTTTGCCATAGTCGGAGATCCGCTGTAGCCAAGTGCGTTCGAGGCTTCTCCGGTGACGCGTTTGAGGTCCGCCGCGAGGCGCAACATTCGTGGCCGATCGAGGTCTCCGGAGAACGTGATGGCGGATATCGCCATCGTCGCTTCGCCGCTGCCTGTTAGAATGGGCGCCGCGACGGTGGTGAAGTTGCGATTGTAGTGGCCGATATCGACGGCGAAGCCAGTGCGCCGTGCCGCCTCGACATCGGACCAGTACTGCTCGAAGGTCGGCGCGTTCTGCCACCGCAATTCCTTGAACATGACTTTGACTTCGGCTTTCGTCAGGTTCAGGTGCCCGGCAAAGCAGCGCCCGAGCGCGCCGATCAGGGATGGCAGCCGTTGCCCCACCGTGAATTGCACGCGCAACGGTGTTGAAGCCTCCGCCAGATCGACGACCATCGCGCGGTCCGGCGACGTCAACTGCCAGAGCATCGCCGTGACGTTGTGTGCCTTGGCGATCTGCTCGATTTGTGGATGGAGAAGCCGAATGGGACCGTCCTGCTTGAGCGCCGCGTGCGCCAGCGCCAGCACACCGAGGCCGGGCGAATACTTCTTCGTCGCGGGATCGAAGATCGCCAACCGCTCGTGAACCAGCGTGCGCAGCAGGTTGAAGCAGGTCGAGGCATTGATCTTGAGGTCGCGCGCAATCTGCACGACGCCGACGGGCTCCCCCTGCGCGTCGAGGTAACGCAGGATGGCGATCCCACGCGAGAGTGCGTTGACCTGCTTGGCGGGCTTCTCGATAATCATTCTCTATTCAGTATTTAATTCTCAAGAGCGAATTTCATGGAATAGGAAATAACGGACTTGTTGCATCGTGACAAGTCATCCTGACCAGTTCTGGCCGATTTTCCGGCTCGTTGTGTTGCGGATATCGTTTCGGTCCACAGTCGCGCGAGTAACGAGTGGCAGGCGATGTCGCCCGGATGCAAGAGTGCGATTGCACCGGTGCCGTGTCCCCGACGACCCTACCGGCACGAAGAGCGTCTAGTTTCGTGGCACGGCGCGTGACGTGTTGCGACCCGGTGCTTTCATATCGCCGAGGATGATGCGCAGCAGTTCGGCGGCGGCGGGTGGCAACGTGCGTCCCTGTCGGGTGATGACGTGGGAACGGCCACGGGAGAGCAACGAACTTTTCATCGGCAGCGAGATGACTTTCGCCGCATCCGCGGGAAGCATCGGGAGCCGCGACACCAGCGAATAGCCAAGTCCTGCAAGGACGAAGTGGCCGAGCGCGTCGAACGAGGTGGTCGTGAACGAGAACGTGAGCTTGGTGCCTTCGCTAAGTTCGGCCGCTTGGATATGCTGACGAAGCCCGAAGTCGTGATGCAACGTGGCGCCGACATAGGGCAGCAGATCCGACAGCCGCAGCGGCGAGGCGACCTGCGCCAGCGGATGCGTTCGCAGCACCAGGGTCTGGATCGGATGCGGCCACGAATAGTGTGAGTGAAACTGCTCGTTCCGCGGCGGATTGAACAGGATTCCGATATGTGCCCGTTCGTCGAGCACGCGTTCGACGATCTCGTCCGAACTTCCAATCCGAAGATCGATGGAGATATTCGGATGCGTTCGCATGAACCGGCTAAGGGGGCGGCGCGTCAGCCAATTGATGTAACCCTCGCCGGTGACCAGTTCGACATGGCCGGTTTCCACTTTGCGGATGCTGTCGAGCTGCGCCAGCAGGCTTTGCTTCTCGCTGTGCTGGCGCCGAATGTAGCCAGCCAGCAAATGGCCGGCGTCGGTGGGGACAATGCCGCGCCCGCGTCGTTCGAAGAGCTGTGCGCCGCATTCCGCTTCGAGCAAACTCATCGCCCGGCTGACGGCTGAGGCATCCATGCCCAGCGCGCCGGCTGCGCCGCGCACGGAGCCGATCTCGAGCACCTGCATGAAGTAGCGCAGGCGGCGCGTTTCCAGCTTGTCCTTGTCGAGACGGGTCATGCCGGGCGGTTCTAATCGTTGATAAAAACGCAACGATAATCCCATTCCGCTGTCATTGATGCAAGGCCGTATTTCGGAACAAGCTAACGCACGGGAGTTGAAATGCAGGGCTTAAAGCACCCGCTGCTCGGTGAAGACTAATCAGATAGAGGAGCGCATTCATGACGACGGCTTCGGCCTCCATCGAACCACTTAGCGAACCGGCGGGCCGCGGCACCGCCGACAAGGTCAAGATTTTCATCGGCGTTGCACTTGTCGTTCTGATCGCCGAAATCATCGGGGTGGTGCAGTTTCAGATCGGGCCGGGCAAGGTTCTGCTTCAGCCCATGGTGTGGGCGTTGTTGCTCGCCGCCGCCTGGGGCATCGCGTCGCCCTATCTTCCTACGCCACTGCGGATCGGACTCGGTCTGCAAACCTTTGCCGGGCAATTGCTCAACGCCGGCCTCATCCTGTTCATCGTCAAGATGGGCTTCACCGTCGGTGGCGCTTTGCCTGCGGTCAAGCAGGCCGGTTGGGCGTTGCTGTTTCAGGAATTCGGCCACACCTTCGGCACGCTGGCACTCGGTCTCCCGCTCGCTCTTCTGCTGGGCGTGAAGCGCGAAGCGGTCGGCGCCACCTTTTCGATTGGTCGTGAAGGCAATCTGGTGATCATCGGTGAGAAGTACGGCATGAACTCGCCGGAAGGGCGCGGCGTGCTGGCCGAATACATCACCGGCACCGTGCTCGGCGCTTTGTTCATCGCGTTGCTGGCCGGCTTCATCGCCAGCCTGCACATTTTCGATCCGCGCTCGCTGGCCATGGGCGCCGGCGTCGGATCGGGCAGCATGATGGCGGCGGCAATCGGCGCCATCAACGGCCAGAGTCCGCCCGAGATGGTCAAGGACCTGACTGCAATTGCGTCGGCCGCAAACCTGATGACGGCGGTGCTCGGCTTCTACTTCGCGCTGTTCCTGTCGCTGCCGGCCTGCTCGTGGCTTTACGACAAACTGGAGCCGGTGCTTGGGCGGTTCTCGAACTTCAAGGCCGGCGACATGGCGCCGACCGTCGCCAGCGCCGGCGAGACCCATGGCGGTCATGGGGCATTCGGTTTTCCGGACTCGCTATTGGCCTGGATTGTCGTCGCCATCGGTGTGCTGATCGGGAATTCGCTGACTTATCATGTTCCGGTAATGACGTCGGTGATCGGCCTCGTCATCGTGTTGGCGGTTGCTTTGCTGGTCGATGTGTTGTCACGCCTGCTGAAGAAGATACCCCATATCTTCGTGCTGGTGATTGTCACCACCGTGCTTGGCGTTCCCGGCTTGCTGCCGTTCTCCGACGCGATGATTGCGTCGGTCGACAAGCTGAACTTCCTGGCGTTCACCACGCCGGTTCTGGCGCTCGCCGGCTTCTCGGTCGCTAAGGACGTGCCGATCTTCAAGCAACTGAGCTGGCGCATCGTGGTGGTATCGTTGACCGCCGCGGCCGGCACCTTCCTCGGCGCGACCTTGATCGCCGAATTCTTCCATCGCTGACCTAATTGAGAGGCGGAAAAGATATGTCCACGAATTTCGGAATCGAGAACGATACCTGCGCGCGGATGACGGATTGGCGTCACGACCTTCATGCCAACCCGGAAACCGCGTTCGAGGAACACCGTACGGCACAGATCGTCGCTGATGCGTTGATGGAAATGCAGATCGCCGTCGATCGCGGTCTTGGCGGCACCGGCGTGGTCGGGACGCTGAAGAACGGCGACGGACCGAGCATTGCGCTGCGGGCCGACATGGATGCGCTCAACATGACCGAGCTTGGCGCCAGCGCGCACAAGTCCACCCGTGACGGCAAGATGCATGGCTGCGGCCATGACGGCCACACCGCGATGCTGCTCGGTGCGGCCGTGCATCTGGCACGGCATCGGCCGTTCCGTGGCACTGTGCATTTTGTGTTCCAGCCCGCTGAGGAAAACGAAGGCGGCGGCCGCAAGATGGTCGAGGAAGGCCTGTTCGAGAAGTTTCCAGCCGATGCGGTCTATGGAATGCACAACATTCCGCAGATGCCGCGCGGCAAGTTCGGCATCCGCACCGGCATTGCGACCGCGTTTCTCGATACGTTCGAAATCACGGTCACCGGCAAGGGCTGTCATGCCGCCGCACCCGAAACCGGCATCGACTCCGTCGTGATCGCGGCCAACCTCGTGACCACGTTGCAGAGCATTGTCAGCCGTCGGATCGGCGCGATCGACGCGGCGGTTGTCACCGTGACGCAGATTCACGGCGGCGACACCTGGAACGTCGTTCCCGAGCAGGTCGTGATGCGCGGCACCGTTCGCACGCTCGATGCCGGCATTCAGGATCGGGTCGAGGCCGCGATGAAAGAGGTTTGCGCAGGTGTTGCGCAGGCGCACGGTGCGACCATCGACCTTCAGTACATGCGCGGCTATCCCGGCGTCATCAATACGCCGGACGAAACCAACGCCGCTGCTGCGGCGGCCTCGCGTCTGGTCGGGGAAGAGCAGGTGATGACCGACGTGAAGCCCGCGATGGGCTCGGAAGACTTCGCCTTCATGTTGCAGAAGCGGCCGGGTGCCTACATCTGCATCGGTGCCGGTGAAACCGCCAACGATCCGCCGTTGCACAATCCTTACTACGATTTCAACGACGCGATTCTGCCGCTCGGCGCCGCGTACTGGGTGGAACTGGTTAAGCAGCAATTGCCCGCAGCTTGATGCTGTCCGTCTTCGACATCTTCAAGATCGGCATCGGCCCGTCGAGTTCGCACACGGTGGGACCGATGCGTGCCGCCGGTCAGTTCGTCCATTCGCTTGAACAGGACGGACTGCTGGCGCAGGTGACGCGCGTCAGCGTCGACCTTTACGGGTCGCTTGGCGCGACTGGTCGCGGTCACGCGACCGACCTTGGTGTCATCCTCGGCCTGTTCGGCGAGATGCCCGACACCATCGATCCGTCCACCGTCAAGTCGCGGCTCGCGGAATTGCAACGCTCGGGGCAGTTGCCGCTCGGCGGCAAGCGTCTGATCGCGTTCCAGCGTGCGCGCGATATCGCCTTCCTCGGCGAACAGTCGATGCCGGAGCATCCCAACGCCATGCGCTTCGTCGCGTGGGCGGAGGATGGCACGGTGCTGTCGGAGCGCTGTTACTTTTCGGTGGGTGGTGGCTTCATCACGGAAAGCGGTGCGGATGTGGCGGCCGCGCGGGCGCCCGATCCTGTCTGGCCGTATCCTTTCAAGACCGGCGACGAACTGGTGGCGTTGGCTAAATCCAACGATATTTCGATTGCCCAGTTGATGATGGCCAATGAGCGCATCTGGCGGTCGGAAACGGAGGTGCGCGCCGGGCTGCTGCGGATTTGGCAGGTCATGAAGGAGTGCGTGCGTCGTGGCTTCGGTCTCGACGACGAAGAGACCGAGGATCGTCTTCCCGGTGCGCTGGGCATTCGTCGTCGTGCGCCGAAACTCCACCGTGAACTGCTTGAGCGCGGGCACAACGTCGTCGGCGGCGATCCGCTGGCCGCGATGGATTGGGTCAACGCGTTCGCGATGGCGGTCAACGAGCAGAACGCCTCCGGCGGCCGCGTCGTCACCGCCCCGACCAACGGCGCGGCGGGCATCATCCCGGCCGTGTTGCACTACTACGATAAATACACACCCGACGCGTCGGATGACGGCGTCATCGAATTTCTGCTCACCGCCGGTGCCATCGGCTTGCTCTACAAGGCCAATGCTTCGATCTCGGGCGCGGAGGTGGGGTGTCAGGGCGAAGTCGGCGTGGCCTGTTCGATGGCGGCCGGCGCGCTTGCGGCGGTGCTCGGTGCGAGCGTGGCCCAGATTGAGAACGCCGCCGAGATCGGCATGGAGCACAATCTCGGTTTGACCTGCGATCCGGTGGGCGGCATGGTCCAGATCCCGTGCATCGAGCGCAACGCGATGGGTGCGGTCAAGGCCATCAACGCCGCGCGTATGGCGTTGCGCGGAGACGGCAATCACTATGTTTCGCTCGATGCGGTCATCAAGACGATGCTGCAAACGGGCGAGGACATGAAGTCGAAATACAAGGAAACCTCGCTCGGCGGCCTCGCGGTGAACGTTGTCGAGTGCTGAGGCGCTGCCGTCGCGGATCGCTGCGTGCTAGTCTACAACGCGCGACGGATCATCATTTGAGAAGTACCGGCGCCGCGCACTTGTACCGATTGCGTTTTGTACATCCGAGGGAAGATCATGTCGGCCGCCTTTGAAACCCTTGCTTCAGACACGGCGAATCTCTCGTTCGACGTCGGTGGCGCGAAGATCGGGCCGGATGACATCGCGGCCGCGGCGGCGACGCTGCGCGGGTCGGTTTTCGTCACGGATTGCAGTCAGAGCCGGACGTTAAGCGAGATTTGCGGCTGCAACGTCTGGCTCAAGTTCGAGAACCTCCAGTTCACCGCGACCTTCAAGGAGCGCGGCGCGCTCAACCGGCTCAGCGCGTTGTCGGCGGATGAACGCCGGCGCGGCGTCATCGCAATGTCGGCGGGCAATCATGCGCAAGGTGTGGCCTATCACGCCAAGCGCCTCGGAATTCCCGCGACCATCGTGATGCCGATCGGCACACCGATGGTGAAGGTGGAGAACACGCGGCGGCACGGCGCCGAAGTGATCATCACCGGACAGACTCTTGAGGAAGCCGGCAAGTTCGTGCTGGAGCATGGCCAAGCTCATGGTCTGACGCTGATTCACCCCTACGACGATCCGTTAATTATCGCGGGGCAGGGCACGATCGCGTCCGAAATGCTGCAAGCCGTTCCTCAATTGGCGACGCTGGTTGTCCCGATCGGCGGCGGTGGTCTTATCTCCGGCATCGCAATCGCAGCCAAGGCCATCAACCCAAATATCCGCATCATCGGCGTGCAGGCGAAGCTCTATCCGTCGATGTACAATGTCATCAAGGGCACGGATTTGCCCAGTCGCGGCGACACCCTGGCCGAGGGCATCGCGGTGAAGTCGCCGGGGCACATCACGCGGGAAGTTATCCGCCGGCTGGTCGACGACATTGTCCTGGTGTCGGACGACGACATCGAGCGCGCCGTTGCGATGCTGATCTCGGTCGAGAAAACGGTGGCGGAAGGTGCGGGCGCTGCGGGCCTCGCCGCCGTGCTGGCTGCGCCGGAGCGTTTCAAGGGCGCGAATGTCGGCTTGATCCTGACCGGCGGCAACATCGATACGCGCTTGATCGCATCGGTCCTAACACGCGACCTTGCACGCGAAGGCAGGCTCACACAGTTAGCCATCGATATCGTCGATCGTCCCGGGCAACTGGCGCTGGTCTGCAACCTGCTTGCGGAGGCAGGCGCCAACATCATCGAAGTCTCGCATCAGCGGACGTTCTCGGACTTGCCTGCGAAGGCGGCGCTGCTTCAGCTGGTGATCGAAACGCGTGACAGGGAGCACTTGAACGACGTGTTGGCGCGGCTGGCCGCGAAGGGCCTCGCTGTTCGGACGTAATGTAAGGCGTTCTACTCGCCTTCGCCGAACTTGCTGCCGACGAGATTGGCGATGGCGGTGATCGCTTCGGCCGCATCCGCGCCGGTTGCCGAGACGGTGATGGTGGTCCCCGGACCGGCCGAGAGCATCATCAATCCCATGATCGAAGAGCCGCCCACCGTCTCGCCGTTACGCGTGACCGTGACGTCGGCATTGAAGCGCTCGACCAATTGCACGAATTTCGCCGAGGCGCGGGCGTGCAGGCCACGCTTGTTGGTGATGGGAAGTTCACGCACGACCGCCCCTGACGACGATGCGGCGGCGGCGTTGCCGTCGCTGGAAAGAGGGAGATCGTCGGGCGGCGGGCTCATTTTCCAGCGAGGACACGACTGGCTATGGTGACGTACTTGCGGCCGGCTTCCTGCGCGGCCGCTATCGCTTCAGGCAGCGGCAAATCGTTGCGTACCTTGGCGAGTTTCACCAGCATAGGCAAATTGATGCCGGCGAGAACCTCGACCTTCGGCCGACTCATGCATGAGATCGCAAGGTTCGACGGTGTGCCGCCGAACATGTCAGTGAGGATGGCGACGCCATTACCGCTGTCGACGCGGTTGACGGCTTCAATGATATCGCTTCGACACAAATCGGCGTCGTCCTCGGCGCCGATCGTGATCGCCTCGATTTGCTTTTGCGGACCCATCACATGTTCGAGCGCTGCCCTGAATTCGTCGGCAAGGCGCCCATGGGTCACAAGAACCAGACCAATCATCGAAAACTCCTCGCGGGTGCTTTGGTGCACCGCACGAACGGGCCACTTTGACCATCCGGCGCTCCCGCGCAAGGGGGGAGCATCACGATTTTCCCTAAATTTCGCCACAAGGCGGGAACTGGGGTGGGTCTAATCGGTGGCAACAACGGGACCTATATGGTTATGAATTTCGTCCGGACAATCTTCCTCTGCTGGAGCGGGCGACGGGGACACAGGACGCGTGGTCAATGCGGCGATGATCAGCGGAAGCGCTGAAAAGCCGGTTTGGACCGGAATCCGCGGCAATTCGATCCCCGAAAGGGTCGTTATCAGGCTTTCGGGGGCCGGAAGCCGGGCTCCATCGGCGGCATCGAGGTCGACCACCCAGCCGACGGCAGCCTCGGACACGAAGTCGCAGCGCCGGATGCCGAGCCCGCGAATTTCGATCAATCCCGTGAGCCGGGGCGCTGGCCGTGCCCAAAGCCGGCTTTGTCGCGCCTCAAGGTGAATCCGGTCGTCGCCAACCAGCGTCACGGCGGGAATCTGCCCGCTACGCCCAGCCAGAATCAACTCGAAGGCGAGCCGGCTCTTGCCGGAGCCTGAAGGGCCGCGGATCAAGACGGCCTGGTCGCCGACGAGGACGGCGGAGGCATGGATACTCGGCGCGCCCGGCGGGCTTTCACGAGGGGCGCTCGGTGACGCCGTCATATCGGCAGCCGTACCACGAAGCGGGCGCCAGCGACGGTCGGCTGGCCATCCTCATCGGCGGGGCCCTTGCGGTTCTCGGCCCAGATGCGGCCGCGATGGGCTTCGATGATCTGCTTCGAGATCGAAAGGCCGAGCCCGGAATTCTGGCCGAAGCCTTGATGCGGTCGGTCGGTATAAAACCGCTCGAAGATGCGTTCGAGCGCGTCGTCGCGAATGCCGGGGCCGTTGTCGTCGACGACGATTTCGATTTCGGATTTGACGCGGCGGCAGGTGACGTGAACCTTGCCACCGGGCTCGGAGAACGACTGCGCGTTCACCACCAGATTGGAAATCACCTGCCCGAGCCGCGAATCGTGGCCCGGAACGGAGAAGGTGTCGGCGGGGCCGCCCTCGAAGCGGGTCTCGACGCCGACGTCGTGGCCGAGCCGCGTCTCGTTGGCGACCGAGGTGAGCGTGGTGAGCAACCGCCGCAATTCCACGGGCGCCACATCCTGCCGCTGCAATTCGGCGTCGAGCCGGCTCGCGTCGGAAATGTCGGAGATCAGGCGATCGAGCCGGCGCACGTCGTGCTCGATCACTTCGAGCAGACGGGCGCGGCTGGTATCGGTCTTGGCGAGCGGTAATGTTTCCACCGCCGAACGCAGCGACGTCAGCGGATTCTTCAATTCATGTGCGACGTCGGCGGCGAACATCTCGATCGCCTCGATGCGGTTGTAGAGCGCTTCCGTCATGTCGCGTAGCGCGCCGGAAAGATGGCCGATCTCGTCGCGGCGGCGGGTGAAGTCGGGAATCTCCACGCGGGTCTTGATGCGATGGCGCACGCGCTCCGCGCTGGCCGCAAGCCGGCGCACCGGGCCCGCGATGGTGCTGGCGAGCAGCAGCGACAGCACGATCATCACCACCATGGCAACGCCGAACACCTTCAGGATCGCCAGCCGTTCCGCCGTCACCATCTGGTCGATATCGTCGCCCTGCGTCGACAGCATCAGCGCGCCGTGGATGGCGCGAAAACGCTGTACGGGCACTGCGACCGAAACGATGATCTCGCCGCGGTCGTTGATGCGCACCATGCTGGACTTATCGCCCTTGAGCGATTCCGCGACTTCCTCGTAGCCCTTGCCGTTCTCCGGTCCCAACTCGCGATAGAGCGGAAGGTCGCCGCGATTGAGCCAGGTGCGGACCGCGATCATCGCGCGCTCCATCAGGCCGGGTTTCTCGTTCGCGGGTGGCGATAGCTCAAAGCGCATGACGTCGCCGCGGCCATACAGGCTGCGGCTGTCGAGGATCAGCACACCGTCGCGATCATAGATGCGCGCGCGGGTTTTGGTCGGCGAGATCAGCCGACGGAGCACCGGCGCGACGCGCTCCGGATTGATCGGGAAATCGAGCGTCGCGAGTTCGTCAGGCGCGGCATAGGTTTCGCCGGGCTTGAGATCGAGCAGGCGGTCGGGATCGATGGTGATGGTGTTGGTTTCCACCGTCGCCGAGGCAGCGATGGCGCCGGCGATGATCTCGCCCTGTACCAGAAGGCTCTGTGCGCGGGCGTCGATCAGGCCGGCACGGAACTGCGAGAGGTAGAGAATACTGGCGACCAGTGCGATCAGGCCGGCCAGATTGAGCGAGACGATACGCCGCGTCAGGCTCGAAAAACTGACGGTGAAAAAGAACTGTCCGGCGCGTTGCACCCAGCCCAACGGCCGCCGCCAGACCGGGACCGCGTCCGGCGTCGTGATGGAGGAAGCTCCGGCCGCCGAGACGACGTCGTCAGTGGTCTCTCGATCAGGCTGTGTTCGATCCAGCAATGGCTAAACCCGCCCGGTTGTTTCAATTCTGTGCCGCAGCACTCACCATAGACGATGGCCACGGGCTCGTCAGGTCACAAAGCGCGAAACCGTGCGCGTCCACCGGGCGCGCGCACGATGTTTCTCGGGCGCTTCGGTCAGGTTTCCTTGAAACGATAGCCGACGCCGTACAAGGTTTCGATCATCTCGAAATCGTCGTCGACCACCTTGAATTTCTTGCGCAGCCGCTTGATGTGGCTGTCGATGGTGCGGTCGTCGACATAGACCTGATCGTCGTAAGCCGCGTCCATCAGCGCGTTGCGGCTTTTCACCACGCCCGGCCGCGTCGCTAAGGCCTGAAGGATCAGGAATTCGGTGACGGTCAAGGTCACCGGCTCGTTCTTCCAGGTGCAGGTGTGGCGTTCGGGATCCATCCGCAGCAGACCGCGATCCAGCGCCTTGGCGTCGGTTTCTTTCGGGGCGGCCGCCGGGTCCTTTGGGGCCGCGCGGCGCAGCACCGCCTTGACGCGCTCCACCAGCAGCCGTTGTGAGAACGGCTTCCGGATGAAATCGTCGGCGCCCATCTTGAGCCCGAACAATTCGTCGATCTCCTCGTCCTTCGAGGTGAGGAAGATCACCGGCAGGTCCGACTTCTGCCGCAGGCGGCGTAGCGTCTCCATGCCGTCCATGCGCGGCATCTTGATATCCAGCACCGCAAGGTCGGGTGGGCTGGTGCGGAAGCCGTCCAGCGCCGACGCGCCGTCGGTGTAGGTCATGATGCGATAGCCCTCGGCTTCCAACGCAATCGCGACCGAGGTGAGAATGTTGCGGTCGTCATCGACCAGAGCAATTGTGGGCATGAGCCTGCTTTCCGAAGCGGAGTGCCTTGTACGTCGACCTGTTCGATACCACAGCCTCGGAAGGCCGTGTCAGACGGTCATGAGAACCCGGCCAACGAGCAATGCAAGCTGGGCTGAAGTGTGGCCGAGTTCCAAACGTTCGAGACGGCGGCGGGTTCCTACCGCTGCCGTTAAAGAGGCTATATAGCGGCCGAAACTGTGGAAAAAAGGCTCCAAGCAGAAATTCGCGAGATTTAACAATGCGACCGGATCCCGAATTCGACCCCCAAACCTTGACGCGAAGCCTGTTGCGACGGCGCCGGCAGGGGGCACTGGCGACGTTGATGGCGGAGGGCGGCGCGCCGTATTGCTCCCTCGTCAACGTCGCGAGCGATGTCGACGGCGCACCGATTCTGCTGATTTCGCGGCTCGCGGTGCATACGCGGAACATCCTGGCCGACCCCCGGGTGTCGCTGATGCTGGACGAGCGGGCCGCGGGCGACCCGTTGGAGGGTGCGCGGATCATGGTGGCCGGTGAAGCGCAGGAGGTAATGGGCGATGCGCTGCCGGGTCTACGGCGGAGGTATTTAAATGCTCATCCCGATGCCGAGGGCTTTGTCGATTTCCCTGATTTCGGGTTTTTCCGGGTCCGGATCGATGGCGTTCATCTGGTCGCTGGGTTTGGACGGATCGTCGATCTGGCGCCGGAGCGGGTTCTGACCGACCTGACGGGCTGCGCGCCTCTGCTGGCGGCGGAGCCGGACATTATCGCGCATATGAATGCCGAACATTTGGACGCGATGAAACTTTATGCAACGAAGCTGGCCGGGGCCGTGACGGATGAGGGCGATTGGCGCTGCACCGGCTGCGATCCGGACGGAATCGACCTCGCGAACGGCGCGGAGGTGGTCCGAATTGCCTTTCCGGAACCGGTGCGCGATCCGATGGCCCTGCGTGCGACCCTGCGCAGGCTCGCCGATGAGGCACGTGGGCGCGACCGTTAGGCCGACCTATCCCTTATAGACACAATCAAGTTCCCCCAGCGGCAGGGGATCGGCTTGGCAAGGTCGGCGTTCGTGAGTATTAGATCGCAGACCGAGATGCTTGGCCTGGACAGGACGGTCTCCGCGTCGACGACGCGTCTGGATGACCGCGCAGGTTCGGCGACGGATTTCGAGGAGGAATTTGCGTGAAAGAACTGGGTGTACGTAACGGTGCCTTCGGTGCCGACAAATTCGGCTTAAAAAATCTCAAGGAGGTGCGGTGGAATCTTGGAGCGCCGCAGCTCTACGAATACTCGCTGCAAGCCGGCGAGGCCGAAGTCACCGCCGATGGCGCGTTGTGCGCCGAAACCGGAATCTTCACCGGACGTAGCCCGAAGGACAAGTTCACCGTTCGCGACGCCGCCACCGACAAGACCATGTGGTGGGATGGTAACCAGTCGATCACCGCCGATCAATTCCAGGCCCTCTACGAAGATTTCCTCAAGCACGCCGAAGGCAAGTCGCTGTTCGCGCAGGATCTCTACGGCGGTGCCGATCCAGCATTCCAGATCAAGACCCGCGTTTACACCGAACTGGCCTGGCACTCGCTGTTCATCCGCACCCTGCTGCGTCGTCCGGAAGCCGCCGAACTCGCATCGTTCGTTCCCGAATTGACGATGATCGATCTGCCGAGCTTCAAAGCCGATCCGAAACGCCATGGTGTGCGTTCCGAAAACGTCGTGGCCATCGATTTCGCCCGCAAGATCGTCCTGATCGGCGGGTCTTATTATGCCGGCGAGATGAAGAAGTCGGTCTTCACCACGCTCAATTACTATCTGCCCGAGAAGGGCGTGATGCCGATGCACTGCTCGGCCAATGTCGGCCCGAACGGCGACACCGCGATCTTCTTCGGCCTGTCAGGCACCGGCAAGACCACGCTCTCGGCCGATCCGAAGCGCACGCTGATCGGTGACGACGAGCATGGCTGGGGCAAGGACGGCGTCTTCAATTTCGAAGGCGGCTGCTACGCCAAGTGCATCAAGCTCTCCGCTGAAGCCGAGCCTGAAATTTACGCCGCCAGCACCCGCTTCGGCACCATCCTCGAAAACGTCGTTCTCGATCCGGCGACCCGTGTAGCGGACTTCGATGACGGTTCGAAGACGGAGAACACCCGCTCGGCCTATCCGCTCGATTTCATTCCCAACGCCTCGCACACCGGCCGCGCGCCGCAGCCGAAGAATCTGGTGATGCTTGCCGCCGACGCCTTCGGTGTGCTGCCGCCGATCGCCAAGCTGACACCGGCGCAGGCGATGTATCACTTCCTCTCCGGCTACACCGCGAAGGTGGCCGGCACCGAGCGTGGCCTTGGTAACGAGCCGAAGCCGGAATTCTCGGCCTGCTTCGGTTCGCCGTTCCTGCCGCGCCATCCGGCTGAATACGGCAACCTGCTGCGTGACCTGATCGCCAAGCACAATGTCGATTGCTGGCTGGTCAACACCGGCTGGACCGGCGGCAAGTACGGCGTCGGCAGTCGTATGCCGATCAAGGTGACGCGTGCGCTGCTCACCGCCGCGCTTGATGGCTCGCTGCGCAACGTCGAATTCCGCACCGACAAGTATTTCGGCTTTGCGGTGCCGACCGCGTTGCCGGGCGTGCCGAGCGAAATTCTCGATCCGGTCAACACCTGGAAGGACAAGGCCGAGTTCGACAAGACCGCACGCAATCTCGTCGCTATGTTCCAGAAGAACTTCGCCGAGTTCGAAAGCCACGTCGATGCCGACGTGCTGGCGGCGGCGCCTGAGGTCAAGCTCGCGGCGGAGTAATCGCGCGAAAACACCTTCGATACTATGCGAAAGCCCGGCGCTGAGAAATCAGCGCCGGGCTTTTGTTTTGCCTTCTTGTCTTCGATGATCCGTCTACCGCAGCACCAGCTTGGAGAGCAGTGCCGCCAGTTCGCTCTGGCGTGACACGCCGAGTTTGGCGAACACGCGCTTGAGCACGCCGCGCGCGGTTTCCTCGGCGATGCCGAGCTTTTCCGCCGCGGCGCGCGGGGCGAGCCCTGACCCGATCAGCGCGGCGACGCGTGCTTCGCCGAGGGTGATGCCGAGGACATCGCGAACCGTCGCGGGGTCGGCCGGCTCATTGGCCTTCTGCTCGATCACCAGCGCGATGGCACGCGTATGCGTCAGAAAATGCTCCACGGAATTCAGCGGCGGCGTAATCGGCAGCAGATAGATGACGAGCCGGCGATCCGACTCGGGACAATCCACCAGGATCGGCTTCGGCTGGAAGCCCAGCGCACGAGCATCCACATCGTGCATTCGTGCGATGCTCTCATCGAATTTGCGGCGAGCCGTGAGCGAGCGGATCTGCAAGCGGCCTTCCACCAGGCCGAGCGCGTCGCCAAGAGAGGTCTGTCCAGCCGGGTTGGCGAAGACGACACGGCCTAACGAATCCAGCGCAAAGACGCCGATGCCGATCCGCGTCAGGGCTTCGCCGAGGCCGATGCTGGCGAACTGGGCATCCAGCAGCCGGATCGAGAGCCGCAGCGAGCGTTCGATATGCCTGCCGAGCATTGCGAGCATCTCAAGCTCGGCAGCGGAGAATTGCGGCTTGGTCCGTGCATCGCGCTGGACGCTCAGGGCGACGCCGAGGTCAGGCGCGGGCGATACCGCCACCGATCCGATCCAGCCAAGGCCATGGTTGGCCATGAATTCGGTGTAGAAGGGATCGCTGCGGATTTCCTCCTCGGAACAGATGTCGCGATCGGCGAAGGGCTCTCCGTTGAAGAAGTATCCTTTTTCTCCCGCTCGGATCGCCTTGATGTCGCGCCGGGACCAACCCTGTTCGATGTAATCGCGCTGCGCGGCGTGCAGGCTCTCCGATACGATCGTGCCAAAAGAGCCGTCGTCCTTTCGCCAGATCAGGATGGCGCCGACGTCGCCGAAGCAGTCGGCCACTTCGGCCAGCACGCGCGGCCATTGCAGCGGATCGGGCGCGGCCTCGTAAATGGTCTCCACGGTTCGCAGCAGGCGATCGGCGGGGGTAATCATGGGGTGTATCGCGGCAATGGCTGTCGGAATAAGCTACCGCTTTTTCCTGCCGGGGCGATACCGGATCGCATCAAGAAAACGTGTCAAATCCGCCGCCATCGCTCGGCTTTGCCGCCGTGTCATGCCTTGAAGTAAGCGATCTGCTGCGTCGTCGCCAACAACTTGCCGCTCGGCGACCACAGCGCACCGGTCTGGTCGCCATAGCTCTTGTGAAAAACGCTGGCATCCGAGACCGCGAGCACATGGGTCGCATCCTCGGCAATGAGGTCCTCGGCGTCGGCGTGGAAATAAGTGGTGAGCGAGACGGTGCCGAACGGCACCAGTTCGTTGCGGACATGGAAGATGCGAGCGAAGAACGCATCCGACATCGACACCAGTGACAGCGCATCCAAGCGGCGCGGCGTCGTATCGCCGATCCACAACTTGGAGAACGGGCTCGCCAGTTCGCCCGGTGTGGCGACGCCGAACAACGGCTGCCCCTCGATAAAGCGGAAATCGTACTGATGAACCCACGTCATCTTGAGGCCGCTCTTGGGATAGCGCTTGGTGTCTTCGAACCGGGTAGCCTCGGGGCGCGATACCGGCCGATGCGACCACGAGGGCCGCCGCACGGCGAACACCGCCGTGGCGAACGCGGCCGTCTCGCCACCTTGTTGCGTCAGTTCGACCGACCAGTGCTGGGTGGAACGGTTGGCCTTGATCAGCCGCACGTCGAGATCGAATGGGCCGGCCGCGATCGGCGCGCAATAATTTACCGTCAGCGCCAGCGGGTCGCCGTCGCGCTGCGAATGTTCGAGGATGGCGCGCAGCATGGTCGCAGCGGTGATGCCGCCGAATGGGCCGATGAAAGCCCAGTAGTCCTCGCTGGTGTGCCCGCTCCATTGGCTGTCGCCGGCGCTGACGCGCGTGGCTTTGTCGAACACGTGTTCGGCGGTCTCGAGCAGGCTGGTCATGGAGCGCTCCGGCAATGGTAAGACAAGGCGGAGCAGGGTCGGACGGCACTCCACGCTAAAGGGAATGGCGTAACCGGCGGTGGAATTCAATGATGTTCCAGGTTATGGCCTGCGCAAATTCGCCGCGTCGCACGGCGGATCGCAGATGAGTGCGCCGCGTCAGCCGTGGCCGCGCTGGTTACGCGCGGGCTGCGACGGCGCGGCGATGACCGGGACGTCCCAGATATCCTCGGCGTATTCGCGGATGGTGCGATCCGAGGAGAACCACGCCATGCGCGCGGTGTTCAGGATGCTGGCGCGGGTCCAGGCCGATCCCGCGCGCCAACGGCTGTCGATCGCGCGTTGGGCGTCGTAATAAGCATCGAAATCGGCGCTGACCATGTAGTGGTCGATATGGCGTAAGGCATGACCGATGGAGTGGAAACGCGCCGGATCATCCGGCGAGAATGCGCCGGATTCGATGGCATGGATCGCGCGCGCCAGCCGCTCCGAGCGCGCGATGACGTCGCTGGCATCGAGCCCATGCGCGCGTCGCGCCATCACCTCTTCGGCAGTCATGCCGAAAATCGCGATGTTCTCGGCGCCGACGTGATCGCGGATTTCGATATTGGCGCCGTCGAGCGTACCGATGGTCAACGCACCGTTCAGCGCGAGTTTCATGTTGCCGGTGCCGGAGGCCTCCATGCCGGCGGTGGAAATCTGCTCGGAGAGATCGGCGGCGGGAATGATGACTTCGGCGAGGCTGACATTGTAATCGGGCACGAACGCGATCTTGAGCCGGTTGCCGATATCGGGGTCGTTGTTGACGACACTTGCGACGTCGTTAATCAGCTTGATGATCAGCTTGGCGTAGCGATAGCTCGCGGCGGCCTTGCCGGCGAAAATCTTGACGCGCGGCACCCAGTCGCGTTGCGGTTCGTCGCGCATCGCCTGATAGAGCGCGATGGCTTCGAGGATGTTGAGAAGCTGGCGCTTGTATTCGTGGATGCGCTTGATCTGGACGTCGAACAGCGCATCCGCTTCGATCTCGATGCCGAGACGCTCGTAGATCAATTTCGCCAGCGCCGCCTTGTTGTGATGCTTGACGCGGCTGAAGCGCTGCTGGAATGCGGCGTCCCCGGCGTAGCGCTCAAGCAGCGTCAATTGGGTGGGATCGTCGAGCAGGGCGTCGCCGCAGACCTCGCGCAAGAGATCGGTCAAGCCGGGATTGGCCAGCATCAGCCAGCGGCGGAAGGTGATGCCGTTGGTCTTGTTGGTGATGCGATCCGGATAGAGCCGATGCAGGTCGCGGAACACCGTTTCCTTCATCAGTTCCGAATGCATTGCCGAGACGCCGTTGATGCGATGCGATCCGACGAAGGCCAGATACCCCATGCGGACCCGGCGGCCGGCTTTCTCGTCGATGATCGAGACCGAGGCGAGGAAGTCGTTATCATTCGGTCGAACAGCGCTAGCGCGGTCGAGGTGCGTGGTGTTGATGCGATAGATAATGTCGAGGTGACGTGGCAGCATCCGCTCGAACAGTTCGACCGACCAGACTTCGAGCGCCTCGGGCAACAGAGTGTGGTTGGTATAAGACAATGTCTTCGTCGTGATCTGCCATGCGGTGTCCCATGCTACGGCATGATGATCGACGAGAATGCGCATCAGTTCCGCGACCGCGAGGCTCGGATGCGTATCGTTGAGTTGCACGGCGGCCTTGGTGGCGAGCGCGTTCAATGAGCCGTCGGCGTGCAGGTGGCGGTTGACCAAATCCTGCAACGAGGCGGAGACGAAGAAATATTCCTGCCGTAGCCGCAGCTCACGCCCGGCAGCGGTCTCGTCGTTCGGATAGAGGAACTTGCAGATCGCTTCAGCACGCGCCTGCATCGACATCGCGCCGAGATGGTCGCCGGTATTGAACACGTCAAGCCGCAGCGGATCTGGCGCGCGCGCCGACCACAGCCGCAACGCGTTCACGTGCGCACCGCGCCAGCCGACGATGGGCGTATCGAAGGCGACCGCCTGCACTGTCTCGGTGGGGTGCCAGACATAGCGCTCGTGGCCTTTGTCATCCGCAACGCGTTCGACATGGCCGCCGAAATGAACGTCGTAAACCAGTTCGCGCCGTGGGAATTCCCATGGGTTGCCGAATGACAGCCACTCGTCGGGATATTCCTGCTGGCGTCCGTCGGCAATGATCTGGCGGAACAGGCCGAAGTCGTAACGGATGCCGTAACCGATGGCGGGGACGCCGAGCGTCGCCATGCTTTCCATGAAGCACGCCGCTAGCCGGCCGAGGCCGCCGTTACCAAGCGCCGCATCCGGCTCGCATTTGCGTAGTTCGTTGAGGTCGACGCCGAGATCGCCCAGCGCCGCCGCAAACAGCGGCAGCAAGCCCATGTTGTTGAGCGCGTCGGTGAACAGGCGACCGATCAGGAATTCGAGCGAGAGGTAGTACACCCGCTTGCGACCGGCGTCGTAGTTGTCCTTCTCGGTCAGGAGCCAGCGATGGACGATGCGATCACGCAGTGCCAGCGCGGCGGCCTTGTACCAGTCATGTGCCGTCGCGATGCCGGCATCCTTGCCGATCGCCAGCGTCAGCTTGCCGAGGATCGCGCTCTTGATGTCCGCAAGCGCCAACTCGTCGACCGGCGGGCGAGATTGCGGAACATGGTCTGCGACGGAGTCATGCGGCAAATGATCAATCCTGAAAAGGCTGTCGACGGGATGATACCCCCATCGCGTGAGGGCGCAAACCCGTTGGAATGCGGTGTCACGCTGATGCGAACGATTGGAACTTATTGGTGATCGGAGACGTTCCGGATCACCAGTCGCGAGAGTTGCACAACAAGCCCGCGAAGCCGATCATTCTCTTCAAGCACGGCTTCGATATCGATGTTGTCATCGTGACGCGAAACCTTGGAGCGCTTGATCTCATTTGCGCGCTGGGGTGAGGGCGTGGTTGTCATCGTTGGCCTCTCTTCAGCGGAACTCATCGACATCGTCGAGATTGTGCTGACTCGGCGATCAAAACTATGACCGGCATAAGGAGAAATTGGGATCGGGGAACTGCGGACGTTGCCGCGCACCATGGAATCGATGAACATCGATGGATACATTTCGCGTTGAAGGGCTGCATTCGTCGACGGATAACAGGCCGGCACTGGAAGAGTTCCGCGTGCTTGCTCCAGACCCTTTCCGTTATTGAATCCAGCCTTGGAACAAATTAAGAACAAAATAATAAGTTATTGATATATCATTGTGATTCGCCGCTATCGGTACACAACATCTAGGGTCTGTCACACCATTTGAGGGCTACATGTCCACGATTGCCAGTCATCAATTCGCGCTCACCCGCATCGCGGATTTCGCGCGCTCGCTGTCGCGGCTGCACCGGATGTCGCGCCGGCATCCGGTGGACGACGATCAGATCGATCGTGAGTTCAACGCCGTATGCATGTCGATATGGGGCTATACCACCGACGACTTCAGCGACGATCTTTTGTCGATCGAAGATCACGCCTGGCTCGATACGCTCGACGAAGCCCATGCGCGCATCTTCGCCGCCGAGCACGGCTACGATCTGGTCGACGACAGCGGAATGCTGGCGGATTGGTGGGGGTACTGCTGGATGATTCTCGCCGAGAAGCGCGGCCTGCTGACGCCGGAGAACAGAGCGGCGGCGCGTGCCGCGATCGAGGAGAAGTATCTCGCGGCCCCGAACGTCATCGGCGTCATCGTCGGCCGCTAGAGCGCAACGGGCGGAAATTGAATAGCTCGGGGAACTTTAAATACCGTCATTGCGAGCGAAGCGAAGCAATCCAGTCTTTTCTGAATCAGTTATGGATTGCTTCGTCGCTGCGCTCCTCGCAATGACGGAGACGATTCATCGAATGCATTCTAATTGACGACGGTGCGTTTCGCCTTCGGCGTCGTCGCCGCTTGCACCGCATTGTCCGGCATTGCCGGCGTGGCTGCCTCGCTCAGCATGTCGGCACTGGCGGGAGCGACTTTCATCTCGCCGAGCTTGGCGCGCACGCTTGCGGTGAGGCCGGGATAGTTGGCGACGGGCGCGAAATCCGGAGCCTGATCGGAGCCGAGCCGGACGCCGGTATAGGCAACGAGACCATCGGCGGTCGCGACCACGTCGCCCGAGCGGAGCGAGGGATCCTGCGACAGGTCGACCTGTGCGAGGCCGGCGGGATCGCGTCCGTTACAGGTGCAATCGGCTTTCAGCGCCTTGCGATAGGCGTAGGCATTGGCGCTGTCGGCATAGCGCTCGCCGTTGCCGGCGACTGCGCCGTCGATGGTGCTGCCGGAATAGATCCTGGTTTGCGCGGCGGGGCAGAACGCCTGGCACATCCGCGCCGGCGTCGCGCCGCCACGAATGGAGAGCGGAAAATACTTGCCGTCGCAGGTGCGCACGCAGAACGTGCCGCCGCGTCCGCCCGACGAGGCGGCGACGGGACGCGGTGGCGCGGCATTCGGCTGCTGGTTGAGCCCGAACGGATCGGCGAAGAAATTCGCGGAACCGGAAGGCGCGGATTGCTGCGGCTTCGCCGCATCGCCGAACAGGAAATCGAACAACCCCTGCGCGGACGCAGGATGGGGAGCCCATGCGACGGGTACCGCGAGCACGACAGCCGCGAGAAGCGCACGGCCGCGTCGGGTCATTGAACGCAAGTGTGTACGCAACGCGGACTCCAGCCGTCAGCGCAGCGCGGGTCGCGCTGCTTTGTCTGGCGGGAACTTTATCGCGGGATGGTAAATGAGCCGTAAGCGGCGAGTCAGATGCCGACCAGTGACAGCACGATGAAGACCGGCAGCAGCACCGCGAGCGACCACAGCATGTAGCCGAAGAAGCTCGGCATCTTGATGCCGCGCTCGGTGGCGATGGCGTAGACCATGAAGTTCGGCGCATTGCCGATGTAGGTCATCGCCCCCATGAACACCGCGCCGAGCGAGATCACGGCCAACACATGGGACAGATCGGTCATCAGGTGGGCGGCATCACCGCCGGCCATCTGGAAGAACACCAGATAGGTCGGCGCGTTGTCGAGGAACGACGAGAGAGTCCCGGTCAGCCAGAAATAGGCTACAGGGTTCGGGCTGCCGTCGGCGCGGGTCACCATGCTCAGCACCGCGCTGAACGCGCCGTGCGACCCGGCTTGCAGCATCGCCATCACCGGCACGATGCAGATGAAGATTCCCGCGAACAGGATCGCGACTTCCTTGATTGGCCCCCAACTGAAGCCGTTGGCAGCGCGGTCTTCCTTGCGAGTCAGTATGATCGAGGCGATGGCGACCAACACGAAGATGGCATCACGCGCCAGGTCCTGCAATTCGAGATGCACGCCGGCGACGGTGAAGCTCACGCCGGGCCGCCATTGCGCGCTCATCAGGATCGCGCCGATGATGACGGCGATCAGCACGAAATTGACAAGGCCATGCAGCTTCAGCGGCTGGTCAGGTGTCGGGTCGCTGCGGCGCGGCCGTCCTTCGCGGCGGCGGACAAAGATGTCGATGACGACGAACACGGCGAGCACCACCGCGCTCACCGCGAGCGTCTCCGGCCACAGGTGTTGCGTGGTCCAGAAGAAACCGACGCCCTTGAGGAAGCCGATGAACAGTGGCGGATCGCCGAGCGGTGTCAGCGAGCCGCCGATGTTGCAGACCAGGAAGATGAAGAACACGAAGACGTGGGCGTTGTACTTGCGGTCGTCGTTGGCGCGGATCAGCGGCCGGATCAGGATCATCGCTGCGCCAGTGGTGCCAACGAGGCTCGCGATCGCAGTGCCGATAGCAAGCAGAGCGGTGTTGGTGAAGACGCTGTCGTGCAGGTTGCCTTCGAGGTAGATACCGCCGGCCACCGTGAACAGCGCCAACAGCAGCAGGATGAACGGCATGTATTCGAGCAGCGCCGTGTGCGCCAGCGTCGTCGTTACCGTATGCAGGTCGGTGGTGAGCAGCAGTGGCACCACGACCAGCGCCGACCAGAAGGTGGTGAACTTGCCGAGATGATGCTCCCAGACGTGCGGATAGAACACCGGGCCGGTCGCGATGCAGAGCAGGATGCCGACGAACGGCAGCGCCCACAGCCAGCTCAGTTTCGTACCGTCGAGCCCGTCCGCCGCATAGGCCGCATCGGGCCAAGCCGTCAGGATCAGCACAGCGAGAGCGGGAAGTGTGGCGGCGAAAATTGAGCGGAATGTCGTGGACACGGGTGGCTGCTTATCCTGGGATCGAAGGCCGACCTGCCGAACGGCGGATCGCGCTCATCTATTGAGGAATTCGGAGGCCTTGAACAGTGAACGAAAGGTGAGGCCGGCCTCTGCAAAGGCTTCGGTCGCGCCTTCGTCGCGATCCACCATGGTGAACACCAGCGCGATCTCAGCGCCGGCGTCGCGCACCGCTTCCACCGCCTTGATCGCGGAGCCGCCGGTGGTCGTGACATCCTCGACGATCACCACGCGCTTGCCGCGCAGGCTTTCCGTCTTGGTCAGCCCCTCGATTGCCAGCCGCGCGCCGTGCTCCTTGGGCTTCTTGCGGACGAAGAAGGCGGCGATCGGCGCTTTCTTGAGCCACGACAGTTGCGCGATGGCACCGGCAAGCGGCACCGCGCCCATCTCGAGGCCGCCGACGTAGTCGAGTTTGTCATCCTTCAGCGCGTCGAAGGTCAGTTCCGCCAGCAGCGCCGCGCCCTCGGGGTCCAGCATGGTCGGCTTCAGATTGAAGTAGAAATCGCTCTTCCGTCCTGACGCCAAGGTGATTTCGCCGCGCCCGAAGGAACGGGTGAAGATGATGTCGGCAAGGCGGGCACGCGAAGCGGAATTGGACACGGCAAGAACTTTCAGGTCGGAGGGATCGCCGGACCCTAACCGCCGCAGCCTCGCCTTTCCAGTGCGGATGGCAGGTCGTCAACAGGGCATCCGGGCGATCTGCCCGGATGCAAGAGTGACCGGCTTATCCGGCCCGCACCGGCCCCATCAGGGCATCCGGCAGCCAGGTCGCGATCTCCGGGAAGACGCACAGGATCACGATGGCCAGCATCATGCACAGCACGTAGGGGATGGTGCCGTACATGATCTTGGTCACCGGCACGTCCGGTGCGATCGAATTGACGATGTAGAGGTTCAGTCCGACCGGCGGATGGATCAGCCCGATCTCCATGTTGATGGTGATAATGACGCCGAACCAGATCGGGTCGAAACCGGCGGCCGTGATGATCGGCAGCAGGATCGGCGCGGTCATCAGGATGATCGCGGCCGGCGGAATGAAGAAGCCGCACACCAGCAGGAAGACGTTGATGAGGAACATCAGCACCCAGCGGTTGACGTGCATGTCGGCAATCGCCTGCGCCAGTGTCTGGGTGAGATACAGCGAGGTCAGCATGTAGCCGAACAGCACGGCGGCGGCGATGATCATCAGGATCATCACGGATTCCCGCGTGGTGTCGTAGAGGATCAGCCACCATTTGTCCGGCGACCACATCCGGTAGATGATCACGGCCAGTATCACGCACAGTGCTGCGCCGACGCCGGCCGCTTCCGATGGCGTCGCGACGCCGCCATAGAGCGTATACATGACACCGACGATCACCAGCACGAACGGAAGGATCTTGGGGATCGACTGGAATTTCTCGCGCCACGAATAGCGGAAGTCGAGCGCGTGGGAGCGGAAGCCGCGTTTCCACAGGATGAACATCGTCCACAGAATGAACAGCGTGGTCAGCAGGAGGCCGGGAAAAACGCCGGCGAGAAACAGCCGGCCGATCGAGGTCTCCGTCGCGATGCCATACAGAATGAAGGTGATCGAGGGCGGGATCAGGATGCCGAGGGTGCCGCCGGCGCAGATCGCACCGGTGGCGACGTCGTCCGGGTAGCCGCGGCGGCGCATCTCGGGAATGCCCATCTTGCCGATGGCGGCGCAGCAGGCCGGAGAGGAACCCGTGAGCGCGGCGAAGATCGAGCAGGCGCCGATGTTGGAGATCACGAGCCCGCCGGGCACGCGATAGAGCCAGCGGTCGAGGGCCTCGTACAGATCCTTGCCCGCGGGCGAGGAGCCGATGGCTGCGCCCATCATCACGAACATCGGGATCGAGACCAGCGTGAAGTCGTGCAGGCTGCCGTAGAAGGTTTCTGCGGCGACCTGAAGCGCATCGACACCCTGGAAGATGACCAGGAAGCTGAGAGCGATCGCACCGAGCGCGAAGGCCACCGGTGCGCCGGACAGCAGAATGACAAGGGTGACGACGATGACGATGGTGCCTTGGACTGCCGGGCTCATGTGGTCTCCTTCGGTGTCAGGCCGAAGGGAGGTTCGCGGCCGGTGATCAGGTTATAGAGGCTGGCGACATATTGCAGCGACAGGATGCCGAGGCCGATCGGCATCGCGGCGTAGGGAATCCACAGCCGGACGCGCCACATCGTGTCGGACGCCCAGTTGTTGCTCCACGCCTCGTACCAGAATTCCGAACCAAGCACCGTCATGGTGACGCAGAATGCGAACGACATCAGCCCGGCGGCGAGCGCCAGCCAGAACCGCGCGGTCTGCCCGAGATAAAGTGGCAGGACGTCAACATTAACGTGGCCCCGGTTCAGCAGCAGGAACGGCGCGCCGATGAAGGTCGCGGCGATCAGGCTATAGGTGGTGAAGTCGGTCTGCCAGATCGTGTTCTGGTTCAGCACGCTGCGGACGAACACCATGTGGCAGACGACAACCACCGCAGCCGCGATCAGCAGCGCTGCGATGATGCCGCACAGTTTCGAGATCAGTGTGATGGCGCGAATATAAAGGTCCATCGGATGATTCCGGCACGGGAGGTCACGCCCCGGCGCTGGCTTGTGGCGATGTTATCGCCTCCAAGCCGCGCCGGGTGAATCGGTTGATATCACGCGGCACGGATTGTCCGGTTATTTGACGGACAGCGCTTCGTCGATCAGCTTCTTGCCGTCCGGCACTTCCTTGGCGAAGGTGGCGTAGGAGCTTTTCTGCGCGACCTTGATCCAGGCGTCGTATTCCTCGGGCGTCAGCGTGACCACCTCGACGTTGTGGTCCTTGAAGACCTTGACCAGCTTGTCGTCGAGACCCTTGCTCTCCTTCACGAAGTAGTCCTGCGACTTCTTGCCGGCGGCGCGCAGCGCGTCCTGTTGCGGCTTGGTCAACTTATCGAAGGTCTTCTTCGAGATCAGAACGGGTTCGTACATGAACCACAAAGCGTTATCGCCGGGAGCGGTGATGCACTTGACCTGTTCGTAGATACGGAACGAGACAAAGCTGCCGGCGCTGGTATCGGTGGCGTCGGCGACGCCGGTTTGCAGCGCGTTGTAGACCTCGTTGCTCGGGATCGAGACGATCGATGCGCCTGCCTCCTGCCACATCGCGGCGAAGGTCGGGCCCGCCGAACGGATCTTCAGTCCCTTGATGTCGTCGGGCTTGCGGATGCACTTGTCCTTCGAGGCGACGGCACCGGCGAGCCAGGCGTCGGCCAGCACCAGGACACCCGCTTTCTCGATCTGCGCCTTGATGTCCTTCATGAACTGGGAATCGTTGAGGCGGGCGGCGCGCTCATGGTTGCGCACCAGTCCCGGCATCAGCGTTGCGCCGAAGGCGCGGATCTTGCCGCTGGCGTAATCGAGCGGGAATGAGGAGATGTCGAGTTGGCCACGCGTCATCGCGTTCCATTGTTCGTTCGCCTTGAACAGCGAAGCGCCCGGGTAGACCTGGATTTCGAGGCCGACATTGGCGGCCTTCACGTCGCGGGCGATGATCTGCACCATTTCGTCGCGCGGGTCGCCCTTGCCGCCGGGGAACTGGTGAGATGCCTTGAGCACCGTCTGCGCTTGAGCCGCCATGCTGAAAGCGGCAACGGTGGCCACTCCCGCCAAAACAGTGATCAGCTTCCTCATCGTCATCCTCCCCAGGTATGTTTTGTTTGACGGCATTAGAGCGGGCCGGAGCGTGGACTGTCAATTGATCGTCCGGCGAATGCCGGGGACACAGGCGTCGCCCGTACCCGACGCGATCGTCTTGCGATGCAAGATAAGAGCCGTTCCAACCTTGCTTTCGGCTGTGTGCGCTGCACAGACCTCGCGCGAATCTAGGCTATACTCCGCACATGATGATGAGCCGCCTGATTCTCGCGTGTCTCCTGTTGTCGGGTGTTGCTGCCGGAGCGACGCTGTTGGCGCCTGTCGCGGCGCGCGCGCAGGACAAGGGCACGCTGCATCCCAAGCCGCTGCCGCCGCTGGCCCATCCCGATGATCCGAACCTGCCCGCCAAGCAGTTGTTCGGCCGCAAGATCAAGCCCAGCGACCAGCCGGCGCAGGCGATCGGCTTCTATGCCAAGGGGTGCCTCGCCGGCGGCGCGGAACTCCCGGTCAACGGGCCGACCTGGCAGGTGATGCGACTGTCGCGCAATCGCAACTGGGCGCATCCGGATATGGTGGCGCTGGTTGAAAAACTGTCGGCGAAGGTGCATCGCGCCGCCGGCTGGCCCGGTCTTTTGATCGGAGATATGGCGCAGCCACGCGGCGGCCCGATGATCACCGGTCATGCCAGCCATCAGATCGGGCTCGATGCCGACATCTGGCTGACGCCGATGCCGAACCGGATGCTGTCGCGCAACGAGCGCGAGGAGATGTCGGCGGTCGACATGGTGCGCACCGACCGGCTGGATATCGATCCGCGCGTCTGGACGCCGCATCATCTCGACGTGATCCGCGCCGCGGCGCTGGAGCCGCGCGTCGAGCGCATTTTCGTCAACGCTGCGATCAAGAAGGCCCTGTGTCGCGAGGCGCGGGGCAATCGGAGCTGGCTCTCCAAGGTCCGGCCGATGTACGGCCATAACTATCATTTCCATGTTCGTATTACCTGCCCGGCCGGCAACAGCGAGTGCACGCCGCAGACGCCGCCAAAAGATAGCGAAGGATGTGCGGCCTCCGATCTGGCTTACTGGTTCAGCGATGCGGTGCTGCATCCGAAGCCGAGGCCGAAGCCGCCGAAACCGCCGCATCAGATCACGCTGTCGGAATTGCCTCCGGCGTGCCGGCTGGTGCTGAAGGCGCCTTGAGGCGCGTGGCGGCACGGCGGCCACTATCTGGTCGTTTCGAAATGGGTTAAGGTGTCTTTGTCGCGATGCCGTCACGCGCGCGACCTCACAGGGATGGCGGTCCCGGTTCAGCCCCCATTCGAGCATCTCGCAACACCGAGTATCTCGAAACACAACGGGAGACCGCCGTGCGTATCAGCGCTCGCAATCAGATCAAAGGCACCGTCGTCGAAGTCACGAAAGGCGCCACCACCTCGCATGTCCGGGTCGATATCGGCAACGGCCAGACGGTGACTTCGTCGATCACAAACGAGGCGGTCGATGAACTCGGCATCAAGGCAAAGGGCCATGTCACGGTTGTCATCAAGGCGTCGGACGTCATGATCGCGGTGGACTGACGATGCGAAGCCTCGTTGTCCTCGCCCTGATGGTCGCGGTGACCGCTCCGGCCTTTTCGGCCGAGCCGAGCGGTTGCGACAAGTTCAAATGGCCGATCGAACGGGAGCGCGCGGCGCTGACTGCGCCCACCCGGGCAGCGTTGGTTTCGGGCGCCACTGTGACAAATCCGCTTCCTGTCGCGGCGATCCTGACGCTGAGGCCGGTTGGCGACGCCGGATTGCCGTCTCCTCCCGAACGAGCAGCGGCGGAGGGGACGTTCGCCGGATATCTCGACGTCAAAACATCGCTGCCGGCCGGAACCTATTCGATCAGTATCTCTGCCGGCGCATGGATCGACGTGGTGCAGGAGGGGCGCTATTTGAAGCCGAAAGCCTTTAGCGGCGCGACCGATTGCGCCGGTATCCGCAAGACGATGAAATTCGATCTGGCGGCAAGTCCGTTTGTCGTTCAAGTCAGCGGTATGAAGGAAAACACGATCACGCTGGCGATCCTGCCCGCCGAATAGAGGGCAGGGGACTTTACGAGCGTTGTCAGCCTGTTATTGTTCGATGAGCGATATCTTGAGGGGCCGTAAGCCCCTCGGCCTGCCGGAACGGCGCTTCCGCTTGTCGCTCGACCACCCCTCATGACTTCAGGTTTGCCGCTGCGCGTGTCGCGTTGCGGTCATCGATTTTGGAGCGCCATCATGCGTCGTTTTGCCGGCTTTCTGTTCGCTGTCGCGATCCTTTGCGGATCATTCCATCAACCGGCGCAGGCCCAGGATAAAAGCCTCACCGTCTTCGCCGCAGCCTCGATGAAAAACGCGCTGGATGAGGCCGATGCGGCCTACACCGCGAAATCCAAGGTGAAGATCAGCGTCAGTTATGCCGCGAGTTCGGCGCTCGCCAAGCAGATCGAACAGGGCGCGCCGGCGGACGTCTTCATCTCCGCCGATACTGCGTGGATGGATTATTCCATCAAGAACAAGTCGATCAACGAGGCGACCCGCGTGGACCTGCTTGGCAACGCCATCGTGCTGATCGCGCCGAAAGACTCCAAGATCGAGAACGTCTCGATCGGGCCGGGCTTCGATCTCGCCAAGCTCGCCGGCGACGGCCGCATCACCACCGGTGACGTCAAGGCCGTGCCCGTCGGCAAGTACGCCAAGGCAGCTCTGGAAAAGCTCGGTTCGTGGCAGGCGGCCGAGCCGAAGTTCGCGATGGCGGAGAATGTGCGCGCGGCGCTGGCGCTGGTGGCGCGCGGCGAGGCTGCGCTCGGCATCGTCTATTCGACAGACGCCAAGGTCGAACCGGGCGTCAAGATCGTCGGCACCTTCCCGGCCGACTCGCATCCGCCGATTATCTATCCGGTGGCGGCCACGGCGAATGCCAAAGCCGATGCCGCCGATTATCTGGCGTTTCTGAAGAGTGCTCAGGCCAAGGCGATCTTCGAGAAGTATGGCTTCTCCTATCTGATCAAGCCGACGTCCTGAGTCGTGTTCGATATCTCGCCCGCCGAATGGACGGCGGTTCTGCTGTCGCTGAAGGTCGGGCTGGTGGCAACGCTCGTTGCCACCCCGTTCGGCATTGCGATCGCATGGCTGCTGGCGCGTTATCATTTCTGGGGCAAGTCATTGGTCGATGCGGTGATCTATCTGCCGCTGGTATTGCCGCCCGTTGTCACCGGTTATCTGCTGCTGCTGACGTTCGGACGGAAGGGGCTGGTCGGTGGCTGGCTCGCAGACCATCTCGGCATCGTCTTCGCGTTTCGCTGGACCGGCGCGGCGTTGGCCTGTGGGATCATGTCGTTTCCGCTTTTGGTGCGACCGATCCGTCTTTCCATCGAGGCGGTGGACCGCCGCCTTGAGCAGGCGGCGAGTACGCTCGGCGCGGCACCGTGGAAGGTGTTCCTCACCGTGACGTTGCCGCTGGCGCTGCCGGGTGTGCTGGCCGGCATGGTGCTCGGCTTTGCCAAGGCCATCGGTGAATTCGGCGCCACCATCACCTTCGTCTCAAACATTCCAGGCGAGACCCAGACCATCTCGGCGGCGATCTATACGTTGACGCAGGTGCCGGACGGCGATGCCGCCGCGCTGCGGCTTGTCGGTGTCTCCATCGTCATCTCGATGATCGCGCTGGTGACGTCGGAATGGTTCGCGCGCCGCGCGACGCAGCGTATGCACGGAACCTGACCATGCTGCGCGTCGATATTTTCAAGAAGCTGGGCGATTTCACCGTCGATGTGAAATTTGTTGGCGAGGGGCGCGTCACCGGGTTGTTCGGCTCGTCCGGTGCGGGCAAGACTTCGCTGGTCAACATGATCGCCGGCCTGCTCAAACCGGATCGCGGCTTTATTGCTGTCGGCGACGAGGTGCTCGACGATACGCTCGCCGGCATCCACGTCCCGCCGCATCGCCGTCGCATCGGCTACGTGTTTCAGGACGCGCGGTTGTTTCCGCATCTCAGCGTGTCGCAGAATCTTCACTATGGGCGACGCATGAACGGTGTCGCTCATGACAGTGCCCATCAGGATCGCGTGGTCGATCTGCTCGATATCGGCAAGCTCCTGACGCGCCGCACCGGGCAACTCTCCGGCGGCGAACGCCAGCGTGTGGCGCTCGGGCGTGCATTGCTGATGCAGCCGCAACTGTTGCTGCTCGATGAGCCGCTGGGGTCGCTGGACAGCGCGCGAAAGGCGGAAATCCTGCCTTACCTGATCCGGTTGCGCGACGAGGGTGGCGTGCCGATGGTCTATGTCAGCCACGATCCCAGAGAATTGCGCCAGCTTGCCGCACAGGTGGTGGTGATCAGGCGCGGTCGCGTCGCAGCGTTCGGCGATGCCGAAAGTGTGCTGGCGGATGTCGCGCCGCAATTCGCCGACTGAACGAACTGGGTCAGAACCCGGCGACGGATCCCCAGACGTTCGATAACCGTCGCTTCAGCCAGTCGATGCGGGTCGGCGGCGCTTGCGGCGCGCTCTCGTCATCCGGCAAACGGAGGCCGACGATACTGACCCGACCGCCGCTGATGCTGCGCGCCACCAGCGTGAGCGTATCCAGCGGCAATGTCGCGCCGACTTTCGGCGCGCGGTCGAGGTGGATGTCGAAGTAGTCCGCGAGCGTCAGCTTCGCCTGTTTCTCGCCGATCTTGACGTCGTAGAGTTCGGCGAGCGTGCTGAGCGGCGTGTCGCCCAGCACCACGAAATCGCCCAGCGCGCTGGGATCGGGTGCGGCGGCCGGCGGCAGGTCGACGAAGAAGCGGTCGAGCGCGTCGGCTTTTTCCGGCGGCGCCAGCAGATAGATGTAGTCGCCGGCGGCGACCGGCGCGGCCTCCATCGGCGTCAGGATCTTCTCATCGCGGATCACCAGCGTCGGCTTTGACCACGACGGCAACAGCCCGCGCTTCAGGTAGAGGCTCTTGGGCCGCACCGAATAGCCCACCAGTTGTTGCTCCAACTGGCCGGGCAAGTCGAGTTCGACGCGGCGTGGCGCGCGGTCGGCGCGCGGCAAGGCGATGTTGAGTTTTCGCGCGGCGATGCCCAGCGTCCAGCCCTGCATCAGCAGCGAGATGATGACGACGACGAAGGCGACATCGAAATAGATATAGGCCTTGTTTTGTCCCACCAGCAGCGGGATCGAGGCCAGGAAGATCGCCACCGCGCCGCGCAGGCCGACCCATGAGACGAACGCCTTCTCCCGCCAGGTAAACTTGAACGGCGCGAGGCAAAGGAAGACGGCGGCCGGGCGGGCAACCAGCATCAGCACCAGTGCCACCGCGATGGCCGGAAACACGCTGTCGAGCAGCCGGTGCGGCGACACCAGGAGGCCGAGCAGCACGAACATCACGATTTGCGCCAGCCATGTGGCGGCGTCGAGGAACGTCGCAACCGAATTCTGGGCTCGCGTCGGTCGGTTTCCGATCAGGATGCCGGCGAGATAGACCGCGAGAAATCCCGAGGCGTGGGAAATCTGCGCCAACCCGAAGATCATCAGGGCCGCAGTGGTCACGAATGGCGCGTGCAGCCCCTGCGGCAGGTCGACCCTGTTGAGTGCGATCACCACCAGCCAGCCGCCGACCAGCCCGAGAATGGAGCCGAGCACCGCTTCCTGAAAGAATTCCGCCAGCACATGGGTGACGGAGCTGTCGCCGAGTGAGATCAGTTCGACCAGCATCAGGGTGAGGAATACCGCGAACGGATCGTTGGTGCCGGATTCGACCTCCAGCATTGCGCCGATGCGCGGCCGCAGCCTCAAGCCTTGCGAATGGATCAGCAGGAACACCGCCGCGGCGTCGGTCGAGGCCACCACGGCGCTTGCCAGCAGCGCTTCGCTCCAGTTGAGGTCGAGCGCAAATTTTGCCACCGGTGCGGTGATCAGCGCCGTCAGCAACACGCCGAGCGTTGCCAGCGACACCGAGGGCGCCAGCACGGTGCGGATGCTCTGGAAGCGCGTCTTCAGCCCGCCGTCGAACAGGATCAGCGCCAGCGCCACCGAGCCGACCAGATAGGTGGCGTGAACGTCACTGAAATTCAGGCCGCCCGGCCCGCTATCGCCGGCCAGCACGCCGATCAGGAGGAACACCAGCAGCAACGGGGCGCCGAAGCGCAGCGCCAGCAGACTCGACAGGATGCCGGCCATGACCAGCACCGCGCCAAGGAGAATGGCCAGGCTGACGGAGTCCAGCGACGTCATGAGCGGGGCGTGTCCAAAACTGCTTGCATCTGCATCAATATCGTCGCTGCTCTGGATCGCCAACCGATTTCTGCCTGGAGCCATTGTCGTTCCGATAAAATCGGAACGGGGCTCTAGTTTCTTAATTTTAACGCGTTCTCTTTGCGCGAACCGGCCTGCACTTTGCGTGAAAGCGCTCTGCCGGTTGCGATCACTTGCAGGCGATGCCGTCGATGACGTGGATGACCCTGCTGTTGCGTGATCGGCCGGTGGCGTCCATGCGCGGCTTGTGGGATTCTGTCGGCGTTTCGAATCGATTTTATGAAAGCGCCGTGCGCGCTTTAAACACCGGAATTCGCCGATGCCGTTCGACCACGTTCGCCAATGGCTGCTGTCGGCACGCGATGCAATCAACGCGGCGATGGCCGCGCCGGATTTCTATTGGCAATTGGGCCTGATCGTGGCGTGCGGCCTGGCCGCATGGGCCAGCCGTGCCATGTTCCGTGCGCGCTTCGATGCAGGCAGCATGGCGATGGGATGGCCGGGGCCGCTGCGGCGCGTGGTCCGAGCCTTGATCCACAGCGCGCCGATCGCGGTGTTCGCCGCACTGTTGCTGGCGCTGTCGGGCGTGTCGCGTGCGGTGGGGACGACGGGAGCCGTGGATTTGCCATTCGTCGCAGCGCGGCTGGCGCTGGCATGGCTGGTGATGCGGCTGGCGATGAATGCGCTTCGCGGTCAGGTGACGGTCGCGCTGGTGTCGGTGCTGGCGTGGAGCGTCGCGCTACTCAGCATTGCCGGGCAGTTGCAGGCGGCTGGCGCCGCGCTCGATTCCGTCGCGATCGTGCTGGGCGACTTGCGGCTGACGCCGCTGCTCCTCATCAAGCTGGTCGTGCTGCTGGCGCTGGCACTGTGGCTGTCGAAGTTAGTCAGCCAGTTCCTTGAAAGCCGCATCACCCGGTCCGACGATCTGACGCCCTCGATGCAGGTGCTGCTGATCAAGCTGACTCATGTGGTGCTGATGGTGGTCGCGGTGGCGCTGGTGCTCAGCGCGGTCGGCATCAACCTGTCGGCGCTGGCGATCTTTTCCGGCGCGGTGGGCGTCGGCATTGGTCTCGGCTTGCAGAAGATCGTCTCGAATTTCATCAGCGGCATCATCCTGCTGGTGGACAAGTCGGTGAAGCCGGGCGATCTGGTATCGGTCGGCGATAGCACCGGGCGGATCAGCGCGATGAACACGCGCTACATCTCCATCGCCGCCGGCGACGGGCGCGACATTCTGATCCCCAACGAAGATCTGGTGACGCAGAAGGTCGTGAACTGGACCTATAGCGACACCAACGCGCTGGTGAAGGTAAAATTCGGCGCCGCTTATGACGCCGATCCGCGCCGGGTCTGCCAGTTGGCGATCGATGTCGCGACAGGGGTGGAACGCGTCAGCAAGACCAAACCGCCGGGGTGCCTGCTGGCCGAATTCGGCGAGTCCGGGATGCAGTTCGGGCTCACGTTCTGGGTCACCGATCCGGGCGGTATGGACGCCGCGCGCAGCGAAGTGCTGATGGCGTTGTGGGAGGCGTTCAAGCGCGAGGATATCAAGATGCCGTATCCGGTGCGCGAGGTCCGCATGGCCGCGCCGCCCGCGGCGGATCTTCCCGCCAGCGGGTCGCAGTAGGCCGATGCGGTTTTCATCCGAACTGGTTCCGGCCACCTTGCTGCGCCGCTACAAGCGGTTTCTCGCCGACGTCGAGCTGGTCGATGGCAGTGTGACGACGGTACATGTCGCCAATCCGGGTGGCATGATCGGCTTGCAGGCCCCGGGAAGCCGGGTGTGGCTGTCCCGTTCGCCCAATGCCAAGCGGAAATTGCCGTATTCGTGGGAACTGGTGGAGGTGGATTTCGGTGGGGGCCTCGAACTGGTCGGCGTCAACACCGCCCATCCCAATAGGCTGGTCGCCGAGGCGCTCGCCGCCGGCATCGTTCCCGAGTTGGCCGGTTACACCAGCATTCGCCGTGAGGTCGGTTATGGCGCGGGTGCGTTCGGCGGCGCCTCGCGGATCGACTTCCTGCTGGAAGGCGAGGGACGGCCACCGTGCTATCTCGAAATCAAGAACGTGCATCTGATGCGCCGACCGGGGCTCGCCGAATTTCCGGATTCGGTCACCGCGCGGGGCGCGCGGCATCTCGACGAGCTGGCGGCGATGGCCGCGGCGGGTGCCCGCGCCGTGATGCTGTACGTGGTGCAGATCGGATCGGCCGAGACGTTCAGCTTGGCGCGGGACATCGATCCGGTCTATGGCCGCGCCTTCGACCGCGCGCGGGCGGCGGGCGTCGAGGCGCTGGCCTGGCGTTGCCGACTGACGCCGCAGGGCATCGATCTCATGCAACCTATTCCGGTTGCGGAGTGAATCTCCGTATGGCCGCCATGTCCTTGCGTCGACAGCCATATCCATTAAATTAAGGGCTCGCTTGAAATTGTTGGCGAGCTTGCGCCCGCTTGATCGAAATCAGAACAGCCGAAATCAGAACAACCATGAGTTACGTCGACGCCTCCGAAGCCTCCCTCCGCAAGACCGGGCAGATCAAGCTGCATGGCCCCGCCGCATTCGCGGGGATGCGCAAGGCGGGAGCGCTGGTTTCCCGCTGCCTCGACGATCTGACCGATCTCGTCAAGGTGGGGCTGCCGACCTCGGAAATCGACGATTTCGTGCGCGACTTCGCGTTCCGCCACAACGCGTATCCCGCCACCTTGATGTATCGCGGCTATCGCTACTCGACCTGTACGTCGCTCAATCACGTCGTCTGCCACGGGATGCCCGGTGATCGCCCGCTCAAGGACGGCGATATCGTCAACGTCGACGTCACCTTCATCGTCGACGGCTGGTACGGGGACTCCAGCCGGATGTATGCCGTCGGCGCCATCGCGCGGAAAGCGGAGCGGCTGATCGAGGTCACCTACGAATCGATGATGCGCGGCATCGCGGCGGTGAAGCCCGGCGCCACCACCGGCGACATCGGCCACGCCATCCAGAGCTTCGTCGAGCCGCAGCACATGAGCGTAGTGCGGGATTTCTGTGGTCACGGCCTCGGCCGCGTCTTCCACGACGAGCCGAACATCATCCACGTCGGCCGGCCCGGCGAAGGCGTGGTGCTGCGTCCCGGCATGTTCTTCACCATCGAGCCGATGATCAACCTCGGCAAGCCGCACGTCAAAATCCTCTCGGACGGCTGGACCGCTGTGACGCGCGACCGTTCGCTGTCGGCGCAGTTCGAGCATTCGGTCGGCGTGACCAAAACCGGCGTCGAGGTGTTCACTTTGTCAGCGCGGCACAGCGAGCAGCCGCCGGCCGCCGCCTGAGCCACGCTCCCGTCGCCGCATCATTTTTGCGGTGACCGGTTGCCCAATGCCGCACGGCACGGCATGGTTGCGATATCTTGGGAATCGCGGGCATGTCGGCGTCGATGGCTGTTGGTGGAAAAGAATCCCGCAAATCTTCTGGTATCAAGTCCTCTGATATCAAGTCGTCCGGCTTTGCCGAAGCGCCACCGCATTATCACGGCCATCGCGAACGGCTGCGCGACCGTTTTCGGGATGTCGGCGCCGATGCTTTGAGCGACTACGAACTGCTCGAAATGGTGTTGTTTCGCGCGCTGCCGCGCCGCGATGTGAAGCCATTGGCAAAAACCCTGATCGGCAAGTTCGGCTCGTTCGCCGAGACGGTCCACGCGCCCGCTGCGCGTTTGCGTGAAGTCGACGGGCTGGGCGAAGCGGCAATCACCGAGATCAAGCTGATCGCCGCTGCGGCGAGCCGCGTCGCCAAGGGACAGCTCAAGCAGCGCACGGTGCTGTCGTCATGGTCCGCCGTGATCGAGTATTGCCGCGCGGCAATGGCGTTCGCCGACAAGGAGCAATTCCGCATCCTGTTTCTCGACAAGCGTAACCAGTTGATCGCGGACGAGTTGCAGCAGGTCGGCACCATCGACCACACGCCGGTCTATCCGCGCGAGGTGGTGAAGCGGGCGCTCGAACTCTCCGCCACCGCCATCATCATGGTCCACAACCATCCCTCCGGCGATCCGACGCCCTCGACCGCCGACATCCAGATGACCAAGTCGATCATCGGCATCGCCAACCCACTCGGCATTTCGGTGCATGATCACATCATCGTCGGCAAGAACGGCCATGCCAGCCTGAAGGGGCTGCGACTGATGTGAGTGGGTGATTAAACAAGAGAAAGCATGTCTGTTGTTTCGTCATGGCCGAAATAAATCCGGCCATGACGGAGCCGTTGTCAATTCGCCAAGCATAGGCGTGTCACAACGCCACGCAATCGATCCTGTGGTCGCTCACCGTCCGCGCCAGATCGACGACGTGGCGATGGTGGGTGAACAGGATGATCTGGCGGTGCGCGCCGCCCGCCGCGAGGAGCCGTAAGGTCGCCAAGGTACGTGCCTCGTCGAAACTGGTCAGCAGATCGTCACCGATGAACGGCATCGGCTCGGCGGCGCGGTGCTCCAGCAGCGCGAGGCGCAACGCGAGAAAGAGCTGGTCGCGCGTGCCTTCGCTCAATCCGGCTATGGAAACACGCTCGTCGTTCGTCCGGCGCGCCTTCAGTTCAGGCTGGTCGTCGTCGCCGTAGTCGATGGCAAGTCCTGCGAAGGCGCTATCGGAGGCGGCCGCGAACAGCTTCCCGGCGCGGGCGATCATCGGGTCCTGCATCCGCGCGCGATGGCGTTCGATGGCACGGCCCGCAAGCCGCGCGGCGGCGGCGCGCAGCAGCCAGCTTTCGGCGACCGAGAGCAGTTCGGCACTCGCCTGCGCGCGTTCGCTGGCGGCGGCATTGGCGTCGCGGCCTTGCAGCAATCCGTCGCGCTCGCTGCGCTTTTGCTGAAGCGTGGCGGAGGCGCTCGCGATATCCTGCAACAATTGGGCTTGCCGTAGCTGCTCGCGCTCGATCTCGGCAGACAATAAATCGGGATCGAGACCCTCGCGCTCCGCGCGCAACGCCGCTTCGTCGAGCCCGTCGCCGGTTTCGTGCAGGTCGCGCCGCAGCGTGGCGCGTTCGGTCTCTAGCTGTTGACGCGCGGCGAGGCGGTCGAGCGCCGCGGTGAGCGCATCGGGATCGGCGCAATTCAGGGCGTTGCGGGCGTGATCGAGCAGCGCGGCATTTGCCATGCGCTTCGCAGCCAAAGCCTGCCGCGCCGTGGCGCGTTGCGCGGTGGTTTCGCGAACGCGGTCGCGCAGATCGCTGGCGCGGCGTGTCGCGTCGAGTTGGCGCCACAAGCGCGTCAGCGTTTCCAGTGTCGTGTCGGCTTTGAGATGCGGAGCGATCCGCGCAGCCATGTCGCCCACCTCGCGGTCGAACGCGGCGATATCGGCTTCCATGGTGGACACGCTGCGGCTCTCACGCTCGAAACTTGCCTTCGGCACGGCGACGTTCTGCCAGACCGCGAGCGTTGCTTCGGCCTCGGCCGGTGCCGCCGTCGCCGCAAGAGCGATGCCAGCCATCGCGCCGGGCCAGACCTGCATCAAGGCGGCGAGCGCGTCCCGCCCCGCCGTCCGAGTGGCCTCGGCCTCGCGCAGATCGCGTTCGATGCGCTGCCGGCTCACCGCGCGCGTTCTAGCGTCGGCCCATGCCGTGCGCAGTTCATCGAGCCGGGTCCTGGCTTCGCGATAGAGGATGTCGGCCGCCAAGGTCCGGTCCGGCGTTCGGCCGGCGCTTTCGAGAAACACAATCGTTGCGGCTTTGCCGGCATCGAGACTCGCGGTCAGCGCGGCGAGGCCGGCGCGCTGCGCGTCGAGCTTGCCGAGGCGTTGCAGGATGTCGTCGAAGCGGTCGCGCCAGCGCTGCATTTCGGCCGGGCCGCGCGGCGTGAGCCCGGCCACCGCCCAGGCTTGCTTCCAGCTTTGGTCGATAGCGGCGCGTTGCGCCTGTGCGTCGGCCAATGCGGTGGCGACACGTTCGCGCTCGCTGAACTGTGCCGTCAGGCGTCGCTCGGCATCCTCGCGGCGGGTGGCGCGCTGACTGTCGCTCAGCAACAGATCGGTGATGTTGTCGATGTCGTGCGACAATTGAACGGCCTCGGCAAATCTTTGGTCGCGCGCCGCGCGGTCGCCGTCGAGTGTGTCGCGCAACGCCGCGAAGCTGTCGTCGCGTCGTTGTCGCGTCTCGACCAGATCGCCGTGGCTCGGCATGGCGCCGAGGCCATTGAGCTGCGCGAGTTCGGTTTTCGTCGCGGCAACCGCATTGTCGAGGTCGGTAAGCGATGCGGCGCGCTGCTTGACCGTGTCGTCGTGCTGCACCACATCCCGCGCGAATTGGCTGATCAGCGCATTGTCCGGCAGCGCCAGCGTGCGCAGGGTGTCCGGCGCGCCGGGCGCGGGGTCGAGCGCAAGGGCGGCGGCTTTGAGCGCATCCGTCTCGAGCGTCAGTGCCGACGTTTCGCGCCGCAGTCGGTCCGCCTGCGCGGCGATGTCGCCCAGCGCCTCGAAGCGTTGCCGCAACTGTTCGGGATCTATCACGGTGGGCGCGTCGGTGTGTTCGGCGGTGAAGTCGTCAAGCTCGCGTTGCAACCGCGCGTGGCGCACCTCCGTGTCCGCGATCGTCTGTTCAGCCTGCGTGCGCCGCGCGATCAGGTCGCGCGCCAGCGCCAGCGCCGCATCGGCCGGCAGCTTGTCCAGCAACGCGGCGTGGGACGGCAGCGTCAGCCTGCGCGCACTGTCCTCAAGCGCGGCCCGTGCCGCATCCCGGTCATGACGTCGGCGCGGCAGATCCTCGAAATCCTTGCGGATCGCGCCCATGCGGCCGTACATCGCCTCAATGGCGACGGCCTCTCCAAGCAACGACTCGTCGATCGCGAGCGCCGCGATTTCGGTCGTATCCGCGGCATCGGCGGCATCGAGCCTGGCCAACTCGCGCGCCATTTCAGTTTCGGTCGAGAGCGCTCCGCGCCATTCGGCGAGCGTTGTCGGCGCCACGTCGGGCAGGTCGGCCAACGCGGCCTGTTCGTTGGCGATCTGGTCGAGCCGCGTCAGCTTCGAGCGGACCCGCAAGGTGCGTTGCCAGCGCGCCAGCACCTTGCCGCTTTCGCCGTGGGCCTTGTTCAGCGTTGCAAGTTGCGCTTCGGCTTCGCGCACCGCGTCTTCGGATTGCTGCAAGGCGTCGCGGGTGACGATGCTGTCGCGCAAGGCGCGGTCGGCTTCCTCGCGACGGTCGGCCGCGACATAGAATGCTTTTCCGCCAGCGCGGCGCGGCGTGAACAGCGCATCGGCCTCGCCTTGCAGGCGCTCCTTGAGTTGCGTCAGCGCGCTCAAGCCAGCCGAACTCGCCGCCAGCGTTTCCGCGAGTCGCCCGCCGGCCTTGAGCAGATCGTCGCCACCGCGTCGCAGGGCTTCCGCTGTCAGGCCGAACTCGCGGTCGAAAGTATCGCGCGCGATGTTGCCGAGCCAGGGCGCCAACGTATCGTCCGGCAGCGCCTGATCGGATGCGTCGAGCAGCGTGTTCTTGGTGCCCTTGCGGCGACGGATCGCGAGTTGGCGGCCATCGGAATGATGCAGCGTGCCGCCGATGCGCAGCGCGTTGTTGTCGTGCTTGAAGTTGTAGGCCGTGCGCGCGCCGAAACCGAACAGCAGGTCGCCGATGGCCGACAGCGCCGAGGTCTTGCCGGTTTCGTTGGCGCCGTGGACGATGTGCAGCGCGGCGTCGGGATCGAACGTCAGCACGCGATCGGTGAACGCGCCGTAGCGCTCGAGAGTAAGCTGAGTAAATTTCACGACAGCACTCCGGCCAAAAGCGCGCGGGCGTCGTCGCCGAGTGCGGCGAGCGTGTCGGCGTTGCGCAGTTCGTCGCGCAGGTCTTTCGGCAGCTTGTCCTCGATCTCCTTGATCAGCCGCTCTATGGTCGCGGCGAAGTCTGGATCGGCGGCGGCCTCGCGCAGCATGGCGTCGATATCGAGCGTCTCGGCATCGGGCGAGATCGCTATCCCGCGTTGCGGCGGACTCGTTTTGATCTTGAGCTGTTCGATCCAGCAATCCTCGGCGATGCGGAAGCCGCCGGCGCGGAGATCGTCCTGCAATGGCTCGCGCCGTGCGATCAGCCGGTTGTGTAGCGGCGTCGCGCCGCGCAGCGTTACCCGTGCCGCGAGCGGGCGAGTTTCGGCTTCGCTATATGCTGCGATCAGTGCGGCGTCGATGCGAGCTATGATATCGGCTTCATCATCGATGCCGCCGACATCGATTTCGAGATGCGCCCAGCGCGCGCCGTCGAGCGCCAGCGGCGTCACCTCGACGATGCGGCCGTCTTCGACAGTGACGCGCATCGCGCCTTTGGCGCCGGTCTCGCGCACGCTGCGGCCCTGAAGATTGCCGGGGAACACGATCCACGGATCGCGGCTGACGATCTCGGCGGCATGAATGTGGCCGAGCGCCCAGTAGTCGTAGCCGAAGCGCTTCAGGTCATCGACCGAGCAGGGCGCATAACCGTCGTGGCCGCGCGTGCCGTCGAGCGAGGTGTGCAGCACGCCGATGTTGAGCCAGCCGTCGCGTCGCGCCGGATAGGTCTGGACGAAGTCGCCGGTCAACCGATGCGGAAAGCTGCGGCCGTGCAATGCGACGCGGTGTGCGTCGAGTTGCAGCGTCGCGGCCTTGTTCGAGGGGAAGACGTGCACCGTATCGGGATAGGGCAGGTCGCGCGATATCACGCTTTCGGCGTCGTGGTTGCCCTTGACGATATAGACCGGAATGCCGGCGCGATGCAGCGCACCGATGGCGCGAACGAAGAACAGCCCGGTGCCGACGTCCTTCCAGTCGCCGTCGAACACGTCGCCGGCGATGATCAGGAATGCGGCCTCGCTGGCGATGGTTTCCGCCACCAGCGTTTCGACCGCGCGGCGGCCGGCGCGCGCGAACCGTTCCGCCACCGCCCTGTCCTTCAAGCCGAGGCCGGCAAGCGGGCTGTCGATGTGCAGGTCGGCGGCGTGAATGAAGCTGAAGCGCATGGTCTCCCGTTGTAACCGATTATCGCGGCGCTGTAAGGCCGTCGTGCCCTTGCGGGATCAGTTGCTTTCGCCGCGCGATGCCGTCACAAGTGCGGCATGAATTATCGCCACGCCTTTCATGCCGGCAACTTCGCCGATGTCGTCAAGCATCTCGTGCTGGTCCGCATCCTGACCTATCTGCACGAGAAACCGGCGGCGTTCCGCGTCATCGACAGCCACGCCGGGGCCGGTCGCTACGACCTCACCGGCGAGGAGGCGACGCGTGGCAGCGAATGGCTCACCGGCATCGCGCGGGTGATGCAGGCGCGATTTTCGGAGGAGGCGGGCGGGTTGATCACGCCCTATCTCGATATCGTTCGCGCCTTCAATCCGCCGGGCAAGCTGGAAGCCTATCCCGGCTCGCCATTGATCGCGCGCGCGTTGCTGCGGCCGCAGGACCGCATAGTGGCCTGTGAAGTCGCCCCCGCGCCGCGTAAGCAGTTGATCGACGCGTTGCGGCGGGACGAACAGGCGCGGGTGGTCGATCTCGACGGCTGGACCGCGCTGCCCGCTTTCGTACCGCCGAACGAACGGCGCGGCTTGGTGCTGATCGATCCGCCGTTCGAGCAGCCGGACGAGTTCGAGCGGCTGGCGCGGGTGTTCGCGGAGAGTTTTGCGAAGTGGCCGACCGGCATCTACATGCTGTGGTACCCGGTGAAAAATCGTCGCGCCACCGATGCGCTGGCACGACAGGTCGCGGCGGCTGCGGCCGCGAAGGGCGCCGGCGACAAATGCCTGCGGCTGGAATTCAGTGTCGCGCCAGCCGTCGACGGGCAGGGGTTGGTGTCGAGTGGCCTCCTGATCGTCAATCCGCCATGGACGCTGGTCGCCGAACTCAGGACGGTGCTGCCGGAATTGCAGAAGCCGCTCGGGCAGGGCGGCGCGGGGCGCTTCCGGCTGGAAGTCGCGAAGCCGTAGGGCGTCGTTCGCATCGTCATTGCGAGCGAAGCGAAGCAATCCAGGGCCACACAGAAAGACTGGATTGCTTCGTCGCTTTCGCTCCTCGCAATGACGAAAGAATTATCGTAAGCGCAAAAAAATCCCGGCCGCGAAGGGCCGGGAGTCGTGAATTCGAAGTCTTTTTGCTTCGATCAGAAACGATAATTCAAGCCGACGCGCACCATGCCCGCCGAATAGGCGTTGGGCATTCCGGTGATGCCGAAGCGGCTGCTGGACAGATCGACATAGAGATATTCGATCTTGGCGCTGATGTTCTGGGTCAGGCCGAATTCGGCGCCGATGCCGACGGTCCAGCCGGCGGCGGTGTGGCTTTCGCGCTGGGTCGCCGTCTCGCCGCTCAAGGTGCCGAAGGCGAGGCCGCCGGTGCCGTAGATCAGGATGTTGTTCATGGCGTAGCCGATGCGGCCGCGCATGGTGCCGAACCACGGGTTCTCGAATTTCCAGCCGGCGAAGCGGTTTTCCGCGCCGTTGAGTTGCAAGTCGCCCTCAAGGCCGATCACCAGCGGACCGGACTGCACATTGTAGCCGATCTGGACGCCGCCCATGAAACCCGACGGGCGGGTCGGATTGTTGGACACCGAGCCCCAGTTGTAGCCGAGATTGCCGCCGAGATAGGGGCCGGCCCAGCTATAGCTGTTCAGCGGCTGGTTGACCGTATAGGGGCCGCGCGAGCCATAGGACCAGTCGGCAGCCTGCGCGGACATGGTCATAGCGCAAGTTCCGACCAAAATTGCGGCGACTGCCCCCGTTGCCCTGATCATCGAACGCTCCTCGGTACTCTCGCCGCAGCCGTCCGGATCGCATCGGCGACGTGGTGTCGCCGGTGAACGCGCCCGTTACGGTTACGGAATTCGCTACAAACTCGCTAAGATTTATCAAGAGTCCGGCGTTAATCGGTTCTTAACGCGCCCGGCACGCGCCGGATCGTCGTTAACGGAGTGTTACCGGGCGGGTTTTCGCCGTGGCTGGCGGGCCGCGCGTGCAGCGCCTAATTTGGAGCCATGGCGAACGATTCCTCCGAAAACCCGAAATCCCGCGAAGGGCAGCCGAAGCCGGGAACCGTCCCGGACGAGGCGCAGTCCGCGCCCGGCCTCGACTCCGCCACGCAGGACATCGATCCAGCGACCGCTGCCGGCGGCAACGGTGAAGATGACGAGGAACAGCTTCCGGAATCGATCGACGAAGGCTCCGAGGCGGTGGCGGAAGGGCCATTCGCAATCGGGCGTGCGGCAATCGAGCGCGCGGTGCGTCTCGCGCCGACCTCGCCCGGCGTTTACCGGATGCTGAACGCGGCCAACGACGTGCTCTACGTCGGCAAGGCCAAGAACGTCCGCAAGCGGTTGTCCTCCTATGCGCGGCCGACCGGTCACGTCGCCCGCATTGCCCGCATGATCGCGGCGACGGTGATGGTGGAGATCGTCTCCACCGCCACCGAAACCGAGGCGTTGCTACTTGAGGCCAACCTCATCAAGCAACTGCGGCCGCGCTTCAACGTGCTGCTGCGCGACGACAAGTCGTTTCCGTATATCCTGATCACCGGCGATCACTGGGCGCCGCAGATGGTAAAGCATCGCGGGGCGCAGTCGCGGCCGGGACGCTATTTCGGGCCGTTCGCCTCGGTCGGCGCGGTCAACCGCACCATCACCGCCTTGCAGCGCGCGTTTCTGGTGCGCTCCTGCACCGATTCATTTTTCGAAAGCCGGACGCGGCCGTGCCTGCTGTACCAAATCCGCCGCTGCTCCGCGCCCTGCACCGGCGAGATCGATTTTCCCGGCTACACCGCGCTGGTCCGCGAGGCGACCGACTTCCTGTCCGGCCGCAGCCGTACCGTGAAGGAAGACCTTGCCCGCGCGATGGAGGCGGCGTCGGACGACCTCGCATTTGAACGCGCGGCGATCTATCGCGACCGTCTGGCGGCGCTGGCGGCGATCCAGTCGACGCAGGGCATCAATCCGCGCACCGTCGAGGAAGCCGACGTCTTCGCCGTGCATCAGGAAGGCGGCTACTTCTGCATCGAGGTGTTCTTCTTCCGCACCGGGCAGAACTGGGGCAATCGCGCCTATTTCCCGCGCGCCGAGAAGTCGTTCACTTGCGAAGAGGTGCTGGGCTCGTTCCTCGCGCAGTTCTATGACGACAAGCCGCCGCCGAAACTGGTGCTGCTGTCGCATGTCATCGAAGAGCGCGAGTTGCTGGCCAGTGCGCTCAGCGTCAAAGCTGGCTTCAAGGTCGAGGTGACGACGCCGCAGCGCGGCGAGAAAAAGGACCTCGTCACCCACGCGCTGACCAACGCGCGCGAGGCACTGGGCCGCAAGCTCGCCGACACCGCGACCCAGGCGCGGCTGTTGCAGGGGCTCGCGACCATCCTCGCGCTGCCGAAGGTGCCGAACCGGGTCGAGGTCTATGACAACAGCCACATTCAAGGCACCAACGCGGTCGGCGCCATGATTGTTGCCGGGCCGGACGGTTTCCTGAAAAACCAGTACCGCAAGTTCAACATCCGCTCCGAAGGCCTGACGCCGGGCGACGACTACGCCATGATGCGCGAGGTGCTGGAGCGCCGCTTCAAGCGGCTGCTGACGCAGGGGCCCGATCCGGAAAAGCCCGCGGAGGCCAGCGACGACACGCCGCAGCAGTGGCCCGATCTGGTCATCATCGACGGCGGACGCGGCCAGCTCAACGCCGCGCAGGCGGTATTCGATGAACTCGGGCTGACCCAGGTCTCATTGATGGCGGTGGCGAAGGGGCCGGATCGTGATGCCGGCCGCGAAACCATGTTCATGGCCGGCCGCGAGCCGATGAAGCTGGAACCGCGCGACCCGGTTCTCTATTTCATCCAGCGGCTGCGCGACGAGGCGCACCGTTTCGTGATCGGCTCGCACCGCAAATTGCGCAAGAAGGACCTGCGCGAGGCGGGGCTGCAGGAGATTCCCGGCATTGGGCCGTCGCGCAAGCGAGCGTTGCTGCATCACTTCGGCACGTTGAAGGAAATCGAGCGGGCCTCGCTGGCCGATCTCGGCAAGGTGCCCGGGATCAGCGCCGAGAGCGCCCGCCGGATTTTCGAGTTTTTCCACGCGCAAGCGAACTGACGTGGCAATCGGCGCGAATTTCACATTGGGATAGTTGACCTTCGCGCAACGGCGGTATTGGTAGAACGGATGGACACAACGACCACCAGAGGCTCCGCGCGGAACGGGTTATCACTCCCGAATATCCTGACTTTTGCCCGGATCGCGGCGATCCCGGTGGTGGTCGGATGCGTCTACGCGCAGTCGATCCTGGAGGGGCCGCTGTGGCTGCGCTGGGTGGCGCTGGCGGTGTTCATCGCGGCTGCGATCACCGATTTCCTCGACGGTTACTACGCCCGTATCTGGGACCAGCAATCGGCGCTCGGCCGGATGCTCGACCCGATTGCCGACAAGCTGCTGGTCGCTTCCTGTCTGCTGATGCTGGCGGCGGATGGCATCATCCACGGCTGGACCTTATGGGCCGCCATCGTCATCCTCTGCCGTGAAATCCTGGTGTCGGGGCTGCGCGAATATCTCGCGGCGCTCCGCGTCAGCGTACCGGTGACGAAGCTCGCCAAGTGGAAAACCACCGCGCAACTGGTGGCGATCGGTTTCCTGCTGGCCGGCGAGGCGGGCGACCGGGTGTTTCCGTTCGTCACCCAGCTTGGGCTGCTGCTGCTTTGGCTGTCGGCGATCCTCACGATTTATACCGGCTGGGATTATTTCCGCGCCGGCATCCATCACCTCATCGAGGCCGATTCATGAAGGTGGTCTATTTTGCATGGGTGCGTGAACGCATCGGCAAGGCGGAAGAAACCGTCGAGCCGCCGGCGGAGGTGCGCACGGTTGGCGACCTGATCGGCTGGCTGGCCGGACGCGGTGAAACCTACGCCTATGCCTTTGAGACGCCGCGCGTGATTCGCGCCGCCATTGATCACGCGCATGTGCCACCGGAAACCATGATTGCCGGCGCGCGCGAGATCGCGTTCTTCCCGCCGATGACCGGCGGCTGACATCGACGTTGTGATCGCGTGATATGACCATTCCCGTCACCATCCGCCTGCAAGAGGCCGACTTCGACACCGCGCGCGAGGTTGCCGCGATGTCGGCCGGCCGCACCGATGTCGGCGCGGTGGTGTCGTTCAGCGGCGTCTGTCGCGGCGGCGCGGATGGCGATGCCATCGACGCGCTGACGCTCGAACACTATCCCGGCATGGCCGAGGCCGAGATCAGCCGTCATGTCGAGGAGGCGTTGACCCGCTGGCCGCTGTTCGGCGTCACCGTCATCCATCGCTATGGCCGCATCGTACCGGGCGAAAATATCGTGCTGGTGGTCACCGCATCGTCGCATCGGCAGGCCGCGTTCGAGGCGGCGGAGTTTTTGATGGACTATTTGAAGACGCGCGCGCCGTTCTGGAAGCGCGAGGAAAGCGCCGCCGGGACGAACTGGGTCGATGCCGCGGCACATGACGACGCGGCCGCCGCGCGCTGGACCAAATCCTGATGGCGAAAAAGACACTTTCCAAACAAGCACGCGCCAAAGAAACCGGTGCTGCGGCAAAGAAAGCTGCGCCGGTTGGTGCCGCGAGGGCCGCGAAGATCGTCCGGCCCGCGCGCGGTGAGTTGCTGACGCTGCTCGACTTCGTTCGCTATACGGTGAGCCGCTTCATTGCGGCTGATGTCGCGTTCGCGCATGGCACCACCGATCCGGTGGCGGATGCGGCGTTTCTCGTTTGCGAGACGCTGCATCTGCATCCCGATCAGCTTGAGGTGTTTGCGTCCGCGCGCGTTACGGCCGCCGAGAGTGCGAAGCTGCTCGACCTGATCGAGGCGCGAGTCACGACCCGCAAGCCGACCGCCTATCTCGTCAACAAGATCTACATGCGCGGCCTGCCGTTCTATGTCGACGAGCGCGTCATCGTGCCGCGCTCGTTCATCGGCGAATTGCTCGACTCGCATTTCTCCGGATCGGACGAGATGGACGGCGGCGCGTTGATCGACGATCTCGGCGCGGTGGAAAGCGTGCTCGACCTCTGCACCGGCTCGGGCTGCCTCGCGATTCTGGCGAGCCGGCATTTCCCCAATGCGCGGATCGATGCCGTCGACCTGTCGAAGGACGCGCTGAAAGTGGCGGCGAAGAACGTCGCCGACTACGGGCTTGAGGATCGCATCGCGCTCCACAACGGCGACCTGTTCGCGCCGCTCGGTGATGCGCGCTACGATCTCATCATCAGCAACCCACCCTATGTCGACGCGCAGGGCATGGCGGATCTGCCGTGCGAATGCCGCTTTGAGCCGAAGATGGCGTTCGACGGCGGTGATGACGGGCTTGACGTCGTGCATCGCATTTTGCGCGAAGCCGCGTGGCATCTGACGCCGCATGGCGGCCTTCTGTGCGAGATCGGCCGCTGTCGCGAGGCACTGGAAGCGGCCTATCCCGAACTGCCGATGCTCTGGCTCGACACTGAGGATTCTGAAGGCGAAGTGTTCTGGATCGACGCCGCCACACTTGCGACGCTTGCGTGAAGGTTTGACCAGACATCGCTTTTTTGGACGAGCTAGCAACACGTTGATCGTCGTCCCCGCGCAGGCGGGGACCCATAACCCCTGGCGGGTGCGGTTGGCGGGAGCGTTCGCCAAAGATCGCGAACACTACCAGCACCATGAGCGACACGGCGTATGGATCCCCGCCTGCGCGGGGACGACGCCGAGGTTGTTTGATTCTATGAGCCACCCTTCGTCACTGCGAGGAGCGTGAGCGACGAAGCAATCCAGACTCTTGAAGAAGACTGGATTGCTTCGCTTCGGTCGTAATGGCGGAGGCGGGTCATCCGACCTCGCTTTGCCGCAGGCATGGCGGGCCTGCGTGGCGGGCTCTGGCCAAATCGCCGCAGCTCGCCTAAATAAAGCCCATCCAGCGAACGACAGATGTGAACCTCCGGCGATGCCGCCGGAGGTTTCGTTGTCTTTCGTGCTTTGTCTTCGCACTGTCATATCAACCACGCTGCCGCCTTGATGATCGTATCGCCATGCTTTTCGTTGCCCGCCAGAACGCGTTCACGCGCGACGCCTGGCTCGGAGAATTCCGGGCGACCCTGGCGCTTGGCTGGCCGATGGTGCTCACCAATCTCGCGCAGATTGCGCTGACCACGACCGACGTGATCGTCGTCGGCCGTATCGGCCCGTCGTCGCTCGCCGCCGCGACGCTCGGCGTCAATCTGTATTTCGGCCTTCTGATCTTTGCCATCGGCCTCGTCACCGCGACCTCGCCAATGATGGCGGAAGCGATCGGCCGCGGGCATCGCGTCGTGCGCGACGTGCGGCGCACTTTCCGCCAGGGGATGTGGTCCGCCGTCATCGTTGCGATTCCGGCGTGGGCTCTGCTGTGGCACCCCGACAAAGTATTGCTGGCGCTCGGGCAGGAACCGCAACTCGCCGCGGATGCGCATCTCTTCATGCACGAACTGCAATGGGGCTTTCTGCCGGCGCTCGGCTTCATCATCTTGCGCTCGTTCGTCACCGCGCTGGAGCGGCCGATCTGGGCGATGGTGGTGACGGTGGCGGCGATCCTGTTCAACATCGTCGCCAACTGGGCGCTGGTATTCGGGCATCTCGGCCTGCCGGCCCTGGGGCTGCGCGGCTCCGGGCTCGCGACCATGCTGTCGAACACCTTTATGTTCGTCGGCCTCGTCGTCGTGGTGCTGGCGGATCGCCAGTTCCGGCGCTTCCATCTGTTCGGACGCTGGTGGCGGCCGGATTGGCCGCGCTTCGTCATGCTATGGCGGCTCGGCTTGCCGATCGGCGCGACCATGGCGCTCGAAATCACGCTGTTCAACGCGGCGGTGTTCGTCATGGGGCAGTTCGGCACGGCGGCGATTGCCGCGCACTCCATCGCGATTCAGATCGCGGCGGCATCCTTCATGGTGCCACTGGGGTTGGGACAGGCAGCGACGGTACGCGTCGGACTGGCGCATGGCGCCGGCCTTCGCGATGACATCACCCGCGCCGGCTGGACCGCGTTTGCGATGGCGATGGTGTTCATGGCGACGATGAGCGTTGTGCTGATGGCGTTTCCAAAGGTGCTGATCGGCGCGTTTATCGATGTCACCGATCCGGCCAACGCACCGGTCGCCGAAATGGCGGCGCTGTTCCTGCTGTGGGCGGCGATCTTCCAGCTCGCCGACGGCGCCCAGGTGGTCGGCGCCGGCATGTTGCGCGGCTTGCAGGATACCCGCGTGCCGATGCTCTACGCCGCGTTCGGCTATTGGGGCTGCGGTATGCCGCTGAGCCTGCTGTTCGCGTTCAAGTTCGGCTACGGCGGCGTCGGCATCTGGGTCGGCCTGGCGTCAGGGCTCGCTGTCGTTGCCGTCCTGATGATTCGGCGATGGATACGGCGCGACCGGTTGGGGCTGGTGCCAACTTCCTAGCCGGATCGTCATTGCGAGGAGCGATAGCGACGAAGCAATCCAGTTCTTGCTTTGTGGCTTTCTGGATTGCTTCACTGCGCTCGCAATGACGGTTACGCCGCTGCCTGCTTCGGCTGCACCTCGGCGGCGTAGTCCTGCATCAGTTGCGCGGTGAGGGCGCCGGGCGTGAATCGCCAGTGCGCGATTTCAGCCACCGGCGTCACCTCGGCGGCCGAGCCGGTGAGGAAACATTCGCTGAAGTTCGCCAACTCCTCCGGCATGATGCGGCGCTCGATCACGTCGATGCCGCGCCGCTTGGCGAGATCGATCACGGTGGCGCGCGTGATGCCGGCGAGGAAGCAATCCGCGATCGGCGTGTGTAACTGGCCGTCCTTGACGAAGAAGATATTCGCCCCGGTGCATTCGGCGACGCGGCCTTCCCAATCCAGCATCATCGCGTCGGCATAGCCAGCGCGTTCCGCCTTGTGCTTGGAGATGGTGCAGATCATGTAGAGCCCCGACGCTTTCGCCAGCGCCGGAATGGTACGCGGATCGGGCCGGCGATATTCGGCAAGCGCGACGCGGATGCCTTTCAGTCGCTCGGCCGGATCGAAGTAGCTCGGCCAGGCCCAGCACGCGATGGCGAGGTGGATGGTGTTGGACGGCGCCGACACGCCCATCATCTCCGAGCCGCGCCAGGCGATCGGGCGAAAGTAAGCGTCGGTCAGCTTGTTGCTGTCGAGCACGAGCTTCTTGGCGGCATCGATCTCGGCCACCGAATACGGAATCTCGAAATCGAGAATGCGCGCGGAGTTTTTCAGCCGCTCGGAGTGCGCGGTGCTGCGGAACACTTCGCCGCCATAGGCGCGCTCGCCTTCGAACACGCAACTTGCGTAGTGCAGCCCGTGGGTAAGGATGTGGACGTTCGCATCACGCCACGGCACCAGTTTGCCGTCGTACCAGATCACGCCGTCGATGTTGTCGAACGAAACGCCCATGTGATGTCTCCGGTTCGTGTTGACGAGAATGCTTCGCATGGCGCGCACCGATCCGTTCGCGGGACCGGTGGTCTCGCGCTGAATGAAGCGATGCGAATGTTGGTTATGAAGGCGGCGGAATAGCTCCGCCGCCAGCTACAGGACCTTCTTGATCCAGTTATGCGTATCGGCGGCGCGGCCGTACTGGATGTCGACCAGCTTCTTGCGCAGCCCCATCGCTACCTCGCCGGCGGCGCCACCGTTGATGGTGAAGTCGCCCTTCGCCGAGCACACCTTGCCAATCGGCGAGATCACCGCCGCGGTGCCGCAGGCGAAGGCTTCCTTGAGCTTGCCGCTGGCGGCATCGGCGCGCCACTGGTCGATCGAATAGGCCTCCTCGCGCACCGTGGTGCCGGCTTCCTTCGCCAGCGCGATGATCGAGTCGCGGGTGATGCCGGGCAGGATGGTGCCGAGCGGCGGCGTCAGCAGCGAGCCGTCGTCGAACACGAAGAACACGTTCATGCCGCCGAGTTCCTCGATGTAACGATGCTCGACCGCATCAAGGAACACCACCTGATCGCAGCCGTGATCGATGGCTTCGGCCTGCGCGCGCAGGGATGCCGCGTAGTTGCCGCCGCACTTGACGGCGCCGGTGCCGCCGACAGCAGCGCGCGTGTAATTCTCTGACACCCAGATCGAGACCGGCGCGGGGCCACCCTTGAAATAGGAGCCGACCGGGGAGGCGATCACCGCGAAGATGTATTCTGCCGACGGCTTGACCCCGAGGAATATCTCGTTGGCGATCATGAAGGGGCGGATGTAGAGGCTGCCTTCGCCGCCGGGAATCCATTTGTGGTCGATGTGGACGAGCTGCTCGACCGCCTCGATGAACACCGCCTCCGGCACTGGCGCCATCGCCATGCGGTCGGCCGAGTTGCGGAAGCGTTTGGCGTTGGCATCGGGGCGGAACAGGTTGATGCCGCCGTCGTCGCGCCGGTAGGCCTTCAGCCCTTCGAAGATTTCCTGCGCGTAGTGCAGAACGGCGGTCGCCGGATCGAGCGGGAAGTTGGCGCGGGATTCGACGCGCGCGTTGTGCCAGCCCTTGTCCGCGCTGTAGCGGACGATCGCCATGTGATCGGTGAACACCCGGCCGAAGCCCGGGTCCTTGAGCTTGGCAGTGCGGTCCGCGTCGGATGTCAGATCGGCCTTCGGCTGAACGTCGAACTTCAACCAGAGCGAGCCATCGGCCTTATCGAACGAAACTCCCATGGATCATCTCCCGGATCTAGCGACGTGCGCCAAGGCGCGTGGTCGGATTATCGTCAACTTTATGCCCATTCCATCTGCCAAGCGGCTTTCAACTTTTGCGGAACGGGCGAACTCCAGTATGTTTGCCGGGCCGTCGGCCGACAATCGGTGGATACAGAAATTGTATGCCTGGTGTCAGCGTGGCGCGACCAAGGGCTGCGCAAACTTAGAACCAGGAATGGGGTAAAAACGATCTAATATTTCGTCCCCATCGTCCTTTTTGTAACATTGAGACCAAGATACGTCAATATGGCTGACATAAATTTTGCGAAGGCCGAAGCGACCGCGACCGGGGATGCCCGGCCGGACGACGATGCCGCGCCGGCGGGCGGAGGGCCACCGCTGCGCTGGGACATCATCGAGTTGCTGTTTTTCGCCTATCGCGATTTTGTCGGCGACGCTGATCATGTGTTGGAAGCGTTCGGCTTCGGCCGTGCCCATCACCGCGTCGTGCACTTCGTGCACCGCTACCCCGGCCTCACTGTCGCCGATCTCCTCGGGGTACTTCGGATTACCAAGCAGTCGCTCGGCCGGGTTCTCAAGCAATTGCTGGAGGAAGGGTATATCGTGCAGCGGGCCGGCGATCAGGATCGGCGGCAACGTCTGTTGTTTGCCACCGCCAAGGGCGAGACGCTGATCGCCAGGCTGGCGGGATTGCAGACCGACCGCATCACGCGGGCGATGCGCGGCCTGAGTGCGTCGGACGCGGCCGCCGTCAGTCAGTTCCTGCGCGGCATGATCGACCGGGAGGAATCGGACAAGGTGCTTGAGAGTCTGCTGGATCACCATCGTCCCGAGACGCGGGACCAATGACAACGGTTTCACTTATGGCACGACCGCCGATCCAACCCGCCGACGATGCCCCGCATCTGCTGCTGGTCGATGACGACCGCCGTATTCGTGATCTTCTGTCGCGTTTTCTCGCCGGCGAAGGCTATCGCGTCACCACGGCGATGAGTGCTGCTGACGCGCGCGCCAAATTGCAGGGCTTGCATTTCGACCTGTTGATCCTCGACGTGATGATGCCGGGCGAAACCGGTTTCGAACTGGCGCGCTTTATCCGCACCACGTCCACCGTTCCGATCGTGATGCTGACCGCGCGACATGAGGCCGAGAGCCGTATCGAAGGCTTGCAACTCGGCGCCGACGATTATGTCGCGAAGCCTTTCGAGCCGCGCGAACTACTGCTGCGGATCGGCAACATCCTCAAGCGCGCCACGCCCGCGCCGGTGGCGAAAGTGGAATCGGTGCGGTTCGGCCCGTTTGTCTATTATCTCGACCGCGGCGAACTGCGCGAAGGCGAGACTGTCGTCCACCTGACCGACCGCGAGCGCGAAATGCTGCGCATCCTCGCCGCGATCCCGGGCGAAACGGTGGCGCGCAGCGATCTCACCGGGCCGGGCGGTACTGTCAACGAACGCGCGGTCGATGTGCAGATCAACCGGCTGCGGCGCAAGATCGAGCGCGACCCGGCCAATCCGTTGTTCCTGCAAGCGGTACGCGGCGTTGGCTATCGTCTGGTCGCTTCGCCGTGAGTCTTGCCTGATGAGTTTTGCCCGATGAGCACGCTCGATGCCGGCCTGACGCTGATCCGCAGCGCCGCGCAGCGCATCTCTACGTTTAATGCTCGGCTCGGCAACTCGTTCAAGGGCTGGATGCCGAAGGGCCTTTATGCCCGCGCGCTCTTGATCATGATCGTGCCGATGGTGGTGCTGCAATCGGTGGTCGCCTTTGTGTTCATGGAGCGGCACTGGAACACGGTAACGCGGCGGCTGTCGGCCACCGTGGTGCAGGACATCGCCGCGCTGATCGATATCTACAAGGGCTATCCGCAAGACAACGATCACACGTTGCTGCGGCGAGTCGCGCAGCAGCGGCTCGGGCTTGTTGTCGATTTCCTGCCGCCCGGCGACATGCCGCAGCCGGGGCCGAAGCCGTTCTTCTCGTTGCTCGATCAATCGCTGTCGGCGCAGATCGGGCGGCAGATTTCGCGGCCGTTCTGGATCGACACCGTCGGGCGCTCCTCGCTCGTGGAAATCCGTATCCAGCTCGACGACTCGGTGATGCGGGTGTTCGCGCAACGCAGCGCCGCCTACGCGTCGAACTCTGAAATTTTCTTCCTCTGGATGTTCAGCACCTCGTCAGTGTTGTTGATCGTCGCCGTACTGTTTTTACGGAATCAGATCAGGCCCATTGTGCGGCTGGCGGATGCCGCCGAGAGTTTCGGCAAGGGCCGCGAAGCGCCGAATTTCCGCCCGCGCGGCGCGCTCGAGGTGCGGCGCGCGGCGCACGCCTTCATCGAAATGAAAACCCGCATCGAGCGCGCGATGGAGCAGCGCACCGCGATGCTGGCCGGCGTCAGCCACGACCTGCGCACCATCCTGACGCGCTTCAAGCTCGAACTCGAATTGATCGGCGACAATCCCGAGTTGGAGGGAATGCGCAAGGACGTCGACGAGATGTCAGGGATGCTGGAAGCCTATCTCGCCTTTGCACGCGGCGACGGCGACGAGCGGGCGCAGCCCACCGACATTTCCGCGACCTTGGAGGAATTGCGTGGCGATGCTGAGCGCAACGGCCACGCCGCGACGGTGGCGTTCCAAGGATTGCCGGTGGTGACGGTGAAGCAGGCCGCGTTCAAGCGCTGCCTCGGCAATCTCGTGTCCAACGCGTCGCGCTATGCGAAGGCGATTGCGATTTCGGGCCATCGCGACCATCGCTGGCTCACGATTACCGTAGATGACGATGGCCCCGGCATTCCGCAGAACATGCGGGAGGAAGTATTCAAGCCGTTCCTGCGGCTCGACGATGCCCGCAATCAGGATCAGGGCGGCAGCGGCCTCGGCCTCGCCATCACCCGCGACATCGCACGCTCGCATGGCGGCGACGTCACCCTCGGCGACAGCCCGATGGGCGGCCTCCGCGCCACCGTGCGGATTCCGGTGTAGGACCATTGCCGTCATTGCGAGCGAAGCGAAGCAATCCAGGAAGCGACGAAGCAAGAACTGGATTGCTTCGTCGCTAACGCTCCTCGCAATGACGAAAGAACTGGTGTTGGTTACGCTATCCGCCGTCATGCCCGGGCTCGTCCCGGGCATCCACGTCTTTACGGGAT
>JAFKKM010000020.1 GCA_017305555.1 Hyphomicrobiales bacterium | reverse complement strand
GCAAGCTATTGATCCATCCCGCGCCGGTCGCCTCGCTGCAAGAGGTCTGGACGCGCGCGGCGATCGGGCCGATTCCGGGTCAGGTCGTGGTACTCGCCGGTGTCGCGTTTCACGCAGCCTGGATCACGGTCGCAATCATGACTTATCGCAGCCGACGCGGCGCAGGCCGCACCCGCCCGCCGCGCCAACAGAGCGACCGCCTGCTCGATCTCGCGCGCGGGTGAAATATCAAAATCGTCCCCGCGCAGGCGGGGACCCAGACCCCCTGCGCCAAAGATGCAAGAATGACTTTGCATCACGGTCGCGACCGCCTTTCGCATTTCTAACGAAACAGCGTATGGGTCCCTGCCTTCGCAGGGACGACAATACTAATTGCTCCGCATCACCCGAAGTTCGCCAGCGCCGGGAAGGTCTCGAGCAGCCAGATGCTCAGCCAGTTGATCGAACCGGTGAGAAACGCGACGCCGGTGACCACCATGAGCACGCCCATCACCTTTTCCACCTTGTGGAGGTGCCGCTTCATGCGCGCGAAGACACTGGAGAACTGCTCGATCATCAGCGCCGCCAGCAGGAACGGAATGCCGAGCCCGGCGGAATAGACCGCGAGCAGCCCCGCGCCTTTCGTCACCGTGGCTTCGGCGGCGGCCACCGACAGGATCGCGGCGAGGATCGGGCCGATACACGGCGTCCAGCCGAAGGCAAACGCCAGACCCATGATGTAGGCGCCCCACAGACCGACCGGCTTCGACATCGACAGCCGCCCTTCGCGCATCAACAGGCCGATCCGAGTCAGCCCGAGGAAATGCAACCCCATAAGGATGATGACGATGCCGGCGATGATCGAGAGTTGCGCCGACCACGCGCGGATCAATCCGCCGATCAGGCTGGCGCTGGCGCCGAGCGCCACGAAGACCGTCGAGAAGCCGAGCACGAACAGCAGCGCCGACAACATGATGCCGCGCTTGGAAGTCTCCGGCGTCTCGTCGTCGGCGACCTGCTCGATGGTCGCGCCGGTGAGATAGACCAGGTACGGCGGCACCAGCGGCAGCACGCAAGGCGACAGAAAACTGATGAGGCCGGCGATCAGCGCCGCGGGCAAGGTGACGTCATGGATCATGATGAGGCTAATTGCACCGGCGACGCAGCGGGATGCAAGGGCGCGCCGGTCCAATTCCGAGACTTCCACCCCCGTTTCCGCGGGCACTCTCGCAAATGTTATAATGAAGTGACCGGCTACAGACGCCCTTTCGGGCGCTGGGGTCGCCGTCTGTCATGGCCGGGACAGCCCCGCAGCACGGCATCGCCGCAAACGAAGGTCCCGGTCATCCATGTCATTGTCAACGCGGTGCAGTCACCCGCCTTGCCCCGACATCACCACCTCACTGGCGAAGCCGACATGCCTTCCGGATTGCGAGCTGAACCGGCGATGGCGGCAATCTCGGGTCGAATTCGCCGGTCGGCAACAACGGCGGCTGCGCGATGAAGCGCGGCTGCGTTCCCCGGTGTTGTTGTGCGGCGTGCACGATGAAGGGATGGCACAGATAGACGGTGCCTGCCCTTCCCGTCGCAAGGACGACTTCGCAACCTTCCGTGGACGCAAAGCCATCGGCGGAAAGCTCCCGGAGCGTCAGGCCCGCGTCGCCGTGCGACAGCAACCGTCGCGCGATCGCCGCATGAGAGCCCTTGCGGATCCGCGTCGGCGCATCGTCAGGCCCGACATCCGACAATAGGAAAAGCATCAACAATGCGCGTCCGCTGCTTTTCACGTTCGCACGCCATTCCATGAAATCCGGATTTTCAGTTCCGAAACTCATGTCGACGTGCCAGCCATCGTCGCCCGGAAACGCCGGCGATGGAAAGCGGATCGGAAAGGTCCCGAGGCCACGCGGCGCCTGCCAGCGTCCGGGACCGACCAGTCCATCATAGGCGCCACGCAGCCGCGGCGTGTTCGCGGCTTCAATGAACGGCGACGAGGTCTTGAATCCCACGCGAATGACCGGCTGCGTCCAGTCGTCCGGCCTGTCGGGCGAAAGCCCGATGTCCGTCCATAATTCGTCGCGGCACCTTTGCGCCAGATCGGCGGAAAAGGCGTCTTCGAGTTTGACGAAACCGGCATCAATGAAGTGTTCGACCTGAGCCGCGCTCGGGTTGATGTGTTCAGTCGCAGGCATTTTTTGTCCATTCTTCAGGGGCCGCTGCGTTCACAGGGCCAATCATACTGATCGACGCATACGCGCCGGCACGAAAACGGGCCGGTCAGATCAGCGGGAAGAAGGTGGACATGAACATCATTCGCATAGCCTATTCGATGGACTGCGCGAAGACAACCCGCGTGAGCGCGTTCGAAATACGGATGCGAGGCCTTGCAGCCTTATTGTGCGAGTTGCGATCACGGCGTCATCAACGCTCTCAACCGGTGCGGCATTGTCGGACTTGACCGAGCAATCCATCCTTGCCGAAAACATCGATGCTGGAATCAGGCGTTGATTCACCAACGCCGCCGAACGAAGCACACGAAGGACGCCGCAGGATGAAAAACCTTCTCACCGATATCGCCGGCGTGCGCGTCGGCCACGCGCATGACGCGGCTCTGGCCTCCGGCGTTACCGCCATCCTGTTCGACAAGCCGGCAGTCGCCTCGCTGGACATTCGCGGCGGCGGCCCCGGCACCCGCGACAGCGCCCTGCTCGATCCGGTCAACACCGTAGACGGCATCGACGGCATTGCGCTCGCCGGCGGTTCCGCCTTCGGACTCGATGCGGCCGGCGGGATGCAGGGCTGGCTCGCCGAGCGGGGCCGCGGCTTCGCCATCGCCGACGCGGTGATCCCCATCGTGCCCGGCGCCATCGTGTTCGACCTCCTCAACGGCGGCAACAAGAAGTGGGGCCGCTTCTCGCCCTATCGCGACCTTGGCTATGCGGCCGCAAGCGCTGCCAGCGATGACTTCGCACTCGGCACCGTCGGCGCGGGCTTCGGCGCAACCACGGCGAACTTCAAGGGCGGGCTCGGCTCGGCCTCGGCCGAGTTGCCGAACGGCATTCGTGTCGCTGCGCTCGCCGTGGTCAACGCGGTCGGTAGCGTCACCGTCGGCGACGGCCCGTGGTTCTGGTCGGCACCTTATGAAATCGGCAATGAATTCGGCGGCCATGCCATGCCCGCGACCTTCACCGACGACATGCGCACGATGCGGGTGAAAGGTGCCACGGCCGCAACGGCCATCGAGAACACAACGCTGGTCGCGGTGGTCACCGACGCGCTCCTCACCAAGGCGCAGGCGCAGCGGCTCGCGATGTCGGCGCAGACCGGTTTCGCCCGCGCGATCTATCCCGTGCACGCGCCGCTCGACGGCGATCTGGTGTTCGCCGCTGCCACCGGCGCGAAGCCGATCGATCCGCTCTACGGCCTCACCGAACTCGGCACCGTTGCCGCCAACACCGTCGCCCGCGCCATCGCCCGCGGCGTCTACGAGGCAACCGCCCTGCCCTTCCCCGGCGCGCTACCGGCGTGGAAGGATCGCTTCGGCAAAGGCTGAGGCCGAATTCGTTTCGGACCGAGCACGCAATCGTCGTTTCGCAAGTCGGTTCGGCGCAACGAACCATGTCCTGACGCGTTGTCGCACCGAACCAGCTCGGAGCGCATCATGCCTTCAACGGCGATCCGCGATATCGACTACGACATCTCCTCGCATCGTCTGACGGTCACCTTCGTCAACGGTCGCCGCTACATCTATGACGGCGTGTCGCAACGCGTTTACAACGCATTCACACAGGCCGACTCGCGCGGCGGATTCTTCAACCACGACATTCGCGACCGTTATCCATTCCATGAGATCGACAGCCGGAAGTGACGCGCGACCGGATTATCTGCACCACCAATCGACAACATGCGGTCTCACCGCGGTCACCACGCCGCCGACAGAGCGAACACGATTTCGCCGCAAGAATCCCGAGACCTTTCGAGCGAAAAATCCGTAGCTGACGTCCCGTGTGAATTCAAATGCCCTCAGTATTTGTGCGAAGCTCGTGTTGTACACGCATAAGAATATATAAGTATTATCACACAAATCCGCGCTCAACTTAAGGTTAGTTTCCAGTATAGATTGCGGGCGCGCTGTTGCCAGCGGATGCTTCTCCCGTGCTCGCTGATGAGCACGCATCAAAACAGTGGAGAAACGTCATGAAGAAAATTCTGGTTCTCGCCGCTCTCGCTTCCGCACTTGCCAGCGCTCCGGCTTTGGCCGGCGGCGGACATGGCCGCGGCGGTCAGGGCATTGCGATCGGCGCCAATGTCCTGTCCGGACACGGCGGCGTGCTCGGGTTGATCAACGGGCGCAGCGCGCTCGTCACCAACGTCTCGGTCGCGACCAGCAAGAACGGCGTGCTGGGCGCCGTGCTCGGCAAAGGCAACCTGCTGGGCGGGCTGCTCGGCGGCGGACACGGCGGCTGCGGCTGCTACTGAACGATGCGATTGCGGACGGGGATTTCCCCGCCCGCATGACCGCGCTATTGCGCCGTTGCGAGTTTCAACGCATGAAGCGGCGGCGCGGTCTTGGCAGGCGCTCCGAATTTTTTGGTCAACGACGACATCACGATCAGCGCATCGGCTCGCGCACCGGAAATCAACGTCCCCCGCGCGCGCGTCAGATCGATGCCGAGCGTCAGATCATCACCGAGATCGCGCGTGATACCAAGTCCATATGTCAGCGTGCGCGCAACGAACGGCGAATCCGGATACTCGGTGTCGGCATAGCCGAGCGAGGCCGCAAGCGTCCATTTCGGATCGATGGTCCACGACGCCTTGGCCGAGTAGATCGTATCGATGGTGATCGGCGAAATCGGAAAGGTGGCTTCCGAGGCGCGCCGCGTCGCCAGAAGATCTATTTTGAAGGACTTTGCACGCCAGCTGATGTTGGCGTCGAACAGCAAGCGGTCGACGTCGCTGAAATCGACATCATGCCATTTGCCGTAGAGCCGCGACACCGAGCCGAACGCCGTGACGCTCTCGCCGTCATACCTCGCGAACACGAATGGCTGCACGCGTTCGTTGTCGCGACGATAACCGAAGTCGTCGAATTCGTCGTGATAGCGCCGCGCCGAAAGGTTGACCGAGACGCCGACTTCCGCCTTGCCATGCACGACCGAGACGCCCGGCACGATGGATGCGCGCAGGAAACGGTGCGGCGCCGGCAAAAAATCCTGGAAGATCGCGTTGGTCTGATTGAGGCTGGACTGCCCGCCTTCCGCGGTGACGAACAGCTTGAGCCGGTCGATCCTCCCCTCCAGCTTCAGCGCCTGGCTGACATCGGACGAACGCAAGTTGTAACTCGATACGTCCGCGATGGTGGTGGTCGAACTCAGTTTCAGGTGATCGTCGCCGAGCGACCCGCGCAGGATGACCTTGCCGCGCTGCGTCGGCGTGGCTTCCGGATTGGCGTAGTGAACGGTGCCGGCCTCCGCCGCGACGCCCACGGTCGCGTTGTCGAATTTGCTGCCGGCCACCAGCGCGGTCTCCGTGCCGACGAAGGCACTGCCGCCGATGCCGCTTCCGGAGGAAAATTCCGGGTTGGTGTCGTAACCGCCGCGCAGCAGGAATGATGCGGCAAAATCGTGCTGGTTTGCCGGCGAAACCGCGTCCGTGGCACGCGCGCCATCCGCACCGGTCAGTAGAAATACTACGATCAATACTTGAACATGCCGCATCGATCCCTCGCAATACTTTGCCGTGGGATCGATTACTGACGCGTATGGTTAGCGAAAAATGAATAGTCGGCCGATTGCGGCCGAAATGCGAAATGCTGCGGAGATCGAGAGCCGAAGCTTACCGCACTGAGCGTTGATCCAACAACGCTCGCGGATGAATCAGGCGCTCACCGAGAGCGATGCGGATGCACCGGCGGCAGTCGATGCCGCGATCGCCTGCGCCTGACGCTGGATCGCCTGCTCGACGAAGTTATAGGAGGAGCTTGCCGTGCTCGACGTCGCATTGCTGGGCGGGCTCGTCAGCGTCACCTTGGAGCCGTCGGCATAGGTCACCGTCGTCGTGGAGGAGCCGTCGCTGTTGCCGGTGGTTGTCGTCGATGCGCCGCTTAGCGCCTGCATCAGCGGGTCGGCATTGCCGCCACCATTCGCGCCGCCGGCGTGACGATGGTGGCCGCGACCTCGCCGCGATCCCGACAGCGCCGACGCCAACTCGTCCGAACTCACCGAGCCGTCGCCATTCTTGTCCATCTTAGCGAAGACGTTGTCGGCCGCCGCGATATTGGTGCCGCCCGCACCCAGCGCGTTCTCGAATTCGGATTTGCTGATCGCGCCGTTGCCGTCACCGTCGAGCAACCCGAACAGATCGCTCAGCGCATCCGCCTTGCTCTTGCCGGAGGACGTCGCGCCGGATTGATCCTGCGCCGCGAACAGCGCGTTCAGGGTATCCGGCGACAGGTTGCCGCTACCCGATCCACCGGACACCGGCAAGGTCGTGGCCATCGACGAGGTCGTCATGGTCGAGAACGAGGCCGTGGTCTGTGTGAAACCCGTGGTCCCCTGCGACGAGGCCGAGGACGAAGTCGACGACGAGAGCGATTTCAACGCATCGAAAATCGTGGATACGGCACCCAGAGCTGCCAGCATGTTCATCCCCTACGCAAGGCCGCCCACAGCGGCACAACACCCGGTGACCACACATGAAAGCAAACCGCGTGCCGCAGCTCATCGCATTGTAAAGACGAGATAATTCACCCGAACGCCAGCGCGGCGCCCGGCAAATGCTGCCGCCGTCGCCACCGCCACGGCAACCCTTGCCGCTCGGCCGCGCCGACCCAGCGGCCCGATTTGCCCCGCCACGCCGTGCGTGATACCGGGGCGCATTCCAACACGAGAGTTCGGGAAGCCATCATGTCCCAACCATTCGCGCCGCGCCCGCTGGTGATTGCTCCTTCAATCCTAGCTTCGGATTTCGCCCGCCTCGGCGAAGAAGTCCACGCCGTCGATCGGGCCGGCGCCGACTGGATGCATCTCGACGTGATGGACGGCCATTTCGTACCGAACATTTCGTATGGCCCGGATGTCATCAAGGCGATGCGCCCCTACACCAAGAAGATCTTCGACGCGCATCTGATGATCGCGCCGTGCGACCCTTATCTCGAAGCCTTCGCCAAAGCCGGTTGCGACCACATCACGGTCCATGCCGAAGCCGGGCCGCATCTGCATCGCTCGCTGCAATCGATCCGCGCGCTGGGCAAGAAGGCCGGCGTGTCGCTCAATCCGGCGACGCCGCTGTCCGCCATCGAATACGTGCTCGATCTCGTCGATCTCGTGCTGGTGATGTCGGTCAATCCCGGCTTCGGCGGCCAGGCGTTCATTCCGGCGATGATCAACAAGGTGACGGACCTGCGCGCGATGCTCGCCGGGCGGCCGATCGATATCGAAGTGGACGGCGGCGTCGGGCCGGATGTCGCAGGCAAGCTCGCCGCCGCCGGCGCCAACGCGCTGGTCGCCGGCTCGGCCGTGTTCAAGGGCGGCACCGAGGCAAGCTACAAGACCAACATCGACGCCATCCGCCACGCCGCGGCAACGGCGCGCGGCGAGATGGTGTAGGAGAGCCTACTTCCCCCGCAATTCCTGCAATCGCTTCGCGACGATGTCATCGGACGGCTTAAGTTTTAAAGCAGACTCGTAGTCACGAATCGCGTTTCCGGTATCACCAACCCGCTCATATGAGAACGCCCGCCACTTCAGAACATTGACAAAGCGCGGTGCGCGTTCGAGTGCGATGTTGAAATCCGCGATCGCAGCATCGTAGTTTTTCAGCCTGAGTTGAGCATGACCGCGCCCCGCTCGGAGTCGAGTTATCTCACGTTGCACAAGACCTCCTTGAGCGAGCGCCTTGCCGTAGTCTTCTAAAGCGCGTTGCGGTCGGTTCGAACGATTGTAAGCCTCCGCTCGCCCGAGATAGAAAGTGCCAGACTTCGGATCGAGCCTTACGGCCTCGTCGAACTTGCTGATCGCCTCATCAAATTTGCCTTGATTGCTGAGCGCAAGCCCCTGACCATTCGGGAAGTCGCCGTCGTTTGGAAAGAGTTTGGCTCCGGCGGTGTAATCGGCGAGAGCAAGGTCCCAGCGATCATGAATGAAATAGAAATGACCGCGAGTCTCATAAGCGGCTGGACTGGACTCTCCTACTAGTCCAACTGCGGTTGTGTAGTCGGCTTCGGCGCGATCCGGCTTCTTGGCGAGGTCGAACGCCAGACCGCGCGCCATCAGCAATTCCGCCCGATCCTTGACGCTTAGCTGCTGGGCAATTCCCTTTGAATAAGCCTCGATAGCTTGCTCGAAATCCAGCTTACTGATCGCTATTGCGCCCTTCGTAAGATAAATGCGGGCATCGGAGGCTGATGCCGTCGAGCCAACCGCTGCAAGCAGCCCAACGACTAGGATGCGGCGCGCGAACCATCTCGGCAAAACGATCAATTTGTTCTCCGTTGCACAGGAAAACTTGCTGTTGCGGTTTAAAGCATCGACAGCAGCACCGCCCCTCACATGATCGAAATAGAGATCGGATACAATTCAAGATTGCAATTTCGGTTAATCTGCCGAGTTTCAACCAATCTTCGAGAGCGCTTCCGAAAAATCGCGTTTCTCCGTCATTGCGAGGAGCGCAAGCGACAAAGCAATCCAGGCTTGCTTTATGAGACTGGATTGCTTCGCTTCGCTCGCAACGACGAAACATGGAACGCGTTGGTCCGGCGAAAATATCTGGCGTGTTTCAATTCTGCTTCAAGGTGAAAGAACCTCGTTTCAAATGCGGGTTGTGAACGCAATCCAACTGTACGCGCGGCCAATTAGCGAACATCGATCCATCTGAACTTTGTTTCCGCACGCCGCGACAGAGCCGGCATGAAAAACGCATTCGCTCATTTGCGGCGGCTCTCCGCTTTCGCCCGCATCGCTCTCATTATCGCCAGTGCCTCCATCGGCAACGCGCCGTTCGCGATGGCCGGCGATGCTGCTGCACGCCGCGTGATCGGCTTCTCGCCCAGCGGCAATCACTTCGCTTTCGAGCAATACACCACGCTCTACGACTCGCTGGATAACATCGTGCGCATCGAAGTGATCGACACGGCGCACGACGCCTACGTCAAAGGCACGCCCGTCACGATGAAGAACAACGAGGACGACGGCCACGACTTGCCCAAACTTCGCAACGAGGCGATGCGTAAGGCGCGGCTGATCACCGATCCGCTGTTCGTTCATGAGGTCGGCACGCACTTTCCTGGCAAGCCGTCGATGGAGCTGGACGAGATCGGCATCTATCAGATGGACCCGAAGCCGCTGGCGACTTCGCAGGACGTCACCCTGCCCGACGGACGCAAGCTGACGCTCACGATTAGCGACAAGGCGCTCGGCAAAGCATCGTGCTACGGCGCAGGCGGGCGTGGCACCTATGGCGACGTCATCGTCACCGGCATGACGCTGACACTCACCATCGACGACAGCGCGCCGATGGTGCTGAACGACGACAGCCGCCTGCCGAAGAACCGCCGCTGCGTTACCGCCTACGGCATCGCCGAAGTCTATCACCACCAAGCCAGCGACGGCGCGCAGACGCTTGCGGTGCTGATCGAGACGGTGGACGCCCACGAATTCCACGCCGGCCCGAACCGCCGCTTCATGGCGGTCACCCGCCGACTGCCATAACGGCCCGGAACGCCGATCCGCCGCGTTTTCAGGGCAAAAATGCGCGGCCGAGGGTGGTCTGACGGGGCGCAAACTGCTACAGCGCGGGCAAAATCCCCAAGCTGATGAGTTGTCGATGATCCCGCGCTATACCCGCCCCGAAATGGCCTCCATCTGGGAGCCACAGACCCGCTTCAAGATCTGGTTCGAGATCGAGGCGCACGCCGCTGACGCGCTGGCGGAACTGGGCGTGATCCCGAAGGACGCCGCCAAGACGATCTGGGCCAAGGCCAAGGACGCGACGTTCGACGTCGCGCGCATCGACGAGATCGAGCGCGAGACCAAGCACGACGTCATCGCCTTCCTCACGCACCTCGCCGAAATCGTCGGCCCCGAGGCGCGTTTCGTGCATCAGGGCATGACCTCGTCGGACGTGCTCGACACCTGCCTCAACGTGCAACTCACCCGCGCCGCCGACATCCTGCTCAAGGATCTCGACAAGGTGCTGGCCGCGCTGAAGGCGCGCGCCTTCGAACACAAGATGACGCCGACCATCGGCCGCTCGCACGGCATCCATGCCGAGCCCGTCACCTTCGGCCTCAAGATGGCATACGCCTATGCCGAGTTCTCGCGCGCCAAGGAACGCCTGATCGCGGCGCGCAAGGACATCGCCACCTGTGCCATCTCCGGCGCGGTCGGCACTTTCGCGCAGATCGACCCGCGCGTGGAGGAGCACGTCGCCAAGGCGATGGGCCTGACGCCGGAGCCGATCTCGACGCAGGTGATCCCGCGCGACCGCCACGCGATGTTCTTCGCAACGCTCGGCGTCATCGCCTCGTCGATGGAGCGGCTGGCGATCGAAATTCGCCATCTGCAACGCACTGAGGTGCTGGAAGCCGAGGAGTTCTTCTCCGAGGGCCAGAAGGGGTCGTCGGCGATGCCGCACAAGCGCAACCCGGTGCTGACCGAGAATATCACCGGCCTCGCACGCATGGTGCGCGCCTACGTGACGCCGGCGCTGGAGAACGTCGCGCTGTGGCATGAGCGCGATATTTCGCACTCCTCCGCCGAGCGCATGTTCGGCCCCGACGCCACGGTGACACTGGACTTCGCGCTGAACCGCCTCGCCGGCGTGGTGGAGAAGCTCTTGGTCTATCCCGCCAACATGCAGAAGAACCTCGACCGCCTCGGTGGGCTGGTTCACTCGCAGCGCGTGCTGATCGCGCTGACGCAGAAGGGCGCGAGCCGCGAGGACTCCTACAAGATGGTCCAGCGCAACGCGATGCCGGTGTGGCGCGGCGAAGGCGACTTCCGCACCCTGCTGAAAGCCGACGCCGACGTGCGGAAGTACCTGAGCGACGCCGAGATCGATGAGAAGTTCGATCTCGGTTATCACCTCAAGCACGTCGACACGATCTTCAAGCGGGTGTTCGGAGCAAGCTGACCGGATGAGCATCGTCACCGCCGTCAGCCTGAGCAAGGGCCATCACTTCAGCAAACCGAACGCGATGGAAATCCGGTTGCTGGCCGGCCTTGGCGTTGCCGGCGATGCGCATTTGGGCGTGACGGTGAAACACCGCTCGCGCGTCGCGAAGGACCCGACGCAGCCGAACCTGCGGCAGGTGCATCTGCTGCACGAAGAACTATTCGACGAACTGCGCGGCAAGGGTTTTCGCGTTGCCCCCGGCGAGATGGGCGAGAACGTCACCACGCGCGGCATCGATCTGCTCGGCCTGCCGACTGGCACGCGGCTGCATCTCGGTAATAGCGCCGTCGTCGAGGTGACGGGCCTGCGTAATCCTTGCGTCCAGATCGACCGTTTCCAGCAAGGTCTCATGGCCGCGACGCTCGACCACGACGCCGCCGGCAACCTGATCCGCAAGGCCGGCATTATGAGCATCGTGCTGGCCGATGGCGACGTTCGCGCGGGGGATGCGATCACTGTCGAACTTCCTGCAACGGCGCATCGCCCGTTGCAGGCCGTGTAAACGACCGGTGCTCAGCCGCCCGTCACCATCCGCGCCACGATGCCGTCGCGCTTGATGACGTGATGATAGATCGCGGCGAGGATATGCAGCGCCACCAACCCGATCAGCACATAGGCCAGCCAGATGTGCCAGTGCTCGAAGAAGCGCGCGGCGTCGCGATTTTCGGTCGTGAATTGCGGCACCTTGAACAGTCCGAACCAGTCCGCATAGTTCGGCTTGTGCGCACCGGAATGCGCCCAGCCGAGCAGCGCGACGACGATCGTTGTCAGGTAGAGAGCCCAGTGATTGACGGCGGCCAGCGCCCGCTCCCATAGCGGCGTGCCGGGCGGCAGCGCAGGCACCGGATTGAGCCCACGCCAGATCAAACGGGCAACCATCAGCAGCAGCACGGCATAGCCGATGTCGGCATGGATCGAGCGATGGAAAAAGCGGTCCGGCCGTGCCGGGATGTGATTCATCCACCAGCCGTAGGCCAGCATGCCGATGATGGCGAGGCCAAGGCTCCAGTGAAACAGGCGGGAGACGCTGCCCCAGCCACGGTCGGTATTGCGGATCATGCGCTTGTCGAAGGCTCGTTTTCGTTACCAAGCCACGACTTCACGGCCACGACAAGACGGCGGACCGGGATGCCGCCCGCCCAAACCGGAATGGCTCAGGTGGCAGGATCGTACGTCGGCGCGCCATCACACGACTGCCGCAATGACAACGCACTGGTAACCGGAATCGGGGTATTGTTCTCGCGTGCCTGAGCGTCCCACCATTCTCGTATTCGATTCCGGTCTCGGCGGCCTCACCGTGCTGCGCGAGATCGTGCGCGCACGGCCGGAGGCGAGGAACGTCTACGTCGCCGACGACGCCTATTTCCCCTACGGCCAGCACACCGAAGCCGAACTGATCACCCGCGTGGTGCCGCTGATCGGCGACCTGATTGCCACGCATACGCCGGACCTCGTGGTGATCGCCTGCAACACCGCCTCGACGCTGGTGCTGAGCCATCTGCGCGCTGCCTACAGCGTGCCGTTCGTCGGCACCGTGCCGGCGATCAAGCCGGCTTGCGAAAGCTCGAAAACCCGTCACGTCTCGGTGCTCGGCACCAAGGGTACCGTGCAACGCGAATATACCCGCGCGCTGATCCGCGATTTCGCCCATGACTGCGAGGTCACGCTGGTCGGCTCGCCCCGCCTCGCCTCGCTGACCGAGGCCGTGCTGAACGGCGACAGCGTCAGCGATGCCGACATCGCCGCCGAGATCGCGCCCTGCTTCGTTGAGGGCGAAGCCCGCACCGATACCGTGGTGCTGGCCTGCACCCACTACCCGCTGCTGCTGGATCGCCTGGCACGCCTCGCGCCCTGGCCGGTGGAGTGGATCGACCCGGCTCCGGCGATCGCCCGCCGTGTCTCCAATCTGCTCGGTCCCGACAGCATCAGCCTGCCGCCCGCCGGCGATCCGCGCCTGATCTTCACCTCAGGGCGGCGACATCCGGCAGCGGAAGCGCTGGTGCATTCCTTCGCCGACGAGATCGCGGCCTAAGCCCGCCACCGATCAGCAACGGGACTTCTCCCGCTCGCGGCGCGCTGCTAGCCTCCTTGTCCCATTGGGAGGAACAATGATGATCAAGAAAATCGTACTTGGATCGTGTCTTGGGCTGGGTGTGATGTCGTTCGCGCTGGCGGGCGCCGCGGTCGCGCAGCAGGGCGGCATCAAGCGTACGCCATTGCAGAAGGTCGAATTTCCGGACGGCTATGTCACCGTGACCGGCATCGCCGAAATTCCCGGCGGCGGCTCGGCCGGACGCCACACCCACCCCGGAATCGAAACCGGCTACGTGCTCGAAGGCGAAACCGAACTGCTGATCGACGGCAAACCGCCGCTGCAGCTCAAGGCCGGGGATTCCTACCAGATCCCGGCGGGTGTCGTTCACGATGCCAAGGTCCATGAGGGCAAGCACTTGAAAGTGCTCGGGGTTTACGTCGTGGACAAGACCAAGCCATTGGCCTCGCCGGCGAAGTGATCCGGGCCGGAACCGGGCCACGAAACCGCCCCGGCCGGATTTGACATTCCGGCGCGATCCCCCTAGAAACCGCTTGCTCGCGGGCCGTTTTCGGCCCGCGTTGCGTTTCGCGACCCGTGGTCCTCCCCTTAAGCTTTAAGGACGGACCTGTCGGCAGCGGGGCCTGGCCCTGTTGCATAGGAGGGCGCGTTTCCTCAACCACCAACTCACAGAGGACGCGATGACAAAGCGTGCAGAAGCCAAGTACAAAATCGACCGCCGTATGGGCCAGAACATCTGGGGCCGCCCGAAGAGCCCGGTCAACAAGCGTGAATACGGCCCCGGCCAGCACGGCCAGCGCCGCAAGGGCAAGCTCTCCGACTTCGGCACCCAGCTCCGCACCAAGCAGAAGCTGAAGGGCTACTACGCCAACATTTCCGAGCGCCAGTTCTACGCCATCTACGTCGAGGCGACCCGCATGAAGGGCGACTCGGGCGAGAACTTGATCGGCCTGCTCGAGCGCCGTCTCGACACCGTCGTGTATCGCTCCAAGTTCGTGTCGACCATGTTCGCCGCACGCCAGTTCATCAACCACGGCCACGTCAAGGTGAACGGCAAGCGCGTCAACATCTCCAGCTACAAGCTGAAGCCGGGCGACGTCGTCGAGGTCAAGGACGCCTCCAAACAGCTCGCCATCGTGCTCGAAGCCAACCAGCTCGGCGAGCGTGACGTGCCGGACTTCATCGAAGCCGATCACGGCAAGCAGACCGCGACCTTCATCCGCATTCCGCAACTGGCCGACGTGCCGTTCGCGGTGCAGATGGAGCCGCATCTGATCGTCGAATTCTATTCGCGCTAATTTCCGCGCGACTGTCGCGATACGAAAGGCCCCGGTTTTGCCGGGGCCTTTTTGTTATTGTAAGCGTCGAGCGTGCCGTCATCCTGAGGTGCGAGCCCTTGCGAGCCTCGAAGGATGACTGCCCGGGAAGATGCCCTCCAGACCCTTCGAGGGCTTCGCTGCGCTCCGCCACCTCAGGGTGACGGCTACTCTCCGATGCGAGACGTTTGAAAATGCCCTACGCCCCCTCTCCCACCGACCCGAAGCAGTCGCCGATCCGCATCAACCTGCTGTCGGATACGCAGACGCGACCGACGCCGGCGATGCGCGAGGCGATGGCACGCGCGGAGGTCGGCGACGAACAGATCGGCGATGACCCCACCGTCAACCTGCTGTGCGAACGCGTCGCCGATCTGCTCGGCAAGGAAGCGGCGGTGTTCATGCCGTCGGGCACCATGTGCAATGTCACGGCGACCCTGGCGCATTGCCGCCCCGGCGACGAAATCCTCGCGGAGCGCACCGCACATCTGATCGCGCGCGAAGGTGGCGCCCACGCCGCGCTCGGCGGCTTTCAGATCATGCCGCTCGACGGTCGCGACGGACAGTTTACGCTCGATACGCTCCGCACCGCGCTGCGCCCGCCGACGCGTTACCAGCCGCCGCAAACCCTCATCAGCGCCGAGCAGACCGCCAACATCGGCGGCGGCACCATCTGGCCGCGCGAGACGCTTGCAGACATCGCAGCGCTGGCGAAACAACACGGCATCGCCACCCACATGGACGGCGCGCGGCTGATGAATGCCTGCGTCGCCACCGGCATTTCCGCGCGCGACATGACGGCGGCCTGGGATTCGGCGTGGATCGATTTCAGCAAAGGTCTCGGCGCGCCGATTGGTGCGGCGATGGCTGGATCGCGCGACTTCATCGATCAGGTATGGCGCTGGAAGCAACGGCTCGGCGGTGCGATGCGGCAGGCCGGCGTCTGCGCGGCGGCCTGCATTCATGCGCTCGACCATCACGTGGATCGCCTCGCAGACGATCATGCCCATGCGAAGGCGCTGGCGCGCGGCCTGTCGCAGATCGCCGGAGTGAGCGTGCAGGAGCCGCAAACCAATCTGGTGTTTTTCGAATCTTCCGGTGCGGGACTGCCCAGCGACAAACTCGTGACTGCGCTGCGCGAACGCGGCGTGTTGCTCGCGATGATGGACGGCCGCATCCGCGCCTGCACGCATCTCGACGTCTCTGCCGCGATGATCGACGACACCATCGCACTCGTGCGCGAGATCCTGCGCGGTACTTAATTTCTGCGCCTCTTCTTTTTCGGGTCTTGCCGCTTGACTCATGCATAACTCAACGGTTATGAATAAACCCATAGCCAATGAGTTATGAATCATGAACCCTTCCACCCCTGACCAATTATTCAGGTCTCTCGCCGATCCAAGCCGTCGCGCGATCTTCGAGCGGCTGTGCCGCGACGGCGAATTGACGGTCGGCGCTCTCACCGCGCGCGCCGGCATCTCACAGCCCGCCGTCTCGAAACACCTCGGCGTGCTCAAGCAGGCCGGGCTGGTGCGCGACCGCCACGAAGGCCGCCAGACCCACTACAGCGCGCAGGTTCGCGCGCTCGCACCGCTGGTCGACTGGACCAGCCAGATGACCGGCTTCTGGAACAGCCGGTTCGACAAACTCGAAGACGTACTGAAAAGGATGGACCAATGAACACTCTCGCAGCCGAAACGCTCGCCGTCGTCGTCGAACGCGACATGCCGCATCCACCGGAGAAAGTCTGGCGCGCGCTGACGCAGCCGCACCTGATCGATGAGTGGCTGATGAAAACCGACTTCAAGCCGACTGTGGATCATCGCTTCACGCTGCGGGCGGAATGGGGCACGGTCGACTGTCAGGTCACGGCGATCGAGCCGAACAAGTCGCTGTCCTACCGGTGGGAGGCGCTCGGCCTTGAGACCGTCGTCACCTGGACGTTGACGCCGACCTCCTCCGGCACGCATCTTCGCATGGAGCAGATCGGTTTCCGGCCGGATCAGCAGCAGGCCTACCAGGGCGCGAAATTCGGATGGCCGAAATTCTTCGCCAATCTCGAGCAGGTCTTGGCGCGGCCGGATTGAGGATCGGAAGGCGGCATCCGTCGCCCGACGATGCCGCCCCTTCCAACGCCACCGACCGGACATGAGACACGCATGGCAACAAGTGGATCGCAGAAAAAATCGCCCTCGCAACTGATCGATATGCGGATCAAGGAACTCGGTGACTGGCGCGGCGAGATGCTCGGGCGCATCCGCGTCATCATCAGAGAAGCCAACCCCGAGGTCGTCGAGGAATGGAAATGGCGCGGCGTGCCGGTGTGGGAGCACGACGGCATTATCTGCACCGGCGAAACCTACAAGGCCGTCGTGAAGCTGACCTTCGCCAAGGGCGCGTCGCTCGACGATCCGGCGAAATTGTTCAATTCCAGTCTCGACGGCAACACCCGCCGCGCCATCGATTTTCACGAAGGCGACAAGATCAACGCAAAGGCATTGAAGGCGCTGATCCGCGCGGCGATGGCGCTCAATACGGCGAAGGGCAAGAAGAAGTAGCGATAGTGGCGAAGTAAAAGCAAAGTAAGAGCGCCTTCGTCATTGCCGGATTTATTCCGGCCATCCACGTCTTCCTGTCTTACCGAAGCGCCGTTAAGACGTGGATGCCCGGGACAAGCCCGGGCATGACGGGAAATTGAGACCAAGGTATCAAGCGCTACCTGTCTCACGAGCGACACGGCGTATGGGTCCCCGCCTCCGCGAGAACGACTCTATGCGGGTGTCTGGCGTGGAATATCCCCTCGTCATTGCGAGCGAAGCGAAGCAATCCAGAAGCCACGAAGCAAGAACTGGATTGCTTCGCTTCGCTCGCAATGACGGATAGGCAAGTCTTCGCGCTACTTCTCCAGCGCCTCATACACCAGTTGCTTCACGGTGCGCTGGATGCGCTGACGCTGGGTCGGCGTTTGCTCCATCAGCACGAAGAACATGTCCTGCTTCGGATCGATGACGAAGTAGCAACCGCTGGCGCCATCCCATTTTAGCTCGCCGAGGTCACCGGGCGGCGGCGGCTTGGCGTTGCCGGGATCTGTGCGCACGGCGAAGCCGAGCCCGAAACCGAAACCGTCGCCGGGGAAATAGGCCCAGTCGCGCTCGATGCCGGACTTGGGACCGACGTGATCGGTGGTCATGTCCTTGAACGCTTTCGGGCTGAGATACTGCTTGCCGTCGAACGACCCGCCGTCGAGGATCATCTGCACGAAACGCGCGTAATCGTGCGGCGTCGAGATCATGCCGCCGGTGCCGGCTTCGCGTTTTCGCGGCACCAGCGGATCGAGCTTGTAGCCGACGCGGAAATCGCTGTCGTTCGGCATCGGCTGCGCCACCAGATCGCGCTTGGCCGGATCGGTGACATAGAAGCCCGTGCTGCTCATGCCGAGCGGGTCGAGCAATGCCCCCTTCTCGAAGTGATACAGCGATTTGCCTGACACCACTTCGATGACACGGCCGAGAATGTCGGTGGAGTGGCCGTAATCCCACAATGTCCCCGGTTGCTCCTGCAACGGCAGCTTTGCGATCCGCTCGGCGAATTCGGCATTGTCGGGATCGCCGTCAAAGATGTTGGCGGCGGCATAAGCCTTGCGCACCAGACTATCGCCGTAGAACCCATAGGTGATACCGGAGGTGTGCCGCATCAGGTCGAGCACAGTGATCGGCCGCTTCAGCGGCTCCAATTCAAGCGCCGCCTTGCCATCTGGGGTTTTCTTCTCGACGCCGACCTTCATGTTGGCGAACGAGGGAATGTATTTGGAAACCGGATCGTCCAGCTTCAGCTTGCCCTGGTCGATCAGCATCATCGCCGCGACGCTGGTGATCGGCTTGGTCATCGAGGAGATGCGGAAGATGGTATCAAGCGACATCGGCAGCTTGGTCGCCACGTCGCGGACGCCGAACAGACCGGTATAGACCGGCTTGCCGTGCTGATGGATCACCAACACAGCGCCGGGGATCTTGCCCTGCGCGATCTCGTTGTTGAAGAAGTCGGCGATCTTCGCGAGCTTCGCTTGTGAGAATTTGGCGCCTGCGGGAATGTCGAACGTCCCTTCCGCACGCGCCGCACTCGACACCGCGAAAGACAGCAGGGCCGCCCCGACCACCCGGCCAATCATCGATCTTGCATTCATATGATCTTGCTCTCCGTCCCGATCCGAAGAATGCGTGGCCGGCGAGAGCTTATCAAGAGGGCGCAATCTCACTTAGCGCCTGCCGATGCCATTCAGCGCTCGTTTCCGAAAAGCAGCAGAAGATGACAGTCTCAAGACGCGATGCCGCAGCGTCGGCCGCGACCGTGGTGGCGACCGCAATCCGCGCCGCCCGCTCGGCGGGAAAGCCGTAGACACCGGTGGAGATGGCGGAAAAGGCGATGGAGCGCAGGTCATGCTCGGCCGCAAGCGCTATGGCGCGGCGGTAACAGGACGCCAGTGCTGCGTCCTCGCCGCGATCACCACCATGCCAGACCGGCCCCACCGCATGAATGACGTGGCGGGCCGGCAGCCGATGACCTTTAGTAATCTTGGCGTCACCGGTGGCGCAGCCGCCTAACCGGCGGCATTCGGCGAGCAAATCCGGACCGGCGGCGCGATGAATCGCACCGTCAACCCCACCGCCGCCAAGCAGCGAATTGTTCGCCGCATTGACGATGGCATCGACATCGAGTGTCGTGATGTCGGCGACGACGACGTCATAGCGTGTCGCGCCGATCTGTCGCGAGAACGGTGTCAGGCCGGAGCGCCGAGGGTGACGCCCTTGTCGGCGAACATCTTCTGCAATTCACCCGCCTGGAACATCTCGCGGATGATGTCGCAACCGCCGACAAACTCGCCCTTGACGTAGAGCTGCGGAATGGTCGGCCAGTTTGAATAGACCTTGATGCCGTCGCGCAGCTCAGGCGATTCCAGCACGTTGTGGCCCTTGTAGCCAACGCCGATGTGGTCGAGAATCTGCACCACCTGGCCGGAGAACCCGCACTGCGGGAATTGCGGGGTGCCCTTCATGAACAGCACCACGTCGTTCGACTTCACTTCGTTCTCGATAAACTGCTCAATGCTCATCTTGCATCCTCTTGCGGCGCTGTCCGCGACCGCCCGCGAACCAACCTGCTGCTCATATATGTAGCCCGAAAGCCTTTGCATCCCAAGAAAAATGCTCGATTTTCGGGCTTGTTCACCGATCAACGCTGCGTCAGGCGCGGGCCTGCCCCTCCCGCGGTCGCCATCTTCGCCCTTTGGCGGGGGTTAACATCCCGATCCGCGATCCTAAGTTTACCGCTGACAAGATTTTTCTTCGGAACCCATCCGCCAGAGTTGCGTTTTTCCCTGAACCGGAGATGTCCGTGACGCAATCCACATCCGCGGCCGACCGCTTGTCAGCCGACCGTTCAGCGCACTCGAATGGCCTCACGCCATCCGGGGCAAATCTCGCTGCCCGCCTGTCAGACGCCTATCTCGCGGTCCGCAACGAGACCGAACGCCGGGCTGCCCCGCTCAGCCCTGAGGACCAGGTCGTGCAGTCGATGCCGGACGCCAGCCCGGCGAAATGGCACCGCGCCCATACCACCTGGTTCTTCGAACAATTCCTGCTCGGGCCGCATTGCCCCGGCTATCGGCCCTTCGACCCGGATTACGCCTTCCTGTTCAATTCCTATTATGTCAGCGCCGGGCCGCGCCACGCCCGCGGCGAGCGCGGCCATCTCACCCGCCCCGGCGCTGCGGAGGTCACCGCCTATCGCCGTCACGTCGATGCGGCGGTGCTGAAGTTCTTCAACGAGGCGGGCCCGGACAAGCTGGCCCAACTGGCGCCGCTGGTCGAGGTCGGGCTCAATCACGAGCAGCAGCATCAGGAATTGATGCTGACCGACATCCTGCACGCTTTCGCGCAGAACCCGCTGTATCCCGCCTACGATCCCGCGTGGACACCGCCCGCCTCTGCCCGCAACGGCGAAGCGTGGTGTGAACTCAAGGAAGGCATCCACAGCATCGGCCACGCCGCCGAGACATTTCACTTCGACAACGAGAAGCCCGCGCACCGTGCGCTGGTGGGGCCGGTGAAGCTGGCGCGGCATCTCGTCACCAACCGCGAGTGGCTCGCCTTTATCGACGACGGCGGCTACCGGACGCCGACGCTGTGGCTGATGGACGGCTTCGCCAAGGCCAGCGCCGAGCAATGGGACGCGCCCGGCCACTGGCACAACGTCGATGGCGAATGGCATGTCATGTCGCTCGGCGGCCTGCGCTCGCTCGATCTCGACGCGCCGGTGATGCATGTCTCCTACTATGAGGCCGACGCCTTCGCACGCTGGCGCGGCAAGCACCTGCCGACCGAGATGGAATGGGAGGTCGCAGCGCGCGCCGGCCTCCTCGACGACGCCTACGGCATCGTCTGGCAGTGGACGCGCAGCGCCTACGCACCCTATCCCGGCTATCGTGCCATCGAGGGCGCGCTGGGCGAATACAACGGCAAATTCATGGTCAACCAGCTTGTGCTGCGCGGCTCGTCGCTGGCGACGCCGCAAGGCCACAGCCGCGTGACCTATCGCAACTTCTTCTATCCGCATCATCGCTGGCAGTTCACCGGACTGCGCCTTGCCGACTACGGCGATTGATCCGCCGCATCCGAACGCCAGGAGTTTCCCCATGAACGTCCACGCCGCCGCTTTGGCCAAGGCCCAGCGTTTCGATCCGCAAACCTCGGCCTTCGCCGCCGACGTGCTGGATGGCCTGAGCCGGCAGCCCAAGCAGCTATCGCCGAAGTATTTCTACGACGCCGCAGGCTCCGAACTGTTCGAGCAGATCACGGTGCTGCCGGAATATTATCCGACGCGCACCGAACTCGGCATCCTGAGCGCGCGCAGCAGCGAGATCGCCGCGATTATTCCCGAGGGCGCAGCGCTGGTGGAATTCGGTGCCGGCGCCACCACGAAGGTGCGGCTGTTGTTGCAGCATTGCCGGATCGGCGCCTATGTGCCGGTGGATATTTCCGGCGACTTCCTGAAAGCGCAGGCAAGCGTTTTGCAACGCGACTTTCCGACGTTGCGGGTTGCGCCGGTGGTTGCCGATTTCACCGCGCCGTTCGAACTGCCCAAAGCTGTCGCCGGTATGCCCAAGGTCGGCTTCTTCCCCGGCTCGACGCTCGGCAATTTCGAACCGCACGAGGCCAGCGCCTTCCTGCGCAGCGCGCGAAACATTCTCGGACCCGGCGCACTGATGCTGATCGGCGTCGATCTGGAGAAAAGCGACCGCGTGCTGCACGCCGCCTATAACGACGCGGCCGGCGTCACCGCGCGTTTCAATCTCAACTTACTGACGCGCATCGATCGTGAACTCGGCGGCGATTTCGATCTCGCGGCCTTCACCCATCGCGCGATCTACAATCACGAACGCCACCGCATCGAGATGCATCTTGTCAGTCGCAAGGCGCAAACCGTACGCATCCTCGGCAAGAGCGTTTCGTTCCGCGCCGGTGAAAGCATTCACACCGAGAACAGCTACAAGTACAGCCTCGATCGCTTCAATACGCTTGCCAAGAGCACGGGCTGGACGCCGCAGTCCTCATGGACCGACGACGACAACCTGTTCTCGGTTCACGCGCTGGTGGCCTCAGCGTGAGACTCCGCTGGCGCTTCGGGCGACCCTAACGAGATCGCTTCCCACGCCGCGACCAGCATCAGGATCGCGGTGGTCGTGGCCGACAGCCACAGCGGCGACAGCATCGCGCCGAACGGGATCAATACGATCAACAGCCCGATGCCGACCAGATGCGACAGTTGCAGGTGACCGCGGATGGTGCGCTTGAACAGGATGACACCGGCGAGATAGATCAGCGGCCCGCCGATCATGGCGAGCAATTCCTTCGTGCCGCTATGGCCGTCATGGCCGCCCGGATGCGCCAGCAGCATCTCGTCGCCGACGGCGCAGACCACGATGCCGACGACGATCAACAGGTGAATGTAGGTGTAGGCCAGCCGCGCCATCCGTCCGGTTTCGTCGGCATGGGAAATCCGGTGCGATCCGGCTTCCGCGCCGAGGTGGAAATAGATCCACCACATCGCGATTGAGCCGAGCAGCGCGATCACGAATGCAAAAGCGGAGGTCCAGGTCCATGCCGCCTCGCTGAAGGTCGCGCCGGTCACCACGATGGATTCGCCGAGCGCAATGATGATGAACAGCGCGCAGCGCTCCGCCATGTGGCCGCCCTCGACCTCCCAATCCTGCATCGAGGATGCGCCGAGGCCGGGCGTGCGGAAGCGCATCGCCGGGCCGGAATATTCGATGGCGAGCGCGATCAGCCACAGCCAGAGCCGCGTCTCGGGATCGGCCAGTGCCCCGGCGATCCAGAACACGCCGCTCACCGACATCCAGATCGCGATGCGCAGGAAATTGCAGCGATGGCCGGTCTCCGATTTCGGCACCGCGAAGATGACGAAGACCGAGCGGCCGACCTGCATCGCGACATAGGCCAGCGCGAAGATCAGGCCGCGGCTATCGAACGCTTTCGGGATCGACGTCGACAGCAATAGCCCGGCGACCATCATCACGAACAGCATGACGCGAACCGGCGTCCGCTCCGGATCAAGCCAGTTGGTGACCCAGGACATGAAGACCCAGACCCACCACACCGCCAGCATCAGGATGCCGACCTGCGCCACGCCGAGCGGCGAGAAATGCGCCAGCAGCGTGTGCGATATCTGGGTGACCGCAAAGACGAAGACGAGGTCGAAAAACAGTTCGACGAAGGTGACGCGGTGATGCTGCTTCGGGTTGCGCTCGCGCAGCAAGCTCCCGCGTTGTCCCGCCTGCGTCATGCGCCGCTCCCCGCCCTCACCGGTCTGTCGGACACGATCAGTCCGGCACGCCGGTCTGGAGCGCCAGCGCGTGGAGCACGCCGCCCATCTGTCCTTGCAGCGACTTGTAAACGATCTGGTGCTGCTGCACCCGCGACTTGCCCCGGAACGATTCCGAGATCACCGTCGCGGCGTAATGGTCGCCGTCGCCGGCGAGATCCCGGATCGTCACCTCGGCGTCGGGTATCGCAGCCTTGATCATGGATTCGATATCGCGGGCGTCCATAGGCATCACACTTCTCCAGGCAGCCGGACGGCGATCCGCGACCTGACGCGGCCCTGTTTCCGGCGTGTTGGGGTGACTATATCCGATTCACCGTCAATAGCGCGCCTGATCGCCTGCGGCATCGGGGCCACGCCTCATGAGGTTGCCGATGAAACTTCCCGGTCCCGACCATCCCATCACCATTGAGCCCGCCGCCAAGCGCATCCGCGTCTCGGCCGGCGGCGTGGTGATCGCCGATACCGCCCGCGCGCTGACGTTGCGGGAGGCGACCTATCCGGCGGTCTATTATATCCCGCGCGCCGATGCCGACGCCGCGCGGCTGGTGCGGACCGACCGGGTGACGCATTGCCCCTACAAGGGCGACGCCAGCTACTTCAGCATCCGGACCGATGCGACGATCCTCGACAACGCCATCTGGAGCTACGAGACGCCCTACCCCGCGATGGCCGAGATCGCCGGCCATCTGGCGTTCTATCCCGACAAGGTCACCATCGAGGAACTGCCGGCGGCCTGATCGCCTCGACCGACGCCGGCACAGCATTTCCCTTCACCAAAGAACGGCCCCGGAGATGCTCTCCCCGGGGCCGGATGACATCGAACATTCTGGCCGGGGCGATCCCACGAAGGGACCGCCGGCTATGCGCGAAAGATCGTCAATCCCAGAATCAGCAGCACCAGGAAGATCACAACGAAGATGTAGAACAGCACGCGCGCGATATCGGCGGATGCCGCGGAGACGCCGGTGAAACCCAGCAATCCGGCAACGATCGAGACCACGAGAAAGATCAGGGCCCACTTGAGAATACTCATCTGTTGCTCTCCAGGATTCTCATGCGATAACACCCGCCCTGAAACATGGTTCCCGTGGCTGTCAGGGGCGGTCGCGAAACACCCCGCCGCGCTGCGCAAGAGGCCGCATGAAATCGATTGCCCATCCGGCGCCTGAAGTCGCCTCCGAGATCGCACCCAAGGCGCACGGCCGCAACCTGGCGCTCGATCGCGCGCGGACATTCCTCACCGTGGTGGTCGTCATCCACCACGCCGTGATTCCGTATACCTATTTCGGACACACCGATCCCAAGTCGTGGATCGGCTTCGACATGGTCGTGCTCGCCACCGACAGTTTCTTCATGGCGATGTTCTTCTTTCTGTCGGGCCTGTTCGTGTGGCCGAGCCTCGCCCGCCGCGTGCCCGGCGTCTTCGCATTCGACCGGCTGCTGCGGCTTGGACTGCCGTTCGTCATCGCCGCGCTCACGGTGATCCCGATTGCCTACTACGCACTGGCATTGCGCGAGCATCCGGACCTACGCTTCAGCGCCTTCTGGTGGAACATGGTCACCGACGGGCCATGGCCGAGCGGCCCGGTGTGGTTCGTCTGGGTGCTGTTGCTGTTCGATCTCGCCGCCGGCGCGCTGTTTCGTATCAGCTCGAACTCGCTGTTCTGGATCAACCGCCTCTCGGTGCGCGGCTTCAAGCACCCTGCGATCTTCTTCCTCGTCCTTGTCCTCGTGACGGGCATCGCCTACGTGCCGATGCGGCTGATCTTCGGTCCGAGTTACTGGTTCGAGTGGGGCCCGTTCTCGGTGCAGGCGAGCCGCGTCCTGCTCTACGCACTGTATTTCTTTATCGGTGCCGGCATCGGCGCCGGCCGTTTCAGCGAAGGCGTGCTCGCCGCCGAAGGACGTCTCGCCAATTCGAGTTGGGTGGGCTGGGGCATCGTCACCCTGATCCCCTACGCAGGGTTATGGGGCCTGATCTACATCAAGCGCGGAATCCTCGACAATCCCGACACGCTGCCGATGTGGTACGAGGCCAGCTACAGCGTCCTGTTCGTGATCTTCAGCGCGGGAATGATGTTCACCATCCTCGCCTTCTTCATGCGCCTCAAACGCGAGGGCTGGAGCATTCTCGATCCGATGCAGAACGACGCCTATGGCATCTTCCTGGTGCATTACGCGTTCGTGTTGTGGATTCAGTATTGGCTGTTCGATTTCGGCTGGCCCGCGATCGTCAAGGCGCTGATCGCCTTTGTGGTGACGATGGCGACAAGCTGGATCGCAACGCGATTGCTGCGGATGATTCCAGGATCGCAGCGTGTGCTGTAGGGCGCCACGAATTGTAAGACGTTTCACTTACAAAGATGTGATCGGACAAACGAAATCGGGATGGAACGGGATCGCGGCAACCGTGTTCCATCAAAAATTATGTCGCGGCGTTTCCCAGAGTGAACGGTGATCGGCTCCCACGCCGCTGCTCATCCGGAGAAACGCTATGACCTCCACAGACAGCGCCTCGGCGCTCCTTTCCGCTTCCGAACATCGTATCCAGTTGCGTCGGGCTGTCATCGCCTCTACGGTCGGCACGGCGATCGAGTGGTACGATTTCTTCCTCTACAGCACAGTCACCGGACTGGTCTTCGCGAAGCTGTTCTTTCCGCATTCCGATCCCTGGGTCGGCACGCTGGAAGCTTTCGCGATCTACGCGGTCGGCTTTATCGCCCGCCCGATCGGCGCGGCGATCTTCGGACATTACGGCGATCGGATCGGCCGCAAGTCCACCTTGATCGCGACGCTGCTGCTGATGGGACTAGCCACCTTCGCGGTCGCGCTGGTCCCGACCTACGCCACCATCGGCATCTGGGGTGCGGTGCTGCTCACGGTGCTGCGCTTCATTCAGGGCGTCGGCGTCGGCGGCGAATGGGGTGGCTCGGTGCTGCTATCGATGGAATGGGCCCGCACCAATGGCTCGCGCGGGTTCGTTGCATCGTGGCCGCAATTCGGCGTGCCGTGCGGATTGTTTCTCGCCAATCTCGCGGTCCTCGCTGTCAGCCAGATGTCCGGCGCGCAATTCCTCGCCTGGGGCTGGCGGGTGCCGTTCATCCTCAGCCTGATACTGGTAGCAATCGGCCTCTATATCCGCCTCGGGATTCTGGAAACACCGGTGTTCAGTCGGCTGCTTGCCGAACGCCGAATCGAGCGCACGCCGATCCTCGAGGTGATCCGGCGGCAGCCGCTGGAAATCATCCAGTGCGCTTTCGCGCGCATGGCCGAGCAAGCGCCGTTCTACATCTTCACCGCCTTCATCTTCGCCTATGGCGTCGGAACGCTGCATGTCTCGCGTGACTTCCTGCTAATGGCGGTGCTGGCGGCATCGGTGGTGTCGTTCTTCTCGATTCCGATCTTCGGCCACCTCTCCGACAAGATCGGTCGCAAGGCGATGTATATGATCGGCGCGGCGGTAACCGGCGCGTTCGGCTTCATCTACTTCGGCATGGTGAACACCGGCGTGGCGTGGATCATCTTCCTTGCCATCGTGCTGTCGCTGATCCCGCATGACATGATGTACGGACCGCAGGCCGCCCTGATCGCCGAGAGCTTCACGGGACGGCTGCGCTACAGCGGCGCATCGCTCGGCTATCAGCTCGCGTCGGTCATCGCGGGCGGCCCTGCGCCGCTGATCGCGACCTGGCTGTTCGGCGCCTACAAATCATCTTATGCGATTGCGATCTATATCGCCGCTTGCGCGGTGGTCAGCCTGATCGCCACCGCGACGATGATCGACTACACCGGCAAGGATATCAGCAACGAATATCCGGCGACGTCATCCTGAGAGACGAACTTCCGTCATGGCCGGATTTATTCCGGCCACCCACGTCTTGACTGCATCGTAACAAGGAAGACGTGGATGGCCGGGACGAGCCCGGCCATGACAATTGAGAGGTCAATGACAACCGACGAAAACCGTCAGTTCTTCCCCGCCATATAGTCCGGAAGCCAGCGCTCGAAGGCGTGGCGCAGCTTCTCGATCTTCACAGGCTGCTCGCCGGCAATCGTCACGGCATCGCCGCCCGTCTTGCCGATCTGCGCGCACGGCACCTCGATCGCTTTCAGCTTGCTCAACACACCGAGCAGGTCGGCGTCGCGCACCGTGACGACGTAGCGCGCCTGATCCTCGCCGAACCAGTAGCCGTGCGGAACGATCGCAGCCGGCGCGGCATCGAGCACCGCACCGATGTTGCCGGCCATCGCCATCTCGGCCAACGCAACCAGCAGGCCGCCATCGGAGAGATCGTGCACAGCGGTCGCGGTGCCGGCACGGATCATGCCACGCACGACGTCGCCGTTGCGCTTCTCGGCGGCGAGATCGACCGGCGGCGGCGCGCCTTCCTCGCGGCCGCAGACGTCGCGCAGATAGATCGACTGGCCGAGCCAGCCTTTCGTTTCACCGATCAGCAGGATTGCCTCACCTTCAGCCTTGAATGCGAGCGTGGCCGACTTGGTGAAATCGTCGAGCAGTCCGACGCCGCCGATGGAGGGCGTCGGCAGGATGCCGCGTCCGTTGGTCTCGTTGTAGAGCGAGACGTTGCCGGAAACGACTGGGAAATCCAGCACGCGGCAGGCGTCCGCAATGCCGCGCAGCGCGCCGACGAATTGGCCCATGATCTCGGGCCGCTCGGGATTGCCGAAATTAAGGTTATCGGTGATAGCGAGCGGCTTGGCACCCACCGCCGTGACGTTGCGCCAAGCCTCCGCCACCGCCTGCTTGCCGCCCTCGAATGGATCGGCTTCGCAATAGCGCGGTGTCACGTCCACCGTCATGGCGAGGCCCTTCGGCCCGTCCTCGATGCGCACCACGGCGGCATCGCCGCCGGGACGCTGCACGGTGTTGCCGCCGATGACGTGATCGTATTGCTCCCACACCCAGCGCCGCGAGCACATATCCGGCGCAGCGATCAGCTTCACCAGCGCATCGGGGATCGATACCGGCGGCGCGACATCGCGCGCGTGGATCACCGGCAATGCGGGCGACGGCACATGCGGGCGATCGTAGAGCGGCGCTTCGTCGCCCAGCTCCTTGATCGGCAGGTCGGCCATCACCTTGCCACCGTGCTTGACGACGAAACGCTTGCTCGGCGTGGTGTAGCCGACGATGGCGAAATCGAGGCCCCACTTGCGGAAGATGTCTTCGGCTTCCTTTTCCTTCTCCGGCTTGAGCACCATGAGCATCCGCTCCTGGCTTTCGGAGAGCATCATCTCGTAGGCGCTCATGCCGGCTTCACGCGTCGGCACCGCATCGAGGTCGAGATCGACGCCGAGATCGCCCTTCGCGCCCATCTCCACCGCAGAGCAGGTCAAGCCCGCCGCACCCATGTCCTGAATGGCGATGACGCAGTCCTTCGCCATGATCTCGAGACAGGCTTCCAGCAGCAGCTTCTCCGCGAACGGATCGCCGACCTGCACGGTGGGGCGCTTCTCGTCGCTGTCGTCATCGAATTCCGCCGACGCCATGGTCGCACCATGGATGCCGTCGCGGCCGGTCTTGGAGCCGAGATAGACGATCGGCATGTTCACGCCGGAGGCCGCCGCGAGGAAGATGCCGTCGGTGCGCGCCAGCCCCACCGCCATGGCGTTGACGAGGATATTGCCGTCGTAGCGGGTGTGGAAGCGAACCTGCCCGCCCACCGTCGGCACGCCGAACGAATTGCCGTAGCCGCCGACGCCCGCGACCACCCCTGATACCAGATGCCGGGTCTTCGGGTGTTCGGGTGCGCCGAACGACAGCGCATTGAGGCAGGCGATGGGCCGCGCGCCCATGGTGAAGACGTCGCGGAGGATGCCGCCGACGCCGGTGGTCGCGCCCTGATAGGGCTCGATGTAGCTCGGGTGATTGTGGCTTTCCATCTTGAAGACGATGGCCTGCCCGTCGCCGATATCGATCACGCCGGCGTTCTCGCCGGGGCCGACCAGCACCCACGGCGCCTTGGTCGGCAATCCGCGCAGATGCAGCCGCGACGACTTGTAGGAACAGTGCTCGTTCCACATCGCCGAGAAAATGCCGAGTTCGGTGAAGCTCGGCTCGCGGCCGATCAGCTTCAGGATGCGCTCGTATTCGTCCGGCTTGAGACCGTGGCTGGCGACCAGTTCAGGAGTGATTTTAGGCTGATGTTCCATCATGCACGTCTTTATGGCAGGTGCCCCTTATTAAGGAGATCGTGCCGGGGAAAAAAGCCCCTATGCAGCTTTTCCCGCTCTGCCCATGGCGCGGCGGGGTTTGCACAATCGCCAAGGATCGGATTTAACCCTCCGCGACGCACTTTGCTGGGAGCTTTCGATCCGTGGACAATATCGCCATCTCCACCCCGCTGAAACGGGCCGTCCATATCGAGACCGAGGGCGAATTCGCCGGTTGGCGGACCTGGAAGCGGGATTCCTTCGAATCCAACAACGGCCCGTTCTGGCACAAGATCGAGGATGACGGCACCGTCCGCTGCGCTTTTCGGGTCGAGGCCAAGCACCTCAACGGGATGCGCAACGTTCACGGCGGCTGCTACATGACCTTCGCCGACTATTGCCTGTTCGCGCTCGCCCGCGAGCATCTCGAGGGCCCCGGCGTCACCATCTCCTTCGCCTGCGATTTCCTCGACGCCGCCCGCGAAGGCGACCGCATCGATTGCGACGGCGAAGTGACCCGCGCAGGCGGCTCGCTGATCTTCCTGCGCGGCACGCTGCGGTGTGGCGAGCGGATGCTGTTCACCTTCTCCGCCACTATCAAAAAGGTGAAGCGGAAGCCTGCATAACCGGCGACCCAAACGCGGTGCCGGCACCGCGTTAAGCCACAAGTCGTACCGGCAGCCGTGCCAGCGCGCGTATCCCGAGGCGCTTCCGCCACTCGATCTTCCGCTCCTGCCCGACGAGCCGCATATTCGGATAACGCGCCAGGATGCGTTCGAACGCAATGGCCGCCTCCGCGCGAGCAAGTTGGAAACCAAGGCAGAAATGCACCCCTGTTCCAAAGGAAAGATGCGGGTTGGGGTGTCGCGTGATGTCGAAATCATGAGGATGCTCAAACCGGGCAGGATCACAGTTTGCGGCTGCGAGGAATCCGGCAAACATCTCGCCGCGACGAAATTGCCGGCCCTGCCAGACCAGATCGCGAGTCACGAAGCGTGGCTTCGTCATCTGGACCGGCGACACGTAGCGCAGACATTCCTCCACACAGGTCGGTATCAATCCCGGATCACGGTGAATCTGACTGAGTTGATCCTCATGCGACAACAGGGCAAAGAGGCCACCCGAAATCAAATGGGTCGTGGTTTCCTGGCCCGCACCGAACAATAGAAAAATCATCGAGACCAGTTCGTCCTCACTGAGCGACTGGCCATCGCGTTCCGCATCGCGAAGCTCGGCAATCAGTCCGCCAGGCAGCGCGCCGCCTGCCGGTCTCGAAACACGGCGCAGGTAGCGGACCACGCTGATCACACCGGGCATGGCGCGGATGACCGCACCCATGTTGGCGGTATCGGTCAGCCGGCCCAGCCAATTCTTGAACCGATCATGGTCTTGATCCGGCAGGCCGAGCATTGCGCAGATGACCGAAAGCGGCAGATCCCGGCAGAATTCGGCCATGAGATCGACTTCTGTTCTTCCCTTCAATCTGTCGAGAAGCCGGTCGGCGATGTCGGAAATCATCGGCCTCATCGCCTCGATCGTGCGGCGCATGAACGCCTGATCGACGAGACCGCGCAGGCGGCGGTGTTCAGGATCGTCGTGGCCAAGCATGTTGAGCGCAAGCAGGCCGATCGTCCTTGGCAAGACCCTTAGTATCCGCGCTTGTGTTCTGCTCCCCGCGTTGGCGGGGTCGCGCGCGAAGTTCTCATGATCCTTCAACAAGGCAGCGCAAGTGTCATGTGTGACGGCAAGGTATGTGCGCCCAATGATGGGCAGCTTCATACGAACGATCGGACCCTCGGCTCGCATTCGGTCGAGCGTGGGAAAAGGATTCGCGTGAAATCCAGGCGTAAGAATATCGAAATCGCGCACCTCGACCATGGTTTCACGATCTCCCCTGGGCCGACGCCGCTCGGTCAGCGAAACACCCGTCGAGTACACAGCCACCGGAGCGTGCGGATCAGTTCCAGTCCCCTCTATACTTCACGCTGAATGTGCCCGGCCCATGACGCCACAGCCATGGCGCCACAATCACCACCGGTCATTCAGGAGAGACATGAGGATGCCTGTGTGTCGACAACATCCTCGGCGGCGTCAGGCCGCCCGCTCCAGATGCGCCGCGAGGCCGGCGAACAGGCCGCGGCCGTCGGTGCAGCCCATGATGTCTTCGACGTGGTTTTCCGGATGCGGCATCATGCCGAGCACGTTGCCACGCTCGTTGACGATGCCGGCAATCGACTGCGCCGCGCCGTTGATGTTGTGGGTGTCGCCAACTTCACCGCTCGCCGAGCAGTAGCGATAGAGCACGCGGCCATCGCCTTCGAGCCGCTTGATCGTCTCCGCGTCGGCCGCGTAGTTGCCCTCGCCGTGCGCCACCGGCACCCGGATCACCTGCCCGGCATTGTAGCCGCGCGTGAACGGCGTATCGGAGCGCTCGACGCGCAGATGCACGTCGTGACAGATGAACTTGAGCCGTGCGTTGCGCATCAGGATGCCCGGCAACAGCCCGGTCTCACACAGGATCTGGAAGCCGTTGCAGACGCCGAGCACAAGGCCGCCGTCGGCCGCGAACTTGCGCACCGCGTCCATCACCGGCGAGCGCGCGGCGATGGCGCCGCAACGCAAGTAATCGCCGTAAGAGAAGCCGCCGGGCAGCACCACCAGATCGGTGCCCTTGGGCAGTGAAGTTTCGGCGTGCCACACCATCGCGGGCTCATGGCCCGACACCAGCTTAAGCGTGCGCGCCATATCGCGTTCGCGATTGATGCCGGGGAAGACGAGAACGGCGGATTTCATCAGCAGCAACCTAGCTCAGCACTTCGACCCGATAGTTCTCGATGACGGTATTCGCGAGCAGCTTGTCGGCGGCGTCCTTCAACGCCGCTTCGGCCTTGGCCTTGTCGGCGCCGGCGAGTTCGATGTCGAACACCTTGCCCTGCCGCACGCTGGCGATGCCATCGACGCCGAGCGATTTCAGCGCGCCTTCGATCGCCTTGCCCTGCGGGTCGAGAATGCCGTTCTTCAGTGTCACCGTCACACGCGCTTTCACGGCAGCCTCACCCTTTCACCAATACCGGGCCGGCACCCACCGGCCGTTCGTTTTCCGCCAGAATGCCGAGCCGCTTGGCGACGTCGGTATAGGCTTCGATCAGCCCGCCGAGATCGCGGCGGAAGCGGTCCTTGTCGAGCTTCTCGTTCGACTTCACATCCCACAACCGGCATGAGTCGGGGGAAATTTCATCGGCGACGATGATCCGCATCATGTCGTTCTCGAACAGCCGGCCGCACTCCATCTTGAAGTCGACGAGGCGGATGCCGATGCCGAGGAACAGCCCGGAGAGGAAATCATTGACGCGGATCGCCAGCGCCATGATGTCGTCGATCTCCTGCGGCGTCGCCCAGCCGAACGCGGTGATGTGTTCTTCGGACACCATCGGATCGTTGAGCTGATCGTTCTTGTAATAGAACTCGATGATCGAGCGCGGCAGCTGCGTGCCCTCCTCGATCCCGAGCCGCTGCGATAGCGAACCAGCGGCGACATTGCGCACCACCACCTCGAGCGGCACGATCTCGACCTCGCGGATCAACTGCTCGCGCATGTTGAGCCGGCGGATGAAATGGGTCGGCACGCCGATGTCGTTCAGATGCTGGAAGATGTATTCCGAAATCCGGTTGTTGAGGACGCCCTTGCCCTCGATCACCTGGTGTTTCTTGGCATTGAACGCGGTGGCGTCATCCTTGAAGTGCTGGATCAGGGTTCCCGGCTCGGGGCCTTCGTACAGGACCTTGGCCTTGCCTTCATAAATGCGACGCCGACGGCTCATGGGGATGTACCGTGTGTTGTTGAAATCCATGGGAGGGGTGTGCTCCGTATGAAAGAGGCGATCCACGACGGAGCTGCCGTGAAGACCGGAAATGCGAAACAGAACAAGAACCGGACCTAGGGCCGAACCTACCTGATCGGTCGCCTGAGTACAATCGATCCCCTCGTTCGCCGGCCAGTTATACCTGACCCATCCATCGGAGCCTGCGACTTCGGGTGCCGTTGTTTCGGCCTTGTTCGCCAATTATCTATGCTCGCGGACCACTCCCCGCAATGCGGCCACAACGGCCCGAAACAGGATCGGAACCCGAATCATGACGACCTTCGACAAGCGCCAGGAAGGTTTCGAAAAGAAGTTTGCCCTCGACGAGGAGCAGAAGTTCAAGGCCGAAGCCCGTCGCAACAAGCTGCTCGGCCTGTGGGCCGCGGAACAGCTCGGCAAAAACGGCGACGAGGCCGCCGCCTACGCCAAGGACGTTGTCGCTGCGGACTTCGAGGAAGCCGGTGACAAGGACGTGCTGCGCAAGGTCTCGACCGACCTCGCCGGCAAGGACGTCACCGAACAGCAGGTCCGCGCCAAGATGGACCAGCTGATGGCCGAAGCCATCGCCCAGGTGAAGGCGGGCATCTGACGGCCGGCATCTGAGCCCTCACCCCCTGAGAAGAATCGATCCGGGCGCCGCTCACTGCGGCGCCCGAATTGTTTTGGCCGGTTGAATAGCGTTCCGATGCCATTGAGGCCGTTTCGCCTCAACGGTCATCCTTGGTTTCAAAGCGAAAATTCGTGTTGTGCGCCGACGTTCAACACGAAGATCGTCGTCCCCGCGCAGGCGGGGACCCATACGCCGCAGCGGTTCGGCTCAATCACCTTGGGTGGGGTATTTTATGATCACCAATGCCAGGGGTTATGGGTCCCCGCCTGCGCGGGGACGACCGGGATAGCGCCCCTTTAATCATCGATCCAGCTTGCCTTGAGACGAATATAGGATTATATTCCGAAATATGGTCCTGCCACACATCTCACCCGTCCTCACCCGGCTCCGCGTCCAACCCGACGAACCCACGGAGGGGCCGCCCGCGATCGCCGGTCCCCGGCCGCCGGTCCAGCGGCGCATCCACACCGATCTGACGGTCGCGAGAGTACGCCACCTCGTGGAGACCACCGGGCTGAGCTATCGCGAGATCGGTTTGAAGGTCGGCATCCCCCACAGCAACATCACTGGCTGGAAGCGCGACTTTGGCTGGCAGCGGCCGCTTAATGCGCCGCGCCCCTGGGACATGATCCCGACCGCCCGCCATGGACGGCGCCAGAAACTGCGCAAGCTGGCGGAGCGGCTGCGGGCGCTCGCCGAGCGCATGATCCACGAACTGGAAGAAACGCCGGGCGTCGATCTCGACAAGCTGATGCAGGCGCTTCAGGTGCTGAAGATGGCGCGGCTCGAAGCGATGGGACGGCGCGGCAGATTCCGATCGCCGGGGCGCGGGATGACCGGATTCGAATGGGCCTCGCGCGAAGAAGCCATCCGCGGCGCGTTGAAAGAGATGAATCACGGCGGCGTCGACATCGACCGCGCCCCGCAGGAGGCGCTCGACCTCGTGATCGACGCCAACCTGCTGGTGGAGGAGGACCATCCGGCGCTGAGGCCGAGAGGAGCGAGGCAAAGATAACCTCGCACTATGATTGCCGCCCCTCACTCACAGCCATCTTTCCCGCCAACCCATCCATCACCGGCGCCAGATCACTCTCCACCGCCGCCGCCTCAATCTCAACCACCCGATAGTCCCTTGCCTCCAGCCACTCCCGCCGTGCGGCGCGGTCGGTGGGGATGGTGGGGGGTTCGTTGGGGTTGATGATCTCGATGGCGATGCGGTGGACGAAGGAGACGAAGTCCGGGATGTGCCGGCCCACCGGCGTCTGGCGCCGGAATTGGCCGGCGAAACGGCGGTCGGTGGTCAGCGCCTTCCACAGGACGCGCTCGGCGTCGCTCGGATTGCGGCGCAGCAGCCGCGCCAGCCCGCGAATGCTGCCGCCGTCGCTGCCACCCGAGCCCTGCTCGGCCAATAGCTCCCGCAGCCGCTTGCCCTGACTGGCATCGAGCACGCCGCCCTTGGCCGGGCCCTTGCGGCCTTCCGCGATCGCCATCACCACACCGTGCAGCGTATGCATGTCCTGCTTGGTCGGCTCCATGCGGGTAAAAATGTTGCGCAGGTTCACCAGCATGGTGTCGCGCTTTTCCGCCGGGCGCAGGAATTCGACCCGGTCGAGTTCGCTCACCAGATTGTCGAAGAACGCCTGCATCTGGTGCTGCGAGGCGCGCTCGGAACGTTCCGGCATCGCGAACGGCAGCGCGTTGCTGGTGGCCAGCTTGAACCACTCGTAGCCCATCAGCAGCACCGCCTGCGCCAGGTTCAGCGAGGCGAAGCCGGGATTGACCGGATAGGTAATGATACGATCAGCCAGCGCCACCTCGTCGTTTTCGAGGCCATAACGCTCGCGGCCGAACAGGATCGCAGCGGTGGCCCCTTGCGCGATATGGGACGACATCTCCCGCGCCGCCGCCTCCGGCCCCACCACCGGCTTGGCCTGATCGTGAGCGCGCGCGGTGGTCGCGAACAGCAGCGACACGTCGGCGATGGCCGCTTCCACCGTGTCGAACAGTTCCACCTTGTCGAGGATGTGATCGGCACCGGCGGCTGAGCGCTGCGCGGCGACGTTCGGCCAGCCGTCGCGCGGCTTCACCAGCCGCAGCCGGGTCAGCCCGAAATTGCCCATGGCGCGCGCGCACATGCCGATGTTCTCGCCGAGCTGCGGCTCGACCAGCACCACCACCGGCCCGGCCACGTCCATCCGCGCCTTGCTCTTGTCCGTTCCTGAACCTGTCATGATCCCTAAAGCATTGGTCCGTTCGATACGCCTGCCGTAACGCAGGTGGCGCGGCGCGCGTCAAGGCATTTCTAGGCGGAGGGGAAATTTGACCGGCGCAGTGCCGGGCACGCCGGCTATATGCTAGATACGATCCCCCATTTTCGAGTTTTTCAGACCGTCTGCACAGCTTGACCGAGAAGGTGATCCTTGGCCGAACCGGACAATCATCCTCCCGCCGCCAGCCCTCCACCACCGGAGCCCGCCTCTGCTCCGGACAAGCCGACGGCGGTCGCGGCATGGCGGCGGCTGGCGATTCCGCTCGTGTGCGTGCTTGCCGCCTTCGTTTTCATTGCTCTCGCCACCACCCGCTGGGATCTGTGGGTTGGCAGCGCCAGAACCCAGACCACGAACGACGCGTACGTGCGCGCCGACGTCTCGCAGTTGAGCAGCCGCGTCGCCGGCGAGGTGAAGGCCGTGACCGTGAGCGACTATCAGCGCGTCAAGGCGGGAGACGTACTGGTTGAAATCGATCCGTCGGATTACGAGGCACAAGTCGCGCAGGCAGAGGCCGCCGTCGCGGGCGCGCAGGCCGCGCTCGACAACCTCGCCAATCAGGTCGAGTTGCAATACGCGACCATCGCGCAATCCGAAGCGCAGCGCGCATCCGCCGAAGCCGTTCAGCTTCAGGCGCAGCAGGAGCACGATCGCCAGCAATCCCTGATCCAGACCGAGGCCGGAACGCGTCAACGGCTGGAACAGGCGAACGCCGCGCTCGCCAAGGCGCAAGCGGATGTCCGCGCCAGCCGCGCGGTGATCGCCGCGCAAAAGCATCAGATGGAAGTGCTCGCCGGCACGAAGAAGCAGCGCGCCGCCGATGTTCTCGCGGCCGAAGCCGCGCTCAAGGCGGCCAAGCTGAAACTCGGCTACACCCGCATCAAAGCGCCCTTCGACGGCATCGTCGGAGCACGACAGGTTCAGCCCGGCGATTACGTGAATATCGGCAGCAACCTGTTCAACGTCGTGCCGCTGCCGAACGTCTACGTCATCGCCAACTACAAGGAGACGCAACTGACGCATGTGAAGGCCGGGCAGCCGGTCAGCATCACGATCGACAGTTTCCCGCGCCAGATGCTGCATGGCCACGTCGCCCGCATCTCCCCCGCCAGCGGCTCGCAATTCGCTTTGCTGCCGCCCGACAACGCCACCGGCAACTTCACCAAGGTGGTGCAGCGCATTCCGCTGCGGATCGAATTCGACAAGGGGCAGCCGTTGATCGACAGCCTGCTGCCCGGCATGTCGGCGGTGACGCGGATCGATACCGAAGGCGCGGTCGCGCCGTCCGGCAGCGGGGCAAAAGACGGGACCAAAGCCGGTGGCGGAAACTAAAGCGTTTTCGAGCGAAGTGGATACCGGTTCGCGTCAAGAAAACGCGTCAAAACAAAAATCTGGAGCCCCGTTCCGATTCCATCGGAACGGAAATGGCGCCAGGGTTATCGCCGCCGGGCCGGTTTCGGTCGGCACCGCCGTCCATTATCCGATCCTCGCGGTGATCGCGGTGCTGCTCGGCGCATCGATGGCGAACATCGACAGCCGCATGTTCTCGATCGGCCTGGCCGATCTCCGGGGTGCGTTTTCGTTAAGCTTCGACGAAGGCGCGTGGTTGAGCACCGCCGCGACCGGATCGCAGATATTCATCGCGCCCGCGGTCGCATGGCTTGCGACGGTGTTCGGACTGCGCCGCATCCTCGGTCTGCCGAGCCTCGTCTTCGCGATCATTTCGCTGGCCATTCCGTTCGTCCGCGATTACCCGGCGCTACTCACGCTGACCGTGATCCATGGCCTGCTGCTCGGCACCTTCGTGCCGGCGACGCTGATGATCATCTTCCGCAACCTGCCGATGAAATGGTGGTTGGTGGCGATCGGGATCTATGCGCTGCGGGTCGGATTTTCGCTCAACTTCGGCCCGGCGCTGGTCGGCTTCTATGTCGACCGCATCGGTTGGGAATGGCTGTACTGGCAGGACGCCATCGTCGCCGTGCTGATGGCGGGCCTAGTCTATATCGGCGCACCGTGGGAGCCGCTCAACCGCAAACTCCTGGAAACCGCCGACTGGGGCGGGATGCTGCTGCTCGGTAGCGGCATTGCGATGGTCTATGCCGGCCTCGATCAGGGCAATCGGCTCGACTGGCTCGGATCCGGGACCATCGTGGCCCTGCTCGCGAGCGGCGCCCTGCTGCTGGTGGCGTTCTTCATCAACGAGGCGGTGGTGCGCGATCCGTGGGCACACGCCAATGTACTGCTGTCGCGCAACATCGGCTTCGCGCTGGTGGTGATCCTGCTCTATACGCTGACCAGTCTCTCCAACTCGTCGCTGGTGCCGAATTTTCTGTCGTCAGTGGCGCAGCTTCGACCCGAACAGACCGGCCGTCTCCTGCTGATGTATTGCGTGCTGCCGATGGTGCTGTTGTTTCCGCTATCGCTGTGGCTGCTGCGCCGGCTCGATCCCAGGATCGTGCTGACGATCGGTCTGATGGCGTTCGCCGCCGCCGCATTGCTGGGAACGCAGATCACCCACGACTGGCGGCCGGCCGATTTCGTGCCGATGGTGCTGCTGCAATCGGTCGGGCAGACCTTCTCGCTGATGCCGATCATCCTGATCGCCCTCGCCAACTCCGATCCCACGCGGGCGACGGCCTTCGCGGCTTATATCCAGATCATGCGACTGGGCGGCGCCGAAATCGGCATCGCGCTGATGGGGACGTGGCTGCGGGTGCGCGAGCAGATGCATTCCAATCTGCTCGGCCAGCACGTCACCGACGCCAGCGCTCAGGTGACGCACCTGCTCGCGAAACTCTCGGCGCATTTCTCGAGCTTCGGACTCGGCGCCGCGCTGCCGCGCAGCCTTGGCACTCTGTCCGGCATCGTCCAACGCGAATCGAACGTGCTCGCTTATATCGATGCGTTTTGGCTGACCTTCGTTGCCGCCGTCGCAGGGCTTCTGATCACCGCCCTGATCACGCGCCCGCCTCCGGGACCGTTCACCCCGCCGGCAAGCGGTGGATAGAAATAAAACAACGACAAAACAACGCGTTATGCGATTATTCTAAATTCCTCTCGCATCATGCTCGCGAGACCGCTGTGCCAAACGCGCCGGGCGCACAAACGTGCGGCGAATATGCTGCAAAGCCGCAAACGGCCTCGCCTTCCAGCCTGCGAAAGCGGGTGCTATAGCCACGGTTGCGAACCGCTCGCCGCGGTTCTTCCGTCCGATCCCGTTTCTAATGTAAGGCCCTATTCCCCATGGCGAAAATCAAGGTGACCAACCCCGTCGTCGAACTCGACGGCGACGAGATGACCCGGATCATCTGGCAATACATTAAGGACAAGCTCATCCATCCCTTCCTCGATGTGAACCTTGACTATTACGACCTCGGCATCGAGTACCGCGACAAGACCAACGATCAGGTCACCGTCGACGCCGCCAACGCCATCAAGAAGCACGGCGTCGGCGTCAAATGCGCCACCATCACCCCGGACGAAGCGCGGGTGAAGGAATTCAACCTCAAGCAGATGTGGAAGTCGCCGAACGGCACCATCCGCAACATCCTCGGCGGCGTGATCTTCCGCGAGCCGATCATCTGCAAGAACGTGCCGCGCCTTGTGCCGGGCTGGTCGAAGCCGATCATCATCGGCCGCCACGCCTTCGGCGATCAGTACCGCGCCACCGATTTCAAATTTCCCGGCAAGGGCACGCTGACGATGAAGTTCGTCGGCGAGGACGGCACCGTGATCGAGCGCGAAGTCTTCCAATCCCCGGGCGCCGGTGTCGCCATGGGCATGTACAATCTCGAAGATTCCATCCGCGACTTCGCCCGCGCTTCGTTCAACTACGGCCTGTCGCGCGGCTATCCGGTTTATCTCTCGACCAAGAACACCATCCTCAAGGTCTATGACGGCCGCTTCAAGGATATCTTCCAGGAACTCTACGAGGCCGAGTTCAAGAAGGACTTCGAGGCCAAGGGCCTGACCTACGAACATCGTCTGATTGACGACATGGTGGCCTCGGCGCTGAAGTGGTCCGGCGGTTACGTCTGGGCCTGCAAGAACTACGACGGCGACGTGCAGTCCGACACCGTGGCGCAGGGCTACGGCTCGCTCGGCCTGATGACCTCGGTGCTGCTGACGCCGGACGGCAAGACGGTGGAAGCCGAAGCCGCCCACGGCACCGTCACCCGCCACTATCGCGAGCACCAGAAGGGCAAGGAAACCTCCACCAACTCCATCGCGTCGATCTTCGCGTGGACGCAGGGCCTCTCGCATCGCGCCAAGCTCGACAACAACGAGGAACTGGCGAGGTTCGCCAAGACTCTGGAGCGGGTCTGCGTCGAGACCGTCGAGTCCGGCTTCATGACCAAGGACCTCGCGCTTCTCGTCGGCGCCGACCAGCGCTGGCTGTCCACCACCGGCTTCCTCGACAAGGTTGCGGCGAACCTTACCGCCGCGATGACCCCGGCATAACGGCAGCAGTCCTTCACGACAAAGGGTGGCGCGGAAATCCGTGCCACCCTTTTGCATGAGCGGTCCGAACCAAAGAAAGAGATGGCACGGCCATGACGACACGCGACCAGTTTCGTTTCTTCCATCCGTTCCGGGTGCGCTATTCCGAGATCGACGGCCAGGGCGTGCTGTTCAACGCGCACTACCTCACCTATTACGACACCGCCATCACGGAATTCTTCCGTGCGTTGGGCTACGACCAATACGCCGACGCGCAGAAGTCCGGCGTCGATTTTCACGTCGTGAAGGCGGTGGTCGAATACAAGGCGCCCATCCGCTTCGATTGGGACCTCGACGTCGGGGCGCGCGTCGCTAAGATCGGCAACTCGAGCATGACGTTCGAACTCGCGATCTTCCGCAAGGACGAAAGCGACCTGTTGGCGACTGGCGAAATCGTCTGGGTCAATACCGATCAGACCACGCACCGCCCGGTGCCGATTTCAACGGCGACGCGGGAGTTGCTCGGTAGCGATATCCCGCGAACCGCCTGACGCTCACGCCGCCGACGGTTGGCTGCCTTCCGTCGGTTTGGGCTGAAGCGCAGCCGCGACGCTGCCTGCGATCTGCGCCAACATCGCCTTGGCGATTTCCTGCTCACCCATGATCACCGACGTCGCGCCGTGATGCTTGAGGTGCGCGATCTCCTCCTCGGAATGGGCGCGCGCGATGATCGGCAAAGTCGCGCTGATGCCGCGCGCCTTGGCGACGATCTGGCCGCCCTCAAACGCATCCGGGATTGCCACCAGCAGACCGCGCGCGGCGCCAACATTGGCGGCTTGCAGCATGTCGGGTGCGGCAGCATTGCCGCTGATGATCTCGATCCCCTGCTCCCGCAACCGCTCGATGATGCCGGGATTATCTTCGATCACCAGCACCGGCGTGCCGGCCTGCCGCAGCGCCGCGCTGACCACGCTGCCGACTCGGCCATGCCCGACCAGCACCACATGACCGGTCAACGGCGACACCGGCAGCGGTTCGCGCGTGGCGGTGCCTTCATCGGCGACCGCGGGTTCCGCGCCGATCGTCTCCGCCGTCGACTTGGCCGCTTCCCGCTTCGCCAGGAAGCGATCCAGCAGCGCGAACCACAGCGGGTTGAGCATGATCGAGATGATGGCACCGGCCAATACCAGATCGCGCCCGCGATCGGTCATCAGCGATAGGCTGACACCGAGCGTCACGAGGATGAAGGAGAATTCGCCGATCTGCGCCAGGCTCGCGGAAATCGTCAGCGCCGTCGAGATCGGATGCCCGAACAGCCGCACGATGGCGAACGCTGCCAGCGATTTGCCGAACAGGATAATGAACAGCGTCGCCAGCAGCGGCAGCGGCTCCTTCACGATAATGGCGGGATCGAACAACATCCCGACCGAGACGAAGAACAGCACCGCGAATGCGTCGCGCAGCGGCAGCGTCTCGTTGGCGGCGCGCTGGCTCAGTTCGGATTCGCTCAGGATCATGCCGGCGAAGAAGGCGCCGAGCGCGAACGACACATCAAACAGGATCGCCGCGCCGAAGGCGACGCCGAGTGAAATCGCGAATACCGCCAGCCGAAACAATTCGCGCGAACCGGTGTGCGCGACATAATGCAGGATCCACGGGATCACCCGCCGCCCCACCACCAGCATGAACACCACGAAGGCCGCGACCTTGCCGAGCGTCATCGCGATCGGCCAAGCCAGCGCCGAGAAATCGAAGTTGCTTGCCGCATCGTCGTTCATCAAGCCTGCCAGCGCCGGCAGCAGCACCAGCGTCAGCACCATGGCGACGTCCTCGACGATCAGCCAGCCGACAGCGATGCGGCCACGCTCGGTGTCGATCAGCCGCCGCTCCTGCATGGCGCGCAGCAGCACCACGGTGGACGCGGTCGAGAGCGCGAGGCCGAACATGATGCCCTTGCCGGTGCTCCAGCCCAGCGCCCAGCCCAATGCCCAGCCCATCACAGTGGCGGCGGATATCTGCACGACAGCGCCCGGCACCGCGATGGCTCGCACCGACCACAGGTCCTTCAGCGAGAAATGCAGGCCGACGCCGAACATCAGCAGAATGATGCCGATTTCGGCGAGTTCGTTGGCAATGTTCTGATCGGCGACGAAGCCCGGCGTGAACGGGCCCATCACCACGCCGGCAAGCAGATAACCCACCAACGGCGAGACCCGCACGCGCTGGACCAGCGCGCCAAGAACAAACGCCAGCACGAGGCCGACCACGACCGTGGAAATCAATGGGGTATTATGATGCACGGGGCATTTTGCTGCGGACGCGAGCGAGATACCAGCGGGCATTTGGCTACCCATCGCCGCACCGCGGCACCACGACGTCATGAGATCGTTACACACGCACGGAATCGTGAAGCCGATGCAGGCCAGATATCTCCGTTCGTGCGGATGCGCGCTGATGTCGCACGCTCCGGAAATCCCGCCGTCGATTGCGGAGTCGCAAATTCCGTTCGCGACGCCACATTAAGTTGTGCCATCGTCATCGAGGAGTGTCAGCCATGAAAGACCTAATCGTCAAACTGGAGCATGATAAGGCGCACGACCAAGCACTCGGCTTCGCCGTCTCCGTCGCCGAGACCTTCAATGCTCATCTCGCTGGCGTGGCCTATGGCAATCTTGCCGGCTTGCCCGATTACGGCATGGCCGGCGTCCCCGGCAGCGTGGTCGCCGACATCCTCGCTCAAAGCGAACAGGCGGCGCGCACCGCGCTGACGCGTTTCCACGCCGTCGCCGGGCGCAGCGGAATTTCCATCTCGGATCATCTGGTACTCGACACCGGCTTCGGCGCGGCGGACACCTTCGCGTCGTTTGCGCGGCATTACGATCTCAGCATCCTGCGCCAGACCGACGATGAAGGGCCCGACAACAGCCTGATCATCGAGGCCGCGCTATTCAACACCGGACGGCCGGCGATCGTGGTGCCCTACATTCAGACCGAAGGTCTCAAGCTGGATCGGGTGTTGTGCTGCTGGGACGGCGGCGCGCCCGCCGCGCGGGCGGTGAATGATGCTCTGCCGTTCCTTAAACGCGCAGGTACCGTCGAAATCCTCAATGTCACAAGCGGCAAGGACGAGACCTCCCATCGCGAAATCCGCGGCATGGAGATCGCCAATCATCTGGCGCGGCACGACGTTCAAATCGAAATCGAAACCGTATCGGTGCCGGATCGCAGCATCGCCGACGTGATCCTGTCGCACGCCGCCGACAGATCGGCGGATCTGATCGTGATGGGTGGCTACGGCCACTCGCGCTTGCGCGAATTCGTCCTCGGCGGCGTCACGCGCAACATCCTGCGATCGATGACGGTGCCGGCGTTCCTGTCGCGGTGATAACAATCAAGCGTCCCGGCATACACCCGGGACGCTTTCGATCTTGGACTAAGCACCGCCCATCGCTGCCGCGACCGCTTCCAGTGCAGCCGCCGCTTTGGCGCCGTCGGGACCGCCGGCCTGCGCCATGTCGGGCTTGCCGCCGCCGCCCTTGCCGCCCAGCACCTCGGACGCCTTGCGGACGAGGTCGACAGCGTTGAAGCGCGGCGTCAGGTCCGGCGTCACGCCAACGACAACGCTGGCCTTGCCGTCCTCCGAGGTCGCCACCAGCGCGACGATCCCGGAGCCGAGCTGCTTCTTGCCCTGATCGGCAAGGCTCTTGAGATCCTTGATTTCAATGCCCTCGACGGCGCGGCCGAGAAACTTGACGTTGCCCACGGTGCGGATGTCGCTGGTCGCGGCATCGCCCGAACTGCCGCCACCGCCCATCGCCAGCTTCTTCCGCGCATCGGAGAGTTCGCGCTCAAGCTTCTTGCGCTCCTCCATCAGGCTGGCGATACGCGCCGGCATGTCGTCGATGGTGGTGCGCAACTCGGCCGCCGCCGTGCGCGCCAGTTGCATGGTGTCGTTGGCGTGGTGACGCGCCTGCGCGCCGGTCAGCGCCTCGATGCGGCGCACGCCGGAGGCCACCGCGCTTTCGCCGGTGACCGAGATCAAACCGATGTCGCCGGTACGCCGCACATGGGTGCCGCCGCACAGTTCGACCGACCAGCCGAGCGCGTTGGGGGTCTGCACGTTGTCGCGCGCACGTTGGCCCATCGAGACCACGCGTACCTCGTCGCCGTACTTCTCGCCGAACAGCGCGCGTGCGCCGGACTCGCGTGCATCGTCGAGTGCCATCAGCCGCGTCGTCACTTCGCCGTTCTCGAGCACGACGTCGTTGGCGATGTCCTCGATGCGGCGCAGTTCGTCCGCCGAGATCGGCTTGTTGTGCGCGAAGTCGAAGCGCAACCGCTCCGGCGACACCAGCGAGCCGCGCTGCGCGATGTGATCGCCCAGTACTTGCCGCAGCGCCTCGTGCAACAGATGCGTCGCCGAGTGGTTGGCGCGAATGGCGCTGCGCCGCGCATGATCCACTTCAAGCAGAAGCGCCGCTTCCGGCTTCAAGGTGCCCTGCTCCACCGTGCCGAAATGCACGAACAGGTCGCCGGCCTTCTTGTGGGTTTCGGTGACGCGGAACGTGACGCCCTCGCCGGTCATCACGCCGGTATCGCCGACCTGACCGCCGGATTCGGCATAGAATGGCGTCTGGTTGAGCACGATGGCGCCGCTCTCGCCCACCTTGAGCTGATCGACCTGCGCGCCGTCCTTGACGATGGCAGCGACCACGCCTTCGGCGCTCTCGGTCTCGTAGCCGAGAAATTCGGTCGCGCCCAGTTTCTCGCGCAACGGAAACCAGACCGCTTCGGCGGCGGTATCGCCCGAGCCCGACCATGACGCACGCGCCTTGGCTTTCTGCTGCTCCATCGCATCCGTGAAGGAGGCGAGATCGACGCCGATGCCGCGCGCGCGCAGCGCGTCCTGCGTCAGGTCGAGCGGGAAGCCGTAAGTGTCATACAGCGTGAACGCGGTCTCGCCGTCGAACATGTCGCCCTTCTTGAGGCTGCCGCTCTTCTCGTCGAGGATCGCGAGCCCGCGCTCCAGCGTCTTGCGAAAGCGCGTCTCCTCAAGCCGGAGCGTTTCCTCGATCAAGGATTCGGCACGCACCAGTTCCGGATAGGCCTGTCCCATCTCGCGCACCAGCGACGGCACCAGCCGCCACATCAGCGGTTCGCGCGCGCCGAGCAACTGCGCATGGCGCATGGCGCGGCGCATGATCCGGCGCAGCACATAGCCGCGGCCTTCATTGGACGGCAGCACGCCGTCGGCGATCAGAAACGACGACGCGCGCAGATGGTCGGCAATCACGCGATGCGAAGCGCGGTGCGGCCCGTCGGCGCTGACACCAGTAAGTTCGGAGATGGCGCGGATCAGCGCGGCGAACAGGTCGATGTCGTAGTTGTCGTGCTTGCCTTGCAGCACCGCCGCGACGCGCTCCAGCCCCATGCCGGTGTCGATCGACGGGCGCGGCAACGACAAACGATTGCCCGGCGCGACCTGCTCGAACTGCATGAACACGAGATTCCAGATCTCGATGAAGCGGTCGCCGTCCTCGTCCGGCGATCCCGGAGGGCCGCCGGGGATGTGCTCGCCGTGATCGTAGAAGATTTCCGAGCACGGACCGCAGGGACCGGTGTCGCCCATCTGCCAGAAGTTGTCCGAACCGGCGATGCGGATGATGCGGGATTCCGGCAGGCCGGCGATCTTCTTCCAGAGGCCGAACGCTTCGTCATCATCGATGTAGACCGTCGCCGTCAGCTTGTCCTTCGGCAGGCCGTATTCCTTGGTGATCAGATTCCACGCCAGCTCGATGGCGCGGTCCTTGAAGTAGTCGCCGAACGAGAAGTTGCCGAGCATCTCGAAGAAGGTGTGATGCCGCGCGGTGTAGCCGACGTTGTCGAGGTCGTTGTGCTTGCCGCCGGCGCGCACGCATTTCTGCGAGGTAGTGGCGCGCTGATACGGGCGCTTCTCGACGCCGGTGAAAACGTTCTTGAACTGCACCATACCGGCGTTGGTGAACATCAACGTCGGATCGTTGCGCGGCACCAGCGGCGACGACGGAACGATCGTATGATCGTTCTTCGCGAAGTAGTTCAGGAACGTCGACCTGATTTCGTTAACGCCACTCATCTTGGACCTATCGCGCTTTCGCTTTCCGGATGCTGCCCGCCGGCTTTAACCAGCGCCCCGCTTTTAGACGGAGGGATTGGCGCTGTCCAGAAAATGGGCTCCCGATCAGAGGGTTGCAGCCCCGCCATCAAGCCCGGCGATAACCCCGTTGATAGCGCATCCGGCCGAGTTGACAGCCTTAGGGAAGCCGTGTTTTGGGTGTTCCCCTGACGACGACCGATCACGTCGGGAGAGACTGGCAGCTTTTAATCAAAGGCTGCCGGCGCCGAAGGAGCAACCGCCCCAGGAAACTCTCAGGCAAAAGGACCGTGTGATCTGGACTGCATCTGGAAAGAGACGTGACGGCCGTTGCGCCGGGAGCGTCCGCCGACGGGATAATACTCTCAGGCACAGCGACAGATGGGGCTTCGACAGCGCTTCCGGGAACTCCCGGAACCAGAGGAGCCTTATCGCGATGGATGCACACGACACCGCGTCTCCCCCCTTGAGCCGAACTCCGCTGCACGCGCTGCATCTGGCGCGCGGCGGCAAGATGGTGCCCTTCGCCGGCTACGACATGCCGGTACAATACCCCATGGGCGTGCTCAAGGAACACCTGCACACCCGCGCCAGCGCCGGGCTATTCGACGTCTCCCACATGGGCCAGATCGCCCTGCGGCCGAAGTCCGGGAAGGTGGAAGACGCTGCCATTGCCCTCGAACGACTGGTGCCGCAGGACATCGTCGCGGTTCCGCAGGGCCGCCAGCGCTATGCCCAGTTCACCAATGCCGCCGGCGGCATCCTCGACGACCTGATGGTAGCGAATTTCGGCGATCACCTGTTCCTGGTGGTCAACGCCGCCTGCAAGACCGAGGACGAGGCGCTGCTGCGCAAGGAGTTATCCGGCGACTGCGTCATCGAGGTCCTGGCGGATCGCGCCCTGCTTGCCTTGCAGGGGCCGAAGGCCGCCGAGGTGTTGACCCGGCTCGGGGCCGACGTCGCGCAGATGCGCTTCATGGATGCGGGACCGCGCAAGGTGATGGGGCTCGACTGCTTCGTCTCGCGCTCGGGCTACACCGGCGAGGACGGTTTTGAGATTTCGGTGCCGACGGCCGACGCCGAGGCATTTGCTAACGCGCTGCTCGCGGATGCCGCAGTGGCGCCGATCGGCCTCGGGGCCCGCGACAGCCTGCGGCTCGAGGCTGGGCTCTGCCTCTATGGCCACGACATCGACACCACGACCACACCGGTCGAGGGCGATCTGGTGTGGTCGATCCAGAAGAGCCGCCGCAACGGCGGCGCGCGCGCGGGCGGCTTTCCCGGTGCGACCGCCATTCTGGCTCAGATCGACAACGGCGTGGCGCGCAAGCGAGTCGGCCTCAAGCCCGAGGGCCGCGCCCCGGTGCGCGACGGTGCGGCGCTCTACGTCGACGCCGAAGCCCGCGAGGCGATCGGCAGCGTGACCTCCGGCGGCTTCGGGCCGAGCCTGAACGGCCCGATCGCGATGGGATATCTGCCGATCTCACATGGCGCGGCCGGCACGCGCGTGTTCGCGGAAGTCCGCGGCCAGCGCCTGCCCCTGACTGTCACCACCTTACCCTTCGTCCCCCACAGCTATCAGCGTTGAGGATTGACCATGCCTACTCTCTACACCGCCGACCATGAATGGCTCCGCATCGACGGCGACGTCGCTACCGTCGGTATCACCGACTACGCACAGTCGCAGCTCGGCGACGTGGTGTTCGTCGAACTGCCGAAACTCGGTCGCCAGTTGAAGAAAGCCGAGGCCGCCGCCGTCGTCGAATCCGTCAAGGCGGCGTCCGACGTCTATGCGCCGATTACCGGCGAAGTTGTCGAGGTCAACGACGCGGTAACCGGCGATCCGACGCTGGTGAATTCCGACGCCGCCGACAAGGCGTGGCTGTTCAAGGTCAAGATCGCCGACAAGAGCGAACTCGACGGCCTGATGGATGCGGACGCCTACGAGAAGCACACCGCGTAACACGCTTTGTTTTGACGCGTTTTCTTCACGCGAACCGGCTTCCACTTCGCTCGAAAACGCCATGAGGATGATGATGCGATGACCAAGCCCACCGCGATCGCCACTGAGCCGGCCACCACATTCGTCCGCCGCCACATCGGCCCCTCGCCGCGCGACATCGACGCGATGCTCTCGACTGTCGGCGCAGCCAGCCTGACGGCGCTGATGGACGAAACGCTGCCAGCGGATATCCGTCAGCGCGCGCCGCTCGATCTCGGCCGCGCGTTGAGCGAGACCGAGGCGCTCGCGCATATCGGCGAGATCGCCGCGAAGAACCAGGTGTTCACCTCGCTGATCGGGCAAGGCTACAGCGGCACCGTCCTGCCGGCGGTGATCCAGCGCAACATCCTCGAAAACCCCGCGTGGTACACGGCCTACACCCCGTATCAGCCGGAGATCAGCCAGGGCCGGCTGGAAGCGCTGTTCAACTTCCAGACCATGATCTGCGACCTGACCGGGCTCGACGTCGCCAACGCCTCATTACTCGATGAAGGCACCGCCGCCGCCGAAGCGATGGCGATTGCCGAGCGCGCCGCGCACGGCAACAACAAGAACGAGGTTGCTGCGTTTTTCGTCGATCATGAGGTGCATCCGCAGACGCTCGCAGTGCTGCGCACCCGCGCCGAACCGCTCGGCTGGACCATCGTGGTCGGCGATCCGCTACGCGACCTCGAACACAAATCGGTGGTCGGCGCGCTGCTGCAATATCCCGGCACGTCCGGCACGGTGCGTGATCTGCGCCCCGCCATCGAGGCCGTGCACGCGCAAGGCGGCCTCGCCATCGTCGCCGCCGATCTGCTGGCGCTGACGCTGCTGGCCTCGCCCGGCGATCTCGGCGCCGACATCGCCATCGGTTCGGCGCAACGCTTCGGCGTGCCGATGGGCTATGGCGGCCCGCACGCTGCCTACATGGCGGTGCGTGACGGCCTGAAGCGCGCCATTCCCGGCCGCCTCGTCGGCCTCTCGGTCGATGCGCGCGGCGCGCCCGCCTATCGCCTCGCCTTGCAGACGCGCGAACAGCATATCCGCCGCGAGAAAGCCACCTCCAACATCTGCACCGCGCAGGTGCTGCTGGCGGTGATCGCCGCGATGTACGCGACCTATCACGGTCCCGAAGGACTGGCGCAAATTGCGCGCACCGTGCATCGCCGTGCTGCCGTGCTGGCAGCAGGCTTGCGCAAGCTTGGCTTCGCGCCGCTGAGCGAAAATTTCTTCGACACCATCGCCATCGATGCCGGCACGAAGGCCGACGCCATCGTCGCTCGCGCGTTGGCCGCACGCATCAACCTGCGCCGCGACGGCAGTAAGATCGGCATCGCGCTGGACGAGACCACCACACCCGCCATCGTCGAAGCGGTGTGGCAGGCGTTCGGCGGCGATCTCGCTTATGCCGATCTCGATGCGCACGCGGACGCGGCGCTGCCGCAGGGCCTGCTGCGCACCAGCGCCTATCTGACCCATCCGGTGTTTCACGCGCATCGCTCGGAAACCGAACTGCTGCGCTACATGCGCAAGCTCGCCGACCGCGACCTCGCGCTCGACCGCGCGATGATTCCGCTCGGCTCCTGCACCATGAAACTCAACGCCACCACCGAAATGATGCCGCTCACCTGGCCGGCCTTCGGCGCGCTGCATCCGTTCGCACCGCGAGAGCAAGCGGCGGGCTATCATCAACTGTTCGCACAACTCGAGAAGTGGCTGGTGGACATCACCGGCTACGACGCGGTGTCGTTGCAGCCGAACTCCGGCGCACAGGGCGAATATGCAGGGTTGCTGGCGATCCGCGGCTATCACGCCGCGCGCGGCGAGAGCCACCGCAAAGTCTGCCTGATCCCGTCGTCGGCGCACGGCACCAACCCCGCCTCCGCCGCGATGGTCGGCATGGAAGTCGTGGTGGTGGCCTGCGACAAGCACGGCAACGTCTCGGTCGACGACCTACGCGCGAAAGCCGAGCAGCATGCCGACCGCCTCGCCGCGGTGATGATCACCTATCCGTCCACCCACGGCGTGTTCGAGAAGAAGATCCGCGAGATCTGCGACATCGTCCACAGCCACGGCGGGCAGGTTTATCTCGACGGCGCCAACCTCAACGCCCAGGTCGGCCTCTCCCGCCCCGGCGAATACGGCGCCGACGTCAGCCACCTCAACCTGCACAAGACCTTCTGCATTCCACATGGCGGTGGCGGCCCCGGCATGGGCCCTATCGGCGTCAAGGCACATCTGAAGCCGTTCCTGCCCGGCCATCCGGCGCTCGACGGCGGCACCGCGCCAGTCGGTCCGGTGGCAGCGGCGCCGTTCGGCTCAGCGTCGATCCTCACCATCTCGTATCTCTACATCCTGATGATGGGCGGCGAAGGGCTGACGCGGGCGACCGAAGTCGCGATCCTCAACGCCAATTACATCGCTGACCGGCTGGAGCCGCACTTCCCGGTGCTCTATCGCAGTGTCAGCGGCCGGGTCGCGCATGAATGCATCATCGACCCGCGTGCGCTGAAGACCAGTTGCGGCGTCACCGTCGACGACATCGCCAAGCGGCTGATCGATTACGGCTTCCATGCCCCGACTATGAGCTTCCCGGTGGCGGGAACGCTGATGATCGAGCCGACCGAGTCCGAATCCAAGGCCGAGATTGATCGCTTCGTCGAGGCGATGATCGCGATCCGGCACGAGATCGCCGAAGTTGAAGCCGGGCGCTGGACAATCGAGGCCTCGCCGCTGCGCCACGCGCCGCACACCGTGCATGACATCGCCGACGACAACTGGGACCGGCCCTATTCGCGCGCCGACGGCTGCTTCCCGGCCGGCATCTCGCGCACCGACAAATACTGGTCGCCGGTCGGCCGCGTCGACAATGTCTATGGCGACCGCAACCTGGTGTGCTCGTGCCCGCCGATCGAGGACTACGCGCAGGCCGCGGAGTAGCACCTCATCGTTAAATCGGAAATGCGGCAGGCGCGATTGAGGGCTTGTCGCAGACGAACTGCGGTTGATCGTCATTGTGGTACTCGATCTGCGCTCTGCGCTGTCCGAGTACAGGCCCCGCGAAGCAATCCAGTCTTATTTCGAGAATCCGGATTGTTTCGTCGCTACGCTCCTCGCAATGACGAAGCCACGCCGCTGTAAAAAAATCTGAAGACAGAACCCTGTCAAAAATCAAACGGGCACTGGGGACGTCGGCAACTCAACGTCCACAGCGCCCGTTCGCTTCCGAAGGCATGACCGGATCCAAAGCCGATTCCCGAGGCTTTGGGGTCACGCCGCAACTCAAGTTACGACGAACTCAAGTCCCGGAAGCTCAATCTTCCGCAGGCTCTTCGCCGTCCGCATCGCGCTCCGGCGTGCCAGCCAAAATCTGCTCGGCGATCAGCCCGGAATTCTGCCGGATCGCGACCTCGATCTTGGCCGTCATGTCCGGATTAGCGCGCAGGAAGGCCTTGGCGTTCTCGCGACCCTGCCCGAGCCGCTGGCTGTCGTAGGAGAACCAGGCGCCCGACTTCTCGACGATCCCGGCCTTGACGCCGAGATCGAGGATTTCGCCCATCTTCGACACGCCCTCGCCGTACATGATGTCGAATTCGACCTGCTTGAACGGCGGCGCCAGCTTGTTCTTCACCACCTTGACGCGGGTGGAGTTACCGATCACCTCGTCACGCTCCTTGATGGCGCCGATGCGGCGGATATCGAGCCGCACCGAAGCGTAGAACTTCAGTGCGTTGCCGCCGGTGGTGGTTTCCGGCGAGCCGTACATCACCCCGATCTTCATGCGGATCTGGTTGATGAAAATCACCATGGTGTTGGACTTGTTGATCGAGGCGGTCAGCTTGCGCAGCGCCTGACTCATCAACCGCGCCTGCAAGCCCGGCAGCGCATCGCCCATCTCGCCCTCGAGTTCGGCGCGCGGCACCAGCGCGGCCACCGAATCGATGATCAAGACGTCCACCGCGCCGGAGCGCACCAGCGTGTCGGCGATCTCTAGCGCCTGCTCGCCATGGTCGGGCTGCGAAATCAGAAGCTCGTCGACATTGACGCCGAGCTTGCGGGCATAGACCGGGTCGAGCGCGTGCTCGGCGTCGATGAAGGCGCAGATGCCGCCCTTCTTCTGTGCCTCCGCCACGCAATGCAGCGCCAGCGTGGTCTTACCCGAAGATTCCGGCCCGTAAATCTCGACGATGCGTCCCTTCGGCAACCCACCGACGCCGAGCGCGATGTCCAGCCCGAGCGACCCCGACGAAATCGTCTCGATGTCCATCGAGCGGTCGTTCTTGCCCAGTTTCATCACCGAGCCCTTGCCGAACTGACGCTCAATTTGGGACAGCGCGGCGGACAGCGCTTTAGTCTTGTCCATGGAGGATCCTTCGACGATACGCAGGGCAGTAGCAGACATGTGGTGCTCCTTATGAACGGGATTCGCCAGGGGGACAACGAAGGCGGACGAGGCTGAACAGAAACTTGGGTCGTCAATTCGGATGGCCGAGAATGTACCCTATTTGTTCCTTGTTCGCAATATGTTCTTTTTGAAAATCCCCAGATTTATCCCTTGACGCCAAGTATGAGTAGAGAACATGTTCGCTTCATCAACCAATAATTTTCTGGACTTCTTGTCGGGCTTAGATTTTGAGAAACGGCAAATAAGCCATGTGTCTACGGGCGGGACACGGTTCTCAAGAATGGAGTCAATCGGCGTGCCACGCATACCGTCAAAGACGCTGAATTGTGTCGCCTATCTCTATCATAATGTCGCCGATGCAGAGGCAGGCAGAGATTTCGGTGGGACCGCATTTTTCGTCGCGGTTCCGGCCGATCATGGTGACCGGGCTTTCGTCTACGCAGTCACGAATTGGCACGTCGCGGTGCGCGATGGGGCATCTGTATTGCGTGTCAACAAAAAGGACGGTGGGACGGATATTTTTGATTTCGGTCCGGAGGATTGGGAGTTCGACCCTAGATTTGACATCGCTGTAATAAGGCTGAACCTAAACCAATCTCACCTCTTTTCGATGATTAAAGCCCCAAATACATTCGTGACTAAAGAAATCATTGAAAGAGAGAAACTAGGTCCGGGGGAAGATGTTTTTATGGTTGGTAGGTTCATCGACCATGACGGCGGTCCGATCAACAGACCCGCTGTGAGATTTGGCAATATTAGTGTGATGCCAGCTCCAATTCAGCAACCGAATGGTTTTATGGCTGATTGCTATTGCGTCGATCTGCATTCCCGTAGTGGCTATTCAGGTTCTCCCGTTTTCATCTATAGAACCCCAGGATACGACTTAGAAGAGAGGCTTGGAGATACACCTGATACACAAGAAATTTTACTGTCAGGCACGAACCTTCTAAGTCTGCTCGGGGTGCACTTCGCTCAATTCCCAGAACAATGGGAAATAGCAGAAGGAAATCTCAAAAAGCAAAAGGGTGAATCTACGGGCGACGTTCCTCTCATTCAGCATGGCAAATATATAAAGGGCCTAAGCGGGATGACATGCCTACTACCTGCTTGGACAATTTGGGAAGTTATGAATTTGCCAAAATTAAAGAAAGATCGCGACGATACTAATGCTTTGTTGCTGGAGAGATTGAAATCTGAGGGGACGGTGCCTCCCGTCGCAGAGTCTTCCCCTCTCGCCAGCGACGCAAACCCCACTCACAGAGAGGATTTCATGCGTCTTGTAGGCGCGGCAGCGCGAAAGCCTCCACAAGAAGATTAAACATCGCCCAGTGCGATTTACGCATGTTGCGGCGGTAGCTGAATTCACTGACATACTTCCAAGAGTGCTTGGCCGAAATGTGAACGTGCGTGCCCTTGATGGCGCGCTTAAACAGCGACCAATGGCTTTCCAGCCCGTTCACATGATGGACGCCGCGAACATATTCCTTCGCCGAATGGTTCACTGTGCCGTGCTCGTAAACGTGTTTGAGGCCATGATAGACCCAGCTTTCATCGGTGCTGATGACGGTCCCGACCGGAATGTTTTCGTTGATGATGCCTTCAACGGTGTAGGTCGTCACATCCGGGATCGGCGCGGCCAATAAGCGGCCATCGCGCTGAAGCATTCCAAACATGACCGTCTTGTTGTCGGGCTCGCCGTGCTTGCGTCTGCCGCCGACGAAGGTCTCGTCAATTTCAACATGGCCATCCATCGGGCCGCCCCATTTGTCGTCAGCCGACGCCATCAGCTTGCGGAGTTCGTGGCACATGCGCCATGCGCACTTGTAGGTGACACCCAACTGCCGCTGCACCTCCTTAGCGGCAACGCCGTGGCGCGTGCTGGTCATCAGGTACATGGCAAAGAACCACTTTGTCAGATTGGTCCGCGACTTATGAAAGATCGTGCCAGCGGCCGGATAAACGTGATGACCACACGCCTGACAGGCATAGGCGCGGCGCTTGCTCATGGGGTGGAACGTTGCCCGCTGTTTGCAACCGGGACAAACGATCTCCGTCCCGCCGAAGTTGATTTCCATCAGTTTGGCGAGACAGGCAGCGTCGTTCGGATACTCTTCTTGGAACTGTTTGAACGTGTATTTCGCCATCGCCCTATCCCTTTCGCGGCTTTCTACCTGCGATTGAGGGATAGAATACGGATATTGTTACTTGTCGTCAAGGGATAAATCTGAAAATCCCGCCCCGTCCGATCCGCCTATGGTAATGTCTCAAGCCCTATCGCGGAGGGAGCGGCGATGAAAGCGCTTGAGGTATTCGCGATTTATGTGACGCCGTTTCTGGTCGTTGGCGCACTGGCAAAGCTTCTATTGCGACGTCATGCCGTCGATCTCAACGATGTTCACGACCAGGCCGAACCCCGTCGGAGACCACGTAAAGTTTTCCTCTTGGGAAGCTGGCGCGTCGAAAAATGAAAGCAATTCTCTCGGCTCGACTGCTTTCGGTGCGGCTTCCGCAATAACCTTGGCGGCGGAGAACCCAGATGAGGCCACAAGCAATTTGTGCGATACTCGCGGCGCTTGTGCTTGCAGGCGCGCCGCAGCAGGCACCGGCTCAGCAATCCCCCGGTGACGACCCCTCCGCCGAAATGCAGCGACATTTCGCCGAGGCTTACAATCGCGGTGACCTCGAGGCGATGGCCGATGCCTTCACGGAGAACGCTATCCGGGTCACGCCCAGTGGCATCTTCCAGGGCCGCGCCGCGATTCGCGGCAGCTTCCAGGCCGCGCTCGCTCTTGGACTGCACGACTACACGGTGAAGCGAATCATCTCGCGTTCCGAAGGCAACTTCATCTTCAATACCGGCGAGTGGCAGGCCAAGCTCGGGGACAAGCCGTTCCACGGCTATTACACCGCGACCGTCGTTCGCGATGGCGACCGGACTCGGATCATGGAGGAAACGGTCACAGTCGCGGTGCCGTAATCGAAATAATGCAAACGCCGTTGAACCTTTTTTCCAACCGGGTGAACCCAAGGTCACCGGGAAATTTCAGGGCTCGGGCCTCGGCACCGCCGTCGGACGAACATACTCCGTCCGACGGCGTTGTTATGTCCGGCTAGAGACCAGTTCTCCTTGAGCCAAAGCAGCGGTTGCCAAAGCCGCCTTGGAGGTTCAGGACACAAAAGACCGACGCTCCCCCTGCGCCGAACATGTCTGGACGATCACCATGCGCATCGGAGCCTGGATTCTCGTTGCCGCACTGCTGGCATTGCTGGCCGGCGTCGGCTGGTACGCCTATAGCGGCCTCACCACCGGCTCGGAGCCGATGCCGGCCGCAGGCGTCATCGCGCTGCTCGCGGGCGTCACGGTGTCCTTGATCGTCGGCGTCGGACTGATGGCGCTGGTGTTCTACAGCAGCCGCCACGGCTACGACGACATGCCGACGCGCGACGACAGCGACGAGCACACACCGCGCGAGCCGGACGATGAGCCCCGCTCTAGCTGACCGTGCGGATCAGGTGCAGGCCGGCAAACAGCGCCAGGATCGATACCACTACCGAGCCTGCGATATAGGCGGCCGCCGACCCTAACTCGCCACGTTCGATCATCAGAAAGGATTCCAGCGAGAAGGTCGAAAACGTAGTGAAGCCGCCGCAGATGCCGACGGTGAGGAATACCCGCGCCGCCTGCGGCAAATCCCAACGCAGCGCGAAGCATTCGACGAATACGCCGATCAGGAACGACCCGGCGATGTTGATGACCAGCGTGCCCCAGGGAAAGCCGATGCCGAACAGCTTGCCCGCGCCGATGCCGGCGAGATAACGCCCGACCGAACCGATCGCGCCTCCCAGAGCCACGGCCGCGATCAATTGCAGATTCATGAAAATGCTCGTCCCGATCATATGCGCTCCCATCATGGGCGCGCTCGGGTGAAGACAGCCTCCTCCCGGCACCAACGCGCCCGGTAGGAGTCATCAGCCTTGCGGCGGTTATCGGGGGAACCCCATCCCCATCAACTTGAACGCCAACTTACCGCGTTTTCGAGCGAACTGGAAACCGGTTCACTTGAAGAAACGCGCCAAACCTCAGGCCGAACCCAACGGACAGTCAAAGGCACCGGCGAGCCTACGGCGGAAGCAGGCAAATGCTATTGCTGGTGGCTGGCGCTGCGGGGCTTGGATTTCGGCTTGGCACGCGGGGCCGCTGGCGCATCGGTGCTGCGCACCGAGCCCCACGGATCGTTAGACGCCTTGGCATCAGGAATCTTGCGCAGCGAGTTGCGGTACTCTCTCTGCAGTTGCTTGTCCTGCTCGATCTGCTCCGGCGTCTTGGACGGAAGCTCGGGGATCAGGTTGACGTTCGGCGTCTGAGCCAATGCGGGGGTCGCGAACAGCGCGAATATCACCGCCGCACGTAAAATCTTCATACCGAACACTCCCATTGGCTCACAGCCCGCTTGCAACGCCCGCATTCAGGATCGGCACGATTTCGGCGCCTGCCAATCATCCCAGATCGGACCGCATTTGGTGCAGCCGCTCAACACCAGACCGAGGACAATCAGACCAATAACCACGGTGATCCGCCCGACCATGCCACCCTCACGCAATACACATCCCGCCAGCAATTGTACCGGTGAACCCACTTTGCGTTCAAGCCGTGCGGCAATCGGACCGGGCCCGCGGAAGCCGCTGCCAAAGCCGATGGAACTCCCCTACACTCGATCGACCAGAGAAACCGGGAGATGACGCACCGATGACCGCCGAACCGACGACCGCCGATTTCGATCTCGATGCCGCAAGGCGGGTGCTGGGCGACGTCTTTGCGCCATGGGTACAGGACCTCAAGCTGACGCTCGAGCGTATCGACACTGCACCGCCGCCCGGCGCGGCTGCCGACTGGCAGCCGGGCGCGGTCCTGCGGATGCCGTTCTCGGATCGTCTGTGCCGCCAGGGCGGCATCGTCTGCGGCCAGGCCTTGATGGCGCTGGCGGACACCTCGATGGTGATGGCGATCCTGACAGCGGCGGGCGGCTTCCGTCCGATGACGACGGTGGATCAAACCACGCACTTCCTCAAGGCGGTGAGTTCGTCGGATGTGGTGGCGGACGCGCGCGTGGTGCGGCTCGGCCGCACCATGAGCTTTGGCCGCGTCACGCTGAGCGCGGCGAGCGACGGCAAGCCGGTGGCAATGGTCTCCAGCGCCTTCGCGATGCTGTAGCGCGAAGGGCGTCGAATATCTGCGGCGATGGGATGAAAGTGGTGGGCGGCTACGGATTCGAACCGCAGACCCTCTCGGTGTAAACGAGATGCTCTAACCAGCTGAGCTAGCCGCCCGCCGCCCCTCTTTAGCCTTTCGGCTGCTGTCGACGCAAGCGCCGGGCGGCTTAGTCCGTGGCGCGGCTCGGAAGCTGGTCCACCTCGCCCAGCCACGACACTGCGGAGCGTCGCCAGATCTGACGCATCGGCTTGAGGTCAGCACGCTGGCGGATGCATCCCCAGCGAATACCCCACTCGCTCGTCTCGTCGTCGCCGCTGGTGAACATCGGCGTTCCGCATTCGGGGCAGAAATACTGGCGACGCTTGCCGCCGCTGTCGCCGACCTTGACATACATCTTCAGCGCCGCGCTGCTGAGCCGAATGTTGTCACGCGCGGTCAACACTGTGACGCGGAATGGCGATCCGGTGAGCGCCTGGCAATCACTGCAATGACAGATCGACACCCGGGACGGATCGACCATTGCCGCGAATGAAATCTGTCCGCAGTGACATTGTCCGTTGACTTCCATCACATCCTCCAACACCACGCGATGTATCGCATCATGCGCTCGAAGCTGGCGACGTCCAAAACAAAACGGCGCCCGAAGGGCGCCGTTCGATTGTTGGTGCGGTGCTGAGCGCGCTTTAGTGCGCGGTCAGGCCACCGGAGGCTTCGTCGCCGGCGTCGGTCTTGGCCGGGACCTTGGTGTCCTCTTCCCACTCGATGGGCTGAGGCGGCCGCACCAGGGCCCGCGCGATCACCTCGTCCATCCGCGAGACCGGAATGATTTCCAGCCCGCCCTTGATGGCATCGGAGATCTCGGTGAGATCCTTGGCGTTGTCCTCAGGGATCAGCACCGTCTTGATGCCGCCGCGAGCAGCAGCCAACAGCTTCTCCTTCAAGCCGCCGATCGGCAACACCCTGCCCCGCAGCGTGATCTCGCCGGTCATGGCGACATCGTGCCGGATCGGAATGCCGGTCAGCACCGAGACGATGGTGGTGGCCATCGCAACGCCTGCGGACGGGCCATCCTTCGGCGTTGCGCCTTCCGGCACGTGGACGTGGATGTCACGACGCTCGAACAACGGCGGCTCGATGCCGTAAGTAATCGCCCGCGAGCGGACGTAAGACGCCGCCGCCGAGATCGATTCTTTCATCACATCGCGCAGGTTGCCGGTGACCGTCATGCGGCCCTTGCCGGGCATCATGACGCTCTCGATGGTCAGCAACTCGCCGCCCACGTCGGTCCACGCGAGGCCAGTGACAACACCGACCTGATCGTCGCTCTCGATCTCGCCGTAGCGGAACTTCGGCACGCCGAGGAAGTCTTCCAGCGACTTCTCAGTGACCTTCACCGACTTCTTCTTCGAGAGCATCAATTCCTTCACCGCCTTGCGGGCCAGTGTCGAAATCTCGCGCTCGAGGTTACGCACGCCCGCCTCGCGGGTGTAGCGACGGATCAACAGCAACAGCGCGTCGTCGTCGATCGACCATTCCTTGGAGTCGAGGCCATGCTTGCTGAGCGCGTTGGGGATGAGATGCTTGCGGGCAATCTCAACCTTCTCGTTCTCGGTGTAGCCGGCGATCCGGATCAGCTCCATGCGGTCCATCAACGGCCCGGGAATATTCAGCGTATTCGCGGTCGTGATGAACATCACGTTGGAGAGATCGTAATCGACCTCGAGGTAGTGATCGTTGAACGTGCCATTCTGCTCGGGGTCGAGCACCTCGAGCAAGGCCGACGACGGATCGCCGCGGAAATCGGCGCCCATCTTGTCGATCTCGTCGAGCAGGAACAGCGGGTTCGAGGTCTTCGCCTTGCGCATCGACTGGATGATCTTGCCGGGCATCGAACCGATATAGGTCCGGCGATGTCCGCGGATCTCCGCTTCGTCACGCACGCCGCCGAGCGACACGCGCACGAACTCGCGTCCGGTCGCCTTCGCGATCGACTTGCCGAGCGAGGTCTTGCCGACGCCCGGAGGGCCGACAAGGCACAGGATCGGACCGGTCAGCTTGTTGGCGCGAGACTGCACCGCGAGATACTCGACGATACGGTCCTTGACCTTCTCGAGTCCGTAGTGATCGTCGTCGAGCGTCGCCTGCGCGGCACCGAGGTCCTTCTTGACCTTCGACTTCTTGTTCCACGGAATCGACAACAGCCAGTCGAGATAGTTGCGCACGACGGTGGCTTCCGCCGACATCGGCGACATCTGACGCAGCTTCTTCAGCTCGTGCTGCGCCTTCTCCCGCGCGTCCTTCGACAGCTTGGTCTTGGCGATGCGTTCTTCCAGATCGGCCAACTCGTCGCGACCTTCATCGTCGCCGAGCTCCTTCTGGATCGCCTTCATCTGCTCGTTGAGATAGTACTCGCGCTGCGTCTTCTCCATCTGGCGCTTGACGCGCGAGCGGATACGCTTCTCGACCTGCAAGACCGAGATTTCGCTTTCCATCAGCCCGAGCACCTTCTCAAGGCGCGCGGTGACCGACAGTGTTTCCAGCAGCGTCTGGCGATCCGCGATCTTCACCGCGAGATGCGAGGCGACGGTGTCGGACAGTTCGGCGAAGTCGGTCTTCGACTGCACCACCGCGACGACTTCGGCGGAGATCTTCTTGTTGAGCTTCACATAGCTCTCGAAATCGGACACCACCGAACGCGACAGTGCTTCCGCCTCGACGCTGACAGCGTCGGTGTCGGCAAGCGCGACCGCGGTCGCTTCGTAGTAATCGGCGCGATCCGAATACTGCTCGACGCGCGCACGCGTCAGCCCCTCGACCAACACCTTCACGGTGCCGTCGGGCAGCTTGAGCAATTGCAGGACGCTGGCGAGCGTTCCGATTTCGTAGATCGAGTCCGGGGTCGGATCATCGTCCGACGCATTCTTCTGCGTCGCGAGCATGATCAGCCCGTCATTCTTCATGACCTGTTCGAGCGCCTTGATCGATTTCTCGCGGCCGACGAACAGCGGCACGATCATGTGCGGGAAGACGACGATGTCCCGCAGCGGCAGCACAGGATAAAGATGGCTTTCGCCGTGAACGATAGTTGGCCGAGGCTTTGAGGTCGACATGGCCTATTCCCTTTGTTGTGCCCCCTTGCACGCAGTCCGCAACACGCGCAACCGCCACAAGGTGCCGAGATGTTCCCGACGATCAGCGACAACCGCTTTTTGTCGAAAACGAACGATGGCGAATCCAGCGAGATTGGCTTCGCCGATAGCATTAGGTGGCTATGGGCCGGCATGGTGTCAAGTCGGCCAAAAGGTTCTGCGCACAGCACTTATTGGCTGCAACCCTCTGATGCAAAAGCGGCCGCCGATTGCTCGGCGGCCGCTTTTCTCAAGTTGTCAGCCGGCGTATCGGCGTCCTCGACTCAGGCGCTGGCGCGGGTCTCGTTCGCCCGGTCGGAGCGATCGGCGTAGATGTAGAGCGGCCTCGCGGTCCCCTCCACCACTTCGCGCGAGATCACCACTTCCTCGACGCCTTCAAGGCCGGGCAGATCGAACATGGTCTCGAGCAAAATGCTCTCGAGGATCGACCGCAGCCCGCGCGCACCGGTCTTGCGCTCGATGGCCTTGCGGGCCACCGCGCCCAGCGCCTCGTCGGCGAAGGTCAGCTCGATGTTCTCCATCTCGAACAGCCGCTGATACTGCTTGACCAGCGCGTTCTTCGGGTCGGTGAGGATCTTCTTCAGCGAGGCCTCGTCGAGGTCTTCCAAGGTCGCGACCACCGGCAGGCGGCCGACGAACTCCGGAATGAGGCCGTACTTCAAGAGGTCCTCCGGCTCGACGTGGCGGAAGATTTCACCGGTGCGGCGATCTTCCGGCGCGAGCACCTGCGCGGCGAAGCCGATCGAGGTGGTGCGGCCGCGCGCCGAGATGATCTTCTCCAGTCCCGCGAACGCGCCGCCGCAGATGAACAAGATGTTGGTGGTATCCACTTGCAGGAATTCCTGCTGCGGATGCTTGCGGCCACCCTGCGGCGGAACGCTGGCCACCGTGCCTTCCATGATCTTCAGCAACGCCTGCTGCACGCCCTCGCCCGAAACATCGCGGGTGATCGAGGGGTTGTCGGACTTACGCGAAATCTTGTCGATTTCGTCGATGTAGACGATGCCGCGCTGCGCCCGCTCGACGTTGTAGTCGGCCGCCTGCAACAGCTTCAGGATGATGTTCTCGACATCCTCGCCGACGTAACCGGCCTCAGTGAGCGTCGTCGCGTCCGCCATCGTGAACGGCACGTCAAGGATGCGCGCCAGCGTCTGCGCCAGCAACGTCTTGCCGGAGCCGGTCGGGCCGATCAGCAGGATGTTGGACTTCGCCAGTTCGACGTCGTTGTGCTTGGTCTGGTGATTGAGCCGCTTGTAGTGATTGTGGACGGCGACCGACAGCACCTTCTTGGCATGACCCTGGCCGATCACGTAATCGTCCAGCACCTTGCAGATTTCCTTCGGCGTCGGAATCCCGTCGCGCGACTTCACCAACGAGGACTTGTTCTCCTCGCGGATGATGTCCATGCACAATTCAACGCATTCGTCGCAGATGAAAACCGTGGGACCTGCGATCAGTTTGCGGACTTCATGCTGGCTCTTGCCGCAGAACGAGCAATAGAGAGTGTTCTTCGAGTCGCCGGTGCCGACCTTGCTCATTCCTGTCTCCGTCTGCCTTCGATCTCATCGCACGATCTTTTCGATAGAGATCGCTCCAATCCGGCACATCCGCCTGAAACTTAAGATAGGAGCAATATCCGTACCAAAAAGACCCTGCGTGGAAGACCCCTTTCTCACTTCATGAGCCGCGACGAATCGCGGCCAGTTCAATCCGTCAGTAACCAATGTCAGCCAACCATGCTGACAGCCGACTATCAAGAATTCGCTAATCGGCCATTGGTCTGGTGCCGTGACAATAGCGTGATTTGCGGCCTTGGCGCGACCCCTGCCGCAGCAATTCAGTATGACGTGGCCCGATGGCCACGTCCGCCGTTGAGTAGAATGGAACCGCGATGGGGTTCAGGCCGGTTTTGCCGGAGCCGGCTCGTCCACCCGCTTGTCGATCACCTTGTCGATCAGGCCGAACTCCTTGGCCATGTCGGCGGTGAGGAACTTGTCGCGCTCCAGCGCATCCTCGATCGCCTTGTAGGTCTGCCCGGTGTGCCTGACGTAGATTTCGTTCAAGCGCTTCTTCAGGTTGAGGATTTCCTGAGCGTGCAGCATGATGTCGGTGGCCTGCCCCTGGAATCCGCCGGACGGCTGATGGACCATGATGCGCGAATTCGGCAGCGAGAAGCGGTTGTCCTTCTCGCCGGCTGCCAGCAGCAGCGAACCCATCGACGCAGCCTGACCGGTGCAGAGCGTATGCACGGGCGGGCGGATGAACTGCATGGTGTCGTAAATCGCCAGCCCCGAGGTCACCACCCCGCCCGGCGAGTTGATGTACATCGAGATTTCCTTCTTCGGATTCTCAGCTTCGAGGAACAGAAGCTGGGCGACAACCAGCGTCGACATGCCATCCTCGACCGGGCCGGTCACGAAGATGATGCGCTCTTTCAGGAGGCGCGAGAAAATGTCGTAAGCCCGTTCGCCGCGGTTGGTCTGTTCGACCACCATCGGGACGAGGTTCATGTAGGTTTCGACCGGATCGCGCATTTATCACCTGAGGGTTTTAGCGGAGCGTGACAGCCCCGAAAGGCAAGATAGATTAAGCGGCGTACAGATATACCCCGATCCCGTCGGGACAAGACCTGCCTCCACCGGGAATCGGCCGCCTAGTTCAAGCCGATTCGGAGAGCACGGCATAGCGGCGCAACGTCCCCTCGCCGGTGTTTCATCCGGCAACCTTAACGGCTTACCACGTCGGCCGACTGTGCCGATATCCAGCGTGAACTCGTGGCCTTTACCCCGCAGGTCATGGCTTAGCGTACCGGAAGCTGCGAGCATGGGCAGGTCTCAAGAGGAACGACCACCATGCTCTACGCCCAGGACCTCACCGTCGGCCAGCGCTTCCCGTTCGGAACCTACCGGATGGAGGAAGCCGAAATCATCGAATTCGCAACACGTTTTGATCCGCTCTACATCCACATCGACCCGGAAGCGGCGGCCAAAGGCCCCTTCGGCGGCATTATCGCTAGCGGACTGCACACCATGGCGGTTTATCAGCGGCTGATCGCGGAGGCGATGTGGTGGAGGGTCGCCGGAATCGCCGGCAAGCGGTTCGAGATCGACCTGCAACGGCCGGTGCGCCCCGGCATGGTTCTGACGGGACATGCTGAAATCGAAGAGATCGTCATCCGCCCGGAGCGGAACGACGCGATCATGACAATTCGCGCCGTCGTCACCGACGGCACCAAGCCGATGCTGTCGCTACGACTCGAGTCGCTGATTCACGCGCGGCCGGCGTGATTTCGCGGGCGGCAGGCTCGCAACGCCGGGGCAAAACGCCCGATTTCCGTCATGGCTGGATTTGTTCCGGCCATCCACGTCTTTCTGCTTCCTGCCGCCTGCCTCAAAAAACGTGGATGCCCGGGACAAGCCCGGGCATGACGATGTTTGTTGACTTGTCAGACGTCGGGACCGCCCCGAAGAAGACCTTCGATCAGGCCGCCGTCTTGTCGGCGTCGTCGTCCTTGTAGAGGTCCTCGCGAGACACCTTCTTCTCGGTGACGTTCGCGAGTTCCAGCAGGAAGTCAACCACCTTATCTTCATAGATTGGAGCACGAAGCTGGGCCAAAGCGCTGGGATTGCTGCGATAATAATCCCAAACCTCCTTCTCGCGGCCCGGCATCTGGCGTGCCCGCTCGATCACGGCGCGGCTGACTTCGTCGTCGGTGACGGAGATCTTGTTCTTCTCGCCGATCTCCGAGAGCACGAGGCCGAGGCGGACCCGGCGATCAGCAATCTTGCGATACTCGGCGTTGGCCGCCTCTTCGGTGGTGTCCTCGTCGGCGAAGGTCTTGCCGGCGGACTCCATCTCGGCCTTGATCGAGTTCCACATCAGGTTGAATTCTTCATCAACCAACGACGGCGGTGCCTCGAACTTGTGGGCTTCGTCGAGGCGGTCGAGCAACGTCCGCTTCACCTTCTGGCGCGACGCCGCGCCATACTCAGCGGTCAGACGCTCGCGCGCGGCTTCCTTGAGCTTGTCGAGCGATTCCAGCCCCAGCGACTTGGCGAACTCGTCGTCGATTGCCTTGTCCTTGGGCGCTTCGATCAGGGTCGCGGTGGTTTCGAACTCGGCGTCCTTACCGGCCAGCTCGGCATTCGCGTAGTTCTTCGGGAACGGCACCTTGAGCGTGCGGGTCTCGTCCTTGGCAATGCCGATCAGCTGATCCTCAAAGCCCGGAATGAAGGTGTTCGAGCCGATCCCAACTTGGATGCCCTCGCCGGTGCCGCCTTCGAACGGCGTGCCGCCAATGGTACCCTTGAACGAGATGGTGACGCGGTCGCCGGTTTCGGCCTTGGCGCCCTCACCCTTCTCGGCGTAGTCGCGATTCTGCTCGGCGATGCGCTTGATGGCCTCGTCAACGTCGGCGTCGCTGACCTCGGCCACCGGCTTCTCGACGGTGAAGGACTTGAAGTCGGCCAGTTCGATCGCCGGCACCACTTCGATCGCGACGGTGTAGGTCAGGTCGGCATTGCCGCTGAGGATTTCCTCGACCGCCTTCTCCTCGGTCGGCAGAGTCACCTTCGGCTCCGTGGCGAGCTTGAAGCCGCGCTCGGTGAAGATCTGGCTGTTGGTTTCCTGAATGGTCTTCTCGACGGTCTCGGCCATCACCGAGCGGCCATAGAGCTTCTTCAGGTGAGCGGTCGGCACCTTGCCCGGACGGAAGCCGTTGAGACGGACCTTGCCCTTGAGATCGGCAAGCTGCGCATCGGCCTTGGCGCCGATATCGGCGGCCGGGATGCTGACCTGGAACTCGCGCTTCAATCCGTCAGCGACGGTTTCGTTCACCTGCATGGCGTCAATCTTCTTCCCGCTTGGCCGGCCGACGGCCGGTCGTTGTCAATCTGGCGACGCATGGCGGAACGCCTCGCGTCGGTGGTTCGGCGGACTTAACTCCTTACGGAAACACGTCCTCCGGAAAATCGTTCACGCGGCCCGCTTGGGATCATGCCTGGTGCGGGCGGAGGGACTCGAACCCCCACAACTTTCGTCACTGGAACCTAAATCCAGCGCGTCTACCAATTCCGCCACGCCCGCGCTTGAAGGTCCAATCAGGCCCCGATGTCGCCGCATGATGCCGGCCGCCGCCTCGCGGCTTCGCCGTCCGTCATGCTTCGACAAACCGAAATCGATCGCGACGGTCCCGCCGAGGCCGGCAAAACCATCCTGATCGTTGCGGCGGGCTTATAACATGTGAACGCCCGTGCGCAGCAAAAAAATGGTCCGGATGCGCTTTTCTGACGCCTCGGCGTTGTCTCCGGACGGCTGGACTTCCGCCAGTGAAAATGGTCCGCATGTGCCATGATAACGCGCCGCTCTTTCACTGTTCCACTTCACCGACGCTCAGTGCTCGCCGGGCTTGCAGGAACCGTTCTCGTTACCGCGCAAGGCCGGGCCCAGCCGGCCGGCGCGACACGCCCGACAATCCCGCTGGCGCTGCGCGCCGGCCCCGTGCGGCGGGCACTGCGGGCGGACGGACCGGACTCCGAGCTGTGGATGCTCGAGCGGGTCGGTACTGCCGGACAACCGGCCTTCCGCCGGGGCGATACGGTTGCTGTGACCTTCCAGAACGAGCTTCCGGTTCCGGCGGTGCTGAACTGGTATGGACTGGACGGGGCACCCGACGCCGAGCCGCTGCTGACGCGCGGGCCGGTGGCCCCGGGAGGCCACGAGACGATCACGCTTCGGCTAACCCACGCCGGAACGCTGCTGTGCGACGCCCGATTGCTGGGCGACGGCCAGGCGCGGGCCACAGGCGCACTAGCCTTGATTGTCGGCGAGGATGGCCTGTCGGCCGACCGCGACGAAGTGTTGCTGATCGAGGACTGGCGACTGCGCGCCGACGGCGGCGCGGTCGCCCCCGGAGCCGCATCGGAAGCAGCCGCTCCGATCTATACGATCAACGCTCAGTCGCTCCGGGACATCCCATTACGCCCCAACCAGCGCATGAGATTCCGCTTCATCAATGGCTGTCAACGCAATGTCATTGCGCTGAAAATTGAAACTCACGATGTGCGTGTCATGACCATTGATGGCCGACCGGCCGAACCGTTTCTGGCGCGCGACGGGCAATTGATGCTCGCCCCCGGAACCCGGATTGATGCGATCATCGATGCCACCGTGGCACCCGGATCATCCGCGCAAATCCTTTTGCACGATGGCAGCAACACGCTTCCGATCGCGCGGCTTGTTACCTCTGGCGAACCGGTTCGCGCCGCTCCGCTCCCGACACCTTCGGCGCTCCCGTCGAACGGCCTGCCTGACCAGATCGATCTCAGGAACGCGCTCCGCGTCGATCTTGCTATCGATCGCGCCGCCGAGGCGAACTGGATCGCGGCCGCGCAATTCAGCCCGGCCACCGCCCCCGCGTTCCGGGTGAAGCGCAACCGCGCCGTCGTCCTCGCTCTGACCAATCGCGCGACGATCCCGGTGACATTCCATCTTCACGGACATCACTTCCGCCTGCTCGACCGGCTCGACGACGGCTGGAAGCCATTCTGGCTTGACACGCTGGTGGTCGGCCCGGGACAGACCCAGCGCATCGCCTTCAAGGCTGAGACCGCGGGACGATGGCTGATGGAATCCATGGCCGCCGACTGGAATGCGCCGCGACTGGTCCGCCATTACGTGGTGGAGTGAGCCGCCAGCCTCAGTAGTCGATCTCGAAAGTATCGTAGAGGCGCCGGAACACCGCCGGCAGCACCTCCGGCAGATCTTCCGCGATCAGCCCCGGTCCGGCTTCGCGCCCGGCCTCGCCGTGCATCCAGACCCCTATACAGGCGGCCTCGAACGCCGGCACATCCTGCGCCAGCATCGCGACGATCAGGCCGGATAGCACATCGCCGGAGCCCGCCGTCGCCAGCCAGGGCGGCGCGTTGGCGGCAATCGCTGCGCGGCCATCGGGCGCCGCGACCACGGTATCGGGTCCCTTGAGCAGCACCACCGCACCGCTGCGAATCGCCGCTGCGCGGACCCGCTCCAGTTTCGATTTAGATGGATGTTTGTTGTCCATCTCACTGAATAAACGTGAAAACTCACCTTGATGCGGTGTCAGGATAGCCTCCGCCCCGGTCGCCGCCTTGATGCTGTCGAACAGATCGCCCGGCCGGTCGGCAAAACTGGTCAAGGCATCGGCGTCAAGCACCGTTCGACGCCCTGCGGCAAGCGCGGCCAGCACCAACGCGCGGGTCCGCAGCCCGACGCCGGCGCCCGGCCCAATCACGCAAGCGTTGAGGCGGCGATCCTTCAGCACCTCGGCAAATTCGGCGGCGTTATCGATCGGGCGAAGCATGATCGCCGTCAAATGCGCCGCATTGACCGCGAGCGCCTCGCTCGGCGACAGCAGCGTCACCAACCCCGCGCCGCCCCGCAGCGCCCCTCGCGCGGCCAGCCGCGCCGCACCGGTCGCGGCAATGCCGCCCGACACCACGACCGCGTGGCCGCGGGCGTACTTGTGCCCGTCTGCACGCGGCACCGGAAAGACATGCGCCCAAAGATCGGGCACGTTCTCGAAGGTCGTGGGTGCGATGTCGTGCAGGACGGACGGATCGATCCCGATGTCTACCACCCGCACCCGCCCACAATAGGAACGGCCCGGCATCAGCAGGTGACCGGGCTTGCGTCGGAAGAACGTCACGGTCTCGGTGGCGTGAACCGCTGTCCCCATCACCGCGCCTGTGTTGCCGTTGATGCCGCTCGGCAGATCGACGCTGAGGACCGGCGCACCGGAGGCATTGATGGCCTCGATCAACTCGCGCGCGCCATCCTTGACGATCCGGTTCAGCCCTGCACCGAACAGCGCGTCGACGATCAAGGCCGGATGGCCGAGAGACGCGGCATCGCCCGGCAGCACCGGGCCGCCCCAGTGCCGCACCGCGAGCGCCGCATCGCCGGTCAACGCCTCGCGGGCACCGAGCAGCAGCACCGTCACCGAGCGGCCACGCGCCACCAGTTCGGCCGCCGCGACAAAGCCATCGCCGCCGTTGTTGCCGCCGCCGGCAACGACCACGATCGGCCCCTCCTCGACCAGATCGGCCGCAGCCTCGGCAACCGCGCGTCCGGCGCTGAGCATCAGGGCGAAACCGCTGGTGCCGCCCGCGATGGCCAGTTGATCGGCCTTGCCCATTTCCGACGTGGTCAGAACTTCCATGACATCACCGCACGCCTCTCATCGCCTCAAACGCAAGCAACGCGATTTCCGCCCTGTCGCAACAAAATGCACGACTGCCCGAAAAATGTGCATACTGCCCATTTATACACCCATAGCTGCCGTAGAATGCGGCTGGGCCGACATGGAACACCCCACCTGATTCTGGTAACTGATCGGCATCGGATTTAGCCCGCTGGGCTTTGCGCCCGCATTCGAGAGATCGTCCACGAACCACATCGCGACCATCGTTCCGGCAGACGCGCATCACGGCCAACGATTAAGCGCGGATCATACCAGAACAATGCGCCGCGACGGCCCTGCGGCATCAGTCGCACCACCCACGTCCGCTATCTGAAGGATCTGAAGTGCCGGGAGAGATTCAGTGAAGAAGATCGAAGCCATCATCAAGCCATTCAAGCTCGACGAGGTGAAGGAAGCCCTTCAGGAAGTCGGCCTGCAAGGCATCACCGTCACCGAGGCGAAGGGCTTCGGCCGGCAGAAGGGCCACGCCGAACTGTATCGCGGCGCCGAATACATCGTCGACTTTCTGCCGAAGGTGAAGATCGAGATCGTCATCGGCGACGACCTCGTCGAAAAAGCCATCGAGGCGATCCGCCGTGCGGCTCAGACCGGCCGCATCGGCGACGGCAAAATTTTCGTGTCCAATATCGAGGAGGCCATTCGCATCCGGACCGGCGAGTCCGGCCTCGACGCCATCTGATTTTCGTCCCGCCTATCGGCTGCGCACAGCAGCTCCCACCGATTTGTTGAACATACATAAGAGGAATCCATGACCACCGCCCAGGAAGTCCTGAAGTCGATCAAGGACAATGACGTCAAGTATGTCGATCTGCGTTTCACCGATCCGCGCGGCAAGTGGCAGCACGTCACTTTCGACGTCTCGATGATCGACGAAGAGATCTTCGCCGAAGGCACCATGTTCGACGGCTCGTCGATCGCCGGCTGGAAGGCGATCAACGAATCCGACATGACGTTGATGCCAGATCCGGCGACTGCGACGATCGATCCGTTCTTCGCCGAGACCACCATGGTCATCACCTGCGACGTGCTGGAGCCGACCACCGGCGAGCCCTACAACCGCGACCCGCGCGGCATCGCCAAGAAGGCTGAGGCGATGGTGAAGTCGATGGGCGTTGGCGACACCGTCTATGTCGGCCCCGAAGCAGAGTTCTTCATCTTCGACGACGTGCGCTACAGCTCCAGCCCCTACAACACGGGCTTCCGCCTCGACGCCGCCGAACTGCCGACCAACTCGGACACCGAGTACGAAGGCGGCAACCTCGGCCACCGCATCCGCACCAAGGGCGGTTACTTCCCGGTGCCGCCGCAGGACTCGCTGCAGGACATGCGCTCGGAGATGCTCGGCGCCATGGCGCGCATGGGCGTCAAGGTCGAGAAACATCACCACGAGGTCGCGTCGGCTCAGCACGAACTCGGCATGAAGTTCGACACGCTGACCTACATGGCCGATCAGATGCAGGTCTATAAGTACTGCATCCATCAGGTCGCGCACATCTACGGCAAGACCGCGACCTTCATGCCGAAGCCGATCTTCGGCGACAACGGCTCGGGAATGCACGTCCACCAGTCGATCTGGAAGGACGGCAAGCCGACCTTCGCCGGCAACAAGTACGCCGACCTGTCGGAAAACTGCCTGCACTACATCGGCGGCATCATCAAGCACGCCAAGGCGATCAACGCCTTCACCAACCCGTCCACCAACTCCTACAAGCGTCTGGTGCCGGGTTATGAAGCGCCGGTGCTACTGGCCTATTCGGCGCGCAACCGCTCCGCCTCCTGCCGCATCCCCTACACCACTTCGCCGAAGGCGAAGCGGGTGGAGGTTCGCTTCCCCGATCCGATGGCCAATCCGTATCTCGCCTTCGCCGCGATGCTGATGGCCGGCCTCGACGGCATCAAGAACAAGATCGATCCGGGCCCGGCGATGGACAAGGACCTCTACGATCTGCCGCGCGAGGAGTTGAAGCAGATCCCGACGGTGTGCGGTTCGCTCCGCGAGGCGCTGGAAAGCCTCGACAAGGACCGCGCCTTCCTGAAGGCCGGCGGCGTGTTCGACGACGACTTCATCGACAGCTTCATCGAACTGAAGATGGAAGACGTGATGCGCTTCGAAATGACGCCGCACCCGGTCGAATTCGACATGTACTATTCGCTGTAATCAGCGATCGGCCGGGATCATCCGGTCGCGCATTTCACATCGAAAAGGGGCGCCCCGCCGGGCGCCCCTTTTTTGTCGCATGAGGGCATTCTCGACATCGCAGCCGGGCAACCGTAGTCTCGCTCGAAGAGTTACGGAGCACGGAAGATGTCTACGCCAGCCGACGTGCGCCGGATCGCGCTCACGCTCGACGGCGTCAGCGAGATCGATCATTTGGGCCGTCCCGCTTATCGCACCCGCAAACGCATTTTCGCTGTGATGCGGGCTGACGGTCTCTTCCTGCATCTTCCCGATGAGCGGAAGGACTTCCTGTTCGCAGCCGCCCCTGACGTATTCGTCACCTTCATGTGGGGCAAGACCGCCAATCTCATCGCGCAGATCGAACGCATTCCGCTCGCGGAGCTGCGCGACTTGATCCATGAAGCCTGGCAGCATGCCTCTCCCGCTCCAAAAACAAGTGGCAGACGCCACTATTCACTGTAATCGCAGCCGGGCTTATCCGGCGGCGAGACCAACGACAGACATCAAAGGCCCCCCCTCACAGGGTACCTTTTTGCTGTGCCGCGGTTGATCGCTCAGCATCGCCCGCGAATACGTCAGAAGGAGGCTCTTTTCAGAGCCGTCGCGATGGCGAGAAATTTCGCGGAGATAATCGCGCCGGCGGTCTGCGCGACAATAGCCGCTGCGGTCGCCGATACGATCACGACCATCACATAGTTAATGGCCGCGACGAGAAGAACGCCTGACACCGTCTTTCGAATCGTCGGCTTTGCCATGACACTGTCAGCCGGCGCTGAGATCGGCGATGCGTCGCTTGAGATCGACGTTTTCCCGCTCGCAAGCCCTCAGTTTGATGGCGTAGTCCAGCGGAATCACACTGGATTCGGCGGGGCGGGTGAAGCGCAAGCCCGCTGCTTTCTCGCTGCGCCAGACCAATTGCGCACGAAACGATTGACCGCGATCTGGGATTGAAAAATCAAACTCAGCCGGAATCATCGCAGTCGATACGATGTTAATGTAAGCGCCTGCCTGCGTGAGATTCCTCACCCGACAAGCCACTGTCGAATAGCGTCGATCAAAGGCGATGACGCCACCCAGGAACATGCGTGCGCGCATTTCCGTTCGCCGTTCCAACATCGGCTCAAACTCGCTTGGTTAATTAATTCTTAATCGATACCACTCCTCCGCGCCCGAACAAGACATTACAAGTTCCAATTGCATATAGGGTAAACGTGCCTGGGGCGCCCCGATCCCGGCTGACACGGACACCTCCCAAAATCCCGACGTCTTGATCCGCCCGTGAATTATGGAAAGACTGATAATTGATGGAATCGAGGGGCAAAGACGTGGGCAGTTCGCTTGAAGATCGAAGTCCGGCGCGCACCTCGCTTGCCCGCTCCATCGCCGTCGGCGGCATCGGCATCGTGGCCTTCGCCGCAACTTTGGCGCTGGCGTGGTATTCCGCCGCGACGCTGTTCATGCTGTTCGCCGGAATCCTGTTCGGCGTATTTCTCACCGCCATGGCCGATCTGTTGCGCCGTGTGTTCGGCGGCAGCCAGACGCTGCGGCTAGTGATCGTCTGCATCCTGTTCACCGGGCTGTTGTCCGGCGTTGCCGTCCTCGGCGGCGCAACCATCGCCCAGCAGGTGACCGCGCTGAGTTCGACGATCCGCGCACAGCTCGGCAACGCCAAGGATTTTCTGGAGAAGCAAGGCGTCGACACCAGCTTCCTCAATCTGGGGACCACCAAGGCAGCGGCGACGGACGCCACCGCACCAAAGGAGACACCGGCCTCCCCTTCGCGCGGCCCGAAGCTCCCCGATGCCAGCGCCATCGCATCGGGGACCGGCGCGATCGTCAGCCAGACCATCAAAATCCTCGCCGGGGTGTTCGAGGGCGTCGGCAATTTCTTCGTGGTGATCTTCCTCGGACTGTTGCTGGCGGCACAGCCCAAGCTCTATCGCGACGGCATCCTGCGCTTCGTACCGCGACAACGCTTGCCTGAAGCGACGCGCCTTATCGACGACATCAGCGAAACGCTGCGGCGCTGGCTGCTCGGCCAGATGGCCACCATGACCACGCTGTTCCTGCTGACCTGGATCGGGCTGACCTTGATCGGGATTCCGGGCGCGCTGGTGCTGGGCTTCCTGACCGGACTGCTGACGTTCATTCCGAACGTCGGCGCCATTCTTGCCGGCTGTCTGATCGTGCTGGCGAGCCTCGGTTCCGGCTGGACCGCGATCATCAGCGCGTTCGGGCTCTATCTCGCGGTGCAGTTTCTCGAAGGCAACGTGCTGACGCCGCTGATCCAGCGTCACGCCATCAGCATTCCGCCCGCGACCTTGTTCGCGGCGCAGATATTTCTCGGCGTGCTGTTCGGACTATGGGGCCTGGCGCTGGCGTTGCCGTTGATCGCAGTCATCAAGGTGGTACTGAATCACGTCTGGCCGGATCAAACGGCAACCGCCTGATCCATCAGGATTGAACTGATGAGAGCCGTCACCCTGAGGTGGCCGCGAAGCGGCCCTCGAAGGGCGACGGCCCCGATCCATCCATCCTTCGAGGCTCACTTCGCTCGCACCTCAGGATGACGCTTCGTTCCGCCGATAGCTCTCAACCGTTCGCGGTCACCACCGTTTCGGTGTGTTCGACCTCGGGAGGCGAAGCGAAATACGGCCCGACCAGCGCGCGCCAGGCAGCGAACTGTTCAGAGCCGCGGAAATCCACGGTGTGATTTTCCAGCGTCGCCCACTTCACCATCAGCCGATAGCGCTGCGGCTTCTCAATCGAACGATGCAGCTCGAAACCGTGGAAGCCTTTCGACTTGCCGAACTCCGCGCGGGCCTTGCCGACGGCGGCTTCGAAGTCCGCTTCCGAGCCGGGCTTGATTTCGATCTGGGCGATTTCAGTGATCATGATGATGGCCTTTTTGTTGAGGCCAACGATTTATCGCAATATCGCTGCGTGTTGAAGCCGGATCGGCTCAGAACAGCCAGATCGCGCTACCGGCGACCATCAGCGTCACGCCGACGAATGCCGCGACCGGCCAATTTCGGCGCGGCTGGGCATAACGTCCCTGCGCACGGCGCTCGGTAATCAGCGCGGACTCATATTCGTCCGACGTCGAGAACATGCAGGCGAAGCCACCCCGTGCGGACGCTGCCGCGGCTTCGAGCGACATCAGGGCTGCATTCGGTGTTTCGTGATGTGCCGGGTTCATACCGGGAATCATAGTGTCGGAATGGTAAACGGCGGGTTAGCGCATCCCGCTCAGGCGCTGGCATGGCTCATGGTGGCGGCGCTCAGTACGACCTCCGGTCGCGCCGCGTGCGCGGGATGACCTGCGGTCACGAGCCGCCCCTGCTCCAACGACACAGGCTCTTCCGATGCCGACTGCACCCGATTGCGGCCGCCACGCTTGGCTTGATAGAGCGCGGTATCGGCGGCAGCCAGTAGCACATCGAGTTCGGTGCCGACCGGCCCGCCCGCAACGCCGATGCTTACTGTGGTATCGACCGGCGTTTCCGCAATCACGATTCCACTCGTGGCGAACGCCTCACGCACACGCTCGGCGGCGAGCAGCGCCTCTTCCATCGCGCACGGCAGCAACGCTGCGAACTCTTCGCCGCCGATCCGGCCGCAGAGATCGGTGATACGCAACGAGTTAGTGATCACGCCAGCAAAACGGCAGAGGACATCGTCGCCCGCCGGATGACCGAACCGGTCATTGATCGATTTGAAATGATCGATATCGAAGATCATCACTGTGACCGGCCGCCCGGCATCGGCCTCGCGCTCGATCATACGCGCGGTCGCCTCGGCGAAGCCGCGGCGATTGAAGATGCCGGTCAACGGATCGAGCGATGCCGCGGCCTTGTGCGCTCGCACGGTTCGCTCCGACACCAGCATGAAAATCACGAACACGGTGCCGACTGCATAGAGCACCAATTCCATTGCGAAAACGGTGGCCCAGACGCTATCCGCGAACCCCTCGTCATCACCACGAAAGTAATCGCCGAGCAGGATCGGCAGCATCAAGACGAACCCGTGCAGCACCGGCACGATGAAGGACGGCCAGCGCCGCTTCATCGCCTTGCGCCGCTCGGTCATGAGTTCGCTTGCGGTCAAAGCGGCGTAGACGGCGACAATCGCCGCCCCGATCGTCATCCGCACTGCCGGGGCGATCGGAGTGAGAAAACTGATGGCAACCAGCCAGACAATCGCGCCCAGCAAGATGCCCGGCCAATGCGGCGAACGGCCGTGAAATACCCGCGCGGCACCCCACACCATGCCGCACGCCACGAATCCGATGGCGTTCAATGAGAGCGACAGTTGATGAGAGAGGAACGAATTCGTCAGCGTCGAGGCAGCGATTGCGCCGGCGCCGAGCACATAGGCTGCGCCCCACCATCGCAGCGCGGGAATGTTCTCCTGCCGTCCGAAGAACAGCAGCATAGCTCCCAGGAGCGCGGCGACCAGCGTTGCCACGAGATAAAGCGTTGAGGTGTCGAGTGACATCGTGGCGTACCGGCAATTCGGCGGGCAGGGTTGTGTCGGGAAGCTAAGTCCTCAGCCGTCGTGCACTCTAGCCAGCACGAATTTGCAATCCGTTTGTATGCACATGCAAGTTTTCGACGAAAATCATTTCAAATGAAAAGTATCATAGCACCGGTCACGAAAAAGGGCGCCCGAAGGCGCCCTTTGACAGAATGGTATCCGCAATTGCGGAAATAAAGACTGAACGCGATCAGCGCTTCGAGAACTGGAACGAACGACGAGCCTTGGCCTTGCCGTACTTCTTGCGCTCGACGACGCGCGAGTCGCGGGTCAGGAAGCCGCCCTTCTTGAGGACGCCGCGCAGATCCGGCTCGAAGTGCGTCAGTGCCTTGGACAGGCCATGGCGCACCGCGCCGGCCTGACCCGATAGGCCACCGCCGGTGACGGTGCAGACCACGTCGTACTGCCCTGCCCGCGCCGCCGCGACCAACGGCTGCTGAATCAGCATCCGCAGCACCGGGCGGGCGAAATAGACTTCGACCTCGCGGGTGTTGACGATGATCTTGCCGGCGCCCGGCTTGATCCAGACGCGGGCCACCGCGTCCTTGCGCTTGCCGGTGGCATAGGCGCGGCCTTGCTTGTCGACCTTCTTGACGTGCTTCGGCGCGTCGGGAGCCGCCGTCTTCAGCGCCGCCAATTGATCGAGAGACTGCATGGTATCGGACATCTTATGCGGCCCTCTTGTTCTTGCGATTCATCGCGCCGATATCGACGGCTTCCGGCTGCTGCGCTTCATGCGGATGCTCGGCGCCGGCATAAACCCGGAGATTACCCATCTGAACACGGCCGAGCGGGCCGCGCGGGATCATGCGCTCGACAGCCTTTTCCAGCACGCGCTCGGGGAAACGACCTTCGAGGATCGACTTCGCGCTGCGTTCCTTGATGCCGCCGATGAAACCGGTGTGGTTGTAGTAAACCTTCTGGTCGCGCTTGCGGCCGGTCAACACCACCTTGGCGGCGTTGATGACGATGACATGGTCGCCGCAATCGACGTGAGGCGTATAGGTCGGGAGGTGCTTGCCGCGCAACCGCATCGCCACCAATGTCGCGAGGCGGCCGACGACCAGACCACTGGCGTCGATCACCACCCACTTCTTGGTGACTTCGGCGGGCTTAGCCGAAAACGTCTTCATGTGAACATTCCTGAAAGGGATTGGGCCCGCGCCGATTGCAGCGGACAGGCCGAGCTTTTAGAGGCCGCGCGTCGCCACGTCAATGCCCGTGCACATCGTATTTTGTCATGATTTCAATGGCTTATAAATACGGTATTTAGATACCCCGAAATTCAGCCTGCATTTGGAATGGAATACGTCGCTGTGACGTGCGCAATCGGATCGGGCGATGTGCCCGACAGCAGCGTCACCTCGCCCACTGCAAGCCGCTTGCCGAGCTTGAGCAGCCGCGCCGCCGCCAGCACATCCTGGTTGGGCTGGCCCTTGCGCAGGAAATTAATGTTGAGATTGGTGGTCACCGCGAGCCCGATCGGCCCGATGGCGGACAGCAGCACCACATACATGGCGAAATCCGCCAACGCCATCAGCGTCGGGCCGGACACGGTGCCGCCGGGGCGCAACATGCGCTCGCTATACTGCTGGCGCAGCAGGCAAGTGGCGCCATCGGCGCTTTCAATCGCGATGTCTCCGCCACTGAACGCCTGAGGAAATTCGGTATGAAGAAACGTCTCCAGTTCGGCGACGCTCATTTTCGCAACGGCCATGCTTGCCCTCACTCTCGCTTGCCGCCCTCTGTTACAGTACGATGACGCATCTCGCCAGATGATGGATACGACAATGACTGCCCAACCTGTTCGCGCGCCGATACCCTCCCCTCCGATTCTGCTCCGTGAGCAGATCGGCGACGTCGCGGTGCTGACCCTGAACCGGCCCGGAGCCCGCAATTGCCTGTCGGAAGCGCTGATCGCCGATCTTCACGCCGCAATCGATGCCGTCCGCAACGATAAAGCCGTGCGCGCCGTGGTGATCGCCGCCGCGGGCCCGGCGTTCTCCTCCGGCCACGATCTCAAGGAGCTGACGGCGCGCCGCGCCGATGCCGACGGCGGCCGCGCATTCTTCGCGCGAATGATGACCGCGTGTAGTGCGATGATGCAAAGCATCGTCACCCTGCCGAAGCCTGTCGTCGCCGCCGTGCAAGGCGTCGCCACCGCCGCCGGCTGCCAACTGGTAGCGAGTTGCGATCTGGCTATCGCCTCCGAACAGGCGACGTTCGCCACGCCGGGCGTCGACATCGGGCTGTTCTGCTCGACCCCGATGGTGGCGCTATCGCGCAACGTCCCGCGCAAGCAGGCGATGGAAATGCTTTTGACCGGCGAGCCGGTGAAGGCGGCCCGCGCGCGCGAGATCGGTCTCGTTAATCGCGTGGTCGCTCACGGCACCGAGCGCGATGCCGCGATTGCACTTGCTCAACAGGTTGCCCGCAAATCGGCTCACACCATCAAGATCGGCAAGGAAGCGTTCTATCGTCAGGTCGAGATGAACCTCGCCGACGCCTATCGCTTCGCGTCGGAAGTGATGACTGAAAACATGATGGCGCGCGACGCCGAGGAAGGCATTTGCGCCTTCGTCGAAAAGCGCGTACCGACCTGGCAGGATCGCTGATCGGCCGCATCACAATCCGCGCCGGCGTCTTATGAAATGATCGCGTTGCAATGAATCACGACACCTACGACGACAATTACATCCGCAGCATCCTCAACAACGTGAAGACCATCGCGATGGTCGGCGCATCGCCTGTCAACGTGCGGCCGAGTTACTTCGCCTTCAAATATCTGGCGCAGCGCGGCTACGACATGATCCCGGTCAATCCCGGACAGGTCGGCAAAAATCTGATGGGCAAACCGTTCGTCGCCTCGCTCGCCGATATCGACCGCCCCATCGACATGGTCGACATTTTCCGCAACTCGAACGCGGCGCTGCCGCTGGTCAAGGATGCGCTGACGCTCAACCCTCTGCCGAAAGTGATCTGGATGCAGCTTGGCGTTCGCAACGATGAAGCCTGTGCGCTCGCGGAAGCCGCCGGGCTGCAAGTGGTGATGAACCGCTGCCCGAAAATCGAATACGGCCGGCTGTCGTCGGAGATTTCCTGGATGGGCGTCAACTCGCGCACGCTGAGTTCGAAGCGCGCACCGGTCCCGACACAGGGTATGCGGCTGTCGCTCAATCGGGTGAGTGTCAGCGGCGGCGGCACCAACGCCGCGGACCGCGCGGCGCAAATCAAGGACGACAAGAACAATAATGCCTAAAGCCGTAAGGCGCTGCCATTCTGTTCCCTTCGAACAGGACCGCGTAGCATAACCGCGCAGCCTTCATCGCCCGACTTGACGCCGCGAAGCCGGATCAGCAGCATACCGGCCGCTGAAGCCCTTTCAAGCAGACAGGACCTGAGAATGACCGACCGCCTTCCCGGATTTGCCACGCTCGCGATCCATGCCGGCGCGCAGCCGGACCCGACCACCGGCGCGCGCAATACGCCGATCTATCAGACCACGTCATTCGTCTTCAACGATGCCGACCACGCGGCCTCGCTGTTCGGCCTGCAATCGTTCGGCAACATCTATACGCGGCTCGGCAACCCGACCACCGCGGTGCTGGAAGAACGTGTCGCAGCGCTCGAAGGCGGAACGGCGGCAGTAGCAACGGCGTCCGGCCACGCCGCGCAGGTCACGGCGCTGCAACAGTTGCTACGTCCCGGCGATGAGTTCATCGCCGCGCGCAAGCTCTATGGCGGTTCGATCAATCAGTTCTCGCACGCGTTCAAGAGCTTCGGCTGGAACGTGGTGTGGGCCGATCCGGATGATATTTCGACGTTTGAACGCGCGGTGACGCCGCGCACCAGGGCAATCTTCATCGAGTCGCTCGCCAATCCCAGCGGCTCGGTCACCGACATCGAGGCGATCTCGGCCGTCGCGCGCAAGGCCGGCGTGCCGCTGATCGTCGATAACACACTGGCGAGCCCCTACCTCATCCGCCCGATCGATCACGGCGCCGATATCGTGCTTCATTCGCTGACGAAGTTTCTCGGCGGCCACGGCAATTCGATCGGCGGCATTATTGTTGACGCGGGCACCTTCGACTGGTCGCGCGACAACAAGTATCCGATCCTGAGCGAGCCGCGCCCGGAATATCACGGCATCAAGTTGCAGGAAACCTTCGGCAACTTCGCCTTCGCCATCGCTTGCCGCGTGCTCGGCCTGCGCGATCTCGGCGCGGCGCTGTCGCCGTTCAACGCCTTCCTGTTCCTCACCGGCATCGAAACGCTGCCGCTGCGGATGCAAAGGCATTGCGACAACGCCAAGGCCGTCGCCGAATGGCTATCAGCGCATCCCGCCGTCAACGAGGTGAACTATGCCGGCCTCACCGGCAACCGTTACAACAACCTCGCCCGCAAATATTCGCCGAAGGGCGCGGGTGCGCTGTTCACCTTCACGCTTAAGGGCGGCTATGACGCCGGCGTCAGCCTCGTCTCGAACCTCAAGCTGTTCTCGCACCTCGCCAATATCGGCGATACGCGGTCGCTGGTGATTCACCCTGCTTCGACTACGCACAGCCAACTCACCGACGAGCAGAAGATCCAGGCCGGCGCCGGTCCGGATCTGGTGCGCCTCTCCATCGGTCTTGAGGACAAGGAAGACCTCATCGCCGACCTCGATCAGGCACTGCAGGCGTAGGGCCTCGCGACTTATCGTATCGAACGTCATGGCCGGGCTTGGCCCGGCCATCCATCTTTCTGAAAATGATGGACGCGCGGATCAAGTCCGCGCATGACGCCGTTCAGGGCTGGAGCTTTCTACGCCTTCCCTTCCCGCGCGGCTTTGTCCGTCCGCGTCAGGCGATTGTTGCGCACCACCAGCGAATAGGTCGCGAGCGCGAAAAAAATCACCAGCAGTTGCAGCGACAGGGCTTCCACCGTCGGATTAAGACCGATCGCGGAGAGCCAATCCGCCCCCGTGACCTGGGTGAACGGCAGGATCGACTGCTCCTGGAATTCCTGCACCGCCTCGCCAATGAATTTGATCGCCATCGCGAACAGGAACGCCGAGGTGATGATAAACAGCGGTCGCAACGGGATTTTCTGCGCGATCAGATTGATGAAGTAGAACAGCACCGCGAGCCCGAGCGTGGCCGCGGCAAGGCCGCCGAACAGACCGACGCTCCAACCACCCTCAGTGGTCGCGAGCGCGTTGATGAACAGCACGGTCTCCGCACCCTCGCGAAACACCGCCAGAAACGCCAGCGCGCCGACCGCCCACGCGGTGTCCTGCGCCAATGCATTGTCGGCCTTGGCGGCGAGATACTCTTTCCAGCCTTGCGGATCCTGCTTCACCATCAGCCAGCCAGAGACGTAAAGCATCAGCGCGACGGCAAAGAGAATGATGACGCCTTCCATCAGATCGCTGTGCTGACCCGAATTGAGCATCGCAAACAGCCATGCCGCGACGATGCTGACGCCGGTCGCCGCAAGCGCGCCGGCATAGAGCGACTTCACGCGATGGCCGCCGCCCGCCTTGGTCAGATAGGCCGCGAGTGCCGCGATCACCAGCATCGCTTCCAGCCCCTCGCGAAGCAGGATGACGGTGGACTGAATGAAGGCGCTGGACATAACTTAGCTCTCGGATAGACGGATCGATAAAACGATGCTCGTTCTAACCCGCGAATGTGTTGCGCGGAAGCAAACCGCCAGCACACGACATCGTCATCACCGGAAAAATGCAAATAACCCCTGCAAACAGCAGGTTTTTGCACGATCCGAAGATTAGAATAGCTCCACTCAGCGCGCCGCGTCGGCGGTGAGCGGCGATATTTTCGCCTCACGCATCGACAAGGGCACACTCAGCCGCTCGACCTGAGCGATCGCCAGCGTCAACACCACGATGGCGACGCCCTGATGCGCCAGCCCGAGCGAAATCGGCACCTGATGCAGCAGCGTGAGAATGCCGAGCGTCGCCTGCACGGTCATCGCTGCGGCAAGCCACAATGCACCGTTGACCACGGCCTTGTCGGCACGCGCACGGACGGCATCGACCAGATGCAGGATCGCCAGCACCCACAGCGTGTAGGCCACCATGCGGTGATTGAATTGCACCGTCAGCGTATTGTCGAACAGATTGCGCCACCATGGCTGCTCGAAGAACAACCGCGCTGTGCTCGGAATAAAGCCACCATCGATCAGCGGCCAGGTATTGAACACCTTCCCGGCGCGCAGGCCTGCCACCAGTGCGCCAAGATAGAGTTGCAGGAACACCAGCCCGAGCAGCACCGCGCTCGTCACCTTGAGCCGCACGGCGCTTGAAACCCGCGCGTGCTCCGAGAGCCGCCGCAGCGTCCAGACAATTGCCGCGAAGATCAGCAGCGCCAGCAACAGGTGCGTCGCCAGCCGATATTGCGAGACTTCGACGCGCTTGGTCAGGCCGGACGCGACCATCCACCAACCCACCGCGCCCTGCAATGCACCGAGCGCGAAGATGCCCCACAGCCGACGTTTCAGATCGCCCGGCAGGAAGCCGCGCCACATGAACCACAGGAACGGCAGCAGATAGACAAGCCCGATCACCCGTCCGAGCAGGCGGTGGCTCCATTCCCACCAGAAGATGGTCTTGAACTCGTGCAGCGTCATGCCGGCGTTCATTTCGCGATACTGCGGAATGGCCTTGTAACCCTCGAACGCCTCATTCCATTGCTGCGCACTGAGCGGCGGCAGCGTTCCGGTCACCGGCTTCCATTCGACGATGGAGAGGCCGGATTCGGTGAGGCGCGTCGCCCCGCCGACCAGCACCATCAGCGCGATCAGGGCAGCCACGATCACGAGCCACCAGCGCACCGCGCGAATGCGGGCGGGCGCGGCGCTGGCGCCGGGTTCCGCCGAAGTCAGGATTTCGGTCATTTCAGCCGTAATTTCAGAGGAATTTCATGGCCGTTATAGCCGCGCGGCGGAACGGCGCAAGCCGTGCTTGATCTCCCGGCAGGCAATCTCTACACGTTCGCGTCATGACCATCCGCACCCGGAAATTCTTCGGCACGATCGCCCTGCTCATCCTCGTCGTCGTGTGGTCGCTGCTTGGCATGACGGTGGCGCAGACGCCTTGGCTCGCCGCCTCCGGATGGTATCAGGCGATTTTCTACGTCGTGGCCGGCATCGGCTGGGTGCTGCCAGCAATGCCGATCATAAGCTGGATGTCGCGACCAGACCCCGAGGTCTAAGCGGTCTTCCCGTCCGCCGCCTGGCAACGACTCCACGATCACCCTTACGCTTTGTTGACGTTTGTTTGCCAAGGTTCCGGCAACAACAGACATAAAAAATGTCTTAACGAACAGGGTGCGCGTATGACCATGGCGGCAGCCATCGAGAGCCGGGTGACTGAAACCCGAGCGCAGGCCGAAGCCACGCGGGTGGCCGACGTCGAGATTTTCCGCGACATGGCCGCTGCCGAACCGGCTTGGCGCGCCCTCGAAGGCCCCGGTTCTGTACTGACACCCTATCAGCGCTTCGACCTGCTCGCCGCCTGGCAAAATCACATCGGCGTTCAAACCGGCGTCGAACCGTTGATCGCCGTGGCGCGCGACGCGCGCCGCCAGCCGCTGATGCTGCTGCCATTCGGCATTCAGCGCGATCATGGCGTCAGAGTCGCAAGCTTTCTCGGCGACAAGCACATCACATTCAACATGCCGATTTGTCGCCGCGACTTTCTCGCGACCGCCACCCGCGGCGACATCGATGCCGTACTGGACGCGCTACGCGCGCCTGCCCTCACCATCGATGCCCTCGCGCTGGCCCGGCAACCGCGGCACTGGCAGCACCTCGCCAACCCGATGGCGTTGCTGCCCACACAAACTGCGGTCAACGGCTGTCCCCTGATGTCGATCGAGGTCAACGCGGCCCCGACCACGCTCATCAGCAATTCGTTCCGCCGCCGACTGAAAAGCAAAGAGAAGAAACTCCAGGCGCTCCCCGGCTATCGCTACCTCAAGGCGGAAACCGATACGGATATCGCCCGGCTGCTGGATGCGTTCTTCGCCGTCAAACCACAACGGATGGCATTGCAGAAACTTCCCAACGTCTTCGCCGATCCGGGCGTGGAGGAATTCATCCGTCGCGCCTGCCACACCGAGCTTCCAGATGGCGGCCGTGCGATCGAGATTCACGCGCTGACGTGCGACGAAGAGATGATCGCGATCTACGCAGGCGTCGCCGACGGCGACCGCTTTTCGATGATGTTCAACACCTATACGCTGTCCGCCATCGCCCACTTCAGTCCGGGCCTTATCTTGATGCGCTACATCGTCGATCACTATGCCGCGCTGAACTATAGCGCGATCGATCTCGGTATCGGCTCGGATGAGTACAAGCGCCTGTTCTGCAAGAACGACGAGCCGATCTTCGACAGCTTCATCGGCCTCAACGCACGCGGCAAGATGGCAGCAAGCGGTCTCTCAGCGATGGCTCACCTCAAGCGTCTGGTGAAACAAACGCCTGCGCTGATGAAGGCAGCGCAGACCATCCGCGGTTCATTGAACCGCTAGCAACTTCACGCCGCTACGAAGCGCGGTCCGCGCTCGTCGGGGTTCACCGGGGCCGCTTGGCTCAGCATGGTGACGTCGCCGAAACCCACCGCCCGCAACTGATCGGACATCGATTGACGCGCATCGATGCCCATCGTGCCGTCGGGGACCACGACGGCACGCGCGCCAGCCGTCAACAGCGCTGCCGGCAGGTCGTCGGCAGCACCGGCGTCCAACACGACATGGTCATAGGCTTGCAACAGCGCATCGAGCGCCAACGTCAGGCGTGGCGACTGCAACAACGCGCGGTCGGCGCTGGCACGCCCCGCCGTCACCAGATGCAGCGATGAGGTGCGATCCTTGCTGATGACCTGACCGAACGAGGCTTCGCCCAGCATCAGATCCGTTAGGCCGGGTGCGGCACCATCAACCGACGCCGCCCTCGCGACCTGCGAGGAAGCGGACAGATCGACCAGCACGACTTTGGCGCGCCGCGCTAACAACCGCGCCAGCGCGAGCGCGGTGCGGCTGGTCTTTTCGGTCGAACCGCTCCCGAGAACCGTTAGCTTGCGGGCGGCGACACCAGGCTTTTGCAAGTCGAGCGCAAGCTGCTCGAGTTCACTCACACCTAGCCCGCTTGGTTGATGGAATACAGGTTGCGGCACGGCGACGTCCTGCATGGCTGCCGTCATCGATGGCGCGACCACAGGAGCGACAACCATCGACACTCGCGGCGATGTCATGCGCAGCAACTCTCTGCTGGCCACATACCCCGTCGTCAGCATCAGCGTCGCCAGCGTGGCGATCAACACGATCGGCAACTTTTTCGGATAGTTCGGCGTATTGGAGACGATGCCGCGGGAAATGATGCGACCATCGGCCGGCGCAGCGTCGATGCTTTCGCGCGCAGTCGCCTCACGATACTTGGCAAGATAGGATTCCAGCAAATCGCGTTCGGCCTTGGCCTCGCGGTCGAGCGCTCGAAGCTGGACGTCCTGACCGTTGGTCGAGGTGGCCTGACGCTTGAGTTGATCGAGGTTGGCGCTCAGGCTTTCAACTCGCGCTTCGGCAATGCGGGCATCGTTTTCGAGCGAGCGCGACAGCTTGCCAGCCTCCTCGCGGATCTGCTTGTCGAGATCGGCGATCTGCGCCTTCAGTTCCTTGATGCGCGGATGACCGCCGAGCAAGGTCGATGACTGCTCGGCAAGTTGAGCCCGCAGCGTCACCCGCTGTTCCGACAGGCGGCGGATCAGTTCGGAATTGAGCACTTCCGACGCTTCGATCGGCTTGCCGGATTTCAGCATATCGCGGATCATGTTCGCCTTGGAGGTGGCATCGGACTTCAGCGCCCGCGCGTTGTTCAACTGCGTGTTGAACTCGCCGAGTTGCTGGTTGGACAGCGTGGTGTTGTTGGTGCCGACGAACAGGCTGGATTTGGAGCGAAAGGCTTCGGCCCGCTGCTCAGCGTCAGCAACCTTCTTGCGCAGGCTATCGATCTCTCCCGAAAGCCATTGGCTCGCTGCCTTGGCCTGCTGCTGCCGCGCGTTCTGCTGCAAGATAAGATAATTGTCGACGATGGAGTTGGCGACCCGCGCGGCCAATTCCGGATCGCGCGACTGGAATTCGACCACCATGACGCGCGACTTGTCGACGGCGAAGGCCGTCAGCCGATCATAATAGGCATCGAGCACGCGCTCTTCCGGCGTCATCCGGAACGGATCGCGACCGATACCGAACAGGCCTAGCACCATTTTCACCGGCGAGATTCCGCTCAACACCGGATCGAACTCGGGACGTTCGGAGAGCTTATTCTGCTTGATCACCATACGCGCCAGGTCGCGCGACAGGAGCAGTTGCACCTGGCTGGTGACGGCTTCGGGATCGAGCGCGTTGCGTTCCTCGGGGCGTTCGCCATTGGGACGCAGGAAGACGTTCTCTCGTCCATCCACCAGCACGCGCGCCTCGGATTTGTATAACGGTGTCATCATGTTGACGACGGCGAGCGACACCACGGCCGCCAGCAACGTCGGCATGATGATGAAGTTCTTTTTCGCGACGATGGCGCGCCAGATCACGCGCATGTCGAGATCGCCATACTCAGCGGCTTGAAGCGGAAGAGCGGGCTGCGGCGACGGCGTGAACGCGGGCTCGGCCTTGGCTTTCGGCTTCGGTGCGACCACGGTGGCAACGCGCGGCTGCCGGGCCGGCAATCTGCCCTTGATTTTGCTCCAAAGATCAAACCGCATGGAATGCTCCTACCGGCGTCCGCAACTCTCACGCCGCCCGCGAGTAGAAACCATTATGGTTTCTGCGCGGTTAATCCCGCTCGTGGACGCTTGGTATTGCCACCTCGCGAGGTCATGTTTTTTTAACCATAAGGGGACTTAATCGCGTCACTCTCCAATAGGATCGCGTCATGTCCGGCTTTCGCGCCATCGCCCTTTGCCTATTCAGCGCGGTTGCGCTGTCGGGCTGTATGCATCGGCCGGGGCCGGTGGCGACCGGACACCCGGCAGGTGGTCTCGACCGGCTGGCTTACGGCGGGACGCCCACAACGCCGCCGCCCGCTTATGCGGCGCACCCGGGCACGGCTTCCTCCGGCGGCGCCATCGCGGCGGTGCGCAACAGCTTCGCTTCCACCGCCTACCCGCGCGACGCAACGTCAGGCCCCCGCGTAATCCCGGCGCGTGCCGCTTACGGT
>JAFKKM010000160.1 GCA_017305555.1 Hyphomicrobiales bacterium | reverse complement strand
CCTCAACCGGATCGCAGCACGACCTGCTTGAAGCCGCCACCCAACACAGAACACAGACCCCTCTCGCCTCAGCAGCGATCTCTCCGGCCAAACATCACGCCCCAGCCAAATAAATACTTTCGCAGAGGCCTCGCCTTCGCGGGGACGACGGATAATATCCCTCAGAACCCCAGCGCCAGCGCGATCAGGCCGAGTGTGCCGACGATCACCCGCCACCACGCGAAGAACGTAAAGCCGTTACGGGTGACGTAGCTGAGGAACGCCTTCACCACGATGATGGCGGTGATGAACGACACCACGAAGCCGATGGCGATGATGTAGGAGTGATCCAGCGTCATCTCGTGACGGCTCTTGTAGAGGTCGTAAACGAAGGCGCCGAGCATGGTCGGAATCGCCAGGAAGAACGAGAACTCCGCCGAGGCGCGCTTGTCGGCGCCGAGCAGCATCGCCGCGACGATGGTGGCGCCCGAGCGCGACACGCCGGGGATCATGGCGGTGCATTGTGCGAAGCCGATGGCGAGATAGGTCGGCAGCGGAAACGTTGTGGCGTCATGCAGACGCGGCTTGAGATCGAGTTGATCGACCCACATCAGCACCGCGCCGCCAAGGATCAGCGAGAAGCACACCACCCACGGATTGAACAGGTAGCTCTTGATATAGCCGCCGAGCAGGCCGCCGATCACCGCCGCCGGCAAGAACGCCACCACGACACCGATGACGAAACGCCGTGCCGCCGGATCGGTGAACATGCCCAGCGCCACCTGCCACAATTTGACAAAATAGATGGCGAGAATGGCGAGGATCGCACCGAGCTGAATCAGGATCGCGAAGCTCTTCCAGAAATCGTCGCCACCCGCCTCGAAAAAGCGTTCGACCAGCAGCAGATGGCCGGTCGACGACACCGGCAGAAATTCCGTGACCCCCTCGACAATACCAAGGATCACCGCGCGAATGGCATCAGATATCATGGGAACTTTCGCTTTCAGGCAGGCGAAACGTCGGCACTTCTCGCTGATTTGCCGGTTCCTCGCAATGTCGAATTGCGCAAGTCCCCTGCCTGAATCCGCGGCCAACAAATGCTTCGGTCGCATCGCCTTCGGGCGTAAGTAAGGCCCGCGCCGCCGGCCGGCCCCGCGATTTCGCGCCGCCGGAGACGCTTTGTTAAGGACGAAAACCTATTTAAGGACCCGATGCTCACGCTGTTTCACCACCCGTTCTGCCCTCATTCGCGTTTCATTCGCCTCGCGCTTGGCGAATACGGGCTCGACCTGACGCTGTCAGAGGAACGACCCTGGGAGCGGCGCGAGGAGTTCCTGATTATGAACCCGGCCGGCACCACGCCGGTGCTGACCGCCGACGGCATCCCTCCGGTTCCCGGCGTCAGCCTGATCGCCGAATATCTCGACGAGGTCTGCGGCGCGGCGCGCGGCGACCGCCGGCTGCTGCCGCAGTCGATGGCCGAGCGCATCGAGGTGCGGCGGCTCACCGCCTGGTTCAACGAGAAATTCTTCGAGGAAGCCTCCAACCCGCTGGTGACCGAGCGCATCTACAAGCGCTTCATGAGCGAGGAAGACGGCGGCGGCGCGCCTTCCGCCGACGTGATGCGCGCCGCGAAAGCCAATGTCCGCTATCACCTGTCCTATATCGGCTGGCTGGCGCGGACCCGGAACTATCTCGCCGGCGACCGCCTGACCTATGCCGACCTCGCCGCCGCCGCGCATCTCTCCGCGATCGATTACCTCGGCGACGTGCCGTGGAACGAAGACGACGCCGCGAAATCCTGGTACGCGCGGATCAAGTCGCGCCCCTCGTTCCGTCCGCTCTTGTCGGAATGGCTGGCCGGCGTCCCCGCCTCGCAAAGCTACGTCGATCTCGATTTCTGAAGCGGGATCGATCAAAGGCTGAATCGCCTTGAAAGCCTAACTAAGAATTTGTGTGTTGCGGGGATTTGCAACACGAAATGCGTCGTCCCTGCGCAGGGACGACGCCGTGGGTGGGACCTCCCCGCCTTGATTTCATGACGCAAGCCCGGCATTGCTCGACCTCATGAGCAATGTTCCATTCTTCACCCGCGACGGCGACGGCTTCGTTCCGACCAACATCGGCGTCAGCCCGTGGGATCGCAATTCGCTGCACGGCCGCGTTGTCGTCGGCCTGCTGGCCTGCGTTATCGAGGAGCGTCACGGCGACGACGCCTACATGCCGGCGCGCCTCACCGTCGATATGTTCCGCCTTCCCGGTCTCGATCCGGTCGAGGTCACCACACGGCTGGTCCGCGACGGCAAGCGCATCAAGGTGGTGGAAGCGGAGTTCTTTAGCGGCGGCGTCAGCATGGCGCGCGCGTCGTGCCAGTTGCTGCGCCGGACGGAAAATCCGCCCGGCACCGTGTGGTCGCCGCCGACCTGGGACGTACCGAAGCCCGACGACCTGCCGCCGCCGGATCCGAAGCTCGGCATGAACGGCATGTGGGCGGTGCGCCCGATCACAGGCTCCATCGGGACCGTCGGCCCGCGCCGGGTCTGGCTCAGCGAAGTGCGCGACATCGTCGGCGACACGCCGATCACGCCGTTCGTGCGCGTCGCGGTCGGCGCCGATTTCGCGAGCCCCTTCGCCAATGCCGGCGACCGCGGCCTCGGCTACATCAACAGCGACGTCACGCTCTACCTGCATCGGCTGCCGGTGACGGAATGGGTCGGCTACGAAGTGGTCAATCACCACACCACCGACGGCGTCGCCATCGGCGAATGCTGGCTCTACGACGAAGCGGGACCGATCGGCACCGCGAGCGTTGCAGCCCTCGGCCAGCGCCAGATGATGGGCAAGCCGCCGCCGTAGCGGCATCTCAAGGGGGCGTCATTGCCGGACTTGATCCGGCAATCCATCGCTTTTTATGAAGATGGATGCGCGGATCAAGTCCGCGCATGACGGCTGTTACGTTCGCAAAAAGCAAAACGAGGCTGACTGCGCTTACTTCAGATGCAACCTCATCTCGTCGCGTGCTTTCAGCGCTGCGCCCTGACGACCGACGATTTTCGCGATCCGCTCCGGCGCGAAATTGAGATCGACGAAGGCCGGCGCGGTGTTGGCGATCTCGTGATAGGTCGCGATCAGGCCGTCGCGCAACTGCATCACCGAGACGCCCTCGAACATCGCGCGATTGCCGTTCGCTTCCGACAGCTTCGAGCGATAGCTGAAGGTGTAGCGCGCATAGAGCGTTTTGCCGTCGCTGACCGGATCGTGCATCACCCAGCGGAAATCTTCCGCCGTGCGATAGAACCAGTCGTCGATCAGCTCCGCAATTTTCGCGCGGCCCGCGAACGCGCCGTAGAAGGCGTCGTGATAGACGCCGTCCTCGGTGAACAGCGTCGCAAACGTCTTGCCGTCGCGCGCTTCGACCGCGTCGCAGAACGTGCGCAGCATGGCGGTGGGATTCATGGCGATGTCCTCCGTCGAGCGTTTCTTGTTTCCCTCTCCCCTTGCGGGAGAGGGTGGCGAAAATGAGCGAAGCGAATTTGAGCCGGGTGAGGGGTCGCGGCCTATCGAGAAGCAAAGACCCCTCACCCGGTTTCTCACTGCGTTCGAAACCACCCTCTCCCGCAAGGGGAGAGGGTCAGATCAAAACTCCCCCACCGTCGCCAGCAGCCGCGCGATGTCTTGCGGGCGCGACAAGCGGTGATCGCCATCCTGCACCATCGTCAGCACCACGTCATCGCTGGGCAGGCATTCGGTAAGGCGGAAGGCGTGACGCCACGGCACGTCCGGGTCCTGCGCGCCCTGAAGAATCCGCACCGGACAACCGACATCGATGCTGCCTCCGAGCAGGAGGTGCTTGCGGCCGTCCTCGATCAGCCCGCGCGTGATCGGATAGGGATCGCCGTAGTCCGACGGCCGCATCCAGACCCCGTTGGTTTCGATCTCGCGCTTCACGTCGTCGGGGAAATCCTTCCACATCAGTTCCTCGGTGAAGTCCGGCGCCGGCGCGATCAGCACCAGGCCGGCCAGCGGCGTGCCGCGCCGCTTCAATTCACGCGCAACGAGAAGCGCGATCCAGCCGCCCATCGACGAGCCGACCGCGACCTGAGGGCCCTTGCAGAAACGGTCGAACACCGCGAGCGCCTCCTCTGACCAGCGGCCGATGGTGCCGTCCACGAACCGGCCTCCGGATTCGCCGTGGCCGGAGTAATCGAAGCGCACGCAGGCGCGGCCATGCTCCGCTGCCCACGCGTCGAGCGCCACCGCCTTGGTACCGGCCATGTCGGAGTTGAAGCCGCTGAGCCAGAACAATCCCGGCGCGCCTTCCTGCGCGTCGCCCTGCCGCGCCCGCACCGCAATCCGACGGCCATCCGCGCCCTCGCCGACCGTGACGAAGTCCGGCGCGGCCACCGCCACGCCCTCGGCTGTATTGATCATGAATGGTGTCTCCGTCGCTCTCCTGCGCGCCGCACTGTCGCTTGCGTAACCGCCCGGCGCAATCTATGTGAGCGCTACGTGAGCGGGAACCGCAACGGCAGCGTGACCAAAATGCCGCGTGGCAAGGGTTTTGCCGCGCGAGGGCCGGCAATGCTTGCCCGCTGACGCGGTTTCCTTCAAACTGTCCGCTTCATTCACAATTCTGGAGAAGTACCCATTCGCCGTCCTAACAGAGCCCCGCCCGTCGCCGCCAAGGATGGGCCGCGCACCAACGATGAAATCCGCAACGCCCAGGTTCAACTGATCGATCAGGACGGGGTCAACCACGGCGTGGTCGAAACCATCGCCGCGATCAAGCTCGCCACCGAAGCCGGCATGGACCTCGTGGAGATTTCGCCGAACAACAATCCTCCCGTATGCAAGATCATGGACTACGGGAAGTTCAAGTTCCAGTCGCAGAAGAAAGCCGCCGAAGCCCGCAAGAAGCAGAAGATCGTCGAGATCAAGGAGATCAAGCTCCGTCCGATGATCGACGACCACGACTACGACGTGAAGATGCGGGCGATGAAGCGGTTCTTCGAGGAAGGCGACAAGGTCAAGATCACCTTGCGCTACCGTGGCCGCGAAATGGCGCATCAGGACATCGGCACCAAGCTGCTCGACAAGGTGAAATCGGAAGTCGCCGAGATCGCCAAGGTCGAACAGGACGCCAAGTTCGAAGGCCGTCAGGTCGTCATGGTGCTGGCGCCGCGCTGAGCGGGCCAGCTTGTTTCCACGCAGAAGCATTATCGGCTGGTCGTCCCCGCGAAGGCGGGGACCCATACGCCGCAGCGGTTGTGAGGCGAAAAGCGCCGGTTATTGCAGCCGTCTCATGCTTTGCGACCGCAACGGAGACAGGGAGTCTGGGTCCCCGCCTTCGCGGGGACGACTCGCGGAGAGACTTCGCTCCACGACTGGCCGGTCCCCTCTCCCGCTTGCGGGGGAGGGTTAGGGAGGGGGCACGTTTGGGCCCGAAGGACGAATAGCGAAATCGCTCTTTCGCGGGATCGCTGAATCGCGTTGCCTTTCGCCCGATCCTCTGCCATAAGCCCCATCTTCATCGCCCGGCTGATTAAGGGCTGCCGTGGCGGTGAGCGTGCGGATCTGTTCCGGTAAGGAATAATCGAGCACTTTCAACGCTCTAGCGAGCATTTCAGCCACGTAACCGCCTCCTGGGGCGGCTTTTTCCGTGGCAAGAGGAGAGCCAAATGCCCAAGCTGAAGACCAAATCGGGCGCCAAAAAGCGCTTCAAAGTGACCGGGACCGGCAAGGTGGTGTCCGCCCACGCCGGCAAGCGACACGGCATGATCAAGCGGACCAAGAAGCAGATTCGTCAGCTTCGCGGGACCCGCATCCTGTTCAAGACCGACGGCGACAACATCAAGAAGTATTTCTTGCCGAACGCCTGACGGCCTGTCCGTTGCAACCTCGCCGTCAACACGGCGTCAAATTTCCCAGTCATTTGAAGGAGATCGGTCATGTCTCGCGTTAAACGCGGTGTGACGGCTCACGCCAAGCACAAGAAAGTCTACAAGATCACCAAGGGGTTCTCCGGCCGCCGGAAGAACACCATTCGCGCCGCCAAGGCCGCTGCCGACAAGGCGCAGCAGTACGCGTTCCGCGACCGCAAGCGTAAGAAGCGCACCTTCCGCGCGCTCTGGATCCAGCGCCTCAACGCCGCCGTGCGGCCGCTCGGCATGACCTACAGCGTGTTCATCAACGGCCTTGCCAAGTCGGGCATCAACGTCGACCGCAAGGTGCTGTCGGATCTCGCCATCCACGAGCCCGCGACGTTCCAGGCGATCGCCGAGAAGGCCAAGGCCGCGCTCGCGGCCTGATCGTATCCGCCCGGCCGCGATCCCAGACATTTTCATGATGTCGTCATGGCCGGGCTCGTCCCGGCCATCTACGTCTGTGGCCGTAGATGTGCTTGCTGTTTAAGACGTGGATGCCCGGCACAAGGCCGGGCATGACGCTCTGCGGATGGTGGTCACCCATGTCCAATCTCGAAAATCTTCAATCGCAAATCCTCGCTGACATCGCCGCCGCCGCCGACGAAGCCGCGCTCGAGGCCGTGCGCGTTTCGGCGCTCGGCAAGAAGGGCTCAATCTCGGCGCTGCTCGCGACGCTCGGCAAGATGTCGCCCGACGAACGCAAGACCGAAGGCGCGAAGATCAATCTCGCCAAGGATGCGGTGACGCAGGCGCTGACCGCGCGCCGCGACGTGCTGAAGAACGCCGCGCTCGATGCACGTCTTGCATCGGAAACCATTGACGTCACCTTGCCGCTGCGCGACACGCCGGCCGACGCCGGCCGCATCCATCCGCTGAGCCAGACCTGGGACGAACTCACCACCATCTTCGCCGACATGGGCTTCGCGGTGGCTGAGGGTCCGGACATCGAGACCGACGATTACAACTTCACCAAACTGAATTTCCCCGAGGGGCATCCGGCGCGGGAAATGCACGACACCTTCTTCTTCAATCCGAAGGAAGACGGCTCGCGGCTTCTGCTGCGCACGCACACCTCGCCGGTGCAGGTGCGCACCATGCTGAGCCAGAAGCCACCGATCCGCGTGATCTGCCCCGGCCGCACCTATCGCATCGATTCCGACGCGACGCACACGCCGCAATTCCATCAGGTCGAAGGCCTCGTGATCGACAAGGGCTCGCACCTTGGTCACCTGAAATGGATCCTGCACGAATTCTGCAAGGCGTTCTTCGAGGTCGACAACATCAACATGCGTTTCCGGCCGTCGTTCTTCCCGTTCACGGAGCCGTCGCTGGAAGTCGATATCCAGTGCCGCCGCGACAAGGGCGAAATCCGCTTCGGTGAAGGCGAGGACTGGCTGGAGATTCTCGGCTGCGGCATGGTGCATCCCAACGTGCTGCGCGCCTGCGACATCGATCCCGAAGTGTACCAGGGCTTCGCCTGGGGCATGGGCATCGACCGCATCGCCATGCTGAAATATGGCATGCCGGACCTGCGCGCCTTCTTCGACGCCGATGTGCGCTGGCTCGATCATTACGGTTTCCGCCCGCTCGATATCCCGACGCTGTTCGGCGGCCTGAGCGCGTAAGACAGGAAGGACGACACAGATGAAATTCACGCTTTCCTGGCTCAAGGATCACCTTGAGACCGACGCCACCCTTGACGA
>JAFKKM010000019.1 GCA_017305555.1 Hyphomicrobiales bacterium | reverse complement strand
ACGGAGTTCGCGTTTCTCGTGGGTATTCCGACCATGTATGCGGCCAGCGCCTATGAGTTGTACGCGCAATCCAAACATGGCGCCGGGGATGAGGATTGGACGGCGCTCGGGATCGGCTTCGTCGTCTCCGCCATGACGGCCTTTATCGCCGTGAAATGGCTGCTGGGTTATATCCAGACGCATCGATTTACCGTATTTGCGACCTACCGCATTCTGCTTGGCACAGTCTTGCTGTTGATGCCTCTGTTGGGGTGGATTACCTGACTCAACGCAATGCGCGCTCAAGATGGAGCCCAAATCGACCAGATATATACGGTCGAATGAAGAACACTTCGATCGAGGACAGCCGCCGGACCCGCGTCAGCTGCACGCGCAGCCGTTCCCCGCCTGGACCGGCGGACAGCGCACCGACCCGTACGAGCAGAATACGCAGCAATCGCCCGCTTTCGGCTTCAGCCGCGCACCGCACCCTTTGCAGTCGTAGAAGAACTGACATGCATCGATCGGCATGGTTTCCACGCTCTGATGTCCGCACTGCGGACAGGTAATCGTTGATTGCATCTGCATCGAACAAGATTCCTGATCCGCTGATTCTAACATTGGGTTTTGATGGTTCGGCCGATCTCGTCGGGCGAAGCAAAGATTACAGATGCACGATCACCCATCATGCCTGCGGGCATGATGGCGGGGGCACCTGCTTCGGGTCCGTCCTTACTGGAATCCGTCTTGAAGCGCAGATTGCGTTCCCAGAATGCGCGCGTCTTGCCGTCCGCCGTCGTCACGCGATACGTGTCATGGCAATAAGTGATCGCCCTCACCTGTTTGGCGGGTTCGATCTTCTTGAGATTGGGGTCGTGGCCGCCGCCCATCATGCCGCCCATCCCTTTCATCTGTGCTTGGCCCGTTTGTTTCGGCGCGGCTCCCGGATTCGTTGCCTGTTTGAGGAACGCCAACAGGTCGGCACGCGCACCGTTATTCTTGATGCCCTCGAACGGCATGGCGTTGTCCGGGACCATGCGCTCCGGATCGGTCAACCATTGATCGAGCGTCTGGTCGTTCCAGAGGATTCCCGACGACTTCAGCGCGTCGGAATAGCGATCAAAACTCGGCAAGGTACCCGCCTTCCGCCCCCAGAGCCCGGCCAGGCTGGGGCCTGTCATGTTGCGATCGGGTTCGAGGGAATGGCATGCAGCACAAGCCCGGAAGTTCTGTTGACCGCGAGTAACGTCTCCCGACTGGGCCAAGGACGGCGTCATGAAACTGACAGTCAACAACACGATGATCAAATCTCGTTTCATCGCTGACCTCCCTTTGATCCGAAGAACAGGTACTTGACGAGTGCGGCCGCCGACAACACGAGCACGACGACCACCAACAGCCAGATGAGACCCATCCCCGTCATCATTGTCGACATTCCATCCATTCCATTCATCATGGCTCGCCTCATTCAGTTGGTTCGGTAACGCGCGGTGGCGCGGCTATCGTAGAAGCCGTTATCGTTCCGGATCGCTGTTGGCCCTCACCGCTGGGCAGTCCGATGCCTTTGACCAAGCCGAAGATCGCCGGGATCACGATCAGCGTCAGCAATGTCGAGGAGATCATGCCGCCGATCATCGGCACCGCAATCCGTTGCATGATTTCCGAGCCCGTTCCCGTACTCCACATGATCGGCAGCAGGCCCGCCATGATCGCGACCACGGTCATCATCTTCGGCCGCACCCGTTCGACCGCGCCTTCCATAATCGCGTCGTACAGGTCGCGGCGAGAGACCTTCCGGTTCTTCAGCGTGCATTGAAGCTTGATCTCCTCGAACGCGTGATTGAGATAGATCAGCATGACAACGCCGGTCTCGGCCGCAACACCTGCAAGCGCGATAAAGCCGACGGCGACCGCGACCGACAGGTTGAACCCCAGCCACCACATCAGCCACAGTCCGCCGACCAGCGCGAACGGCAACGATAGCATGACGATCAGGGTTTCGGTGATCGAGCGGAAGTTCAGGTACAGCAGCAGGAAAATGATCAGCAGCGTGACCGGGATGACGACCTTCAGGCGTGCGGTCGCCCGCTCGAGATACTCGTACTGGCCACTCCACACGACGTAGTATCCCGGCGGAAACTGAATGCTGGCTTTGACCGCCTGCTGGGCGTCAGCGACGTAGCCGCCGAGATCGCGATCACGGATGTCAACGTAGACATAGGTCGCCAGTTGGCCGTTCTCTGTGCGGATCGAGGTCGGGCCGCGTGACAGCGACACCTTGGCGACTTCGCCGAGCGGCACGGCGCCCCCTTTCGGCATCGGCACGAGGACATCCTGCGCGATGCTACGTGGATCGCCACGCAGATCGCGCGGATAGCGCATGTTGACTGTGAAGCGTTGACGGCCCTCGATGGTCGTGGTCACCGTTTGCCCGCCGAGCGCGGTGGCGATGACGTCCTGCACATCCTGGATCAGGATTCCATAGCGCGCGAGCGCTTCGCGATCCGGGGTGATATCGAGGTAATATCCGCCGATGGCCCGCTCGGCGTAAGCCGACGAAGTGCCCGGCACCGCCTTCAAGACCTGCTCGACCTGCTTGGCCAGCTTGTCGATCTCCACCAGATCGGTGCCGATGACCTTGACGCCGACCGGCGTGCGGATTCCCGTCGACAGCATGTCGATGCGGGCCTTGATCGGCATGGTCCAGGCATTGGAGACGCCCGGAAACTGCAACGCCTTGTCCATCTTCGCGATCAGACTGTCGATCGTGACGCCGGAGGGCCATTGTTCCTTGGGTTTGAGATTGATGACGGTTTCGAACATTTCCGAGGGCGCCGGGTCGGTCGCGGTGGAGGCGCGGCCCGCCTTGCCGAACACCGATTCAACCTCCGGAAACGAGCGGATGATGCGGTCCTGCATCTGCAACAATTCTGCCGCCTTGGTCACCGAGATGCCCGGCAACGTCGTCGGCATGTAGAGCAGCGTCCCTTCGTTGAGGTTCGGCATGAATTCCGTGCCAAGTTGCCGCGCGGGCCAGACCGTGACGCCCAGAACGACGAGCGCGAGCAGAATCACCACCGTTTTGGCGCGCAGCACGCCGTGGATCACCGGTCGATAGATCCAGATCAGGAAGCGGTTGATCGGATTCTTGTGTTCCGGAATGATCTTGCCGCGCACGAAGATCACCATCAGCGCGGGCACCAGCGTCACCGATAGCAAGGCCGCCGCCGCCATCGAGAACGTCTTGGTGAACGCCAGCGGGCTGAACATCCGGCCCTCCTGGGATTCCAGCGTGAAGATCGGCATGAACGACACGGTGATGATCAGAAGGCTGAAGAATAGCGCCGGGCCGACTTCAGAGGCTGCGTCGATCAGGATACCGATCCGGGTGCGCCCCGGTTCGGCGCGTTCGAGGTGCTTGTGCGCATTCTCGATCATGACGATGGCAGCATCCACCATGGCGCCGATGGCGATCGCAATGCCGCCGAGCGACATGATGTTGGAGCCGATGCCGAGCAGTTTCATCGCGCCGAATGCCATCAGAACCCCGACGGGGAGCATCAGGATAGCCACCAAAGCGCTACGGACGTGCAACAGGAAGATGATGCAAACCAGCGCCACCACGGCGCTCTCTTCCAGGAGCGTATGCTTCAAGGTGGAGACGGCCGCGTTGATCAGGGTCGAACGGTCATAAACGGGAACGATCTCGACCCATTTCGGCAAGCTTGTCGCGATTTCCTTGAAGCGTTTCTTGACGTTATTGATCACATCGAGTGCATTGACGCCGAACCGCTGCAGGATGATGCCGCTCGCAACCTCCCCCTCGCCGTTCAATTCGGTGATGCCGCGCCGCTCGTCCGGCCCGAGTTCAACTCGCGCGACGTCCTTGAGCAGCACCGGGGTGCCGTTGCTCGTCTTCAGAACGATGTTACCGAGATCGTTGATGTCTTTCAGGTAACCCTTGCCGCGGATGACATACTCGGTTTCCGCAAGCTCGACGGTGCGGCCACCGACGTCGGCATTGCTGGCGCGGATCGCGTCACGCATCATCTGCATCGTGATGCCGCGGTCACGCATGCGTTGCGGATCGAGGATCACGTTGTATTGCTTTACGAAACCGCCGACGCTGGCGACTTCCGCTACGCCTTCGGCCTTGGCAAGCGCGAATTTCAGATTCCAGTCCTGAATCGCCCGGGTATCCGCAAGATTGAGTTGCTTCGACACCACGGCATACTGATAAACCCAGCCGACGCCGGTGGCGTCCGGACCGATGGTCGGCGTGACGCCGGATGGCAGCCGCGATGCCGCGCTGTTGAGAAATTCGAGCACACGCGAGCGCGCCCAATAGATGTCCGTGCCGTCCTCGAAAATGACATATACAAAAGACACGCCGAAAAACGAGAAGCCTCGCACTACTTTCGAACGCGGTACGGTCAACATCGCCGTGGTCAAGGGATAAGTGACCTGGTCCTCGACCACCTGCGGCGCCTGCCCGGGATACTCGGTGTAGACGATCACCTGGGTATCGGAGAGGTCCGGAATGGCGTCGAGCGGCAGATGGGCGAGCGCATAAACTCCGGCCGCGGCGGCGAAGCCCGCGCCGAACAGCACCAGCAGAAGGTTGCGCGCCGACCACGCGATCAAACGAGCGATCATGGCCGATCTCCCGAGGGAGCCTTGTCAGCGTCGGCGTACCCCTTCAGGGCGGCTTTCAGATTACTCTCCGCATCGATCAGGAAGTTCGCCGACACGACGACCGGTTCGCCGTCCGCAAGTCCCTTGCGGACCTCGACGTAATCGTGTCCGCGCCGGCCAAGCTTCACCTCGCGCGGCTCAAAACGTCCCTGCCCCTTGTCGACAAGCACGGATTGCCGACGTCCGGTGTCGAGCACGGCACTCGCGGGGATCGCCAGAACCGGTTCGGGATTGCCGATCTCGATTTCGGCATCGACGTACATGTCCGGCAGCAGGACGCCATCCGGATTGGCGAGTTCGATTCGCACTCGCGCGGTTCGGGTGTCCTTGTTCACCTGCGGATAGATAACGGCGATTTTTCCCGAGAACGTGCGTCCGGGAAAACCGCGCGCCTTGATCGTGACCATCTGCCCGACCGCGATGGCTCCCAGATCCCGCTCGGCCACGTCGATCATCGCCCACACTTCCGAGATGTCGGCAACACGGAACAGAACGTCGCCAGGTTGCGCACGCATTCCCTCGATCGCATTGCGCTCGAGCACGATGCCGTCGCGCGGGGCCGTCCAGTTGATCGTGATCGGCACGGTTCGGGTCTTATCCATGGCGGCAATCGCCGCCTCCGGGACGTCGAGATTCATCAGCCGTTGCCGCGAGCCGCGGCCGTAGCGCTCTACCCCGCTCGTTGCTGGCGAATTGATCGTGGAAATGTATTCCGCAGCCGCAGACGCCACCGCCGGGCTATAGATTTCCATCAGCGGCTCGCCCTTGCGCACGCGACTGCCCGTCGTCACGTTCGCCACTTTCTGCACCCAGCTTTCGGCACGCATCGAAATCACCGAGATGCGGCGTTCGTCGAGTTGGATGGTGCCGGGCGCACGCACCAGCGTGCGGACGACGCGCCGCGTTGCAGGCTCCGATTGGACGCCCGTGCGCTGGATTTTTCCCGGAGAGAGCTTCACCGAACCGTCGTCGGAATCCTCGCCCTCATAGACCGGGATGTAGTCCATCCCCATCGAGTCCTTTTTCGGGACTGGCGAGGTATCCGGAAGCCCCATGGGGTTGCGGTAATACTTGATCTTACGCTCTGCGCTCTTGGCATCGGTATGCTCAGCGTGGGAAGCCGTGGTGCTCGTTTCCTCGTGTGGAAAATCGTCGAAGCTCACGTCGGCGCCAGCCGGGACCGGAAGATAGTCGCGTCCGTCCTGCGTCTTCCTCGGTGTCAGGGAGTAGAACGGCTTGCCGTCGGGATCCTGATAATAGATCGGCGTTCCGGTGGGAGCGGCGGCTGCCCGTGTGGCGATGGAAATCGAGCCCGTCGTGTGCCTCGCACGATCGGCAACGAATGCGCCGCCAACCGCCGCGACAAGCGCGGCGGCGGCAACTCCAGTCAAGACCGCGCGGTTCATTTTCCGGCCGTGATGACGAGTTTGTTCTCGACGGTGCCGGTCTCGCCCTGCACCTTGGCGCCGAGCGACAACTGCCAGCGGCCCGCCATGCTGACGTTCGCCTTGAACCTGTAGACACCGGGCTCGCTTCCGGGCATCTGCGCAATCTTCGTGGCCATCTCCTGCATGCCGTCGGGCGCCATGTCGAGACGGGTGGCGAAGATCACAGCGTCCGGCACCGGTTTTCCGGTCTTGGTATTGATCAGCCGGACAGCGATCACCTTGTCGGGTCCGGCCTGGACGGCCTGATCAACCAATTCGAACTTGTAGTCCTTGATGTCCGCAAAGGCTGCGGTGCTGGCCATGCCGATTGCGGCAATGGCGGTCAGCGCCCCCCGAAGGGCGTGCGCATAAGATGACTTCATTTGCAAAATCCTCAAACGTCGTTGGTCTGCCGCATGACGGCATGGATCAGCCACGCGAGCTTTTGGCCGCGCGGTATGGAACGGCGCTGGTGCGCCGATCAGACCAGAGTTCGAGGGGGATGGTCGGGCGGTGGACGATTGAGCCCGTCACTCATGACATCGTCCGGGGCGGCGATCTGGTGATGCTTGGCTAAACGCAGAACGACCGCTTCAACGGCGGGCCGGGCCGCCAGATTCTTAATCATGCAAACCGCCAACAGCGGGCAATCCTTGCAATCTTTGTTCTTCTGGGTGTCCGGACAACACGGCATATCGCCGGACATCGACGCCATGTCGGACATTGCGACGCTGGACGGCCCCATCGCAGCCACCGGCGAAGCCAATGGGGCCGCAACCAGCCCTGCGATCACGAAGATCGCCAGCACGTATCCGATGAGGCGACGAAAGCTCATAACTTACCTTGCCATGGCACGCGGAGCCGGAAAAGCAGCAATCCTTCACATCTTCGGGACGATATGAACGTGGCAACCAAAGCTGGTTAACGATATCCGATCGCTTCAGCCGATGGATTGCGCTCCCTCAAACTCCATGAAGGGACGCCGCCCCTTTGGCCCAAACAAGACGACGGCATATCGTTCCGGTGTACCACCCTCCATGCCGGGCGATCCGGCAGGCATTCCCGGGACCGCCACGCCTGTGGCCTCGGGGCGTTCTTTCAGCAAGCGCTGAATCGCTGAGGCCGGAACATGCCCCTCAATGACATACCCGCCCGCCTCTGCCGTGTGACACGCCGTCAGGTCGGACGGAACGCCCAATCGTTTTCGGACTGTCTGAAGGTTGCCTTCCTCGAGAACCGTGATGCCAAATCCAGCGGCTTCGAGATGACGCACCCACCCCGAACAGCAGCCGCAATTCGGATCCTTGTGAACACGGATAATGGGTGCCTGCGCCGCGATCGTAGTTGTTGGAGCTATCAACATGGCGATGGTAACTCCCAGCGCGTTCCGTCGCGAGATTCCGCTCGGGCCACCGGTTGTGTCCGCTCTGGTTAACTTCATCGTCGGCCTTTCCTTCATCTGAAACTCTCTTTCATTGCAGATCTCTAGCGCGATCCTGCCAAGCCTCTTCGCGACCGATAGAACCGCCCATCTCATGCTCAGCCTGGCACGTGAATTGCTCACTCCATTTCCACCATGGCCAATTTGTGCCGGATTGATCCACGAGCCTCTCGAAGGGGAAAGAAGGAATGGCGAACTCTGCTACCGTTGGCTCCATTCTTGACCCAAAACTGAACAATTTCACGTTTCTGCGCCTTCTCGCAGCTCTTGCGGTGGTGGTTTCACACGCCGTGTTCTTACGATCCGGCAACAAGGCCGATGAAATCTTCTCCGCAGCGAGCGTCTACAATCTCGGCGATCACGCCGTAAATGTGTTCTTCTTTCTTTCCGGCCTGACCGTCGCTGCCAGCCTGGACCGATCAGGCAGCACGGTAAAGTTCATGATCGCCCGAACGCTACGGATTTTCCCGGGGCTAATCGCCTGCACCGGCTTGATGGTCCTGCTCGGAATCGCGGTAACGGACTGTCCAGCCCGACAATACCTGATGGACACGCACGTCCTGAAATTCATATTCGCGACCGCCTCATCGAGTTCGGCAAGCACAGGACTGCCCGGGGTATTCGCTGCAAATCCGCATCCTTCAATCGTCAATGCGCCGTTATGGACGCTGAAGTACGAACTGCTTTGTTATCTGGCGTTGGCCCTTATCGCGGCTCTGAACCTGTTTGAACGAACGCGGCTCGCATGGCTGTTGCCAATCGGATGGGTGCTTACGGGTGCTTTCTTGCTCTATCGGTTTGAACAGCATCCGACGGTGGCGGACAACGTGGCCAGATTCTGGTTCACTTTCTCACTCGGAGTCGGTTCCTTCGTATTTCGTGACCGCATCACGCTTTCATGGGTGGTCGGCATTGCGATGGTAGCATTGATGTGGATTACTCTTGACACAGGGAGCGAACGCTTGATGTCGCCGATCGCGACTGGGTACGTAGCATTGCTCCTCGGCAGCATGCCCCTGCCTATCGTTCGTGAATTCTCCAATCGGACTGACTTGTCCTACGGGGTCTACATCGTCGGCTGGCCGATTTCCCAAACACTCGTGTGGCTGTCGCCCGGCATTGGCACCATTCATTTGGTTTCAGCATCCATCGTTTTTGCACTTGGTCTGGCCGCACTCTCATGGCATTTGATCGAAAAGCCATCGCTCCGTGTACGTGGTGCTTTCGAAAGCCTCTTTAGCAACGAGCCCCGGTCGGCAATCGGGCTGTAACAGCAAGTCTTGAGAAGGTGATTCACTCAATCACCAACCTCCACGCCCTTGATCTCGATGCCGAAGAACCATGACACCACGCAGTAAACGCCAAACCAACGGCGTTTCTTTGGGTCGTCCGAGGTTCTGTCTAAATTTTTTGCTTGTCTCGCGAAGTGTGATCGCCGGATATTGATCCACCTGATCCATCGCCGATCATCCTCCCATGACTCCATCCTTACTGCCCGGCGGCCGGTTGCATCGTGCCGAGGATGCTCACGGCCAGGAGAACGGCCCAACCCAAGAACAGTTCTCCGAGCACATGCGTGCGCAGCCGCGCCGACCATGTAGCCGATTCATCGACCACATCCGTTTGACCTTTGTGCATCGCCGGAACGAGCCAGAACCGATTGGCGACCGCGAGCGCAAGCATTCCGCCAAACAGGGCAAGCTTGCCGAGAAGAAGCTGGCCGTATGTCGTGTGGAGCAACTCAGAAAACGAACCCACCAGGAACCAGCCGTTGACGAAACCAGATCCGATCAACGTTGCAACTGCGACATATCCCATGACGGAGAACCGCAGCAAAATCTGATCGACGTTCTTCGACACCACGCCTGTCATCACGGAACGATGCAGAATGATCGCCAGCGGAAAGAGACCTCCCAGCCAGGCGCCCGCGGCGAGAAGATGCCCGCCGTCGGATATTACGTGAATGACGCCGCTCCACCCTTCCTCGATCTGCGTGTGGCCTGTCCCGGCCAACGACACCAGCAGAAGGCCTGCAAGAAGCGCCATCATTGGATTCCAATGCGGGGCCGTGCTTCGTAAACGAAGACACCATACGGCGAGGCCAATAATGAGCGCCGCAAGGAGCATGCGCCACATCCACAGGATGCCGAAGCTGGTGTCGCGAGCGACCGCCCCGAGCGTCTCCGCATCGACGAGATCCCCGATGTTGCCGCCCATGTTGGCCGCGGCGAACGCGAACCAACACAGACCGCTCGCCAACACAGCAACGGCCGTCGCCATGAACCACTTTCGACGCCAGCGGCTCAAGGCTTCCGGTTCGCGATCCACGTAGGCATAGAGCGGAAAGAACGACAATCCCGCGAGGACCGTCGTTGCCGCATAGTGCAGGAACCGCGCGAGAATCAGCCCAACCTCGACCATCAGCGAGTCACGCTGAAGGTGTAGGTTCCCTTGACGCGATGGGTATCGTCTGAGACGGCATGCCAGTCGATCTTGTACTCTCCGGGCGAGAGTTCTTCCTTCACCGGGACCACCAAGAGCTTCTTGTTGGCGGGATCGATTTGAGATTTTCCGATCGTGATCGTCCGGCCTGTCTTGTCCGTGATCTCTATGCCAGAGAATTTCGGAATCACTACTTCATTAAAGGTGATCCTGATCTGCTTGGGCGACGTTGTAGTCGCTCCGGCCGCAGGGTCGGATGCTTGGATCTGCGGATGCGCAAAGGCAACGCCGCCTGAAAGAATTGCTGCGATCACTGCGATAGCCACTGTTGAGGTCTTGGACATCTAGTCTTCCTGTTTGAAGATGAAGCGGAGGTTCATTTCACGTCGAGGACGAGCATCAGGCCTCCGCCGCCCTGCTGCTCGACGTTGTTGTTCGCCGTGTGATGCGGGATGTGGCAATGCACCAGCCATTTGCCGGGCTTGCGGGCCGTCCAGATCACGTCGAAACGCTGCCCCGGTCCGACGTTGACGGTGTCCGCCTGATACCTGGCGCTTTCGTTCAAGGTCACGCCGTCCACGGCGACCACCTGGAAGGGCCCGCCGTGGACATGCATCGGGTGAACGAAGTTGTTGTTGGTGCCGATGAAGCGTAGCTTGATGGTCTGTCCGACCTTCATGGCAATCGTGTCTGTCGAGGGATAGGCCTTGCCGTTGATGGTGAAATAGTTCGGGAAAGCGCCCTCCATCAGCATGGCCGGATAGGTCAGCCATTCGCGCTTCAGCCACTCCTGCAGCTGGATGACATAATCGAGATCGGCCTTCACTTCCGCGCCGGGGTCCTTCGGCGCGATCAGCAACGCACCGTAGAGTCCGAGCGCCTGCTGCCGATCCGGATGATCGTGGCTGTGGTAGAAGTACGTGCCGCTTTGGCCGACCGTGAATTCGTAGGTATACGATCCACCCGGCGGCACCGGTTTCTGCGTGATCTTCGCCGGGCCGTCCATCTCGTTCGGCACGATCAGCCCGTGCCAATGAACGGTCGTTGTTTCCGGAAGCGCGTTGTGAAAATTGATCCGGACGTGATCTCCCTCGGTCAGTTGAAGCCGCGGCCCGGGTACCTGACGATTGTACGCGTAAGCCTCGACGGAAACATTCGGCAAGATGTTCCAGCGGATGATCGAGGCTTCGATGTCGAACACCTTCACCCCGTTCTCGATGCGCGGCTCGAGTACCCGGTCGCCCTTGGCATCCGACGGCGCCTCGTAGACCACCTGCCTCGGCTTGACGGCCGCCATGTCCTTCATCGCCTCTCCGGGAAGGTCGAAGGTGTTGATCATGCCCGGCGGCATGATGGCGCCGTCGACGTCGCGGGCGCTTAAGCCCAGATTCACTGAGAAGCCTGGCAGCACCATTCCGGAGACGAGAAGAAACGACGTCACTCCGGCCAAGGCCACCAGCTGCGGGACGGTGGCATCACCGTCCATGCGGTGGCCGCCCCCGTGTTGCATCCCGCTGCCATGGTGTCCGGCTTGGCTCTGTTTCCCATGTGCATCGTGATCCGGACGCGACGCGCCTCCGCCTTCGGCTCTCACGGTCATCAGCCCGTGTTTGATTTTCTTCTTCACCATCCAGACATTGAACGGGTATGCCGTCGCAAACCCGACCATGACGCCGAGTGACATCACGCCCCAGAACACCAATTCGAGCGGGTCCATGGCGCGCATGTCGCGCCCCATCATCAGCAGGCTCATGGTCGGCGCCATTCCCGCCATCATGGCGTTCATGCTGATGAACTCCGGCATAAAGCTCTTGCGCACATTCTCCCAATACGTTCCGCCCATCATCTTCTTCATGAAGAGCGATTGGAAAATGAAGAGGCCGAATGAAAATCCTGCGACGTACTCGACGATCAGGTCGATCCACATCGGCAGACCCAAGAGCGCCGTCACCACCGCCGCGAGGATGATCCCGGTCGCGTCGCCGGCGACGCAATGGATGGTGCTTCCGATCCCCTGCTTCCAAAGCGGCGACGTGAAGCGTTCGTGCTCTCCGGGGCGCGGCTCCTTGTCGGCCAACACGTAGAGCAAGAGACCGAACGGCCCCATGTAGAGCGTGACGAGGATGAAGCCCCATTTCATCACGGTCGGCTCGGGATTGCCGTTGAACTGGTCGAATGCGACGTAGGCCGTCGAGCCCGCTGCGAGGACGAACCAGCCAATCAGGAAATAGTCGTAAGGAAGCGCAATCATCGTTTTGCTCCTTGTTCCCTATGTATCGGGCTACCGCGTTTGCCCTCCTTGGGCATCTCCCGTCCTTTAGCTACCGCTTTCGCGAAACCGCTCCGAGCCGTATTCCCGTTCTCGAACTGCAAGAAATCCGCTGCAATTCATTCGGAAAAGCACGCTTGCACCTCACCAGGGTGCCGAAGATCAGTGGGAATGGCCCGCTCCCGGATTGGATTTGTTCGCAGGAGCGGCACCGTGTTCGTGGCCATGCTCGTCCGCTTTCCCGTCAACGGCCTTCATTTCTTCGTCGGGCGGTGCCTTTGCCACGATGTCCTTGTATTGTTGCGGCGACATTCCGGGCAATTTTTGAACAAATGCCACGATGCTCCAGATCGTCGCATCATCATGTCCGAGTCCCCATGCAGGCATCCCACTCATTTTCAATCCGTGCTTGGTGACCCAGAACACGGTCTGCGGGTCGAGAGCGTGCTTTGAGAGGTTCGGTGGCTGCGGATACAAGCCGGGTCGGATCTCGGATTCCGCGGTGTCAGGAGCGAGATGGCAACCCACGCACATGGCCGCGTATTGGCCTGCCCCTTTGAGGATCAATTGATCACTCGACAGATCCGGAACGCGAATGTCGCTGGCCCGCACAGCAATTGCGCGGTCCCGCATCACCTCGATGATCTTACGTGTGATCGGCCAATGCGGCGTGTCGGCGCCGACGTCGTAGACGCCTGAAAACACAAAAGCAGCGATGCCGCCGAGAATGGCTGCGATTGCGATCAAGATTCGCGTCATTATAGCTCCTTCTTGATTTCGTCAGGATTACCTGCGTCATTCCCGATTGCTCGTTGCCCGTTGCTTTGGCGCATTCGGACATCCAACGATCGTGACCATGTGCGATACAACGCCACGCATGTCATTAATGTCACGCCGACGGCACTGACAGCGATCTGTGCACTCAGGGAGTTTGAGTACGTTTCGAGGATGAAGTGTCCGACAAACGACAGAAAGATGCCCACGCAGAAAACCTCGAGCGACCGCTGCCCGCAAACCAGAGCCGGACGCAGAAGACGTGAGCGGAGAGGTTTCCAATCCGTTGGAATGATCCGGACCACGATGCAGGCGAGCGCCAGCAGATGTATCACCCGATACGGCGCGAGATTGGTCTTGTCGTTGGGAGTAAACAGCCCCAGCAGATCAGCGGGCAAGGGATCTGCCGCCAGATCAAACCGCTCGCCCAATGTCACGACGAGAGAGAGCAGGACGTAGGCGACGCTGGCGGCGAGCACTGTTCGTGAACGCATGAAGGCATGCACCCTCCTTGCGCCTCCCAAGGCTGCCCAAGCACCAATCGCAAACAGGAACTGCCAGGCAAAGGGATTGAAGTACCAGCCGCCCGACGGATAGGCCGGGAAATTCCAGCCCAGATGGCGGCTCGCCACATAGACCACTGCCGAGGCGATCAGCGCCAGGTTTGGCCAGCGCATCATCGCCCAAAGCAACGGCGGGAACGCCGCCATCAGAACGATATACAAGGGCAAAACGTCCAGGTTCAGAGGCTTGAAGTCGAGGGCCAGGCCGTGGATCAGGATTCCCACGGGGTCATCCATCAGGCGTGCGACGTTAAACTCATCCATCAGATGAGGGAGGTCGAATCGATGTGCGAGATAATGAACCGCGGCCAGGTAGAATACGAACAGCAACACATGCGCCACATACAATTGCCAGACGCGACGCATCAGCAGGGCCGTTCCGGCCACAAATCCCTGCGCGGACATTCGTCGCGCATAGACGAATGCGGCGGTGTATCCGGATATGAAGACGAGCACGTCGGCGGCGTCGCTGAAGCCGTAGTTCCGCGTGGTCAGCCACGCGACCGCATTGTTCGGAATATGATCGAGGAAGATCGCCCAATTCGCCAGACCGCGGAAGAGATCGAGACGAAGATCCCTGCCCTTGAAAACCGCGGGATCCGCCTGCTTCATCGCGGCAGGGACACCCGCCAACGGAGCGAGATTGGACCGGTTCTTTTGGACGAGGCTGTCGTTGACCATGGACAAGCAATACACTCCGTGGATCAAACTGCAGCGAGCGCCGTGTCCGAGACACGGCGCTCTTCGCCCTCGTGAGTGATCGGAAACCCCAACAAAAAACTTCCATCGGTATGGGGCAGAGTCAGATGCGGGGAGATTTCAGCCCTGCCCAGTTCTCCAAATCCAAAGCACTTATAGAATGCCAAGGTATCGGCCCACGGATTGAAGATTGCCGCTTTCGCCATCATAAACCATCTCCCAGCGCACTCGCGGCACTGTCTACCCGGCTCAACCTGTTCTGAAACAAACAGATCGAGCGTTCGCAGGTCCGGTCGGCTCACGCGGCCAATATCTCAGCAGAGCCAGCCGACCGGACAACGCGGTTACTTTGCCTTCTGCATTTTGGTGACGGTGATGCCGGACGTTGTTCTTTCGGCTTCGAACTGGACCTTGTCTCCCACCTTCACCTGCTTCAGCATCGCCGGGTCCTTGATGCGGAACACCATCGTCATGCCCTCCTCCATGTCGAGGTTCTTGATCGGACCGTGCTTCAGCGTGATCTTGCCAGCGGATTCATCGATCTTCTTGACCTCACCATTGACCATCGCCGTTTGCGCGAAGGCCATTGCCGATCCCATGAGCAGCGAGAGCGAGAGGGTCGCCGTTGCGAGCTTTTTGAACGTCATGTTGAGTTTTCCTTTCTCTGGTGTGGATTTTTGGTGGCGTTACTTCACGACCACCGTTCCGATCATTCCCGCTTCCCGATGTCCCGGGATCAGGCAGGAATATTCGAACTCTCCGGCTTTGGTGAATTTCCAGACGATCTCGGCCGACGTCTTGGGCGCGAGGCGCTTGCCGTTCGGATCGTCGTGCTCCATGTCCGGATTCTTCTTCATCGCCTCCGCATGTTTGAGATTGTCAGCCGTCGTCGCGAGAATGAATTCGTGATCGAGTTCCCCGTTGTTGCGCAGCATGAACTTGATCTGTTCGTCTTTTTTGACGTCGATGCGTGAGGGCGTGAACAGCATCTTGCCGTCGGCCTCGCCCATGGTGACCTGGACGATCCTCGCGGGCGTTTTCGAATCCCCCGGTTCGCCTGCCGAATATGATTCGTCGCCGTGATGTCCGGCGGGGGTCTGACCCGCATTTGCCGACGCTGCGACCAAAACAAAGCCAGCCAACGAGAACGGAATTAGTCGTTTGAAAATCATGCCCGTCTCCTTCTGATGTCGGTGAATGTTCCCGTTTGCTCGTCACATCTTCATGCCCTTCATCTGTGCAGGCTTTGCGCCCTTCTTGGCAGGTGGTTTGGTCTCAACCGCCCCGTCATGGCGTGCGGGTTCTGCCGCAGGCGCGTTGACTTCATAGGCGACGGTCCCTGCTGGGAATTTGTACGGTCCCGGATCGGAGTAATCGTCGCGGCCCATGCCTTCGCGGATCTTCATCACCGTGAACATGCCGCCCATCTCGATCGGTCCGAACTGTCCGGAGCCCGTCATCATCGGCAGCGTGTTGTCGGGCGCGGGCATTTCCATCTCGCCCATCGCCATGCCCGTCGAGCCCATCACCATGGCGTCCGGTGCGAGCTTGCCGACCGCTTTCGCGAGATCCTTCTTCGACACGCCGATCAGGTTGCGCATGTCGTGCCCCATCGCATTCATGGTGTGATGCGACTTGTGGCAATGAAACGCCCAGTCGCCGGGATTGTCGGCGAGCACGTCAAAGGCGCGGATGGCGCCGACCGGAACGTCGGTCGTCGTTTCCGGCCATTGCGCGCTTTCGGGGACCCAGCCGCCGTCGGTGCAGCTAACAACGAATTTGTGGCCGTGCAGGTGGATCGGATGGTTGGTCATCGTGAGATTGCCGATCCGCACGCGGACCTTGTCGCCGAGACGGACGGGAAGCACATCGATTCCCGGAAACACGCGGCTGTTCCAGGTCCACATGTTGAAATCGGTCATCTCGTTGACCTTCGGCAGATATGTGCCGGGGTCGATGAGATAGGTACTCATGATGAAGACGAAGTCGCGATCGACCGGGCGGAACGATGGATCGCGCGGATGCACGACGAACATGCCCATCATGCCCATCGCCATCTGGACCATCTCGTCCGAGTGCGGGTGGTACATGAAGGTGCCGCTGTGCTTCATCTCGAACTCGTAAACGAACGTCTTTCCCGGCGGGATGTGCGGCTGCGTCAACCCGCCGACGCCGTCCATGCCGCTCGGCAGGATCATGCCGTGCCAATGCACCGTGGTGTGCTCCGGCAGTTTGTTGGTGACGAAGATGCGAACCTTGTCGCCTTCCACCGCCTCGATCGTTGGGCCCGGTGATTGGCCGTTGTACCCCCATAGGTTCGCCTTCATGCCTTCGGCAAATTCGCGAACCACGGGTTCGGCGACCAGGTGAAATTCCTTCCAGTCGCCGTTCATCCGCCACGGCAATGTCCAGCCGTTCAATGTCACGACAGGTCGATAATCCGGCCCGCTGGTCGGATGCAGCGGCGGCTGCATCGTCACCTTGTCCATGATCGGCGCTTCCGGAATGCTGGCCGCTTGCACGCGGCCGCTGACGGCGCTGGCGCTGACCAGCGCTGCCGTCCCGAGGAATCCTCTTCGCGATAGCATGGCTCTCTCCTTCAATGGCCGCCGCCACCGCCCACCTGGGCGGTCGTGGTCGGACGGGATTCATTCTGGGTGTCTGCTGTGCCGCCACCATTGACGACCGACTGAAGATCCGATTGCGCCAACCAGAAAGCACGCTTGGCCTCGATCGCGGCCCGCAGTGCGGCGATCCGCTGTCGCGCCTCGACCAGCAGAGCGAAGACGTCCACCTGCATGCTGGAGAACCGCAACTGCATCTCTTCGGTGATGATTTTGCGCAGCGGCAGGACTTCACGCTGGTATTGGCTGGCGATGTCATAAGTGGACCGGTAGACGCGATAGGCGTCTCTCGCCTCCGAGCGAACATTGACCGCTTTCTCGGTCAGGCGATTGAACGCCTGATTGTAGGCCTCGGTCGCCTGCCGTACCCGAACCTCGCCACCGTCGAAGATCGGAATCTGGAACTGGATGTCGAAGCCGCGCTCCCGAAACCGGGTGCCGTCAGGATTCTTGGTCGTTTTTCCAATTCCCGCCACGTCGAGGAGCGTCACGAACCGCGTCGCTTCCGTCAGGTTGAGAGATTTCGCCAGCGTATTCAGCTCCATCCTGGCGATCTGCAGATCGATGCGATGGGTCACGGCATCGACCTCGATGCTTGGCAGTGACTGCGGGCGCTTGGGCAACGCGGGCAACTGCTTTGGAGTCCGGAAGCCGAGATCACCGTTCCACAGGCCAAGCAGGCGGATCAGTCGCTCGCGCGAACTCGTTGCGTCCTGCCGGGCGGTCGCGAGGTCCGCCGTCGTTTCGGCGTAGAACACTTGCTCGCGTGCTTGATCGAGCTTGTTGAGGGAGCCCGTCTCACCGAGCTTCGACGCAAGCTTGGCGGTCGATTCCGCTGTTGCCTTGGCATCGGTGAGCAGCCCCACCAGTTCATTGGCGGCAACGGCGCGGTAATACGCACGACGCGCATCCGCCGCGAGCCGCAACGTGTCCTCCGCGGCACGCAACTGCGCCTGCTGAAAGCGTTGCCGCGCGATTTCCGAGCGGAATGGCAACGTCGCCAGCGCCAGGATGTCGCCGACCACCTGACGTTCAATTTCGACTGTGCCACCGCCCGCAATTCTCGAAATCGAGAACGTCGGATTGGGCGGCAGGCTCTGCTCAACCATGTCGGCCTCGGCCAGCGCCAACTCGTTGTAGGACGCCTGAAGACCCTTGTTGTTGAGCAGCGCCACCTGAACCGCGGTATCCACGGTCAAGGGATGACGAAGCAAGCGTTGCGTCGCGTCCTTGGCCGAGCCTGCCTGCTCGTCATTGCGAACCGCAACAACGTCCTTCTTGATGGTTGTGCCCGCCACCCCGGCGACGACCGACATGCCATTGTCCGGAGAAAACGTCGCGCACCCGGACAGCGCCAGCGCCGAAAGAAGCGCAGCGACGTGAGATGCCCTCGAACGGCGAACGGCGGCGAAGCGTGGATCGGCTTGTACGATGTGGTTCATCGCGTGCTCCTAGTGTCCGGATTTTGACGAAGGAGCGACGCTGTCGTTCAGATGACGCCACGGTGACGGCACGGTCGGACGCAGGCTCGTATACGGCGCGACCGTCGACCGATAACCGACGCCCGCCACCTTGGCACCGGGATCCGCCGGGTCCGCGCCGCTCAACGGCGTCGTAGGCAGCACGCAGCCACCGAGCGTTATGGCCGCGAAGGCCAATCCCGCGAATGCTCCAAACCGAGTTTCGAATAGCCTACCCACCACCGAACGAACGGCGGCGGAAGTCGCCCCAATCTGCGCTAACATAATACTTTCCTGAACTGACGATGAACCACAGGTACACGTGCCCTGAACGGGCGCGGCACCGCGTCACACTTGGGTCAGGTCAGGAAATGGGGGGGCGATAGCGCTGTTGGGGCGTGTTGTCGGTCAGCTTCCGGTAGCTTTCGGCCTCGCGCACGGCCTTCGGCGTCAGCGGCTTTGCCACATTGACGAGCGACGCGGGAAGCGCGGTGGCGCATTTCAGGCCACAGCACTTTCCATCCGCCGAATGCGGTGCCTTTGCCGGGCCGGAATCGCTCTTCAGTGTGACCGATTTCGCATCATGATCCGCAGATGAAACCGCGTGGGTCTGGACGGCGGAATCATGATGGGCATGTCCGGCGTTGTGGACGTGCATCATACCTTCATGATGCTCGTGGGGCACGCCCGGTACGTGGTCCTCGTCGGTCAAGCAATAGCCGATTGCGTCACTGCCGGGCAACGCAAAGGACAGCGTCGGCGCCATCACGCAAAACAGATAAGTCAGGGCGATGAACCACCCCGCTCTCCGCCGTTGCGTCCTGGTAAGTCCGACCAACATAACCGCGTCAATGCTTTCGATTTGCCGTACCCGAGTTTGGAATCATAACTGCGAAATCGCGTACCGCCAAGATGGAACCCAGAGGTTCATCGTTCCTCCCGTCCGCCCCCCGCTTCCGGTTCGTGATGTCGATCGCCTTGTGCGCGGGGTTTGTCGTCGCGCTTCCCATGAACTGGTGGCTGGTGGACCACGGTCTCAAGCACCGCATGATCCCGCATATTGTGACCCTGCGAGGCATTATCGACGTTGATCTGGCTCTGAGCAGTTGCAAGGCCAGCGGTGATCGCAAACGCGCCTGCAATGAAGATCGGGGTGAGCTTGTTCATGATCTCGCACCCGATCAGTTCGCAGCCGCCGGGAATCCGGCTTCTTCGAGAACTTGCAAAAGGGCGGCCTGCGTGGCGGTCGTTTCAATCTTGACCGAACGTGCGGCAGGATTGGTCTCGACCTTGGCGGAGGGATCGACCGACTGGATCGCTTTGGTGACGGATCGGGCGCAACCGCCGCAGGTCATGTTTTCGATTTTGAAGTCCATGAGGATTCTCCTTGGTTTGATCTCATGGCATTCAAGGTGGGGCTTCCAACCATGGGAAGGTCAAGTGCCCCCGCCGAAAAAACTGCTATTGACCTTCCCATGGTTGGAAGACCCACCTTCGGTTCGAACTTGAATTCCGGAACGAGAAGGAGGCGGCAATGAATGCCCCTGTTCGAACAACAAACGTATCTTCAGCCATATCGCTCCCGATCGAGGGCATGACCTGCGCGTCCTGCGTCGGGCGCGTCGAAAAGGCCTTGAAAGCGGTTCCCGGCGTGGAAACCGTGGCGGTCAACCTCGCCACCGAAAAGGCGAGCATTACGACCAATGCAGCAGTCAATCGCACCAAACTCGTCGCGGCGGTCGAGAACGTCGGTTATTCCGTGCCCGCGAATTCCACTTCGGTCGTCGGTCCCATCGAACTCTCGGTGGAGGGAATGACCTGCGCATCCTGCGTCGGCCGTGTCGAAAAGGCCCTGAAGGCTGTTCCGGGCGTCACGCAGGCCGTCGTCAATCTGGCGACTGAACGGGCGACGATCCGGGGATCTGCCGATGCGGCCGCTTTGATCGCGGCGATCGAGGGTGTCGGCTACGAGGCAAAGGCAATCGGCGGCGCCATTGACGCGACCGAGGACGAAAACGCCGCGCGCGCGGAGAAAAAGGAAGTCGAGCGCCGCGAACTGACCCGCGATCTCACCGTCGCTACCGTGCTGACCGTGCCGGTCTTCCTCATGGAGATGGGGTCTCACCTCATCCCCGCCGTACATGGCCTCATCGAAGCGACAATCGGCAAACAGTGGAACTGGTATCTTCAATTCGTTCTGACGACGCTTGTCCTCTTCGTTCCCGGCATCCGCTTCTATCGCAAAGGACTCCCGGCGTTGTGGCGTCTTGCCCCCGACATGAACTCGTTGGTTGCGGTCGGCTCGCTCGCCGCCTACGGCTATTCACTGGTGGCGACCTTCGCGCCAGGTTTCCTGCCCGCTGGAACGGTGAACGTCTACTTTGAGGCGGCCGCGGTCATCGTGACGCTAATCCTGCTCGGCCGCCTGCTCGAGGCCCGCGCCAAGGGACGAACGTCCGAGGCGATCAAGCGTCTGGTCGGCCTTCAGGCCAAGACCGCGCGCGTGCGCCGTGATGGCAAGACCGTCGATCTGCCGATCGTTTCGGTCGTTTCCGGAGACATCGTCGAGGTTCGCCCCGGTGAGCGGATCCCAGTCGATGGCGAAGTGGTCGAAGGCGACAGCTATGTCGACGAATCGATGATCACCGGCGAGCCGATTCCGGTTTCCAAGACGGCCGGTAGTGAGGTGGTCGGCGGCACGGTCAATCAAAAGGGCGCGTTCGCGTTCCGCGCGACGGCCGTCGGCAACAACACCGTGCTGTCGCAGATCATCCGCATGGTTGAGGAGGCACAGGGCTCGAAGCTGCCGATCCAGGCCATGGTCGACAAGGTGACCATGTGGTTCGTGCCCGCGGTCTTTGCGGTCGCTGCGCTGACTTTCGCAGCCTGGCTCACTTTCGGTCCGTCGCCCGCACTGACGTTCGCGCTGGTCAATGCCGTCGCCGTCCTGATCATCGCATGCCCGTGCGCCATGGGTCTTGCGACCCCCACCTCGATCATGGTGGGCACCGGGCGCGGTGCCGAACTGGGTGTTCTATTCCGCAAGGGCGAAGCCTTGCAGTTGCTCAAGGATGCGAAGGTCGTGGCCGTCGACAAGACGGGTACCCTGACCGAAGGCAAGCCCGCGCTGACAGATCTGGAATTGGCCATCGGGTTTGACCGGACCAACGTTCTGGGTCTGGTCGCGGCCGTCGAGGCCAAGTCGGAGCACCCGATCGCCCACGCCATCGTGGAGGCCGCCGCCAAGGAAGGCATCTCCCTGCCGACGGTGTCCGACTTCGAATCCGTGACGGGCTTCGGCGTGAAGGCTGAGGTTGGCGGCAAGCGCGTTGAGATCGGCGCCGATCGTTACATGGTCGCGCTTGGACATGAGGTGGCTGGCTTCGCCGCGGTCGCCGAGCGCCTGGGCAACGAGGGCAAGTCGCCACTGTACGCGGCGATCGACGGCAAGCTAGCGGCTATCATCGCCGTTGCGGACCCGATCAAGGACACGACGCCGGCGGCGATCAAGGCAATGCACGATCTCGGCCTGAAGGTCGCGATGATCACGGGCGACAACGCCCGCACGGCGAAGGCCATCGCAGCCCGGCTGGGCATCGACGAGGTCGTGGCCGAAGTGTTGCCAGACGGCAAGGTCGATGCGGTTCGCCGCCTCAAGGGTCAGTACGGCAAGATCGCCTTCGTCGGTGACGGTATCAACGACGCTCCGGCGCTGGCCGAGGCTGACGTCGGTCTCGCCATCGGCACAGGCACGGACATCGCCATTGAAGCGGCGGATGTCGTCCTGATGTCGGGAAGCTTGCAGGGCGTGCCGAGCGCCATCGCTCTGTCCAAGGCGACGATCGGCAACATCCGTCAGAACCTGTTCTGGGCCTTCGCCTACAACACGGCTCTGATTCCGGTCGCGGCTGGCGCGCTGTTCCCTGCGTTCGGCATACTCTTGTCGCCAGTGTTTGCCGCCGGCGCCATGGCGCTGTCGAGCGTCTTCGTGCTCGGCAACGCGCTTCGGCTTCGCCGATTCAAAATCGCCACCTGACAACCAAATGCAGCCGGTCCCGGCGGTCCGGCTGCCCCACTCGGAGAGAACGACGATGAACATCGGACAAGCATCAAAGGCATCGGGCGTTTCGGCCAAGATGATTCGCTACTACGAACAAACCGACCTCATTCCCGAGGCCGACCGAACTGCGTCAGGCTATCGCGATTACTCCGATTCCGATGTGCATATGCTCCGCTTCATCCGCCGGGCGCGCGATCTCGGCTTCTCCGTCAACGAGATCAACGAACTTCTCGAATTGTGGCGCGACGAAACCAGACAAAGCGCCGAGGTCAAACGTTTGGCGCAAGGTCATGTCCATGATCTGGAGACGAAGATCAAAGGCCTTCAGGACATGGTCCACACGCTGACGGTTCTCATCAAATCCTGCCGGGGCGACCACCGTCCACATTGTCCAATCCTGCAACAACTCCAGAACGGTGACGAGAACGAGGACCTGTCGATCAAACGTCGCTCCGGCGCAATTGTCCCGCCGACAACGAAGCGCACCTAACAAATCCGGAGACGCCGATGCGCAGTTAGGTTCGTAGTCATCGCACTTCCTCCATGAATCTACCCGATGATCATGGTCAATATTCCATTTCCGTTTGACGCAGGCGAGGCGTCCGCGATTCCGGTCACGAGGCGTTACGGCATTTGGCGACGCTCGCCCTTATTCGCATGCCTTCCAATCCCGAGATTTTCGGTTTGAGACCTGCCAAAATCGAGGTTGGCGAAATTGCTTCATCAAGAAGCCGATGTTACAGGAAACGTGGATAGGCTTTGCTGCGAGCCTATGGGGTACCGATCCCCCTACCGACCATGCCAACAAATTCGAAACGCATGCCTGAGGCTTCGAAGGTTCGCTGGAGTGCGGTGAGCGTCTCCGAATGCGGCACGGTCTTTCCCTGCTCATAACGAGCGATCGAACGCTTCGACACTCCGGAACGACCGGAAAGCTCGTCCTGACTCCACTGCAGCCATGCGCGAGCTGCCCTCAATTGTGCAGGCGTAATCACCGGTGCGCGCGCGTTAACCATAATTAGACCTTGTTGAGGACACAGTCCGCAATCCGTGGTATTTTAATAAATGCTTAATGATCGCTCATCCCGAGGCAATGGGAGCGCTTTCCCCCCAGCCGGATGACATCGTAGCGCTGAAACCTTGCTCAAGGATTTCCTGGAGCCCGAGTCCTTTTCGGAGGCCTCCCGTAAGCCGGATTCGCGGTTCGCGATCCTGCACGCTCACATCGTCGACGCCGTTCAATCCTGTGAAACTTTTCGTGGGTCCATAACGCATGTTCGCAACCGATCGAAGAACCGCATCAACCGCAAACATTCTGCATCAGGCAACAATTCGTGGGAGGAGACCTCAAGTCTTACTCCCGAATGCCCAGACCAGCTCACCTCTCACTTGGTGGCGCACGCGAGAACCATGGTCATTCATCGACCGTCGAGCCGGATCGTCGCAACTACTGACACAGGTTCGAACGTTACCGATCTGTGATCCGGACTGGCGAACCGCGGCTCACGGCGACGCGTCGGCGGCCATCGCAGTTGCAATCAGGCAAATGCAGAAACATGTCATCTCCGCACCTGAGATCGACTTCGCGCTTGCTGCAGTTCTGGCTTGTGCACTTGTTGGTGACGTCACCTGCCCCGTCGTAATCTCGTCGGCGTTGCGGCGACGATCCAAGATCGACCCAATATGCGGCCGTCTCATCGAGCCATGGCTAAGAGCAAAGTTTTCAGTTCCGAGTTCCGTCTAAGGAAAGCAGCGATGGCAATCGTGGCCCCGTTCAAGAATCTCGCTTTCCTTGAGGATCAATTGACCGCGTTGACACTCGACATCCGGAATCTTCGGGTGATCGGCAAGCCGCATCTTTCCGATCTAGAGGCAGCACCGATTCTCGAAGGCTGGGCACTGGGTGAACTCGTCGCTCCGTGCCTTTTGGGAGCGGTTATCGGGCATCCGCTTCTCGGCAGCCGTCCGCACATTCACACCAGTCAACTGGTCGTAATGGACACAGACCTCGGCTGGGCACGAACATGGTCGCGTTTCTATCGTTTGGGGGAGCGTTCGGGAATTCCCCGGCGCCACTGACGTTTCCCACCATAACCACCCCGCAGTCTTCGATCGTTCCGCAACACCAGGTCGGGAGAATGAAGCAACATATCACTGGCGACATTACTCTGCCCTGCCTGATCGGCCGAGTCAGGGACCAGCCCCTCCCCGGCGACCGCCCTAACTTCCGCACCAGCCAGCTTATCGCATTCGATATTGAGCAAGACTGGGCCCGGACGTGGTCGAGAGTATACAGGCTCGACCCGTCATCGCTCGACGTTCGGCGCCACTGAGCGCGCCACCAATAGCAAACCCGACGTCGTTGTCCCTTTAAAAGTGAGGCATCCTCATGTCTGTGACGGAAGTCAATGATCGTTCGACCGCACTTGTTGCCACATCGACTTCGAAGGCAACGTCCGATTTGTTGGCGCGGGCGTTCCTCGATATCCTCGCGCGCGCATCGGGAGACGACTCCAAGTCGATGCTGCGAAGCGGTGACCCTGATGACCCGATCGAAAAATTGCTGGATGATCTCTCTAGCGGATCCAGCCGTGATGATCATGCTTCCATCCGCCCCGATGTCGCCGCCATCGCGATTTTGACCGCTCGTACGCTCGAGACCGTGCCGGAGATGATCAAGGAATTGCGCCGCGCCAGCCCTGTTGTGACCATCGCAACACACAATCCTGAATACGTGGCGCTCGTGGCGGAAGTCCTGGAAGCGTGCGCCTTCGGATCAGACATCCGGGTCCAGCAGAACGGACAGTATGAGCCGAGCCATCACCGCCGAAGCGCGTTGGTTATCTCTCGGGATGGTACCGGAAGCGGACACACCCCGGATCGTGGCAACGACGCCATAGCGGCGGCACTGCACGCACAATCACCCATCATCGGCGTTGCGACCGACCCGCGGCGGCATCTGCCCCGGGATTTGATGCGGACGTCCGAACACCACCTCGTTCTCGGCGACCTCGATGAAAGCGCCGTTTCGCTCGTCATCGAAGCTGTCACCGGTTCGGTGCCTGCAAACGACATCGACCCGGAACTTGCGCGCGCCATTGACGTGAGCGACCTGCAGCTCGTGATACGGAAACGCCAGACACCGGATGAATGCCTCAAAAAGCTCAGCGAAATCGTCCGAAACAAAGACCTCTTCGACGACAGCGTGCCAAAGCTTGAAGAGTTGGCGGGCTACGGCCCGGCAAAAGACTGGGGATTGAACCTCGCGAGCGACCTCTCCGCCTATAAGCGGGGTCGCCTGGATTGGTCTTGCATTGATCGAGGCCTTCTTCTGGCTGGTTCGCCCGGCGTCGGCAAAACCCAGTATGCGAAAGCTCTTGCTCGTAGCGCCGGTGTCCCCATCGTTGCGACGTCAGTCGCACAATGGAATGCGGCCAATCACTTGTCCGGAACGTTGCAGGCGATGCGAAACGCCTTCACGCAGGCCCGTAAATTGGCGCCCTCCATATTATTTATCGACGAACTGGATGGGATATCCGATCGATCCCGACTGCAGGGCGATTACGTGGAGTATTGGTCCCAGATCGTCAATCTTCTGCTGGAATTGCTCGCAGGGATAGACGACCGCGAGGGCGTCGTCGTGGTCGGCGCAACAAATCATCCGGATATGATCGATCCGGCGATCAGACGCGCCGGACGGCTCGACCAGACCATCACAATTGAGCCACCCGATACGGACGATCTTTGTCAGATATTTCGCTTCTACCTCAAGGATGATCTTCCCGACGCCGATCTTGTCCCATTGGCATTGGCCGCTCGCGGCCGAACCGGGGCGGATGTCGAATCCTGGGTCCGCAGGGCCCGATCGACCGCGCGCCGCCGTGATCGCGCTCTCAAAATCGACGACATCATGCTCGAAATCAAAGGAGAACAAGCGAAATTATCTCATGACCTGCGGAATATCGTCGCCATCCATGAAGCTGGACACATTGTCGTCGGCGCCGCCCTCGGATGCTACGAGCCCGACCGCGCCTGGATCACTCACAACGGGGGGCTGACCATCGGCGAGGTCAGTGCCGAAAGTCACCTCACGCTCCGAGGCCTCGAAAGCATCATCACCATGCTGCTCGGCGGCCGGGCCGCGGAGAAGCTCATGCTCGGAGCCGAGGAAGTGACAATCGGCTCAGGACTTGGCGATCAGTCAGACCTGCAGAGGGCAACCGACATTGCATACGATATCGAAACCCGATTTGGCTTTGGCGAGTGCGGCCTAGTCCGGCTCCCCGATAGCTCGCGCGCACTCATGCTGCACGATAGGGAAACGGTGGCATCAATCAGGAATCGCCTCCATCGATGCCATCTCAAAGCCGAAACGATCATCCAGCTTCACTGTGCTGCAATTCTCGAAATCGCGACTGCCCTCCGGGACGAGGGCTACGTAGAACGATCCGAACTCCTGCAAATATTCAAGGAACACAACCTCGATACGTAGCTTGACGCGTAGCACCTCGATTCGATCCGGGATGTGATGATCGTCGACTTTCTCTATTGCGACACCGGCTACCCCTGTCATGGACTCCGCAACATGCAGTCGCGTTGCGCGTATGACAACCATTTCGGGTAACGGACTCTTCACCGCGTTTCGCGTTGTTGACGGAAGGACTCCCCAGTGAACCCTTCCGCAACTTTCAGGAAGCAAGAATTCGCTCGTTACCCGCGAAGCGAGTGACGGTTTGAGTGGCGGCAGAAAGCTATGCTGAAAGAGAAAGAAGTTCACGCCGAAGCCAGGCGTTACGTCAACGCGGTTGCGGAGATCACGCGCGGCCCCGAAGGTCGTTCGGTCCGCACCATTCATTGTCGGGGAAAGCGGAAGCCGATCGGCCGATATCCTTCTTATAAGAACGCGCGCGCCCATACCTGGGAATCCGTTCACGAACGCCAGTTGATGTGGCTATGCGAAGCCGATCCTGACGTCGTCAGTTATCTGGAACAACCGCATCGCGTCACGATGCCATTGCTCGACCGCAGTACGACGGCCCGCGATCTCGAGTATTTTCCGGATTTGCTGTGCGAGCGCGCCGATGGAAGCCAAGAAATCATTGAAGTGAAGAAGGACTGGAACGAAATCCGCAGCGATCCGGCCTACGAAGCGAAGCTCGAATTTGCGCGGGAAGTATATGAGGCCAAAGGCTACAAGTTCAGGATACTAACCGCGACCGACGATATCGAGATCGAGCCCTTTCTCTCGAACGCGAGGACCATCCAGAGTTACCGGTTCACTCAAGTCGATACACTCGATGAACTGCGATTTCACGAGGCGCTCGACGCGGCGGGCGGAAGTCTCGCTCTGGGCGAGGCTATTGAAGCCGTCAGTGAAAGCCGTGATCGTTTCGATCCGTTGGCCTTCGCTCTCGTCTGCGCTTTGATCGTAAGACGCGCCGCATTCGTGAATATACGGCAAGTCTTTGACCATGGCACCGAGCTTCGTCACCTCGCAAATCTCCGGAACTGATCATCGTGGAGTTGTTGATCGAAATCGGCTCCCTTTGGGAGTTTCCGGAAGGAGTCCACCGCTTTTGCAGTGAACGTCCCAACGACGTCCTGTTGTTTCAGAAGGAACGTACGGCTGCCGACAAATTCGTCACCCGCGACGAGTTTGTTTCCCTGCACGGGCGCGGGAAGGTTTTCGAGATCAACTTCTTCAAAACCCGAACGGCTTCAGGCGAACAGGTTCAACCCGCCAACTTCAATGATGAGTTTGGTCCGGACGAGGAAGGTTCTCCGGAGATCGTGCGTGCTCAGACTCTTCAATTCTATGTACGCAGATGGGATGCGGATGGCACGATCGGATTGGGCCGCAGAGCCCTTGCTGTCTTCATTCACCGATGGCGGCCTGAAGCCATACAGCGGGGACATTTGCACGACGTGAAGCCTGCACGCTTGTATGAAGCAATCCGTGGATGCGGTGAGATCGGCAACCGTCCTTTGCGGCTCTTCCGATCACGCCGAGGAAAAGGGACTCGAAAGCGCTTGAACGATTTCGTGCTTAAAGCCCTCGACGCGGCCGTTATCGAATATTGGAGCGACCGAACCTGGGACTACCAGGACGCTTACGCGCATTTCCGTGGCCTGATCCGGCGCGAGAACGAACGCCGTCATCTCGCTGAACTTCCGATCCTTCCATTTCCGAAGAAGATGGAATCGTTGCGCCGCCGGATCAATGCGGCGACGAACCATGCGAACTGGGCGCGCAAGTATTCAAAACTGGAAGCCGATCGGAAATTCAAGGGCGTTCGTCGCGGGCTTCAGGCGGACAAGCCTTTGGAACTGGTGATCATGGATCATACCGTGGTCGACACCTGGACAGTTCTCGATACGACAACGGGTATTCCGTTCAAGCAACGGGCATGCCTCACGATCGCAATAGACGTCGCAACGCGGATGCCGCTAGGGCATCTGATTTCGTTTGAACCTGCCAGCCTCTATTCGGTTTTGACCACCCTCCGGCGAGTCAACAAGAACAAGGGCTATATCGCGAAGGTTTTTGGAGACATTGAGGGAAAGTGGGACGGCTGGGGTCATCCGGAAGCGATCCTCGTCGATAACGGGCTCGAATTCACCTCTCCATCGTTTCAGGACGCCCTCGCCGACATCGGCACCGAGATCATTTGGGCTCCCGTCAGAACACCGGAATACAAGGCCATCGGGGAGCGCTTTTTCCGGACGCTCAACACGATGTTGTTTCATAAGCTCGAGGGTGGCGTTCCTTACGATCCGAAGACAATGAGCCAACTCGGCCTCAAGCCGTCAGAGAATGCGGTCATCAGCTTGGGCGCGCTCGATCGTCTCATCCATCATGCAATCATCGTCTACCAGAACGAATTCAACGAAGGGCTCGGCGCTATTCCCGCACGGATGTGGGACGAGAAGATCAATCGTCATGGCCGCCGATTCATTCCCGATACCCGCCAACTTGGCGCCATGCTCGGTCGCGTCGGGGTCGGAACGTTGACGCGGCGGGGGATCAAGTTCGAGAACATGGTGTTTCACGAACCTGCGGCGACCACACGACTCCTTGAGGACATGTTGCGACTGGAGGCAAAGCGCACCCAATCAACCAAACCGATATCCTCGGCCCGCACACGCGTAAAGTTCAAATGGAATCCCGCGGACGCATCCAAGATCGAGGTCTGGAATCACGGAGCGGAGATCAAGCACTACGTTGCGTTGTCCAATGTTTCTCAGCGGTTCACAGATCATCTGTCTTTTTGGCAGGCGGCCAAAGTTCGCGAATACGCTCTGGAAAAGGACCTCCGTTTCCAAACGGATGAAGAGCAGTGGCAAGCGCGGGAGCGCCTGCGTAGGGAGTACGACGCCCTCGCGGGGAAACGCATAGGCGATGCCCGGGATGCACGCCGTGGCATTGCCCAGACAATGGGCACCTACGAGGAAGCGGACGTCGAGCCGAAACCAAGCATCGTCCGCAACCGGGACGTTCTCGACAGCACGTCCAAGCCGTCGGTTGACGGATATGCCGAGGCAACGCTTGTCCCGACCGATCCTCCGGCCTTCGATCGGATCGACGATATGGAACCACCGGCTGGCTTTACACCATCGAAAGAATCCCTTGCACGGGCCAAGAAAACGCGAGCGCGCAGGAAGGCCGAGCAGGAGGCCAACGATCGTGAAGCCGCAGCGAAAGCGGCTGCAGAGGAAGAACGGCAGCGTATTCATCTTTCCGGAACCGATCACGCCGCATCTTCCGATAAATCCTACAGCGAGCAACTGAGAAAGAGACAAAATTGGACCTGGAATACAAAGCGCTGACCTCCTTTCACCCGGATTTCTGACCATGATCTCAAGAGCTGAACGGCGCCGCCGATTGGACGCCTTCGATTCCATCGTCATTCCGCATCCACGCATGAACGAGGTGGAAAATCGCATCCTGGACCTCATCGACGATACCCACGCCCGCATCGCGAAAGACGAGAAGCGGCAAGCTCAGGTCAAGGGGCGGTCACTTCCGGTGGATCACCTCTGGGTTTTACCGATCATCGGCCCTTCCGGCGCCACGAAATCCAAGACGATCAGCACGGTGATTGAAAGACTCTTGGCGGACAAATCTTTAGCGGACAGGGACGTTCCTGTTCTGCACGCAACAATCCGTACTTCCACGAGAAATCCGAGAGCTTTGCAGGCCCAGATCCTCGAAGCCTACGGCGACAACAGTTCGACCGTCCTGCTGAACGCGCGTGATTATTCCGAAACTCGGGTGAACGCAGACATTCGCGCCATCGCACGCGACCGCAAAACCTCGATTGTCGTCTTCGACGAAGCTCATAACATGATCATCAACGGTGCCGAGAAAAGTACCGTTGCCATGGCAAAATCGATGAAGAGTCTAGTCAACGATGGGATTTTTTCGATCGTTTGTGTTGGCACCAACGAATTGGCTCAGTTGTTCGTAGCGGACAAGGAATTGGCCGGGCGCTTAGTGGATACGGTCGATTTCGGCGCGTTTAGCATCAAAGAGCGCGAAGAACGAGATTACTTCTTCAATTTCGTTGGGCTTTTGGAAGACGAGATGCGTCTAAAGGGCGTCATCGACAAGGAGATAGGTCTTCTCGATACGGTCGAAAACCGTGCGTGCGTCTATGATTTTGCCAGTGGGGTGATCGGCAGCGTCAGCAGGATCATGAAAACGGCGCTGGATCGGGCCTTCGCCAACGACCGAGGCTTCCTAAAATGGGACGACATCGAGCGGTCGATCCAAGCTCGGAACCGTGCATCGAAGGTGGGCGATGGTGTCACCTACTACGATCCCTTCCTTAAGGGCGTTAAGCGAGACACCCTCCGGATTCTCGCCGAGGAGGAGGCTGAGACGTCTCGCCAAAATGCGGCTGCAGCATCATGATGGTGTCGCCCCAGCCAATCTCGGCGGGCGGGCGTCTTTCTGTCCTGTCGTTAGAGGAAGTCCGTCCCTTTGCGGTCAATCTCCCCTCCCCGGAGATCGATGAAAGTCTGCTCGGGTTCCTCACGGGATGCTTCGCCCGCACGCCTGTACGGTCTGTCGTGCAGGCCCTTACGTTGGCTGGCATCGGCAAGCTTTCGCCGGACAGCCTCCCAACAACCCTCACTGATCCCAATGAAATCCGGGGACTTGCGACACTGCTCCAGACAACCGAGAAGGAGATTGAAAAGCGCCTTTATCGTTCGGGAACGTTGGACAACGGGAAAAGTGCCGCGATCGACTTCTTCGGCACGATGGTCAGGGTGGCATATCGATTTCCGCACGCACGCCGCGTGTCGCCGCGAGCATTGCGGAAATCTCTGCATCACCGGGCAATTTGGGACTTGCGGGTCTTCTCCTTCGATCCGGAAACCAAGGAATCGCTTCTAGACAAATGCCCCGAATGTAAAAAGCTGCTGTCCTGGACTCGCGCATATGGCACCCACATGTGTGAATGGTGCCGCGACGAGGATGGGTTCGCCCAAGTCGATCTTCGGGACTATCCGCAGCCATTGATCAGTGTCGATGACGTCGAAGCCCTGGATTTCCTTGTCGAATTGATCGCACCGGATCCGGATGTGCGAAGAGAGGCACTCCGGAAGGCCGACCAGGAAATGTGGGGCGTTCAATCCTGTTCGGAGATGTTCGAGACAATCATTGCCTTTGCGTGCGCCCTCATCATGAAGAGTGATGGCACACGTTCAACCACCCTTGAACGCCCCAAACGGCAGGAATCCTATCAAAGGTTCACACCCGACATCCTGACGTCGGCTGCACGCGTCGTACTGGACGGCGAGCATGGGTTTGCCGAGCTTGCGGACAGAGTTCGACGGGATGCGAAGGATCGGGTCGGATTCTATGGGGTCAAAAAGGAGTTGTTGCCGTTATTCTGCGTAAGCCTAGACCAGCACTTAAGCGAGGCGACGCGAAAGATCATCCGTAAGGCGATCCACAATGACATGAAAGGGGCCAACTCCAGCAACCTTACCCGCCGCAATGATTATGCGCGGAATGACGGGTACATGGGATTGAAACCCTTGTCCGCAAAAACTGGCGTCCCGCCGCGCGTATTGGCCCGATTGGCGGATAGCGGCCTGGTGAAGGTCATCACGGCAACCGCCGCGAAAAGAGCGCCGAAGTTGATGAACTACGATGACGTGGCGCCACTGATCGATATCTATAACGACCGGATTCATCAGAAATTTGCGGCTGGTTCTCTCGGCGTCGACGTCTCGACCCTCGCTAGTCTAGAATCCCGCGGGCTGATCCATCGGATTCAAGGTCCGGCGACCGGGTTGTTCGAAAGCACGGACACCTATTTTCGGAATGAAGAGGTCAAGGAATTAGCGGGCAGGATCGACGCTGCCATTCGACCTCGCCCTGCCGGGACGCAGGCTCTCCGGCTATCCAAAGCCGTCAAACGCCTGGGCATGTCGCCCATCCCTTGGGGCGCCGTGATCTCGGCCATCGTATCCGGAAAGGCGGAAATTCACCGCGTAGCGGGTGAAAACAAAACCTGGAGGACTGGTTCGGGAACATGCGAGTTGCGTCAGTTCATCGCAGCAGTTCAGGCCGAACTCATTCCGGAAGATACGTCAGTTGCCGATAGATGGGTCGGCAATCGGACCGCTGCCGAAATGCTCCGTGTCAATGAGGCAACGATTAGTGCGTTGGCAAGCAGGGGCTATTTAGATCGATCCGGCCCACACGCTCATACGCTGTACGACCGCGAACAGATCGAGGAATTCTTTCGTCGGTACATTTTCGTTCCGGAGATCGTCGAGCGGGCGAAGATACGACGATCTCGGGACGTCCGTAAGTGGCTTGCGGAGCGAGGGGTCGAGGTTTCCCTTGAACTCGAGCCGAACAAGTATCTGGCATTTGATCGGGCGGCCGTGGAGGATATCCCCGAGGATAACTCACTCGGGAACTAGCGCGTTCCCAGATTTGTTTATCGGAGGCCCCTTCGAACTTTTCTTAGATCAATATGGAAATGAAATCCCGAAGTACGTAACGCAGCGACAAATGCTCGCCGGAGATTCTGTACCGAATCAATAGACACCACCGTTCTGCTTACCGGCCTTGGAGTCGATCGCTTTCTGTATTCATTCGGCCTATTCTTAACAGTCATCATGATGCTCCAAGCAACTTTGAGATCCCGGCATCGGTCAAATTCACTTTACATCCATTGGTCTGCCGCTTTGCCTTGCTTCCATTCACGGACTTGGTCATGACACTTGAGCCTCCTTGCTCAACGTCCAAGACAATGATCGTGCCATTAACTGCGCGTGTCCATCGGCGGCCCGTAGGCAAAACCTCGAAATGCCAATCCAGTAACCCATCCACCTGTGCCAGATCATTAGCGACGTCCAAAGCAGAGAGGTACCGCTTTCCAGGGTCAATGTTCAAACAACGGACGATAATTCGTCTCAGTTTGCTCGGAATATGCGGAAGAAAGGCTTTACGATCAGGAAATTTTCCGTCCGTCAAAGCCGTATAAAAAGCATTTGCGCCCAGATCGTGATCGATTTCAAAGCTACTCACCTGATCTGACAGGCACTTTGGTCCGTTACACATCACGTAGAGCGCAATACCAAACTGGTAAATGTCGTAGGTTCTATCGAATTCGAATTCAGAGAGAGATTCTGGTGGAGTAATGGGCACGTAGACGCCGTAGGGCAAAGCTTTACCCGCAGTATTTTGGGCCATCGCCAAGCCAAAGTCTGATATTAACGCCTCATTGCGATCCGACAGCAACACGTTGTCGGCTTTCACATCGAAATGAATTAGGCCCTTGGAATGGATATTATGCAGACCGCTTGCGATCTGGCAGCCGTACGCAACGATTTCACGTACCGTCAGGTATCTTTCGTTGATCAAATGCTTGAGAGAGCCCTTCCGATAGAAGGGCATTGCAACGAAGATATGATCATCATCCTCACAAGCGTAATGGAGTTGCACTACATTGGGATGAGCGCTCGCGTATAATCTTCGCGATTCCTCAAAATATGTCTCTCTATCCTCAATATCGGCCTTCGCTATCTTCTTGATGACGATATTGGCATCAAGCTGATGATCATAAGCAAGAAATGTCTGGGAGTTCTTTCCATCCGCACCGATCTCTTCGCGAAATTCGAAAGCCACCTGGGCGATCTGAAGGGGACTAAACACGGAGCGATCCCATCGCAGCAAGAAGGGCTTCGCGCTCTTTCTCCGACAATTTATCCCACCCCTCAACTTCAAATCTGTTGATTCCGCCGATGATGCCCCGCATGTCGCCCCTAGGCACGCCGAGACGTGCAGCCATCGTCGGAATCGCCCCAACGTAATAACCATTGAGGTCGCTGCTTGCGAATGCTTCTTGAATCACTCCTTCGAGGTGCAATCGGCTGATATTTTGCGTTTTGGCGTTGCTTTCCGCCAAACGAATTCCAGCACAGCGCACCTCATACTCACGTAGGATATCCAACAGATTACTTCGAACGTACTTGAGTGCGGCGGGCCATTCCATGGCGGTCGGAACGACAATCTGATCAATATCGACCACCGCTTTTGCGTCGACATCATAGATCGCATATGTGATTTCAGACGGTGCCGCCCGCAGCCCTATTGCGATCACGAGAATTTCCAACTGTCTGTAGCTTCGGCCGAATGAATCGACAACAAACGACCTCAGCCCAGCAAACGATCTTCATTTAAACGGTCGATGACAACACCCAGCATCTCAGCATTGAATTCTAGACCCTTGCGAGCGCTCCATCCACCAAGAACGCCAGATATAGCTTCAACGCCCTTTGCATCTTCATAATGCGCAACAAAGTGAACCGAAGAAAGAAGCTCCAGCCCATAAGGACTTTCATATCCTTCAATCAGTCGGCTTAGACATTGAACAAGAGTATCAGCGCGTGCGCGCTCTTCACCTTGAAGAAATTCTTCCGCAAGACGGATACCTTCAGATGTCACCACAATCTGGTCAGAGTGAACACTAAAACCAGCAATAAGTCCCTGACGTTTCATGGTGACAAATGCGTCTTGCAAGCCATCTGAATAAGGCCCGAACTCCTTCCGGGAGAATGTCAGGCCAAAGCCTGCTCCCATTTCCTGCAACAAATAAACCAACTCCTGCATTGAAACGTGTGTGAAACTGCCATCGAAATAAACGGCAAGATCATTGAACGCCTTCAAAAGCAAGGCGCGTTCAAAAGTCATCCGAACACCAGGTGAATCTTTGCCTTCTTCTGTGCCATCGTTGACCGGAGCAAAAACGACGAAATCTACGTCAGCGATCTGTGAAAGCTTGAACGTAATCAGATCTCTCACCTCGCTCCAATCTAAACCACCATTTCCGCATCCTAACGGTGGCAAAACTACTGATCGTATGCGGAGCCGCTGAATCTGTTCGACAAGATCGTCGAGCCCGCTCTCAATGAACTCCATCCTAGATTTCGACCGCCAATGATCCTTCGTCGGGAAATTTACAAGGAACTTCCGTCCATCATCATGAAACATCTCCGTGTTTTGGTGCACGTAGACCTTACCTGGACGCAACCTCTGACTATTACACAAGCGCTTATAGGCGCTGAAATTCTCCGGCCAGCGGCGCTTAAATTCCAGCGCAACACCCTTTCCCATCACACCGACACAGTTGACCGTATTCACGATCGCCTCGGCGCGCTCCTCAAACATATTCCCGGTTTTGAAGGTCAAAGCCATCAGTAATAACATCCCGGTTTCGAGTAGATAGGTAAATTGATATCCGTGTCACGCATCATTCGCTTAACTGCAGTCTTGATGACGTCGGACTTCGTCACGATGCAGTCGAACATCGACAAAGGAACTGCGTCCCTTACCAGAAACTCTGCCATTCGCTTTTGCCTCCGGTTCTGGTAACGAGTCGGCTTGTCTCGATTGTGTTGCCACGTTGTGCACCCGGTATAGCCAATTTCGTTGATGCGCCCGGCAATGGGCGCCTCATCAAATAAATCCCATGCGATATGGTTTTCCATCTCGTCCAGATTGCTTGAGAACTGAGGGCAAGGCGCCTGCGAATTGCAAGCTACATTGCTAAACCAGAACTCGTGTCCGGCATTTCGAAATTTCTCTGCGTTCGCAACAAAGAAAATTCTGTCGTCCATTGTAGCTTTCCCCAACACACATCCTTGAGGTGACAACAAATCGACGTTTCCGCGATGAATCGTGAATGACATGGCGGTCAGAGGTGAAAAATAGAATGCTACATAGTCATTGATAACCCGACCAGCTGGCGTCATGAATTCCGGACCACCCCGTCGACTGACAATCGCAGCATAATTGGCTTGATGGCAGGGCTGCGGCTGCAGATGATTTTTCGAGCGCAACTCTCCGTCCGCGAAAAATCGCGGACAATCCTCATAATAAGTCATCCGGAAAATGAAACGTTGCGGCAAAATGGCACCAAAAAAGATTGTGCAAAAATCCGTGCGGTCGACACGAATGCCTAGAGTGAAAACCGCAGACGAATCGCACCGGCAATAGGTCAGCAATCGAACTATCGCTGAAAAAGTCATAATTCAACCAATCCTTGAATTATTGGCTGCCGCACGTTTTCTCTCACCAACATGGCACTCTAGAACAAATAGAGAACACATGCAAGCATGACGGTACGAGGCGTCACGCGATCATGACCTTGGAAAGCCGACTGGATCGGCCGATCATACCTTAGCGATCAGCCACCTTCACCCCCGAATGAACGCACTCTTCGTCGGCCTGATCTCGATTGTCGGCCGGAATATTCCGGAAATGGAGCTTCACCTTCAGCCACGGCTTCTGGACTGGCACCGGTGTCTTCCGATGCTCGGGGCAACAAGTACATCAAACGGAGCGAGACTGCTGGGCGCGCTCCGAAAAACCCAGATCGGGGTCCGGACCACTAGGGTCGGAAAGTACAGAAATATCCGAGAATGCCGTCCCGTAGCGACGCACGTACGGCGAGTTATCCAAGATTTTCTCGGCAACGCAATTTAGACGAAATGACGATCGCAACTAATATAAGGCTCGCTAGATTTTCCCCATGACCAATACTTTTTCTCAATCATACTATCCGTGCTTCAGCACCAGAACCTTTGAACTGCGCGCTTACGCTGAGTGCGGCAAGCTGATCAAGGATTTGGTGACCCCTGTCGTAACCTTAACTCGGCAGACGGAAGCTACATCATTCGAGGAATCCTTCGCCGCCCTGCAGAAGGCTACTGAAGGGCGGCGCGCGATCGTTAGTTTCGATCCGACCCCGCGCCCGGTCACGTCAGCGGTTGAAGCTGAAGAGAAACGTCGGCAAAAGGCAGAGGTGCGAAAGGCACTCGGCAAAAAGCCTATGCGCGAACGCACAGAACGAGAGCTTGAACGCTATGCTGAGATAAGACGAAAAACCGGGGGATTCAACGCGTTCTTGAAAGGACTGCAAACATCCTCGACTTGGATCGAACTGGCGGCTTTATGGCAGGGAATGATTCCAGTTGTACGCTTGGAATCGCAGGAAGACGTATCGGCACAAATCGCTGCGGCAAAATCCTCGATACCGCTGGCATTCTATATCGATTCGACCGATACGAGACGACTAGTACTCGCGGCATATGGCATCGCGCAGCTAACCAATCCATCCGATTCAATTTTGATCATAGACGCTGGCTATGTTCGCGGATCTACGGCTGAGGCAACACGAAAAGTCGATGAGGCATTTTCGTTCTTGAGGCGTCAGCTCGGAGACTCATTCAACGCCATTGAGAAAGTTCTTGTGTCAGGAAGTTTTCCAGGATCCTCCTTACGCGATTTACCAAGAATCTTGCAGATGGAAGAGCGAACGCTTTTCTCGCAACTCGCGGAGACGTTTGATATTCGCTACGGTGACAACGCTTCCATCCCCCGTAAGCGCCCTCAGGCGGGCGGCAACGGCTGGCTTCCTCACGTTGATTTGGTCTTATCATCCTCCGACGCTTGGCGCATCGAACTCGACGACAAGAACTCTGACCCTTCGGGTTATGTTCGATGCGCGAGTGCCACACGTAAATCCGAGCAGTGGTCGCAGGCTCAAAAATGCTGGGGTTCTTCAATTATTGATCAGGTAGCCGACGGCGACATGATCGTCGATCGCACTAAGTATACCGTTCCGGGGCCTTGGATTGCAGTGAGGGCAAATCAACACATTACGAGACTGGCTTCCCGCAGATGACAGCCGTCCTGCCAAATGCCGACCGCGAGTATGACTTCTCAATCCACGCACGAATCTTGATCAGGCGTCGAACTCCCGTAGCGATTTGCGTGCGAGATAATTTGACGACGATCCGATCCGCCAATTCAGCATAACCTGCCGTTCGATATCCTTTGACGAGGTCATGCCACTCCAAAAGAGCAACCATCTCCTCGCGTTCCAGCAGATGAACTAGAGCACAGGGGTTTGTAGTCCTGTTCAGACGTCCCTTCCTAATTGTTCTCAACCGGACACAGCCATCATCTCTCAGCGTTGCAAGCGTGATCGCCCACCAATCCGGGATCATTGCCATCGCGGCGTCTCGGTGAGATTCTCCGACGACTAAAGTCATTCGATCCGCCGCGAGGCTGAAAAGTTCCGCTTGACGCCCAAGACGCCCCAGGTGATCACAGTCGCTCTTGATCTCGATTCCGGAAAGTCTCCCGTTTACGACCGCAAGGTCCAAACGCACCGCGCCCCTATGCGCCGGTAATTCCTCGACGACGACAGCATCCTCATTGACGTGACTCGCGATCAGATAGGCTTTGACGGAAGCCCGCACCATTCTGTCGTTGGTCGAAAATTTCGAACTCACCCACGTTCCTTTACTTATCGTCACTCGGATCGCCCTACCGACGCGGCCTATAATATAAAATTAACGATATTGAACAGCGCCGGCGACCGTTCCACAATAAGATTGGGCTCGCGATGGTTGAAATACTACTATCGAACCAACCGACTCGTTCTTAGACGGCGATCGACTCGCTCTTAATGTGTCGGCTCAACTACTGATATCGTTGGTGGGCCCGGCAGGACTCGAACCTGCAACCAGACCGTTATGAGCGGCCGGCTCTAACCATTGAGCTACAGGCCCTGGCCGGGCGTCGCATTCGCGACCGGCGTTGGCGCAGGCATCCCTTACAGTGTCGGGTACCGCACGGCAATCCGCGCGCGGCGGATTATCCCTCGATCCCATCCCGGCAACGCCGGAAAGCCGCCGTTGGCCTAGGAAGTCCGCTCGATCGGTTAACCCTCGCCCGCCCTCACCCCATGCGCGGGGCCAGCGTCATGCGGCCGCGCGCCCGCAGCAGCAGTGCGATCACGATCACGACGTTGACGGCATTCCAGGCCATGCCATTGAGGAACGCGGCGGCATAGGAGCCGGTCGCATCGAAAATGACGCCGGAGATCCAGCCTCCGAGCGACATGCCAACGACCGAAGCCAGGATGACGATGCCGACGCGGGTGGCGGCTTCGCGCGCCGGCATCGACTCACGCACGATGATGGCGTAACTCGGCACGATGCCGCCCTGGAACAGGCCGAACAGCGCCGAGATCACGAACAGCGAACTCAGGCTGTTAAAGAACAGGAACAGCATCAGCGCGGTGCCTTGCGCGATCGAGCCGATCAGCAACGTTCGCAGGCCGCCGATGCGATCGGCGAGAAATCCCGAACCGATCCGGCTGACGATGCCGAAGCCGAGCATCAGGGACAGCATTTCCGCGCCGCGCGCCGCGCCGTAACCGAGGTCGCCGCAATAAGCGACGATATGCACCTGCGGCATCGACATCGCCACGCAGCAGGCAACGCCGGCGATGCCGAGGATCGCCGTCAACGTGTTGTTGCCGAGCCGCAAGTCGATGCGCGGCGGCGGAGCGTCAACGTGCGTGTGCCGTGCCGCGCCGCCCATCTGGCTGCGCAACACCAGCGTGACGAGCGTCATCGCGATCGCGACGAAGATGCCGACCGTGATATGCGTCGACCGCCATCCAAACGACTGGATCCCCCAACTGAAGATCGGCGGCCAGATCGCGCCGCCGACATAGTTGCCGCTGGCGGCGATGGTGACGGCGAGCCCGCGATAACGGTCGAACCAGTGCGAGGCTTCCGTCATCAGCGGCCCGAACGTGGCGGACGAGCCGAGGCCGATCAACAGATGCAGCACGATCACCTGCCACAGCGCCGTCGCATAGCCGATGCCGACGTAACCCAGTCCCATCGCGGCGATGCCGATGCCGATCGCGGTGACGATGCCGAACCGGTCCATGATCTTGCCGGTACCGACGCCGCCCAATCCGAAACCCAGCATCACCATGGTGAAGGCGAGCGAGGCCGCACCGCGCGAGGCGCCAAATTCCACCTGCACCACCGGCAGCGCCACCACCACCGACCACATGCCGACGCTGCCGATCGAGCCGATCAGCACGGCGATGGCGAGACGAACCCACGCCTTGCGGGAATCGGGAACGAATTTGCTCGAATCGAGCGCCGGATTGGAACTTTGTGCCATGGCGCAACTTCGTCGGCCCGCCTCACGCGGTCAAGCGATCCCGTACGCATTCGAGACATGCGCCCGGCGCGCACAAAACAGGAACAACGCAGTGTGGCTCCTCGCGACAATTGAGCCACAGGATCTGTCGCGTCGCCGAAGTTAACGCTTTGCTAACCATACACCGGGCAAATTTTGCCTACACGCGTGAAGTCGAGTGTCGTGATTGCGCAGCCGGGGGCAGCCCGTGGATGCAAGTGCGGTACCTCACTTTCGAACCGGCGGCCCCACGGCCGCCGCACAGACGTTTGCCACGCGCGGGCGGCAAACGAGAGGGGACGCCGCGACGATGACCGACACCACTCTGGGACAAGGCGCGGACAAGCCGGCAACGCGGCTGCCGAGCGTCGGTGACCTCGTCACCATGCTGAAGCGCGGCGATCTCGCGCTGGCCTTCGGCATCCTCACCATTCTTGTGGTGCTGATCCTGCCGTTGCCCGCCGTGGTGCTGGATCTGTTTCTCGCGATCTCGATCACGCTGTCGATCCTGATCCTGATGACGTCGCTGTTCATCCAGGCGCCGCTGGAGTTCTCGGCGTTCCCGACCATCCTCTTGATCTCGACCATGCTGCGGCTGTCGCTGAACCTGGCCTCGACGCGGCTGATCCTGACCCACGGTCACGAAGGCACCGCCGCCGCCGGCCACGTCATCGAGGCGTTCGGCAATTTCGTGATGGGCGGCAACTTCGTCATCGGCATCATCGTATTCGCGATCCTGGTGATCGTGAACTTCGTGGTCATCACCAAGGGTTCGGGCCGTATCGCCGAAGTCGCGGCGCGCTTCCATTTGGACTCCATGCCCGGCAAGCAAATGGCAATCGATGCCGATCTCTCCGCCGGCCTGATCGACGAGAAGACCGCAAAGGAACGACGCAAGGCGCTGGAAGACGAAAGCGGCTTCTTCGGCGCCATGGACGGCGCCTCGAAGTTCGTGCGCGGCGATGCCATCGCCGGCCTCTTGGTGGTGTTCATCAACATCATCGGCGGCATCGTCATCGGCGTCGCGCAGCAGGGACTGGGTTTCGCCGAGGCCGCGCGCTCCTACACGCTGCTCACCGTCGGCGACGGTTTGGTGACGCAGGTGCCGGCGCTGATCGTTTCCACCGCCGCGGGCCTCCTGGTGTCGAAGGCCGGCGTCTCGGGCGCGGCCGACAAGGCGCTGATGAAGCAACTGTCCGGCTATCCGCAGGCGCTCGGCATGTCGGCGGCGGTGATGCTCGTGCTCGCCGCCCTGCCCGGCATTCCGATGATCCCGTTCCTCGCGCTCGGCAGCGGCGCGGCCGCACTGGCCTGGACTTCGCGCAAGCGCAATCGCGCCGCGGTCGCGGCCGAAGCAAGCGCCGCGGCTGCCGCACCCGAAGCAGCGGCCGCCGCAGCGGCGGCAGCCGACGAGCCGATCTCCACCGCGCTCAAGATCGACGATCTCAAGATCGAACTCGGCTATGCACTGCTGCCGCTGGTGAATGCGCCGGACGGCACCGACCGCCTCACCGAGCAGATCAAGGCGCTGCGCCGTTCGCTGGCGATCGAGATGGGCTTCGTGATGCCGGCGGTGCGCATCCTCGACAACGTCCAGCTCGAAGCCAACAGCTACATCATCAAGATCAAGGAAGTGGACGCCGGCTCCGGTCGCGTCTGGCCGAACCAGTACATGGTGATGGATCCTGCCGGCGATCAGGTCGCGGTGCCAGGCATCCACACCACCGAGCCCACATTCGGATTGCCAGCCACCTGGGTCGATGCCGGACTGAAGGAAGAGGCAACCCTGAAGGGTTACACCGTTGTAGACGCTGCGACGGTGCTGTCGACGCATCTCACCGAACTGCTCAAGAACAACGTGTCGGACCTGTTGTCCTACGGCGAGGTGCAGAAGCTCCTGAAGGAATTGCCGAAGGAGCAAGGCGAACTGGTCAAGGACATCGTGCCCAGCCAGATCAACGTCTCCGGCATCCAGCGGGTGCTGCAACTGCTGCTGTCCGAGCGCATCTCGATTCGCGATCTCTCCACCATTCTCGAAGGCATCGCGGACGCGCTGGCGTTCTCGCGCAATCCTGCCACCATCGTCGAGCACGTGCGGGCGCGGCTGGCGCGGCAGATCTGCGCGCAGAACACTTCGCCGAATGGCTACCTGCCGCTGATCGCACTGTCGGCGAAATGGGAGCAGGCCTTCGCTGAGTCAATCATCGGCCAGGGCGAAGAACGCAGCCTGGCGATGGCGCCGTCAAAACTCTCGGAGTTCATGACCGCGGTGCGCGACCGTTTCGAACAGGCGGCGCGCGAAGGCGAAGCCCCGGTGCTCGTCACCTCCGCTGCGATCCGCCCGTTCGTGCGCTCGCTGGTGGAACGCTTCCGCTCGCAGACCAGCGTGCTGTCACAAGCGGAAATCCATCCGCGCGCCCGGCTGAAAACCGTCGGCAGCATTTGAGGCCTATGTCAGCGGATGAGCAGCGCGGGGGAGCGCCGTTCCAGCTTTCAGCCTGCGACTTTTTGACAACAGGCAACCGTTTTGCCGCATGGTTGACGGGGCATGGAAATACCACCGCAAATTCGAGCTACCCCGAATTTCTAATTAACTGATTGATATTCATCGCGTAATTATTGCCCCCGGCGACTTGGCGTTTCAGGATCGCGGGCGTTCAACAGTTATCACCGCTTTGTGATGTCCCCTTCGGAACGAAAAGCCGCTGTCTTACGTTCTTTTTGCGTGAAGTTCGAAGCAGGAGTTTGAACCTGCCGCAGCGATGGGGTGACCCACCGCATATGGCAGCGAAAACGGCAGGAGGCTTCCATGAACCATTCGATTTACAGCGCCGACCGCATGACCCACCTCAAAATCGTGGTGGTTGCGCTGGTGGCTGGCATCGCGGTGGCGGGCTTCGGCATTTCGGCGCGCATCGATGCAGATAGCGGCGTGCAGACCGCACGCGTGATCAAGGCTGGTGCGCCGATCGCGGTGTCAAGTTCGGACACGACGATGGTGGTTCGCTGAGAACGAGACGTAAGGCTCAATCAGCAGAAGAACCAGAGGAGACCGTCAAGTCGAGGATAACGAGATTCACGAGGCTCTTTACCTTGCCCCCCAAAGTCGCCGCGTGAGTATGTCGCATCAGTCAGTCCCCCCAAGCTGACCCGCGACAATAGAGAAACGCCCGTCCCCCCGCGGGCGTTTTTCTTTTGCGGTGGAGGAAGTCTCGCCCACGGTATCAAACATCGGCGTCGTCCTCGCGCAGGCGAGGACCCGGATTCCCTAGCGTTGGTTGTTATAAAACACCTTGCCTCAGATGATTGAGCCGAACCGCTGCGGAGTCTGGGTCCCTGCCTTCGCAGGGACGACGATGATCGAGTTGCAAATCCGCGCACAAAATGAAGCTCTGGTTTGACGCCCGACGCGATGTTGCGCGCGTCGATCCAGGCCGATCGTGCTTCAGCGCCCACAAACAAGCACTACACAACGAAAAACCCGGGCCTCTCGACCCGGGTTTAAAACAACTAGCGTTCGTAGCGGTTCAGGCGACGGCGCCGATCCGCGACCGCATCAAACCGATGCTGTTGAGGTCAGCCTGCTCGCGCGCGTTCTCTTCCGCGCGCTCGCGCGCCTGATCGCGCTCGTCAAGCAGCTCGACCTTCTTCAACTCCTCGAAGGCCTCGCCGAGTTGGGCCTTGGCATCGTCGAGCTGCACCCGCAGTTCGTCGGCCGAGCGGGTCAGGTTCTCGCGCCGCTGGATCGCCGCCTTGGCATAGGTCGGATAGGCGAAATGGGTGGGATCGTTGATCCCGGCACGCTCCTGCTCGGTGGCGATCTCATGTTCCAGATCGACCGACATCCGCTCGAAGTCCGCGATCATGGACTCAATCTGAGCCACCCGGCGGCGCTTCTCGTCGACCTGAAACTTCTTCAGGCGAATGAGGGTTTCACGTGACTTCATCGACTCGTACTCCCCAGAAGTCCCTTCATCAGAACGGGACGACACCGGCTCCTCGTGAAAGGCCCCACCGGCGGACAACAGACGCAGGGATGATGGCCCGACAAAGTTAGCTTTCCGTTTCCAAAGTTCCTAGGATTTGACCAAGTCGTTGATAACCCTCGGTCAGGCCGGTGACCTCGTCCTTGGCCTGGCGCAGGAAGTCTTCCAGCGGCTCGTGCAGGCTGATCGCCTCGTCCACTTCGGGGCTGGAACCGGCCCGATAAGCGCCGAGCCGGATCAATTCCTCCATATCAGCGTAAGTCGCCATCACCTGTCGGCCGCGGGTGATCACCGGCAGATAAGCCGGATCGGCGCTGCGCGGCATGGTGCGCGACACGGACTTCAGGATGTTAATGGCCGGGTAGCGGCCGCGTTCGGCAATGGAGCGCTCCATCACGATATGGCCGTCGAGGATGCCACGCACCGCGTCGGCCACCGGCTCGTTGTGATCGTCGCCGTCGACCAGCACCGTGAAGATGCCGGTGATCGAACCCTCGCCAGAACCGGGGCCGGCACGCTCCAGCAGCTTCGGCAGTTCGGTGAACACCGTCGGCGTATAGCCCTTGGCGGTCGGCGGCTCGCCGGCGGACAGGCCGATTTCACGCTGCGCCATGGCGAAGCGCGTCACCGAGTCCATCATGCACATCACCGAGCGGCCCTCGTCGCGGAAGTATTCCGCGATAGCCAATGTCAGGTAGGCCGCCTGCCGCCGCATCAAGGCCGGCTCATCGGAGGTCGCGACCACCACGACGGAGCGCGCCAACCCTTCTTCACCCAAATCGTCCTGCAGGAATTCCTGCACCTCGCGGCCGCGCTCGCCGACCAGCCCGATGACGGAGATATCGGCATCGACATTCCGCGCCAGCATCGACAGCAGCACCGACTTGCCGACACCGGAGCCGGCGAAGATGCCCATGCGCTGGCCGCGGCAACAGGTCAGGAAGGTATTAAGGGCGCGCACGCCGAGATCCAGCGGCACACCGACGCGCTTTCGCGAATGCGCCGGCGGCGGCGCATTCCGATAAGGCATCGGGGTCGCCCCCTGCTCCAGCGGTCCCTTGCCATCGATCGGCTCGCCCATGGCGTTGAGCACCCGGCCGAGCCAGGACGGCGACGGCCTCACCATGCTGGAGGCGTTGGCGATCACCGCGCGGCAGCCACGCCGCACGCCGTCGAGACCGGCGAACGGCATCACCACGGCGTTGTTACCGGTGAAGCCGATCACCTCGCAGGGGATGAAGCGGTTGGTCCCGGTCTCGATGACGATGCGCGCACCGACCGACATCGCGTGGATGGGCCCGGCGACCTCCACCATCAGCCCGCGAACCCCGACGACTCGGCCATAAATATTGACGCCGTCGATGTCCTCGATCTGGTTGGCCAGCGCCTTCATGGCGAAAACCTTAAGTTTCCGCGTATTGCGGGAATGGCTTTAACTTCGTGTTTACCCGCATCGTTAATCATTGCGTCACTGTCTTTGGTGACTGACGGGACCCGCGCGTCCGAATGAGGTGCGAGTCCTAAGAGGCGGTTAGACCCGTCTCTTGATGCGGAGCTTGAGTGAGAACGGAAAACAAAAGCTGCCTCTGAGCAACGTTTTAAGGCGATTCGACAAAAATTGCACGATAGAGCTTGCGGAGAGGAATCAGGTTTTGTTAACCATATCCCGTCAGGATTCGAATCAGTTGTTCAAAGGCGTTTCCAGTGCCGCAAGTAGTGCGGACGACCTGACGCCCGGAGCGGCTACGATAGGGGACTGGCATGCGCGTATTGCTGATTGAGGATGACAGCGCCGTCGCGCAGTCGATTGAGCTGATGCTCAAATCCGAGAGTTTCAACGTCTACACGACGGATCTCGGCGAAGAGGGTGTCGACCTCGGCAAGCTCTACGATTACGACATTATCCTTCTCGACCTCAACCTGCCCGACATGTCCGGCTACGACGTGCTCAAGCAGTTGCGTGTATCGAAGATCAAGACACCCATTCTGATCCTCTCCGGCCTCGCCGGCATCGAGGACAAGGTCAAGGGTCTCGGCGTCGGCGCCGACGACTACATGACCAAACCCTTCCACAAGGACGAGCTGGTTGCCCGCATTCATGCGATCGTGCGCCGCTCGAAGGGCCACGCCCAGTCGGTGATCCAGACCGGCGACCTGATCGTCAATCTCGACACCAAGACTGTCGAGGTGGCGGGCCAGCGCGTACATCTGACCGGCAAGGAATATCAGATGCTGGAGTTGCTCTCGCTGCGCAAGGGCACCACGCTGACCAAGGAAATGTTCCTGAACCACCTTTACGGCGGAATGGACGAGCCCGAGCTGAAGATCATCGACGTCTTCATCTGCAAGCTGCGCAAGAAGCTGGCCAACGCTTCCGAAGGCCGCAACTTCATCGAAACCGTCTGGGGCCGCGGCTACGTACTGCGCGAACCGCACGACGACGAGGTTCGTATCCCGGCCTGATCGCCGTCTTCGAGAGTCACTACTTTTACCTGGCTCCTCCCCGACTATAGCCCCGCCTCACAGGCGGGGTTTTTATTTGCGCGCGCAAGTTCCGCCGACTGAACCTGTTGTTGCCCGCTTTCGACAAAGCGTTACGGCTTCGCGCCGATAATGACCGGGGCACCCTCATGATCTTGCAATCGCTGGCGGGATTGCCGGCCTTTCTCGCGTATTTCTGCACGGCGTTGATCGCTGTCACGCTGTATCTTTTCGTTTATACGCGCGTCACGCCACACGACGAATTTCAACTGATCCGCGACAACGTGCCGGGCGCGGCAATTTCGCTCGGGCTCAGCCTGCTCGGTTTCGCCCTGCCGGTGGTCAGCGCCATGACCCACGCCGCCAACATTCTCGACTGTCTGATCTGGAGCCTGATCGCGCTGATCGTGCAGATCGCGGTCTACTCCATCGTAAAAATCCCGGTGCCCGACCTGTCGAAACGCATCGCCGGCGGCGAACTTGCCCCGGCGATCTGGCTCGGCCTGTCCTCGCTCGCGGCGGGCGCACTCAACGCCGCCTCGATGATCTATTGATCATGGCTGCCGCTCCTAAAAAGCAATTCGGCAAGCGGCCGCCGCCGGTCGAGGAGGCCCCACGTCCGGCCAAGCGTTCCGGCTACGTCGCACTGTTCCTGATGGGCACGGTGGCGGTGGGCACCGGCGCCTATGCCATGATGCCGAGTGAAAGGTGCGAGCCGACAAAGCCCCCCGCCGCCGGACAAGCCGTTCCGCCGGGCGCGCCGGCTGCGCAAAACCAATCCTGCCGGACGTCGTCGCGCTCGAGTGGCTACAGCTACGGCGGCCGCTCCTCGCGCAGCAACTTCTTCGACAGTTCGAGTTCGTCATCGTCGCATTCGTCGTCTGGCGGTTTGGCGATTCCGACAAAGAGCACCACGTCCCGGGGCGGCTTCGGCAGTTTCGGCCACGCGATCGCATCGTCGTTTTCGCGCGGCGGCTGACATCATGCAGCGCATCCCCTGCCCCGAACGCGACGACTGGCAAGCCACGGCGGAAGCGGCAGGCTTCGACTTCCATACGATGGACGGCGAGCGCTACTGGGACGAGCGCGCCTATTACGCCTTTACACTCGACGAGATCGAACGCCGGATCGAAGGCCCGACCGGCGAAGTCCATGGGATGTGTCTCGAACTGGTCAAGCGCGCCATCGCCGACGAAAACATTCTGCGCCGGTTGAAGATTCCACCGGCGTGCTGGCCGATCATCCGCGAAAGCTGGCAGCGCGGCGACGCCACGCTCTACGGCCGCTTCGATTTCAGCTTCGACGGCAAGGGCCCGGCCAAGCTGCTCGAATACAACGCCGACACTCCGACCTCGCTGTTCGAGGCGGCGGTGTTTCAATGGACCTGGCTCGAGCAGGCAATCGAACGCCAAATCATTCCGAAGCGCGCCGATCAGTTCAATTCCATCCACGACCGCCTGATCGCGCGCTGGAAAGCGATCGCGCCCAGCGGCCACCTGCATCTCGCCGGCAGTTACGAGAACCCCGAGGACGCGACGACGCTGAACTACCTCGAGGACACCGCGCATCAAGCCGGGCTCGCTACCACCGCGCTCGATATCGAGAGCATCGGACTTAATCACGGCAAGTTCGTCGACCTCGACGATCAGCCGATCGACCTCGCCTTCAAGCTCTATCCCTGGGAGTGGATGCTGCGCGATGCCTTCGGCGCCAAGGTGCAGAGTGCGCCGACGCGCTGGATCGAACCGCCATGGAAGATCGTGCTGTCCAACAAAGGCATCCTGCCGCTGTTGTGGGAGATGTTTCCCAATCACCCCAACCTGCTGCCGGCCTATTTCGAGGACGACGCGAAGGCGGCGCAACTCGGCACGTCGTATGTCCGCAAGCCAATCTATTCGCGCGAGGGGGCCAATATCGAACTGGTCAGCGCCGGCACGCCGCTGGAGCAACAGCCAGGGCCTTACGGCAGCGAAGGCTTCATCCGCCAGGCCTTCGCGCCGCTGCCGAATTTTTCCGGTCAGTATCCGGTGATCGGAAGCTGGATCATCGGCGAGACGCCGTGCGGACTATCAATCCGCGAGGATGAGAACCCGATCACAGGCAACACATCGCGCTTCATTCCGCACGCGATTCTGTGACACGCTTCGTTGTCAGGCTGAAACGCTTCAGTTCGTCATTGCCGGGCTTGACCCGGCAATCCATCCATTTCTTCAAAGATGGATGCCCGGATCAGGTCCGGGCATGACGAATGGTATTCGGTCAAAAGCAGGAAATTGCCTCAGCGTCCCGTCGGCGAAATGCTGCGCGCGAAGCTCGGCGCATCGTCGGGAACGATGGACGGCGCGGCGCGCGCGACGTTGGGACTGTAAAGCCCGCGACGATCCGGCACCGGCCGGAACGTGTCCGTCAGCCCCACCACGGTTTCCGCAGCGCCGAGCATCAGGTAACCGTCGCTCGCGGTCACCTTGGCAAGCCGCTTGAAGATCACCGTCTTGGTGTCCTGATCGAAATAGATGAGCACGTTGCGGCAGAACACCACGTCGAACTGGCCGAGATGCGAGATGTCCTGCAACAGGTTCAACTGCCTGAACTGCACCATCGCGCGGATGTCGGCGTTGATCTGCCACATGTCGCCGATCTGCTTGAAATGCTTCACCAGCAACTGGATCGACAGGCCGCGCTGCACCTCGAACTGACTGAAGATGCCGGCTTTCGATTTTTCCAGCACGCCCTGCGCGAGATCGGTAGCGATGATCTCGACGCGCCAGCCGTTTAGATCGACGCCGTATTCCTTCAGGCACATCGCGATCGAGTAAGGCTCCTGCCCGGTCGAACACGCCGCGCTCCAGATCCGCAAGGCACGACGACTGGCGCGCTCGCGCAGCAGCGTCGGCAGGATGGTCTCGCGCAGATGATCGAACGGAATCTTGTCGCGGAAGAAAAAGGTCTCGTTGGTGGTCATCGCTTCGACCACCTGCTTGGCGATGTCTTCCGCGCCGGCCTTGATCTTCTGCGTCAGTTCGCTGATGCCGGGAAGACTGAGCTTGCGCGCGATCGGCAACAATCGGCTTTCGACCAGATATTGCTTGTCGGCGGAGAGATCGAGACCGGAACGATCCTTGAGCAGTTTTTGCAGAAATTGATAGTCCGCAGGCGTCACGATCTGTCCCCCGCGAACAGCTTGATCAGTTTAGGTGCGATCTGCCCGAGCGGCAGAACGGCGGCGCAAATTCCGGCGTTGGCGGCGGCGCCGGGCATACCCCAGACCACGCTCGTCGCCTCGTCTTGAGCGATGACGCTGCCGCCCGCAGCGACCACCTGCTTGCCGCCGCGCATTCCGTCCGATCCCATGCCGGTGAGGATGACGGCCTGGATCGCGCCCTGCCAGACCTCGACTGCCGAGGCGAACAAAGGATCGACCGCCGGCTTGCAGAAATTGATCGGCGGTCCATCGTCGAGCACGATGACGGGGCCGCCGTTGCGACGCGCGACGCGCATGTGCTTGCCACCCGGCGCGAGATAGATGCGTCCTGCCGTGATCGCTTCGCCGTCCACGGCTTCAGCGGCCGGACGGCGGCCGGTGCGCGCGAGATGCTCGGCGAGAATGGTGGTGAAGGTCGGCGGCATATGCTGCGTGATCAGTACCGGCACGCGATCGATCACCGGCGCGATCTCCCCGATCAGAGCCATCAACGCCTGCGGGCCGCCGGTCGAGGACCCGATCAACAGCACGCGCGGCGCCTGTAGACTGAACGGCACCAGCGTCGGTGCGGCATGTGCCGGGGAGGCTGCCACGAGAGGACGGCGAAGCGGATCGCGTCCCGCATCCTGCGCCGGCGCCAGCGACGGGCTCGCAAGGCGGCGGCGGCGCGGGCCGAGATGGCGGATTTTCTCGACGAGGTCCCGCCGGAAGGTTTCCGCCGCCCCCTGCTCGCGCGTGCTCTCCGGCTTCGGAATGTAATCGGCCGCACCCAGCGACAATGCCTTGAGGCTGATCTCGGCGTTCCGCAGCGTCAGCGTCGACGCCATGATGACGATCAGGTTGCGCTTCTTCGCCAGCAGCAGCGGCAAGGCGGAAATGCCGTCGAGATCCGGCATTTCGATATCGAGCACCGCGACGTCCGGATCGATGCTCTCGATCTGATTGACGGCGTCGCGCCCGGTGCGCAGCGAGCCGACGACTTCGATATCGGGCTCGGCGTCAAGCCAGCGCGTGACCAGCCCGCGAATGACGGCGGAATCGTCGACGACCATGACGCGCAGGGGTGGAGGGCGAAGCGTATCCGTGGTCGACTTGGCGACGGCAACACTCATTCTCGATCCAATACAACCCGGTAGCGTCGCAGCCGACAGCAAGGAAACATGCCGCCCGGACGAGCCGGACGGCGCAACAAATCAGATCAAACCGACTTCATGAAATTTTGCCGTGACGATATCCTTGTCGAACGGCTTCATGATGTACTCGTTGGCGCCGGCGTGAAGTGCACGCGCGATATGTGCGACGTCGTTCTCCGTGGTGCAGAACACCACCTTCGGCTCGTCACCGCCGTGCATCTGCCGTAGCGCCCGCAGGAATTCATAGCCGTCCATCACCGGCATATTCCAGTCGAGCAGGATGCCGTCCGGCAAGCCGCGCTTGCAGACCTCCAGGGCCTTCTCGCCGTCCTCGGCTTCGACGATCTGGAAATCCAGACCTTCGAGAATGCGGCGCGCGACTTTGCGGATGACGCTCGAGTCGTCAACGACCAGACATGTTTTCATTTCAGCCTCTGCTCAATTGTTCGATCCTGAAAAGTACCCGGAGAGAACTTAGGGCCGCTCACGCAGCCCTAAGATCCGACGAGATTTCCAGAACGCGATCTACGTCGAGAACCACCATCAATTGTCCATCGAGCCGGTGTACGCCCGCCGCCATCTTGGTCATGCGCGGATCGAGGTTGACCGGATTCACCTCGCGGCTGTCGTCAGCGAGTTTCAGCACCTCGCCAATCGAGTCGATCAAGAGTCCGTAGGACTCGCCGCGCAGATCGACGCCCACCGCCATCGCCGGACGATCCGACGCGGCGTCCGGCAAACCGAGCCGCGCGCGCATGTCGATGGCGGTCACGATGCGGCCGCGCAGATTGAGCACGCCGGCAACCTCGCGCGAGGCCAGCGGCACCCGCGTCAACCGCTCCGGCATGAACACATCCTGCACGCGCGAGATCGGCAGGCCGAACAGCTGCTCGCCGATCATGATCGTCACGTATTCGGTCACCGCGCCTGCGGAATTATCCTGGCTCACTGTCATCGTCTCATGCCGCCCGGTTGAGGTCAGAGGTTTGTTCCTTGAGCGCCGCGATCAACCCCGGCCGATCGAACTTGGCGACGTAGTCATGGAAGCCGGCCTGACGGCCGCGCTCGATCGCCGCCGGCGAAATCATCGACGACAGCGCGATGATCGGCACGTCGTTGAGCTTCTGGTCGGCGCGAATGGTCTCGGCGAATTCGAAGCCGTTCATGTCGGGCATCTCGATGTCGGTCAGCACCGCGTCGAACTCCTCGCCGGAGCGCAATGCCAGCAGGCCTTCCTCGGCATTGGTGGCAACCCGCACGCGATAGCCTGCGGCCTTGAGCACCGGTGCCAGCATGTTGCGGAAGAACGCCGAGTCATCGACCAGCAGGATCGACTGCGCGGAAGCGGACGGCTTCATCTCGCGGCGATTGAACCAGTCAGCGAACGCCATCGGCAGGAAGTGACCGACATCGATCACTTCGGTGGCGCGGCTCTTGATTACGGCCGAGCCGAGAATGCCGTCGCGGCCGCTTGCGACTTCGATCGCCAGCTTCTCCTCGACGATATCGACGATCTCGTCGACCACCAGCCCCATGGTGCGACCATCATCGGCGAACACCAGAATCGGCTGCACCCCCGAGGTCGCGACCTCGACGCCGTCCATCTGCACCAGCGGCATCAACTGCTCGCGGTACTGCACCATGTAGCGGCCATTCGACAATTCAATCTTGTCGCTGGAGATTTCCTCCAGCCGGGTGATCAGCGCCAGCGGCACCGCCTTCGGCTGCATCGAACCGGCGCGGAACACCAGCAGCGAGGTCAGTTGCTCTGCCGCGTTACCACGGCTGGCGGCGTTCTCGTCGACCAGTTCGTGCTGTGCGGCGACCGAAGTGCCGAGCGCCTGCGCGATGCCGTTCGGATCGACGATCATGATCACCGCGCCGTCACCGAGAATGGTGTTGCCGGAGAACATGTTGATGTGACGCAGCTTGGTCGACATCGGCTTGACGACGATTTCCTCGGTGTGGAACACGCCGTCGACCACGATGCCGAAGGTCTGGTTGCCGACCTGGGTGACGACGATGAAGCCGTTCTCCGGATCGATCACGCTGGCTTCGTCGTCGAGCTTCAAGAGCTTCTTGAGATGGATCAGCGGCAGCAGCTTGTTGCGCAGCCGCAGCACCGGCGTATCCTTGATGCGCTCGATGCGATGTTCGGAATTCGCGCGCGCACGCACCAGTTCAATTACCGAGAGCTGCGGGATCGCGAAGCGTTCGCCGCTCGCCTCAACGATCAGCGCCGAGACGATGGCGAGCGTCAGCGGAATCTTCACGGTGACGCTGGCGCCCTCGCCCGCGACCGACTTGACGTCGATGGTGCCGCCGATCTGATCGATGTTGGTGCGCACCACGTCCATGCCGACGCCACGGCCGGAGACGCTGGTGACTTCGGCGGCGGTCGAGAATCCCGGCGCGAAGATGAACTTGTGGATCTGCGCCTCGGTCATGCGTTCAAGATCGGCTTCGGTCGCCAACCCGTTGGCAATGGCCTTCGCCTTGATGCGCTCGGTGTTGAGGCCGCGGCCATTGTCCGCGATGCAGATGATGATGTGGCCGCCTTCGTGATAGGCGGACAGACGAATGGTGCCCTGCTCCGGCTTGCCGGCGCGGGCGCGCTCCTCCGGCCGTTCCAGGCCGTGATCGGCGGAGTTGCGCACCATGTGCGTCAGCGGGTCCTTGATCAGATCAAGCACCTGCCGGTCGAGTTCGGTGTCGGCGCCGTGCATCTCCAGCTCGATGCGCTTGCCGAGTTCGGCGGCGAGGTCGCGTACCACGCGCGGCAGTTTCTGCCATGCGTTGCCGATCGGCTGCATCCGCGTCTTCATGACGCCTTCCTGCAACTCCGCGGTAACGTTGGAGAGACGCTGCAACGGCACCTTGAATTCGGTGTCCTCGTTGCGACGGCTGATCTCGAGCAACTGGTTGCGCGTCAGCACCAGTTCCGACACCATCGTCATCAGGTGTTCGAGCGTATCGACATTGACGCGGATCGATTGGTTGGAGACACGCTCGGCTTCGGCCGCATCGTTCTCCACCACAGTCTTTTTTGCAGGCTTATTGGCAGCAGGCTTGTCCGCCGCCTTGACCGGCGCGGTCTGCTGCACCGGCGCGGGTGCCGGCTTCACTTCGGCTTCGGTTTCGCGGAACGCGCGCTCAAGTTCGTCGAGCGAGACTTCGCCGGGACGCAGCGGGCGCTCCAGCACCTGATCCACCAGGGTGCCGTGCGTCGATGCCGGCGCTTCGACGACAGCCGGTTCGGCGTGCGCCGTGCCTTCCGCCATCTCGTGGAGCCGGCCGATCAGATCCTCGTCGGCACCCTTGGGCTCGGCTTGCGTCGACTCGAGCTGCGCCAGAATTTCCTTGATGCGGTCGATGGTGGTGAGGATGAGCGTCACGGCTTCGCCGGTCGCCGGCATTCCGTCGCGGAATTTGCCCATCAGCGTTTCAGCGGCGTGTGCCAGCGTTTCGAGCCGGGGCAGATCGAGAAATCCGCAGGTGCCTTTGATCGTATGAACCAGCCGGAAGATATTATCGAGAATCTTGGCGTTGTTCGGCTCCTGCTCGAACCGGACCAATTGATTATCAACGACATCGAGACTTTCGTTCGTCTCAGTCAGAAACTCTTTTAACAAGTCATCCATGAAACCAGCCTTCACGTACGAAGGGCAGTACGCATACGCCACTTCAGAGTCCGGCCAGTTTCTCGGCAAAGCGTTTAATATTGGTTGAGCATACGGCTGTAGCGGTGCTCGAACACCAAATAAAAGTTGTCACGGCCGGACTGCTTCAGTCCGGCCGTTCCATACGGCAAGATTTGATTAACTATGCGCGCGCGAGGGAAATCAGCCCGCCGTCACCACGACGGCGTCGCCGTCCATCGCAAGCGATACTTTCCATCCGCAGGACTGCGCCAGCAGCCGCGTGTAGTAAGGCTGCACTGCGTGGGCATCGACCATCGTGGCCTGCTCCGACGCCAGCATCTCGACGATCGCCTGCGGCAGCCGCGCATTCATGCCGGTCGCCGTCACGCGGAACGTCATCGCATCGCCCTCGCCCACCGGCTCGACGTTGAGCACGCCGCCGCGCGGGATCGTCTGCTGCGCAATGACCAGCATGTTGAGCAGCAGTTTGACGCGGTTCTTCGCGAGCAACAGGCGCGGCAGATTCCATGTCAGCTTGGTCTTGGCGTCCTCAAGGTGGCCACGCGCCATGTTCTCGGCGTCGCCGAGATCGATCTGCGCACCGGCCGACCCCGCCGCGCCGAATGCAAGACGGCAGAACTGCAAACGCGCCGACGCGGTCTTGGCGCTCTTGCGGATCAGGTCGAGCGCAAATTCGCGATCTTCCGCCGTGGGATTGTCATCCATCACCTCAAGCCCGTTGACGATGGCACCCACCGGACTGATGAGGTCGTGACACACCCGCGAGCACAACAGCGCGGCCAGTTCGAGCGTATCCGGCGCGGGGCTGGCGGTACCTTGCGTCGATGATGGGAGAGTGTCGGACATAGATGCTTCCTCGAAACCGTGCGACAGGTTTGGCGAATCGGGCATGGGCTATGGCTTGATACACTGTGGACGCTTATGCTGCTAGCGCGTGCCGATTCCGGAACGCACGGTATCGGCACGGCGCCAGCATCGGCGCCTGAAGATACCGGCCCTCGAAGATCATGACGTATCGCGACGCATGAGCGCGCCAGACCATCCCCCCGGAACACCGTCATCAGCCGCGATCGATTCGCGTGCGGCCGCATTGCTGGAGCCGCTCACCGCGCTGGTGATCGAAGCCGGGGCGGCGATCCTTGCCATCCGCTGCGGCGCGCTCGCAGTCGAGACAAAAACCGACGGCTCGCCGGTGACGCAGGCCGATCTCGCGGCGGACCGCATCATTTCCGACGGCCTCGCGCGGCTCGCGCCCGATATTCCATCATTGTCCGAGGAACGTGCCGGCGACGCGAAGCCGCCGTTCGCGGATTTGTTCTTCGTGGTCGATCCGCTGGACGGCACCAAGGAATTCATCGCCGGGCGCGACGAGTTCACGGTCAACGTGGCGCTGGTGGCCAACGGCACGCCGATCCTCGGTCTGGTCGGCGCGCCGGCCCTGGGCCTCGTCTGGCGCGGCCATGTCGGGCACGGCGCCGCGCGCGTGGTCTGCACCGCTTCCGGTGTTACCGCCATCGAACCGGTTCGGACCCGGCCGCTGCCCTCGCCCGGCGCGCCGTGGATCGCCGCTGTCAGCCGTTCCCACGGTGATGCGCGAACCGACGCCTTCATCGCGGCCCGGCCGGGCGCGGTGCGAAAAACCTTGGGGTCGGCGGTAAAGTTCGGCCGCGTCGCGGACGGCAGCGTCGACATTTATCCGCGGCTGTCGCCGACCAGCGAATGGGACGTCGCGGCGGGCCATGCCGTGGTCGTCGCCGCCGGGGGCAAGGTCACCGATGGGCAAGGCCAACCATTGCGCTACAGCACCGGGCGGCCAGGCTTCATCCTGCCGGATTTCATCGCCCGAGGCGATCCCACGGCCGAGTCCTAAGCGGCAGATTACTGCGCCAGCGCATCGCGCAGATGGGGCCAGCGCGCGCGGGCCTCGCGCAGCACGGCGGCGGGATCGGCCGCGAACGCGTCGCGGCTCTCAATACGGGCGAACAGATAGAGCCGTTGTCCCGCGACCAGCCACACCTGCGGCCGGCCCGCGACGGTAACGCCGCGCGCGACGTCCACCGGGTCGTAGCCGCCGAATTGCGGTCCGTAAATTTCCGGATGCGCCAGGAAGAATGCCCGATTGTCATCGTTGCAGAAGCGCCAGACCGCGCCCGCCACCGAGGCCTCGAGATCGGCCCGGCCCGGAACCGCGCGACCCTCGGTAAAATAGGCCACCGGGTCCATGCCGTCGATCGCAAGCCCCGTGAAGCGGTCCGCCACCACGCGTTCGGTCGTCGCAGCCCGCGCGCGCGGGGCCGCCGCGGCAGCGGCCGCCACCGCCAACAGGCCGATCATCATCTCGCGACGGCAAAACCCGTCTCTTTCCTGCCGCCGTACCGTCATAGTTGATGTAAATAAGATTGTGAGTCGGGGAACGATGGGCGCAACCTAGGCCGATGCCTCTGTGCATCAGGTTAAAGTCGCGGCCGGGTTTTTACACTTCAGGGGTCTTACATGACGTTCGCTTCACGCTTGGCCGCGGTACTGCTCGCCGCGGTGACGCTCTGGGCGGTGCCGGCCTCGGCGCAACAAGCCCAGGGACGCCACACTTATTCGCCTGACGAACTGGTCGGCGCGGGGCACAAATTCTTCGGCAACGTCTCGCGCGGGCTCGCCTCGGTGATCGAGCGCGCAGTCAGCCAGTGGGGCCTGCCCAACGGCTACATCCTCGGCGAGGAAGGTTCCGGCGCGTTCGTCGCAGGGCTGCGTTATGGCGAAGGCACCCTCTACACCAAAAACGCCGGCGACCTGAAAGTCTACTGGCAAGGCCCCTCGGTCGGCTTCGACTGGGGCGGCGACGGCGCCCGCACCATGACGCTGGTGTATAACCTCCCGGCCACCAACGCGATCTATCAGCGCTTCGCCGGCATCGACGGTTCCGCCTATATCATCGGCGGCTTCGGCATGACCGCGCTCACAGCCAACGACATCGTGCTGGTGCCGATCCGTTCGGGGCTCGGGCTGCGGCTTGGGGCCAACATCGGCTATCTCAAGTTTACCCCGCAGGCGACCTGGAATCCGTTCTGATCGCGCTCTGATCCCGGCTTGCGGCCCCTGACCGGATTCACATTATTGCAGCAAACGGCTGGCGTTCGCCCTGCCGGCCGTGGCATGGAAGGCCGCAACTTTCTGGCGCGGAGCAATTCCCATGGTTGAGCCGATCATTTACATGGCGATCGGTTTCCTGCTCTCGGCCCTGCTGTGCCTGATGCTGCTGCCGCTGGTCCACAACCGCGCCGTCCGGCTCACCACCAAGCGGCTGGAAGCCTCCGCTCCGGTGTCGATGACCGAGGTTCAGGCCGACAAGGACCAGCTGCGCGCCGAATTCGCGATATCCGCGCGGAAGCTCGAAATGAGCATCGATCAGCTCAAGGGCAAAGCGACCAGCCAGGCGGCGGAACTCGGCAAGAAGGCCGATGCCGTCAACCGCCTGAAAATGGAGCTGAGCACGCGGAACGCCGAAGTCCTCGCCTTGCAGGCCCGCGAACAGTCGCTGAGGAACATGCTCCGCGCCGCCACCGACGATTTGACTGCGACCACCGGCACGCTGCACGCCACCCAGCAGACCCTCGGCGAACGGCAGGCCGAGGCCGTGCGGCTGAACACCGAACTCACGGAGCGGTCGCAGACCGCCGAGAACCGCCAGGTCGAACTGACCTCGGTGCATCAGCAGATCGACCAGCTCAAGCAGCGCGTCGATGAGGCCGAACGCGAATTCGCCGCCACTCAGCAGCGGCTCGACCAGCAGCGCATCGAATCGGCCACTGCGGCCAGCGAACTGGCGGAAGCACGCAGCCATGTCGAAAGCCTGAGCCGACGCGTCGGCGACCTCGACGGCCAGTTGATCGCGCAGGTCAAGGAGGCCGAGCGGCTCGGCAACGAAGCCGACGCGCTGCGCGAACGCACGGCATCACAGGCGGCCCTGCTGACCGAACGCGACGCGGAGGCGGCGCGGCTGCGGGAGGCACGCGAGGAAGCGGAAACCGCCGTCAAACAATTGCGCGACGAAGTGTTCGCGCTCAGCAACAATCGCTCGTCGCCGGCGCTCGCAACCTTGCAGGCCGAACACGCCGGCGCCGCCGCCAAATTGCAGGCGCTGCGCGAGGAACGCGACGCATTCCAGCGCGAGCAGGCCGACAACGCGCTGCTGCGGGAGCGGATCAACGACATTGCCGCCGAGGTGGCACGGCTGACGATGACGCTGGAAGGCCCGGATTCGCCGATCAAGGCCATTCTGGCAACCGAAGCGGTTCATTCCTCCGCCAACGGCGGCCCAGCGGTCGCGCTTCAACAGACGCTGGCGGACCGGATTCGGGCGCTGCAAGCGCAGGCCAATCGCCACCAAGACTGACTCCGGCCCATCTGAGCGCGAACGTCGCACCTCAGGATTCACGCGATTGCTTTCGCCCCATGCGACGCCACGGACCTTGCAGTCTTGTCGGCATGAAGCACTGTCAGCTCCTGCGGATCGAAGTCGGCAAAGGCCTCACGCACGAAGCGCAGAAAAGCCGCGACACGCGGCACGCTGCCGCCGCCGCGTCGGTGCAGAACATGAATGCCGAAGCTCGGTGGGCATGACCAGCCCGGCAGCAGGCGTACCAGCCGGCCGGACGACAATAACGCCGGATCGAAGCACGCCATGTAGATGATGCCGGCACCCGCACACGCGGCGACGATCAAGCCCTCGCGATCCGGCGTGACCAGCGCGGGCTGTACCTGCACCATCTCGCGATGCCCGCCGCGCTCGAACGTCCAATGATCGATGGGACCGACCGACCACGGCGACCGAAACAGCAGGCAACGGTGATGAGCGAGGTCGGCCGGCGACGCTGGCGCGCCAAAACGGCGGACATAATCGGGCGACGCATAGGCCGCCGGCTTGCCCTGACCGAGCCGCCGCGCCACCAGCCGCGACGAGGCCGGCTCGCCGACATAGAACATCACGTCGAGGTTCTCGGATTGCATGTCGCGCGGATCTTGCGTCAGTCGTGTCTCGACAATCAGGTCGGGATGGCGATCGTGCAGACTGGCGAGCCTGGGCATCAGAACATAGCGGCCGAGCGGCGCCTGCACGCCGACACGAACAACGCCGCCGACCCGCCCGCGCGTATGCGCGAGGCTCTCGGAAAGCTCTGCAATGTGGGCGAGAATATCGACGGCCCGGCGATAGACCTCCATTCCCTCCTGGGTGAGCTTGAGTTGCCGCGTCGTCCGGTTGAACAACGGGACCTTCAACTCACGTTCCAGATCGGCAATGCCACGGCTGACCGCCGATGGCGTCAGGTCCATGATCCTCGCGGCCGCCGCAAAGCTGCCAGTGTCGGCGGCGCGGACCAGCATTTCCAGGCGATGGCTGCGATTCAAGACAATCCCCGTGGACCGGCCGCATTGCCATTCGTGATATTATCGCACGATTGAAGTTCCACCAAGCCGCTCGACGTGGCCTGTGTCGTCGCCTAGGCTTTCTCATCGAAACCGGTTTGCTCAGGCAGAGCCACGGAAAAGGCCGGTGTCGGCGACGATCGCTGCGATGGCCGCGGCACGGCGACAGCGACCGCCCTGCGATTCATTCGATGCGTTTTCCTCATCAAACTTCGCGCCCGCTCGCGCCGCGAAGCGAGGACACTCGTGCCGAACGACCGCGTGTTTCGATGGCGCCGGCGTGTCCTGTTTCAATCGGGAGGTTTTCAACATGCGGTTATGGATGCTCGTCGCGCTGATTGTCTCCGCGACAACAACGACGGCCTTTGCGCAACTGCCTCCGGATCTCGCGGCGTCCGTTCGTGAACTCGGGACGACGATCAAAGCCCCGGAAACAGGAAAGCTGTTCGCACCCCTGCAAGCCAAGGAGCCGTATGCGGACGCGATCGTCGAACGCGATCTCAAATACGGTCCCGACGAGCGCAACCTGCTCGATGTCTTCAAGGCCAAGGGCTCGGACAATCCAAAACCTGTCCTGATCTTCCTTCACGGCGGAGGTTACCGGCGCGGCAACAAACGCACCGGAACGAGCCCGTACTACGACAACGTCATGCTGTGGGCAGTGTCCAACGGAATGGTCGGCGTCAACATGACCTACCGGCTCGCGCCGGCCGCGACGTGGCCGTCCGGTGCGGATGACGTCGCAGCGGCCGTCACCTGGGTCAAGGCAAACATCGCGAAGTACGGCGGCGACGGCAATCGCATCTATCTATTCGGCCACTCCGCCGGCGCATCGCATGTCGGCAGCTTCCTTGCCCGCGACGGACACCCGCAAGTGCGCGGCGCCATCCTCGCCTCGGGAACCTATGCGCTCGACCCAAGCACCAACGACCCCGGCGAGCGCGCGTACTTCGGCGCGGACACTTCGCTCTGGCAGGACAGATCGTCGATCAACGGACTCGCGAAAAGCAACGTGCCCCTCCTGATCGTGCGTGCCGAATTGGACGTGCCCTACTACGCCCGGCAAACCGATACCCTGAAGGCCAAGCTGTGCGAGCAAAATCGGTGCCCGACATATCTGGTGCTGAAGGGCCACAGCCACATGTCCGAAATCTACGCGATCAACACGTCCGACCGATCGTTTACGTCGGCCATCGCGGACTTTGTCGCCAAGACCAGATAAACAGGAGCACGTAAGCCCCGATCCACCACATTCTCGCTCGAAACGACCGGCTCCGCGCTCTCTGCCTGACGGCAAGGCGGGAGGTCAGGCCGCCAACGGGGTGACACTGGGCGCAAATCCGGCAGTTTTCCCGCCGCCGCGCTTGACACCAGAGCCCCGCACTTCGTAAATCGCGGCGTCGAACCGGCCCCGCCACCTTGAGGCGGCCCTGCCGCCGACGATCCCGGGCGCATAGCTCAGCGGGAGAGCGTTCCCTTCACACGGGAGAGGTCCAAGGTTCGATCCCTTGTGCGCCCACCATCATTTTGTTTTCAGCACCTTCGAAACATCCGCCGGAATGCATCCGGGCACCGACGTAACGAGCCACAAGTCATCCAGGGAAACTTGTGACGAGCCCGAATGCCGCTATATATCGGCGATGCGACGCGCCGTTCTCAGGATGCGTCCGAATGAAGAGGATACAGGCACCGATGGATATCAACCCGACAGCACTGCCAGTCTGCTTTGCCATCGGGAGAATTCATATCCATGCCTGCTTCGATTACCCTCTCCAAATGTTCATGGTCCACGCCTGACGGCCGGGCTCTTTTTTCCGATCTCGAACTGACATTCGGCATCGGACGCGTGGGTCTTGTCGGACGCAACGGCATCGGCAAAACCACGCTCCTCAAGCTGATTTCGGGTGAACTGCGTCCCCATACCGGGTCGATCACCGTCAACGGCACCTTGGGCATCCTGCGCCAGACGATTCAGGCCACACCAGGCGAAGCTATCGCAAACCTGTTCGGCATCACCGACGCGCTGGCCCTGCTGCGCCGCGCCGAGAATGGCGAAGCCTGTGCCGAGGAACTTGCCGATGCCGATTGGACGCTGGAGGCCAGAGTTGCGTCCGCGCTCGCCCGCCTCGGATTGGATGCAGCCCCCGAAACGCATCTCGCGACACTGTCGGGCGGACAAAGCACGCGCGCGCGCCTCGCCGCGCTTATCTTCACGGAGCCCGACTTCCTGCTGCTCGACGAACCGACAAACAACCTCGACCGCGAGGGACGCGCGGCGGTGATCGACTTCCTTGCCGGCTGGCGCGGCGGAGCGATCATCGTCAGCCATGACCGCGAGTTGCTTGAGGCCATGGACGCCATCGTCGAGATGACGTCGCTCGGGGCCACACGTTATGGCGGCGGGTGGAGCCAATACCGTGAGCGCAAAGCCGTTGAGCTTGCCGCCGCTCGACACGATCTGGCGGATGCCGAGAAGCGCGTCACGGAGATCGATCGAAAGGCTCAAGAATCCACCGAGCGGAAAGCACGGAAAGATCGCGCAGGACAAAGAAAGCGGGCAAAGGGCGATCTGCCACGCATCCTCACAGGGATGCGCAAGGACCGAAGCGAGGACACCAGCGGCGCGAGCGCGCGTCTCGCGGACCGACAGCGCACGCAGGCGTTCGAGGCTGCCGCCTCCGCGCGCAAGCGCATCGAAATCCTTCAGCCGCTTTCCGTCGTTCTGCCGCCGACACACTTACCGGCCAGCAAATCGGTTTTAACGATCGATGCCGTGAGCGCCGGTTACGAGCCGGATCGACCGATCATCAAGAATCTTTCCTTCTCCATGACCGGCCCGGAGCGCGTTGCGGTTGTCGGACCGAACGGCTCCGGTAAGACGACGCTTCTGGCGCTCGTTGCCGGACAGTTGCAGCCGTGGCACGGGACCGTGCGCGTGACGACCGACTTTGCGATGTTCGATCAACAGGTCAGTCTTCTCGATCCGTCGGTCTCGATTCGAGACAACTTCCGACGCATCAATCGGACGACCGACGAGAACGCCTGCCGGGCAGCTCTGGCACGCTTCATGTTCCGATCCGACGCGGCACTTCAACTTGTCTTCGGTCTCAGCGGCGGGCAATTGTTGCGGGCCGGTCTGGCTTGCGTGCTCGGGGGACCGACCCCGCCCTCGCTCCTGATTCTCGACGAGCCGACCAATCATCTGGACATCGGTTCAATCGAAGCTGTCGAGGCGGGATTGCGTGCCTATGACGGCGCGCTGTTGATCGTCAGCCACGACGAAGCATTCCTCGAATCCATCGCGGTCTCAAGCAGGCTTGATCTCGGGCGCACACGCCTGATCGATGCACCATCACCGGACAACATAAAAAAGGGCCAGCCCTGCGGCTGACCCTTTTGTGCTGTTGGCTTTTGATTGTCGTTTCAAAGCGCTCCGATGATCGATCGCTGTAGAAGCGATTGTTCTACGCCGCGCGGACGCCGGTGAGGAATTTCTGCACCTCGACCTTGAGACGGGTGCTGTCGCTCGACAGCATCTGGGCGGCGGAGAGGACTTGTCCCGACGCCGCGCCGGTTTCGCCCGCGCCGCGGCTGACGTCGCTGATGCTCTGCGCGACCTCGCCGGATCGCTGGGCCGCGAGCTGGACGTTGCGCGCGATCTCCTGCGTCGCCGCGCCCTGCTCTTCCACGGCGGCGGCGATGGTCGAGGAGATTTCCGACATCAGGTTGATGGTCGCGTTGATCTCCTGGATGGTCGCCACCGAATCCTGCGTCGCCGCCTGCATCCCGACGATCTGCGCGCCGATCTCGTCGGTCGCCTTGGCGGTCTGCGACGCCAACGCCTTCACCTCGGAGGCGACCACCGCGAAGCCACGCCCGGCCTCGCCGGCACGCGCCGCTTCGATGGTAGCGTTGAGCGCCAGCAGGTTGGTCTGCTCGGCAACTGCCGTGATCAGCTTGACGACATCGCCGATGCGGGCCGCCGCGTGCGACAGTTGCTGAATGCTGGCGTCGGTCTTCTGCGCCTGCGCCACCGCAGTCTGCGCGACGCGGCTGGCTTCCTGCACCTGACGGCTGATCTCGTTGACCGACGAGGTGATTTCCTCGGTGGCCGCCGCGGTCGACTGCACGTTGTTGGACACATCCTGCGACGCGCCGGCGGCGACGGCCGAAGTCTTGCCGGTGTTCTCGGCGGTGAACGTCAGCGTGTTGGCGGACGCTTCAAGCTCGGTCGAGGACGACGACAGCGAGCCGACCAGTTCGCCGATCAGTTGCTCAAACTCGCGGATCAGGCGATCAACTTCCTGCTGGCGCCGCTCGCGCTCAGCCTGCGCCTGGCTGCGCTCGGCCTGCATCCGCTCGTTGGCGATGCCGTTTTCCTTGAAGACGAGGACGGCGCGCGACATGTCGCCGATCTCGTCCTGACGTTCTCGATGCGGAACCTCGATGCCGTATTCCGAATTGGCGAGGCGCGTCACCACGCCCTGCATTTCGACGATCGGAGCCACAGTGCGCCGGTTGAAAACGAAATAGAGAATGGACATGAAGACGGCGGCGGTGATCAGCAGGATGATGTCCACCAACACCATCAGCGTCGAAGCGGCATTGCGCGCGGCGGTGACTTCGGCGGTGGCGCGGCTGTTCATCTTGTTCTGGAAGGATTGGATCAGGTTCGAAATCTTCGCCTTGCCGGTGGCGTAGTCTTTTCCGTAGACGTGCGCGCGCGCCTGATCGAGTTTGCCATCGGTGACGGCCTGCATCGCCGCCTCTTCAAGCTTGATCAGCGCATCGGAACTCGCCTTGGCCTGATCGATCAGGCTGAGTTCGTCGGCCGTCGCCCCCAATTCCTTCAACCGCGACAACACGCGATCGCGGCTCTTGGTTTCCTTCACTTCGCGCCAATAGTTATCGAGATGCGCCTTGTCGCCGGTCACCGTATAGAAGCGGACTTCGTCGGTGAGGTAGTCGGAAGCCCTGGCGAGATCCAGACCGAGTTGCTTGAACTCAGCAGCCCGCGCGGTGGCCACACGCTCCGTTTCGACATTGGCTTGTTCGCGCCAGATGAAGATGCCTGTCAAAACGGCCAGGACTGCCGTGGCGCCGAGGGATAGTTTGGTGATCGTCGCGAGACGCATTGGAAATGCCTTTCTGGCATTCAGGATGTGAGAGGAGTAACGCCCGCCTGACCGGGCGTGTGGGGATTGCGACGAGACTTAGTGAGGTGCATTTAATTAAAATTAAAGAACGCAACCGCGCGCAAAGAAAAAGGGCCAACCTTGCGGTTGGCCCTGCGCAGTTTGCTCTTGGTATAAATGACGATCAGTACCGCGCGACGGGTCCGCCCCAGCCGAAGTGATAGTTCACACCGACCTTGACGGTATGCACCGACGCGCCGATGTCGACACCCGGCGGCACGACGTTCGCGGCATAACGTTCCTTGCTGAAGTCGGCATACATGTACTCGGCCTTGGCCGACCACGCCGGCGCGAACATCCACTCGACGCCAGCGCCGATGGTCCAGCCGGAATGCGTCTTGGACTCCGAAACCGTCAACCCGCCGCCGGAGGCCGAGACCTTGTTGTTGGCCCAGGCATAGCCGCCCTTCACGTAGAGCAGTGCACTGTCGAACGCGACGCCGACGCGACCGGTGACGCTGCCGAGCGCATTGATGCGATCACGGCCGGTGAAGCCCACCACCGTGGACGACGCACCGATGCTGCCGCCGGCCGCATCTGCCTCAAGACCCCAAACGAACTGGCTGCCCGGCATCTGCCAGTTGTAGCCGATGGTGCCGCCGCCGAAGCCGCCCTTCAGCGCATTGGTATTGACCGTGGCGCCGCCAACACCCGGGACGCTGGCGCTGACCGAGTTCGACCAACCGTAGCCGCCCATGGCGCCGACGTAGAAGCCGGACCAGTTGGTCGCCGGGCTCACGACGGGAGCCGGAGCCTTGGTGTAGTGCCGCGCGCCGAGATCGGCCGCGAAGGAAGGTGCGCTCATCGCAGCAATCGCGACGGAAGCGAGGAGAATTTTCTTCATGATTTGAGTTCCCAGCACGTTTGAAGTTCCGATGGAACTCGATAGGCGATGGAACCCGATCTATACAACCTTAATTTGTATTAACGATTGCCTTCGCGCCAATGCGTGACATTTCTGCAACGCAACAATCCGTTAACCTTTTCACTTTGCTAATCATTTTGCGCTTGGCCGAGGACGGGATCACGTCCCCGGACGCGCTGCTGATTGTCTCAAAAGTCCGGGGCGAACTTGTAGGACGCCTGTACGAACATGCCGTAGCGCTCCTGCCGCATCGGCAAGGTCGGACAGGGGCACGTCATGCCGAATGCGTTGGTGTAGGCGTCGTCGATCGCCCAGACTGCCCAGTAGCGACCGCCGATGCCGAGATCGAGGTTCGGCGTCAGCGCGTAGGACAGGATCGCCTCCAGTTGCACGCCGCGGCCCTTGGCGAACTCCGGCGACCAGATGTTTTTCGTATCAGTCCGCAGCAGATGGCCGTCGAGGCCGGTCAGCCGCGCATACGGCAGATAGGCCGCTTCCGCACTCAGCTTGAGGTTCGGGGTCAGCGCCACTTGCCCGGCGACCCCGACGCGCACCGCGTGCAGCGTGTTGTCCTCACTGATGACGTTGGTGGAGAGCGACGCGGAGAACGGATCGGCACAGGCCCCATACGGATGTGCGAGTTGGATGCAGCCGCGCGCCATCTTCTCATCGCGATTGTAGTGATAGCCGACGAAGCCGCCGAGCCGATAGCGATCGGCGTGCAGCACATCGTAGCCGACGTCGAGCGTGGCGTAGCCGATGCGACCGGGCACGTAACCGGACAGCGTGTTCGAATACGGAACGTTATCCTTGTGACGCGCGAGCCAATCCTCGTCGTGCATCTTGCCGTCGCTGAGCGTACCGCCGCCGGCAAAGCCCTTGACGAAGATGCGGCGCGGACTGTCGATGCGGCCAAAAATTTCGCCGGAATGACCGGTGGTGTCGTAGGTCAGGCGCGACACCAGCACGTTCTGTTGCGCGGGGTTGGTGGTGATGCCGAGATCTTTCTGGAAGCGGCCGCTGGAATACCAGTAACGACCGCCGACCTCGATATTCCAGCCTGCTGCGAGCGCTGGCGCTTTCGCGACGAGATGCGGCTCCGACCAATTCGCGCGCGAGTCAGAACCGAAACGATAGTTGAGACCGAGGCGTACCAGATTGAGGCTATGGTCGATCCCGGTTCGTCCGCCGGGAACGTCGAGATAGATCGGGGACCCCGGCGCAGCTTGCGCAAACGCCATCGGCGACATCACGCTGCCGCCGCCGAAGCGCGCGTGGCTGTATTCGAAGCGCAACGACCACGCCGGCGTCAGCGCCTGCTCGAAGCCGACACCCGCGATCCAGCCCCATCGCGTGCCGTAGGTTTCGGCCGGCGCAATGTCATCGAACGCGTTCAGCGCCACATCGGAGCGCGAGGTCAGCCACGCCGCGCCACCCTTCAGATAAACCAGCGAGCGGCCATCGACACCGCCGACAAATCCGACGCGGCCGGTGATGCTGCCGAACGCATCATGACGCGCGCGGCAATTGAACGAGGTGAGCGCGCCCGACGGCGCAAGGCAGGTGTCGGCGCCGTTGGCATCCATCAGGCTGACGTCAGCTTCCACACCAAGCACGAGGTTGCGTGAGGTCTGCCAGTTGTAGCCAGCCTGCAAACCAGCGAACACCGCCGGCGTACGGATGGAATCACCATACATGGAAGGACCGAACGGACTCGTAATCGACGTGCTGCCGAGTCCGCCGCCGAGATGGCCGCCGAGATAGAAGCCGCTCCAGTCGAACGCCGCAGGCACGGCCCGCGCCTTCACCGGAAGATCAGCCGCGACAGCGGAACCAGCCGCGCTCCCGATCAACACCGCAACAGCAACCACGCGCAACGCCAACGCCATCATGTCCCTCACCCACACAGGTTCGCCCGAGGGTAAGGAGGCACCGACACGCTTGAACAAATTGTTAAGGCTAATGAATCGTAACCACATCCGCGCGCCGTCGCGCGCATATGTCGCAATGCTGGTTCGGACGGGGGCGGCCCGCTTACGCGACGGCCTCAGCCTGAGTGCTTCATCGACAGTCGCTTTCTGGACGAACACACCACACCGAAGTCGTCGTCCCCGCGCAGGCGGAGACGACGCGGAGATTCATCGCGCCCTTACATCCGCACTTCGATCAACCGAGGTCCCTTATCCGCGTTGGCCTCGGCAAGCGCTTTGTTGAACTCGTCGACGGTTTCGACCGCGCGGCCGGGGACGCCCATGCCCTTGGCGAGCGACACCCAGTCCAAGGTCGGGCGGTCGATGCTCAGCATGTCCTGCGCACGGCGGCCCGGTTCGCCGGCACCGACGCCGTCGAATTCGCCGCGCAGGATCTGGTACATGCGGTTGGCGAACACGATAGTGACGACGTCGAGATTCTCGCGCGCCTGCGTCCACAGCGATTGCAGCGTGTACATCGCGCTGCCGTCGCCGACCATACAGATCACCTTGCGATCCGGACAGGCGACCGCTGCCCCCGTCGCCACCGGCGTCGAGAAGCCGATCGAGCCGCCCATGTTTTGCAGCCAGTCATGCGGCGCGCCCGCCGCGGTCGGCGGAAAGAAACCGCGCCCGGTGGTGATCGATTCATCGACCAGAATGGCGTTCTCCGGAATAGCCATCGCAATCGCCATCGCGATCGCCTCATGAGTCAGCGCACCGGTCGGCTTCACCAGTTCCATCGCCTTCTGAGGCTTGGCATCGGCAGGCTTGGCGCCGACCGCGGAGGCCAGCGCCTCCAGTGCCGCGACCGAATTGTCGCCGCCCTCGGTCATGCGATGCACTTCGCAGCCTTCGGGCTTCAACAAGCTCGGCTTGTCCGGATAGGCGAAGAACGCCACCGGATCGTTGGCCTCGACCAGTACGATGTGACGAAACTCCTTCAGCACCGGCAATGCCTGCGCCACCACGTAGGGCACGCGCTCGATAGCGAAGCGGCCCTGCCCGCGTGCCATCCGCGCGTTGTAGGTCTGGCCCATCACCGCGCAGCCGGTCTTGCCGGCGATCTGCGCCGCCAGCGCCAGTCCCTTTTCAGTGAGCGCATTGCCGGTCATCAGCAACAGCGTCCGCTCGCCGCCCCGCAACACCCGCGCGGCCGCGTCCACCGCCTCGGTGGAATAGCCGGCGCGCTGCGACGACGCCGGAACCTCGGCGATACCGTCGGCTTCGTTCCACGCGGTATCGGCGGGCAGAATCAGCGTTGCGATCTGTGGCGGCGCGCCGCTGGCGGCAGCGATCGCGGCGGCGCCGTCCCGCGCCACCGATTTCGCATCCGGCGAAGTGCGCACCCAGTTCGACATCGGCCGCGCCAGCCCCTCGATGTCGGAGGTGAGCGGCGCGTTGTGTTCGATGTGATAGCCGGCGTGCTGGCCGACGATGTTGACGATGCCTGAGGCCGCTTTCTTGGCGTTGTGCAGATTGGCGAGGCCGTTAGCCAGACCCGGCCCGAGATGCAGCAAGGTCGACGCCGGCGTGCCTTTCATGCGGAAATAGCCGTCGGCCGCGCCGGTCACCACGCCCTCGAACAGGCCGAGCACGCAGCGCATCCCCTCGACCCGGTCCAGCGCCGCGACGAAATGCATTTCCGAGGTGCCCGGATTGGTGAAGCAGACGTTGACGCCCCCCGCGACCAGCGTTCGCACCAGACTTTCCGCACCGTTCATCGTCGCACTCCCTTCATGCATTTTGTTACCTTCAAGATGAACCATTGTTGGCGGGTTGCGTCAAAGGATTAAGAGCGGCTGCAATGCAGCCATCCGGGAAGGCATTGCCGGCGAGGGTTTGACGCTGACAATGCGCGGCTTTTCGGTCACGCCAAATTCGGAAATCCCGATTTCACACGGCTGTGGGTTGCGAAATGCCGCGAATTATGGCCTTCCTCATTACAATCAATCGAATGTCGAAGGGGCGAAGATGAAGCGAGGGTTTGCTGTCCTGCTGGCTGCGGCGACGCTGGGACTGATGATGACCGGGAGCGCCTCGGCGCAGATGGATACGCGGGTCTTCATGGATCCGAACTTCCACCTACCGTTCGGCGGATCAAACCCGATCCCACGCACGACCGTCAACTTCAACGAAAACTACGCACCCGGCACTATCGTCATCAATACGCGGGAACGCCGCCTCTATCTGGTGCAGTCGAACGGCACCGCGCTGCGCTACGGCATCGGCGTCGGCCGCGACGGATTCCGCTGGTCCGGCACCCACCGCATCACCGCCAAGAAGGAATGGCCGGATTGGACCCCGCCCGCGCAGATGCTGCGGCGGCGCCCCGACCTGCCGCGCCACATGAAGGGCGGCATCGAAAACCCGCTCGGCGCGCGCGCGATGTATCTCGGCTCCACGCTCTATCGCATCCACGGCTCCAACGAGCCGGAAACGATCGGCCAGGCGGTCTCATCGGGATGCTTCCGCATGACCAATGACGACGTCACCGACCTCTACAGCCGCGTTCCGGTCGGCACTACGGTAGTGGTGAAGAACTAATCCGGCAACGTCATTGCGAGCACTCGGATCGGCGCTCCGCGCCGTCCGAGCATAGGCTCCGCGAAGCAATCCAGAAGGCCATAAAGCCAGGACTGGATTGCTTCGTCGCTAACGCTCCTCGCAATGACGCCCACAACTGACTATTGATAGAGGTGCGACATGCCGCACGCAGCACCTCAAGAACAGACAATGCGAAGCCTCGTCATCCGATTTTGGCTTGCCGCGTTAGCAACGTTGATTGCGTTGCCCTTGGCGCCCTCCCCCACATTCGCCGCCGACAGCGCCACTATCGCCGCGCGCCAACGCCAGCAGCGCACGACCTTTTCCGACAAAGACATCATCGACGGCTTTCTCAAGACGACGTTCGGCGCGGAGTTTCATCTCGCCGGGCGCGTCGACCGTATCCGCAAGTACGAGATGCCGGTGCGGGTCGCCGTCAGCGGTGTGCACGGCAAGCGGCAGAAACAGATCGCAGCGATCATCGCCGACATCGCAAAGCACATCCGCCATCTCGACATTGCGATGACCACGGACGTTGAAGCCGCCAGCGTCAACGTTCACCTGATCCGAGACCGCGACTTCGACAGCACGCTGGCGGCTTTCTATGGCGAAGAACGTGCGAAAGAGATCCGCGCCTCGCTCGATCCGCAATGCCTGTCCGGCTTCCGCAAGAACGAGGCGTTCGCCATCCAGCATTCCGACGTGTTCCTCACCGTCGACAACGGCGACTTCACCTTCCGCGACTGCGCCTACGAGGAACTGCTGCAATCACTGGGGCCGATCAACGATACCGGTTCGGTGCCGTGGACCATGTTCAACGACGACGTGCGCATGGGCTTCTTCGATATCTACGATCAGTACATCCTCAACATCCTCTACGATCCGCGCATCAAGGCCGGCATGACGATGACCGAAGTCGAAGCCGTGTTGCCGCAGGTGCTGACGGACGTTCGCGCGTGGGTCGCCAAGGTGAACGGGCTGCCGGCGGAGTGATACGGGTTAGGACCAAGTAACAACTATCAGTTATGTCGTCCCCGCGAAGGCGGGGACCCAGACGCCGTGTCGTTCATGGCGTGGATAGCGCTTGTGAGCTTTGAGTGAAAATCCCGCCGACTGTGCAGTCAGGGGTTATGGGTCCCCGCCTACGCGGGGACGACCATCATGAGGGGCGAACGAAGACAAATCACCCCGTTATTGCGAGCGAAGCGATCGAGAAAGCTACGAAGCGAGAACTGGATTGCTTCGTCGCTATCGCTCCTCGCAATGAGGGCCAGTTTGCGGTCATTACCCCCTCATCCGTCATGGCCGGGCTTGTGCCGGCCATGACCAGCCACTTATCGTCTTCCCCGCTCGGGACTTCGGTGCGTGCGATTTACGTCGTCTTCTCGAACAGTTCGCGGCCGATCAGCATCCGGCGGATTTCGCTGGTGCCGGCGCCGATCTCGTAGAGCTTGGCGTCGCGCAGCAGGCGGCCGGTCGGATAGTCGTTGATGTAACCGTTGCCTCCCAGCAACTGGATCGCGTCGAGCGCGCATTGCGTCGCCTTCTCGGCGGCGTAGAGGATTGCGCCGGCGGCATCCTCGCGTGTGGTCTCGCCACGGTCGCAAGCCTTCGCCACCGAATAGACGTAGGCGCGGCAGGCGTTCATGGTCACGTACATATCGGCGACCTTGCCCTGCACCAGTTGGAAGGTGCCGATCGGCTGCCCGAACTGCTTGCGCTCGTGAACGTAAGGCACCGCGACATCGAGACACGCCTGCATGATGCCGAGCGGCCCCGCCGCCAGCACCGTGCGCTCGTAATCGAGACCGGACATCAGCACGTTGACGCCACGCCCGACTTGACCGAGCACATTCTCCTCCGGCACCTCGCAATCCTCGAACACCAGTTCACCGGTATCGGAGCCACGCATCCCGAGCTTGTCGAGTTTCTGCGCGGTGGAGAAGCCCTTCATGCCCTTCTCGATCAGAAACGCGGTGATGCCGCGCGGCCCGGCGTTCGGATCGGTCTTGGCATAGACCACCAGCGTCTCGGCGATGGGACCGTTGGTGATCCACATCTTGTTGCCGTTGAGGACGTAACGATCGCCCTTCTTCTCGGCGCGGGTCTTCATCGACACCACGTCCGACCCCGCGCCGGGCTCCGACATCGCCAGCGCCCCGACATGCTCGCCGGAAATCAGTTTCGGCAAATACTTGCGCTTCTGCGCCTGGTTGCCATTGCGCCGGATCTGATTGACGCAGAGGTTGGAGTGCGCGCCATAGGACAGACCGACCGACGCCGAGGCGCGGGAAATCTCCTCCATCGCGAGGCAGTGCTCAAGATAGCCGAGCCCGGCGCCGCCGTACTCCTCCTCGACCGTAATGCCGAGCAGCCCGACCTCGCCGATCTTCGGCCACAGGTCGCGCGGGAATTGATTGGTCTTGTCGATCTCGTCGGCGCGCGGCGCGATCTCGTTGGCCGAGAAATCGCGAACCGTTTCGCGGATCGCGTCTGCGGTTTCGCCAAGATCGAAATTAAACGTCGGTAGCGCATTCGGTATCATCGTCGACCATCTCCTCCGCCGGGCCACGGTCGCAACCGCGTGACCGCGGGCCCACTGTCGGGGCAACCATGCCACGGCTCGTGCGGCCGGAGAAGTGGCCAGAGGTCGTATGCGCGGTCCGGGCGCGGGGAATTTAAGCGGATCGGTCTGGTTTCGTCGTTGCGAGGAGCGTTAGCGACGAAGCAATCCAGCCCTTGCTTTGCGGCTTTCCGGATTGCTTCGCGGAGCCTGTGCTCGGACGGCGCCATAGCGCGTCGAGGACGCGCGTAACCGCGCTTATGACGCCGATCCGAGTGCTCGCAACGACGGTTCGATGTCACCTCAGTCGCACCCGCTTATGCCAGCGAGCGAGACGCCTCCCTGACCTTGCGGGTCGCTTCGTCGACCGACCGGGCGGATTCCGCGATATCGCTGAGACTGTCGTTGACTTCGTTAACGCCCTTCGCCGCCACCTGCATGTTCGACGAGATGCTTTGCGTCACCGATGCCTGTTCCTCGACCGACGCCGCGATCGCGGCGGAAATCTCGTTGACGCGGGAAATCGTTTGCGAGATCGCCTCGATGACGCTGACGGCGTTGCCGGTCGCGCCCTGAACCTCGGCGATTTGCGAACTGATATCGTCGGTCGCCTTCGCCGTTTGCGCCGCGAGGCTCTTGACCTCGGATGCCACCACCGCGAAACCGCGTCCCGCTTCGCCGGCCCGCGCCGCCTCGATGGTGGCGTTGAGCGCCAGAAGGTTGGTCTGGTCGGCGATGTCGTTGATCAGCTTGACGACGTCGCCGATCCGCTCCGCCGCCTCGGCAAGGCCGGAGACGATGGTGCTGGTCTCGTTGGCCTGCGTCACCGCCTGCCGCGAGATGTTGAGCGCGTCGGACGCCTGCCAGCTGATTTCGCCGACCGACGCCGCCAGTTCCTCCGCGTCCGCCGCCACCGCCTGTACGTTGGACGAGGTCTGCGTCGATGCGCCCGCGGCCGACGACACCTGACCGGTGGCCTTCGCCATCGCATCGCTGATCAGGCCGAGATCGGCGTCGATCACCTGCTGGACCTTGCCGCGCCGCAGGCGGTCCTCAACCTGCGCGGTGATATCGGTCGCGAACTTCACCACTTTGATGATGCGCCCGTTGCCGTCGCTGATCGGGTTGTAGGTCGCCTGAATCCATACCGCCTTGCCGCCCTTGCCGATCCGCTTGTATTCGGCGGCCTGATATTCGCCGCGCTGGAGCTTCTCCCAGAACGCGCGATAGTTCGGATGGTCGCGCTCGGCGGGTTCGACAAACATGCCGTGATGCTTGCCGCGGATGTCCGCGAGGTCATAACCGAGCGCCTTGAGAAAGTTCTCGTTGGCGTCGAGAATGGTGCCGTCCGGCGTGAAGCGAATGACGGCCTGCGATTTCTCGATGGCCTTGATCTGCTCTTCGTATTCGACGTTGCGGAGTTTCTGCGCGGTGATGTCGGTTGCGAACTTCACCACCTTGAACGGCTTGCCCTTGCTGTTGAGCAAGGGATTGTAGGACGCCTGAATCCAGATCTCGCGTCCACCCTTGGCAATGCGCTTGAACTCGCGCGCCTGAAACTCGCCGCGCTTCAAGGCCGCCCAGAACTCACGATAGGCGCCGCTATCGCGTTCGGCGGGATCGACGAACATACTGTGATGCTTGCCCCGGATTTCATCGAGGCGATAGCCGATCACGCTGAGAAAATTTTCGTTCGCGGCGAGAATGGTCCCGTCCGGGTCGAACTCGATGATGGCCTGAGATTTGTCGAGGGCGGCAAACTTGCTGGCCAGATCGCTTGGCCGTCGAAGGAAATGCATTCTGTATCCCCTGGTCCCGACGCGTGGACACACAAGGATTGTTTCGCGCTGGTTAATCAACCTTTACGGGTAAGGTAAAATATGCATTATTCCGTACAAACCACACTGAAATACCATTTTCGCGTCCACACAGACCGGCCGCATTCCCGCCGGCGTATGGACGCAAGAATCCCTCTAGGAATTTGCCCAGACTGTGAAAGATTTGTCTCGACCGATGCCGCTTCGTCGTGACGGCCTCGCATCGTCATGACCATCCAGGGAGCCGTCAGGCCATGAACATCCATCGCACCATCGAGCCGGGCAAGGCAGCGCTGCAACAGGCCGCGCGTGAAGAAGCCTACACGATGCCGATCGAGGACTTTCATCCCGGCGCACCTCGGCTCTTCCGCAACGATACGCTGTGGCCTTACTTCGAACGGCTGCGCAACGAAGCGCCGGTTCACTACTGCACCAAGGCGCCGATCGAGCCGTACTGGTCCGTGACCAAGTACAACGACATCATGCATGTCGACACCAGCCACGGTGTCTTTTCGTCCGACGTGAGGAACGGCGGCATTTCGATCCGCGACGTGGCGGAAGGCTACGACTGGCCGAGCTTCATCGCGATGGACGAACCGCGCCATATGCCGCAACGCAAGACCGTGATGCCGATGTTCACGCCGACGCATCTCGACGAGATGGCGAAGCTGATCCGCAAGCGCACCCAGAAAGTGCTCGACGAATTGCCGCGCAACGAGCCGTTCGACTTCGTCGAGCGCGTCTCTATCAACCTCACCACGCAGATGCTGGCGACGCTGTTCGATTTCCCGTGGGAAGATCGCCAGAAACTGACGCGTTGGTCTGACGTCTCCACCGCGCTGCCGAAGAGTATGGTGGTGGAATCCGAAGAGCAGCGCCGCGAGGAACTGGCCGAATGCGCCGCCTATTTCGGCAAGCTATGGAACGAGCGCGTCAATTCAGAGCCGCGCAACGACCTGCTGTCGATGATGGCGCACAGCGACGCAACGCGCTACATGGACCCCGACAACCTGATGGGCAATCTCATCCTGCTGATCGTCGGCGGCAACGACACCACCCGCAACTCGATGAGCGGCTCGGTGCTGGCACTCAACGAATTCCCCGATGAGTACGCCAAGCTGCGCGCCAATCCGGCCTTGATCGAATCGATGGTGCCGGAAGTGATCCGCTGGCAGACCCCGCTCGCGCACATGCGCCGCACCGCGCTGGTCGATACCGAGATCGGCGGCAAGGCGATCCGCAAGGGCGACCGCGTGGTGATGTGGTACGTCTCCGGCAACCGCGACGACGAGGTGATCGAACAGCCGAACGAATTCATCATCGACCGGGCGCGGCCGAAGACGCATATGTCGTTCGGCTTCGGCATTCATCGCTGCGTCGGAATGCGGCTCGCGGAATTGCAACTGCGCATCCTCTGGGAGGAGATGCTGCAACGCTTCGACAATATCGAAGTGGTCGGCGCGCCGAAGCGGATCTATTCGAGCTTCGTGAAGGGCTACGAGTCGCTGCCCGTCCGGCTGTCCTGATCTCCGATATCGCACGGCAAAACGATGACCGGCGGCGCCTTCGCGTCGCCGGTCATCGTTTTTCGATCTATCGCCCCAGCATAAATGTATTGGCGATGCGCGGCCAAAGCCGCTAGCTGCATACAGCGCGGAACAGGCGCCAAATCTGGATTATTGAAGTCTGGATTTATCGCACGCGATGCCGCACATTGCGGCCACCAGCCAATCGAGGAAACCGTGAGCACCGAAGATTACGCAGATATCCGTGAGGCCGTCGCCAAGCTTTGCGCACAATTCCCCGGCGAATACTGGCGCAAACTCGATCGCGAAATGGCCTATCCCAAGGCCTTCGTCGACGCGTTGACGGAAGCCGGCTACCTCTCGGTGCTGGTGCCCGAGGAATACGGCGGCTCCGGCCTCAAACTGTCGGCGGCGGCGGCCGTGCTTGAGGAAATCCAGCGCGCCGGCTGCAACGGCGGCGGCTGCCACGCCCAGATGTACACCATGGGCACGGTGCTGCGTCACGGCAACGACGAGCAGAAAGCCAAATGGCTGCCCCGGATCGCCAGCGGCGAATTGCGGCTGCAAGCCTTCGGCGTCACCGAACCGACCAGCGGCACCGATACCACGTCGCTGAAAACCACCGCGCGCCGCGACGGCGACCATTACGTCGTCAACGGCCAGAAGATCTGGACCAGCCGCGCCGAACATTCCGACCTGATGATCCTGCTCGCGCGCACCACGCCGAAGGATCAGGTGAAGAAGCGCACCGAGGGCCTGTCGGTCTTCATCGTCGACATGCGCGAGGCCAAGGGTCACGGTCTCACCATCCGCCCGATCCGCACCATGATGAACCACGCCACCACCGAAGTGTTCTTCGACAACATGAAGGTGCCGGCCGAAAATCTCATCGGTGAGGAAGGCAAGGGCTTCCGCTACATTCTGTCCGGCATGAATGCCGAACGCATCCTGATCGCCGCCGAATGCATCGGCGACGCCAAGTGGTTCATCAACAAGGCCACCAACTACGCCAAGGACCGCGTCGTGTTCGGCCGCCCGATCGGCCAGAACCAGGGCATCCAGTTCCCGATCGCCAAGGCTTACGCCTCGATGCGCGCCGCCGAACTGATGGTGCGCGAAGCCACCCGCCGCTATGAGGCGGGAATGGACTGCGGCGCGGAAGCCAACATGGCCAAGATGCTGGCGGCGGACGCCTCGTTCGAAGCGGCCAACGCCGCGATTCAGACCCATGGCGGCTTCGGCTTCGCCGAGGAATACGATATCGAGCGTAAATTCCGTGAGACACGACTTTATTCGGTTGCGCCGATCTCCACCAATCTGATCCTGTCGCATCTTGCCGAGCATGTGCTCGGAATGCCGCGTTCGTATTGAGCCGCGTCATGACGCTCCCGCTTGAAGGTCTCACCGTCATCGCCGTCGAACAGGCGGTGGCGGCGCCGTTCTGTAGCTCGCGCCTTGCCGACGCCGGCGCCCACGTCATCAAGATCGAACGCCCCGAAGGCGACTTCGCCCGCGGCTACGACGCCTTCGCGAAAGGCCAGAGCAGCTACTTCGTCTGGCTCAATCGCGGCAAGGACTCCGTCATCGTCGATCTGGCGACAGAAGCCGGACGCAAGGAGCTGGAGACGCTGATCGCCGGCGCCGACGTGCTGTTGCAGAACCTCAAGCCCGGCGCGATGGACAAGCTGGGTTTTTCGCGCGAGCGGCTGCGCAAGGATTATCCGCGCCTCGTCATCTGCACCATCTCCGGCTACGGCGACGACGGCCCCTACGCCAACCGCAAGGCCTATGATCTCCTGATCCAGGCCGAGAGTGGCCTCGCCTCCATCACCGGCGGACCGGAAAGCGCCTCGCGCGTCGGCCTTTCCATCGTCGATATCGCCACCGGCGCGACAGCGCACGCCGCCATTCTCGAAGCGTTGATCGGACGCTCCGTTTCAGGCAAGGGCGCGGACATCCGCATCTCGATGTTCGACGTGATGGCGGATTGGCTCACCGTGCCGCTGATCAGCGCCGAGGCCGGCAAGTCGCCGAAGCGCATCGGCCTCGCGCATCCGTCGATCGCGCCCTACGGCGTCTTCACCTCGAAGGACGGCAAGGACATTCTGATCTCGATCCAGAACGAGCGCGAGTGGAAGAAACTCTGCGCCGACGTGATGGAGCAACCGGCGCTGCCCGACGATCCGTGTCTTGCCAACATGGTCGAGCGCGTCCGCAACCGCGAACTGACCGATCGCCTCGTCGGCGAAGCGTTCGCATCGATGACGCGCGACACGCTGCTACAACGGCTCGACAAGGCCGACATTGCGTTTGCCGAAGTCAACACCATGGACGATCTGGCCAAGCATCCGCATCTTCGGCGGATCGAGGTGGACTCGCCGAACGGCAAGCTCGCTTATCCGGCGCCCGCCGCCATCGTGATGGATGAGCCGCGCCGCTACGGCGCAGTGCCCGCCATCGGCCAGCACAGCAATGCCCGCGCGGAGAAAAAGGCATGACCGACAAACTCGATATCGATCATCTGCGGCAATGGGTCGGCCGCACCGAGGAAGCCAGCGACATCGTCACCGGGCAACTGGTGAAAGGTCTGCGCGCGACGCTGTTTCTCGATATCGGCGAACCGAAGACGGGCGACGCTGCGCCGTTCACCACGCACTGGTGCCTGGCGCAGCCGGTCTATCCAATGTCGATGCTGGGGCCGGACGGCCATCCGACGCGCGGCGGCTTCCTGCCGCCGGTGCCGCTGCCGCGCCGCATGTGGGCCGGCGGCGAACTGCAATTCATCGAGCCGCTACGCGTCGGCGACGAGGCCACGCGCGCCTCGCGCATTGCCGACGTGACGGTGAAGAACGGCAGCACCGGCACGCTGTGCTTCGTCTCGGTCGAGCACACCATCACCACTGCGCGCGGCGTCGCGATCCGCGAGCGGCAGGACATTGTCTATCGTGATATGCCGACCGGCGGCAAGAATGCCGCGCCCGCCAAACCCGCCGCCACGCCGCCGGCGGCAAAGCATCGCCAGACCCATATATCCGATCCGGTGCTGCTGTTTCGTTATTCGGCGCTGACCTTCAACGGCCATCGCATCCACTACGATCGCGACTACGTCACCAAGGTCGAAGGCTATCCGGGATTGATCTTCCACGGTCCGATGCAGGCGGCGCTGCTGGTGGAGTTCGCCGCGCATCTGCATGGCGGCATCGCGCCGAAGAAATTTAACTATCGCGGCCTGCAGCCGTTGTTCGAAGGCGGCGAGTTCAGCGTCAATGCCAACGAGATCGCCGAAGGTCTCGACATCTGGGTCGCCAATGCGGACGGCGCACCCACCATGCGTGGCACGGCGAGCTGGTGAATTAGCCGGCGAAAATTGCACTTCTGCGCGCCGATGGCGGCGCGCAAGTCAAAGGCAATACGTTCACATATCGATCCGCGTCAATTGTTGCGGATTTGATGCGTGCTGCGGGCACGAAGCGGTATCCATGTCGCGCGAAAACGCGATAGATTGACTGACCATCGAACCGATGCCGTCAAGGACCGCCCCGTGCCCCGCAAGACTTCCGACAATCGCAGCAGCACCGTCACCGTCAAGCAAGCCACTTTCGAATTGCTTCGTGCCTTCGGCATCAAGCGCGTGTTCGGTAATCCCGGCTCGACCGAACTGCCGTTCCTGAGTGACTGGCCCGACGACATCGACTACGTGCTCGGCCTTCAGGAAGCATCCGTGGTCGGCATGGCCGACGGCTACGCCCAGGCGACGCGCAACGCGGCCTTCGTCAACCTGCATTCGGCCGCCGGGGTCGGCAATGCTCTCGGCAATATCTACACCGCGCATCGCAACCAAACGCCGATGGTGATCAGCGCCGGCCAGCAAGCCCGCAGCATCCTGCCGCTGCACGCCTTCCTCTATGCCGAGCGCGCCTCGGAATTTCCGCGTCCTTACGTGAAGTACAGCGTCGAGCCGGCACGCGCCGAGGATGTGCCGGCGGCAATCGCCCGCGCCTACTACATCGCGATGCAGCCGCCATGCGGACCGACCTTCGTATCTGTCCCGATCGACGACTGGACGCAGCCAACGCAGCCGGTCGCCGCGCGCCGCATCACGCGCGAGATCGGCCCGGATCAGACTGATATTCAAGCTCTCGTCGAAGCGCTCGCGAAAAGCAAACGGCCCGCGCTAGTGGTGGGGCCCGCGGTCGATCGCGCCGGCGCCGTCGATCTGATGGTTGAGGTCGCCGAGAAAAGCCGCGCCGCCGTGTGGGTCAGCCCATTCTCTGCGCGGTGCAGCTTTCCGGAACGGCATCCGCAATTCGCGGGCTTCCTGCACGCCTCGCCGGCGCAACTCTCCGACGCGCTACGCGATCACGACCTCGTCGTGGTCATCGGCGCACCGGTATTCACCTTCCATGTCGAAGGCCATGCCGCGATCTTCGACGGCGGCACCACGATCTTCCAGATCACCGACGATCCGACCGCGGCCTCGGTCGCGCCGCTCGGCACCAGCATCATTGCCACCATGCGCCCGGCGCTGACGGCGTTGCGCGATGCCCTGCCCCCGAGCAAGCGGGCACTTCCAACTGGCCGCGTGTTGCCGCCGGCACCGAAGCCCGCCGATCCGATTCCGGTCGAATACCTCATGCACGCGCTGTCGGTCACGATGCCGAAAGGCGCGGCGCTTGCCGAGGAAGTGCCGTCGCATCGCCCGACGATGCAGAAATTCCTGCCGATGCCGGGACAGGACAGTTTCTATACCATGTCGAGCGGTGGGCTCGGCCATGCGCTGCCCGCATCTGTCGGCATGGCGTTCGGCCGGCCGGATCGCCGCACGGTCTGCCTGATCGGCGACGGCTCGGCGATGTATTCGCTACAAGCGCTATGGACTGCCGTGCAACGCAAGCTGCCGCTCACCGTCGTCGTCATCAACAACTCCGGCTACGGCGCGATGCGCTCGTTCAGCCAGGTGATGCAGGTGCGCAAGGTGCCGGGGCTCGACCTGCCCGGCCTCGATTTCGTCCGGCTTGCGGAGGGCATGGGCTGCGCGGCGGTGCGCGTGGAGACATCCGCGGAACTGATGCCGGCGCTCAAACACGCTTTCACGGAATCTGGAACTAATCTGATCGAAGTGATCGTGGATTCCGCGGTCCCGATCCTGTATGGACAAAAGCATTGATGCTCAGTCCGGAACGGCATCCTGCCGTTCCGCGCCTTTAGCCCCGCAGGATCATAAATGATCGACGAGGCCAGACGTGGGCCCGATCCGACGCGATTGGATCAATGCCCGGATGATGCAACTGGATGATCGGTAGCGTTTTCGAGCGAAGTGGGAACCGGTTCGCGTGAAGAAAACGCGTCAAATCAAAGACGGGAGTCGTTCGCCGTTTTCGTGAAATGGCGAAAGACTCCAATTCCGGGAGCACATGATGACCGCAAATACCTTGAAATCCGCGACGCCGCGTTCGCACAGCTCGCACTATGGCGTGTTCTCGACCAAATGGGTCGATGACAAGCTGGTCATCACGCCGCATCCGCAAGACCCGCATCCCAATCGCATCATCCAGAATTTCTCCGACGCGCTGCGCCACAAGGCGCGCGTGGCGCGGCCCATGGTTCGGCGGGGCTGGCTGGAGAACGGCCCCGGCAAGGACAAGCGGCGCGGACGTGACGAATTCGTGGCGCTGCCGTGGGACGAGGTGCTCGATCGCCTCGCCGCCGAACTCGTGCGCGTGCGCGATACGCATGGCCCCAAGGCGATCTACGGCGGCTCCTACGGCTGGGCCAGCGCCGGGCGCTTCCATCACGCCCAGAGCCAGATGCATCGTTTCCTCAACATCGCGATGGGCGGCTACATCCGTTCGGTGAACACCTACAGTTCCGGCGCGGCGTCGGTGATCCTGCCGCATGTGCTCGGCCGCTACGACGACATGTCCCGCCGCAACGTGAGCTGGGAAGACATCGCTGCGCACACCGACGTGCTGCTCGCCTTCGGCGGCATGGCGCTGAAAAACTCCAGTATCGCCTCCGGCGGCGTGAGCCGCCACACCGAGCGCGATCACATGCGAGCGGCGCACGCGCGCGGCGCGCGCTTCGTGCTCATCAGCCCGATCAACGACGACCTTCCCGAAGAGATCAAGGCGGAGTGGCTGGCGCTGCGGCCCGGCACCGACACCGCGCTGATGCTCGGCATCGCGCACACGCTGGTCGTCAACGGCTGGCATGACCGCGCGTTTCTTGCGAGCCACTGTACCGGTTGGTCGAAATTTGAAGACTATCTGATGGGGCGTAGCGACGGCGTTCCGAAGGATGCGGTGTGGGCCTCAGCGATCAGCGGCATTCCGGCAAGCGAGATCGAACGGCAAGCCAAGCTGTTGCCGGGCAAGCGCGTGCTGGTGGTGGTGTCGCACTCACTGCAACGCGCGGAGCACGGCGAGCAGCCGGTGTGGATGGCGGCGGTGCTCGGCGCCATCCTTGGCCAGCTCGGCCTGCCCGGCGGCGGCTACAACTACGCGCTTGGCGCGATCGCCAACTACGGCCGCACCTTCAACGCGGTGCCGGTCGCGGCCTTCCCGCAAGGCACTAATCCGGTGAAGGAGTTCATCCCGGTCGCGCGCATTTCCGACATGCTGCTCAATCCCGGCGCGCCGTTCGACTATGACGGCCAGCGCCTGACCTATCCGGATATCAAGCTGGTCTATTGGGCCGGCGGCAATCCGTTCCATCACCATCAGGATATCAACCGGCTCCGGCAAGCCGTCGCCAACATCGAAACCTTCGTGGTGCATGAGATCGGCTGGACGGCCACCGCGCGCCATGCCGATATCGTGCTGCCCTCGACGATGACGCTGGAGCGCAACGACATCGGCGCCACACAGGTCGATCCGCTGATGGTCGCGATGAAGCAAGCCGCCGAGCCATACGGCGAAGCGCGCGACGACTACGCGATCTTCTCGGCGCTGGCCGAGCGCGCCGGCCACGGTGAAGCCTTCACCGAGGGACGCACGCCGGAGCAATGGTTGCGCCATCTCTACCGCACCACGCAGGATGCGCTGGCGGCGGCGGGGCTGGATGCACCGGACTTCGATACGTTCTGGGAGCGCGGCGAACTGATGCTGCCGCAACTCGTCCACGACGGCGGCCCGCTCCGAGCCTTCCGCGACGATCCCGAAGGCAAGCCGCTGCCGACACCGTCCGGCAAGATTGAGATTTTCTCCGAGACCATCGCCAGCTTCAACTACGCAGACTGTCCCGGCCATCCGGCATGGATTCCGCCGGTCGATGTCGTTGACGACAAGCATCCGCTGCAACTGGTCGCCAACCAGCCTTCGACGCGGCTGCACAGTCAGTTCGATTTCGGCGGTCACTCGACCGAGATGAAGCATCGCGGGCGCGAGGTGGCGCGAATGCATCCGCGCGACGCCGCACCGCGCGGCATCGAGGACGGCGACATCATCAAGCTGTCGAACGAGCGCGGCGCTTGCCTCGCGGCGGTGCGGCTCAGCGATCAGGTGCGCGAGGGCGTGGTGCAACTTCCCACCGGCGCGTGGTACGACCCGCAGGACCCGGCCGACGACAAGCCGCTCTGCGTCCACGGCAACCCGAACGTGCTGACACGCGACGTCGGAACCTCGAGCCTGGCGCAAGGCTGCTGCGGACAATTGACGACGGTGCAGGTGGAACATTTCACCGGCAACCTGCCGCCGATCCAGGCCTTCGATCCGCCGGTGGCGGTGGAGCGCTCGCACAAATAGCCAAATACCAAAGAACATCTGTCATGGCCGGATTTATTCCGGCCATTGGCGTTTCACTTCGGCTCACGAGAAGACGTGGATGGCCGGGACAAGCCCGGCCATGACGGAAAAAACAACGCGGCATTGAGCACCTGCGTTGTTGGGTGGCGGTCTAGATCATCACGCCTTGCCGAGATCTTCGCGCATCTTAGCCTGAATCTTCGCCATCCCGCCGATCCAGCGGTCATAGTTATCGGTCTTCTTGCGCATATAACCCAGCACCTGCTGATGCGGCAGGATCAGGAAGGTTTCCTGCTGGATGCCGTTAAGCGCGTCCTGCGCCACCTGCTCCGCACTTAAATTGCCGTCGCCGGACTGCGGGCCTTTTGGCAGGCCACGCAGCATGTTGGTCTCGACGCCTTGCGGACACAGGATCGAGACGCGAATGCCATGCGCCTTATGCGCGATGGCGAGGCTTTCGGCGAAACCCACCGCAGCGTGTTTCGTCGTCGAATACGGCGCGCTGCCGACCTGCGACAGCAATCCCGCCGCCGAGATGGTGTTGAGGAAGTAGCCGCCGCCACGCACTTTCATACGCGGCACCAGATGCCGGGCGGCGTAGACATGCGCCATCACATGGATCGCCCAGCTCCGCGCCCACGGCTCGTCCGAGCTCCCTCCGACATTCTCCATCATCGGATCGAAGCCGCCGCCGATGCCGGCGTTGGAGCAGAACAGGCCGATCGGCCCGTACAGCTTCTCAGTTTCCTCGATGAGGTGGCGGATATCCTTCTCCTGCGCCACGTCGCACTTGAACGCAGCGCCGCCGACGTCCTTGGCAACGACTTCCGCGCGGGCATGATCGAGATCGGCGACCACCACTTTGGCGGCGCCGGCACGATGGAAGGTTTCACAGAGGGCCTGGCCGATGCCGTTGGCTCCTCCCGTCACGACAACGACTTTACCGGCGACATCCATGGCGGTGCTCCATTACAACGGTCAGGTCAGGACCAAGTCCATCACAGCCGTATAATGACACGCCGCCCCAAGCAAGACGAAGCCATGCCAGATCGCATTCTGGAAGCGCAACCGCCGCCACGTGTGGAATATCACGCCGAGCGTATAAAGCGCGCCTCCGGCGACGACGAACCAGAGGGTGAATTTCGGCAGCGAGGTGAACACGGCGTCATAGGCCGCAAGCCCGCTCCAGCCCATCGCCAAGTACAGAAGGATCGACAGCCGGTCGAAGCGGCCGGGCATGAACAGCTTGAGCGCGATCCCGATGAAGGCGACGCCCCACACCCCGCCGAGCAACAGCATGGCCAGCAGCCGGTCGTGCATCTGCATCATGAACGGCGTGTAGGTGGCGGCGATCAGCATGTAGATCGCCGAATGATCGAACCGCCGCAGCCACCACTTGCGCGGCGACACTGGCCACATGTTGTAGGCCGCCGAGAAGCCGAGCATCGTCAACAGCCCGGCTGCGTAAATCGAGACCGAGACGATCTCGGGCGTCGAGGCGAACACGCCGGTCAGCACGATCAAGACCGTTGCCGCGATCAGGCCGAAGCCAACGCCGAGGCCGTGCACGATGCCATCGGCGATGATCTCGGCGCGATCGTAATTCCAGCGCACCGCCCCGACCGCAGCAGCGGCGGAGTGCGAGGCAAACTGTTTCAACTGAAAGACCGTCATTCGAAACCCGACACACGTGACGCCGCGATACCTCTGACACCCTCAAGCATAGCCGCCGCAGCTTAACCAACGATGACGCCCTGCTTGGCTGGGAAATGGGTCGGAAACATGGACCGCAATCAAACATGACCCCGTCAACAGGAACTTGATTTTGGCTCCACAATCGCCATCTTCGCAAGAATTGACATCCACGATTATGAAGTAACCCTGCCACACCTCCGATCGGATCATTCGACCCGCGCATGGCTTCCGGTTTCAGTGACATCATCGAGGAAGCCCGCCTCTCGGCGCAAGCGCTGCTGGAATACGGCAGCAATCTGTTCAATCCGACCGTTCGGCTCGGTGTCACCGGCTTGTCGCGCGCCGGCAAGACTGTGTTCATCACCGCGCTGATCCACGGCCTGCTGCGCGGCGGGCGCTTTCCTGTGTTCGAGCCGCTCTCCGGCGGGCGCATCGCCCGCACCGAACTCGAACCGCAGCCGGACGACGCCGTGCCGCGCTTCAACTACGAGGGCCACGTCCACACCCTGATCGACGAGCGGCGCTGGCCGGAGTCAACCTCCGACATCAGCGAATTGCGGCTCGCGCTCTCCTATCAGCGGCAGAACGGCGCGGAGCGCAAACTCACTATCGATATCGTCGACTATCCCGGCGAATGGCTGCTCGACCTGCCGCTGCTCGACAAAAGCTACGAGCAATGGTCGGCAGAGAGCCTCGCGCTGTCACGGCAAGGCCCGCGCGCAACGCTGGCGGCGGCGTGGCACGCGCATCTCGCAACTCTCGATCCTAACGGCCGCGAGGACGAACAGGCGACGTTGACATCCGCAAAACTGTTCACCGAATACCTGCGCGCCTGCCGCGACGAGCGCTTCGCCATGAGCCTGTTACCACCCGGCCGCTTCCTGATGCCGGGCAGTCTCGCCGGCTCGCCGGCACTGACCTTCGCGCCGCTCAACGTCCCGGCCGACGGCATCGCGCCGGATCGCTCGCTGTGGGCAATGATGCGGCGGCGCTACGAGTCCTACAAATCCATCGTGGTGCGGCCGTTCTTCCGCGATCACTTCGCGCGGCTGGATCGTCAGATCGTGCTGGTCGACGCGCTGGCGGCGTTCAACGCCGGCCCCGCCGCGCTGCACGATCTCGAAGCCGCGCTCGCCGGCATCCTGGATTGCTTCAACGTCGGCCGAGATACCTTGTGGAGCGCGCTGTTTCGGCCGCGCATCGACCGCATTCTGTTCGCCGCCACCAAGGCAGATCACTTGCATCGCACCAGCCACGACCGCTTGGAGGCGATTCTTCGGCGAATGCTGGACCGCGCCGCCAATCGTGCGCAACTTGCTGGCGCGACCATCGATGTGGTGGCGCTGGCGGCGGTGCGCGCTACGCGTGAGGCCGAGGTGCAGCGCGGCCGCGAGCGGCTGCCCTCGATCCTCGGTACGCCGATCAAGGGCGAGCAGGCCGGCGGCGAAATCTTCGACGGCGAAACCGAGGTCGCGACCTTTCCCGGCGACCTACCGGCCGATCCCGACAATCTGTTCACGGACGCCCCCTCGTTTCGCGGCCTCACCGCCGCATCGCCCGAGGAGACCGACTATCGTTTCCTGCGCTTTCGCCCGCCGCTCCTGCAACATGCCTCTGGCGAAACGCCCGCACTGCCCCATATCCGCCTCGACCGCGCGCTCCAATTCCTGATCGGAGACAGGCTGCAATGAGCGAACGACCACAACGCCGCCCGGCCGCGTTCCGGCTCGACGATCCGCGTGTCGTCGTCAAGGATGGCGACGGCGACAGCGGCTTGTTCACGCGCGGCGCGATCGAGATCACACCGGACCCGGACCCTGCCCTACTGCCGGTCGCACTGGACGAGACGCCGTTGCCACCGAAGCGCCGCTCGTGGTGGGGAACCGTGTTCTGGAGCGCGGTCAGCGGATTGCTGCTGCTCGGCACCGGGCTCGGCGTCACCA
>JAFKKM010000159.1 GCA_017305555.1 Hyphomicrobiales bacterium | reverse complement strand
TGGCGCCGCAGCAGGCGATGCGGCCGTAAAGGTTCATCTGCGAGATGCAGGCTTCGAGAATGTCGCCGCCGACATTGTCGAAATAAACGTCGATGCCTTTCGGCGCGGCCGCCTTCAGCGCCTTGTAGGTTGCGCCGTCTTTGTAATCGACCGCCGCATCGAAGCCGAGTGTCGAGGTCAGCCAATGACATTTCTCGGCGCCACCGGCGATGCCGATGACACGGAATCCCTTGATTTTCGCGATCTGGCCGACGATGGAGCCCACCGATCCGGCCGCCGCCGACACCACGACAGTCTCGCCCGCCTTGGGTTTCCCGACGTGCAGCAAGCCGAAATAAGCGGTGAGGCCGGCGATGCCGTAAACGCTGAGCAGGTGTGTCAGCGGTTCGATGCGCGGCATCTTGGCGAGATGCTTGGCGGGCACCGCCGCGAAATCCTGCCAGCCGGTATCGCCGAATACGATGTCGCCGGGCGCAAAGCTCGGAGCCTTGGACGCGACCACTTCGGCGACGGCGCCACCGGCCATCACCGTATTGGCCTCCACCGCCGAACGGTAAGTCGCGCCGTGCATCCAGGCACGATTGGCGGCGTCGAGCGAGATATAGCGCACGCGCAGCAACACCTCGCCGTCCTTCGGCTCTGGAATCTTGCTCTCGACCATCTTGAAATGCGTCGGCGACAGCTTGCCACTGGGTTTTTCCACCAGCAGGATTTGGCGATTAGGGCCATCGGTCATGAGGGGTCTCCAGATTGGCGTTGTTGCTGGAGGCTAGTCGGCACCGGCGCAGGCGACAACAACAATCGTCGCGATCTGTGAAATCCGATGCGATTACGGCCGTTAGAAGAAGGCAAGCTCCCGGGCCTGCCCGCCGCTGGCGGCGGTTGCATATTCGATGGCGAGAAACAGTCCGCCGGCCACAAAAATCTTTCGCCCCAACTCGGTCGCGAACCTGGTGCTCAACGTCACCGCCTCCTCGATCGTTGCTGCGACATGCACCGTCGCGGCCGGATTGGCGCGACGCGCGGCGGCGGCGATATGCTCGGGGGGGGCTCCCTTGTGATAGGCCGACGAGCAGATGATCGTGTCGAACGCCGGCGCCAGCAGCGCGACGATCTCGTCGGCGCTCTTGTCGTGCGAGACGCCGACCACCAGCACCCAATCATCGTTGCCATGGGTCCGATGCAGGCCGGCGAGCGCGCGAGCGATGCCGTCCGGCGTATGGCCGACGTCGATCACGGTCAGCGGATCGCGGCGGATCGTTTCGAGCCGGCCGGGCCATCGGGTTTTGCCGAGCCCATCGCGGATGGCGTGCGCCATCGCGGCATCATCTATCTGGACGGATGCGGTTCGCGCCCAGCGGTAAAACAGGTTCGCCGCAATGGCGGCGTTGTCGACCTGGAACGCGCCCGAGAGGCCGATGGTCAGATCGCGGAAGCGATACTCGTCGAAGCTCAGATCGAATGTCTGGCCGTTATCGGAGGTTTGCTCGTTTGCGATGCCGATTTCGTCGCGAATGAATACGCTGCTCACGTTGCGGTTATGATTGTAGGCGAGGAGATGATCGCGTAGTGGCCAGCAATTCTCGCCATAGACGATCGTACCACCGGCTGCGCACGCGTCGCTTTTATCCGACGCGATCAAGGCCAGTGAATTACCGAGCAGGCTGACGTGCTCAAGATCGACCGAGGCCACGCAGGTCGTGGCAGTGCCGACGAGGCGCGCCGGATCGTAGCGACCGCCGATGCCGGCCTCGAACACCATGAGGTCGCACGCCTCTTGCTGAAAATATAAACAGGCCAGCGCAAATTGCGCTTCGAACGCGCCGAATCCTTCTTTGCGTTGGCGCGATACATTGTCGATGGTGCTCACGACATGTGTCACCAATTCGGCCAGGCGCGCGTCATCGATCGAAGTATCGTCGATCCGAAAACGTTCGTTGAAGCGGTAAAGATGCGGCGAGGTAAAAAGCCCGGTTCGCAGGCTGGCGGCGCGGCCGATGCCGGCGCAGAAGGCCGCAGTGCTGCCTTTGCCGTTGGAGCCGGTGACGACGACGGATCGACGCCGGAGGCGTGCGCGGTCGATGGCGAGCACGTCCAGTAGGGCCGTGAGCCGCGCGAGACAAATCCCGTCGCCGTATTTGGGCAGATCAAACATGTAACAGGCCGACTGACATAAAGGTGTGGCGCCAGATTGTCAGGATCAGGTCGTTCCGTCCGCTGTCTTCGAGAAAACGGATCGAGGGATTGGCGTTGATCTCGATTACCGCCATGGCGGCGGGGTCGCTATCGATGTTGGTGAAAAGATCGACGGCCGCGGCGCGCAAGCCCAATGCCTGAGCAGCCCGGCGCGCCAGCGTTACGGCAGCATCATGATGATGCGGTCGCGCGAACGCCATCGCGCCGCCGGCGCTGCGATTCATCCGTCCTGGTAATTCCTGACGTTGTCCGAGCGGGGGAATGCGGTCAGCATCTCGGGCATCGTCGAATGCCACGCCGCTCGGCGAGAGGCCGTGGGTTTGCAGGTCGCGATCATGTGCGGCGGCCAGTTCGCGAAGCGAATGCACACCATCGCCAGTGAGGGCCGGTGGAAATTTGCGAACGGTGAAAATTTCGTCTCCGTCGAGCAGGAAGATTCGATATTCGTCGCCGCGGACGATCGGCTGGAGCAGGATGGAATCGTAGAATTGTGCCACCTCGTCCATGTAATCAGCCAGCGCATTCGGACCCGCCAGCGGCCGGGCGAAATCGCCGCGCGATCCGTGCAGCGGCTTGGCGAAGGCACGGTGATCGAGGTGGGCGAAATACGTCATCGCGTCGGCGCGATCGTGGCCGGGTGGCCGATGCGCCCGATGGCGGGGATGCAGAAAGAAATACTGGCCGGACAGGGTGGATATTCCAGCCTCTTCGAGAATGCGCTGGGTGAAATATTTGTCGTTCGCCAACGTGGCGGCCGTGGCGTCGTTCTGCGGAAAGGCCGAGCAGCGGCCACCGCCAAAGTAATGGCTGGCGGTTGCCGAAGCCGCCCTGAACAGCAATCCGGTGTCCCCCTCCAGGGGGGTGAAGTTCAGGCCGAAACGGGCGCAGGCGAATTCGGCATGGATGGCGTGGTCGGGATAGAAGACCGGCCTCGATTGCCGAAATTCGGGAAGGGTTCGCATGAAGATGGCGGCGGCCTGAAGAAAAGAATGCTCCGGCGGAGCATATCGTTGAATTCTATCCGATCGGTCCTTGCCGATCCATCGTCGGCCGGGCCGTCCAGGCCATCTACACCGAAAGACGGACGCGCGAGCGGGGGGCAAGCACTCAATGGTTGCTTTTGGCTTTCATTGCACGGAAGGTAACCGAGCCTCCGATTCTATGATAGCGTTCGCTCCGTTGCGAATCGCAGTTGCCGTGTTTCGGGCACCCGTGTGCCTATTGATTTGATTGTATTCTCAGCTCGTTCACCGAGCGTTTCCCCAGGATCAAGCCGGCACCATGTCTTTTCAGAAGGCTCACGTCAGCATTGTGCGATCGATCCGGCAGGTTAGCCTGCTGCGGGACTGGCAACGAACGCGCGGGAATGGTGACTTGCCCAACATCGCGGATTTCGTTCCCGACGAGCGCGCGGGTGACGCCGCCGATCTCTTGATGGCGGAAATTCGTTATGTCGACGAGACGCCGAGCTACCTCTGCCATTCGGCCGGCGAGCGGGTTGAAGAGCTGTTTGACCAGAGGATGACAGGGCGTTGGCTGCGGGACAGCCTGGATGGTCCGATGGCGGATACGCTCCGCCCGGTCTGGGATGCGTGTGTCCGTCACATGCTGCCGATCTATTGCATTGCTCCATTTTCCGACACGGACAACTGTCCGGTGACGCTGGAGCAGATTTTCTTGCCCTATGGCGATTCGAACGGTGTCCGCCCGGCTTTCATGCTGGGTGCGCTCCATGCATGGAGCACGGAAGGGCGCTTCAATGCCCAGGGCCTGCTGCGCAACGTGGCAAAAGTCCCGTTACATTGGACGGTGATCATTGATCCTGTGCTGAAGAAACCGATGCCACCGGCGGAAGAGGCCAGTCTGGACGATGCCGTATTTGACATCGCACTGGCTCCGACGCCGGTGCGTTGATGCTCGTTTGCTGCGGTTCGGCTGCGGACAATCGAAGATGCACGCCGCGCCACCCGAGCGCTGCCGAATTCTTCCGAATAATTTTCATGCGCAAGTGTTAGTATGAATGCGCCAACGGTTCGGTGTCCCATCTCGTGAGATTGGCGACCCGACGCCACGGCATCGGAGGCAACAACGCTTGAGGATGCGATGGATACCTTGATGATTCCATTTTCGCCGCGCTTCATCGTGTTGACGATCTGCGCCGTGGTTACCGCTCTTCTTCTCGGTCTTGCGGTGGCCGATCACAGGATTGTCAACTTGGTTGTCATTCCGATCCTGATCTTTGGCGGACTCACGCTGCTCGGGGTTCACGATCTGGTGCAGAAGGATCACGCGGTTCTCCGCAACTATCCGATCTCGGCGCATTTGCGTTTTCTGCTCGAGGAAATTCGGCCGGAGATGCGGCAGTATTTCTTCGAAAGCGAGAAGGACGGGATGCCGTTCAGCCGCGATACGCGCGCCGTGGTCTATCAGCGCGCCAAGATGGTGCTCGACAAGCGGCCGTTCGGGACCCAGGAAAATGTCTACTCCGACGGCTATGAGTGGATGCAGCACTCCATCGCGCCGAAGCCGCGCGCCACGGAAAAATTCCGCATCACCATCGGCGGTCCGGAATGCACCAAGCCTTATTCGGCTTCGGTGTTCAACATCTCGGCGATGAGTTTTGGCGCGCTCAGCCCCAACGCGGTTCGCGCGCTGAATGCCGGCGCGAAGAAAGGAAGCTTCGCCCATGACACCGGCGAGGGCGGCGTCAGCCCGTATCATCAGGAGAACGGCGGTGATCTGATCTGGGAGGTCGGTTCGGGGTATTTCGGCTGCCGGACGCGTACCGGTGCGTTCGATCCGGAGGCGTTCGCGCGTGTCGCGACCCTCGATCAGATCAAGATGGTGGAACTGAAGATCAGCCAGGGGGCCAAGCCGGGTCACGGCGGCGTCTTGCCGGCTGCGAAAGTCTCCGAAGAGATTTCGCGGATTCGTGGCGTGGCAATGGGCGAAGACTGCATTTCGCCCGCGGGGCATTCGGCATTCTCAACGCCGATCGAGATGATGGCGTTCATTGGTGAAATGCGCCGCCTCTCTGGCGGCAAGCCGGCCGGCTTCAAGCTGTGCATCGGCCATCGTTGGGAGCTTCTGGCGATCTGCAAGGCAATGCTGGAAACCGGCATCTATCCGGACTTCATTGTGGTCGATGGAAATGAAGGTGGCACAGGCGCCGCGCCGCTGGAATTCATGGACCACCTCGGAATGCCGATGCGCGAAGGCGTCAATTTCGTCCACAACGCTTTGGTGGGCCTGAATATCCGCGACCGCATCAAGATCGGCGCGTCCGGCAAGATCGCGACTGCTTTCGATATCGCCCGCGCGATGGCGCTCGGCGCGGACTGGTGCAATTCGGCGCGCGGTTTCATGTTCGCGCTCGGCTGCATCCAGTCGCTGAGTTGTCATACCGATCGATGCCCGACCGGCGTGACCACGCAGGATCCGTCGCGCAACCGCGCACTGGTGGTGCCGCACAAACTTGAGCGCGTATACAATTATCATCACGCAACGCTTCATGCGTTGTCGGAACTGATTGCCGCCGCCGGTCTCAGTCATCCGGATGAGATTCAGCCCGTTCACTTTTCGCATCGGCTGACGGGGACGGAGGTGATGTCGTTCGCGCGGCTTTATCCGGAATTGCAGCCCGGAGAATTGCTGTCAGGCACCGAGAATCCGCGTTTCCGCGATGCCTGGGCGATGGCGCGGGCGGATTCGTTTTCGCCGGCGGCGTAGTATTTCGAATGAAGCAGATATCGGCTTCGCGAAAGGATATGCGCCAAGCAAAGATTCTAGAACTCGCCGTGCAAGCGCCCTGAAAATATCGAGACCGGGCCGCGGTCGGCATTGTAGGCCGGATTGACGATCAGCTGATAGTCGGCAGTGAAGGTCAGTTGCTTGTTGAGCGCGAAGGCGTAATAGGCTTCGAGAATGCGCTCGTTGCGATAATTCAGCCGGCCGTCGCCGATCAGCACGCCGAGCCCGCCGGCGGCAATGAAATCGCGATGGTCTTTCGACAGGGCGTTGACCGCGCCGCCGATCCCCACCACGTCGTCAGGACGCCCCCAGCGCGTGCCCTTGATCGATGCGCCGAGCGAGAGGCTGGCGTCGATGTCGGTGAATGCCATGATCTCAGTCTTGCCGTCGTTCCAGCTCCAGCGTCCGAACAGGCCGATGTCGTCCGTCACGGCTTGTTCGAGATTGAGAACGTAGCCGTATTTGATGCGGCCGCGACGGGTCTGAGCGATGTCGAGATTGAAAGCCGGGTTGGCCAGCGTTTCGCGATAGCTGCCGGAGTAGGCGCTGTTGAGCCAGCCGATGGTGCGCAGCTTGCCGGGACGACCGAACAGCGAATACCGCGTTTCCAGTTCGACGACGTACTCGCCGCGTTGGAACAGGCGCATATCGAAGTTATTGGAATTGGATTCCGCGTCCATCAGAAAATAGCCGGCGCGCAGCGCCCATTGTTTCTGATTGAGTTCGGCGGTGGTGCCATAGGTCAGGCCGACCTTGTCGGCGGAGTAGTCGAATGCGCCCGGCGCCCACATCGCCCAGTTCATGAAATCGCGGCGCGGGTCCTTCGCATAGGCATTGCCGTCGAACACGTCGGTGACCGCGAACTTGCCGGCCTGAACGGTGAGGCGCGAGACGTCCGCCTTACCGGCGAGTTGCGTCGGTCCGCTGGCGAGTTCTTCCTGTTCGCCGCCGAAACCGAAGGTCTGCCGCACGAATAGTCGTGAGGTGTTGTAATGCGGATAGGGGAAATCGGATTTTTGCGCTTCGCCGCTGGGAAATCCGCCGGCGCCGACGGTGTCGCTGAGGCCGAAGCCCTGCGCCAGTTCGGGATTGTAATAAACCTCGCCGCCGTCCCACAGCCTCGCGTTGAGGAACAAGCTGTTGCTCCAGGTCGCTTTCATCTGGGCGTTCGGCGACAGGCTGTTCGGGCCGGAGTAGGGGGCGCGAAACGTCGGATACCCTTGCGCGAGATAAGTGGTCTGGCCGTGAATTTCCCAGCGGTCGGATTCCGGCTCGATCCAACTTGCCGGCGATGACAGCCCGGATGCAGCATCACCGATCTTGCGATTGAGCCCGATGCGCAGCGATTGAAAATTATGGGTCGATGCGTAACGCGCGCCGGACGCAAAAGTGACGTTGGTGTTGCCGAGGTCGCTATAGAGATATTCGAGCCGCGCCGACCAATGGGGCGCGAAGGCATATTCGACGCCTGCGCCTGCGACCCAGCCGAACCGCTGACGAAGCTGCTTCTCCTCGTCGCCGGATGCCGGCGTGTTGACGAAGCGCGTGCTGCTCCAGGCGAGGCCGCCGGTTGCATAAGTCAGCCATGGACCATTGACGATGCCGAGGCGGCCGCGCGCCGTGCCGACCATGTCGAGCTTTTCAGTGACATCCGAACGGGTGGACGCAAGCGCTGAGACGACAGAGTTTGATTCATAATAGTTGGGGAACGAGACATCGGCCTCGATCCCGAGCAGGACACCGGACGGCAGCACCCAATTGGCGCCGGCCTGAAGGCCGCCGATCATGCCGCCGAAAGTGTTGCTTGCGCCGATCGCTGTCGGATCGGCCAAGGTGGTCGCGGAATGACCCCAGCCGAAGC
>JAFKKM010000158.1 GCA_017305555.1 Hyphomicrobiales bacterium | reverse complement strand
CGGGTCGGCCTGAGGCCGGAGCACTACAGCCGCTATCCGCACATGTTCTCCGGCGGCCAGCGCCAGCGCATCGCCATCGCCCGGGGCCTGATGCTGGATCCCGAGATCCTGGTCGCCGACGAGGCCGTCTCCGCGCTGGACGTGTCGGTGCGCGCCCAGGTGCTGAACCTGATGCAGGACCTGCAGCGCGACCTGGGCCTGTCCTACGTGTTCATCTCCCACGACCTGTCGGTGATCGAGCACCTGGCCGACGAGGTCATGGTCATGTACCTGGGCCGGGTGGTGGAGCAGGGCGCCAAGGAGGCGATCTTCGGCCAGCCCCTGCATCCCTACACCCAGGCGCTGCTGTCGGCCACGCCGCGCCTGAACGACGCGGCCCGGCGCGAACGCATCAAGCTGTCGGGCGAGCTGCCCAGCCCGCTGAACCCCCCGCCGGGCTGTCCGTTCAGCTCACGCTGCCACCGGGTCATGCCGGTGTGCCGCGAGCGCCTGCCGGCCCTGCTGCCGCAAGGCGGGTGGCAGGTGGCCTGCTTCGCCGTCGAACAGGACCTGGGCACGGCATCCCCGTAGGCTTCGGCCTGCCGATGTGCTACCGTGGCCGGACCCGACCCCCGGCCCGGCAACGGGCCTTTCCGGAGCGCGCACCCCCATGGAAACCGTCTTCACCCGCATCCTGGCCGGCGAGATCCCGGCCGCCATCGTCCATCGCGACGCCCGCGTCTTCGCCTTCATGGACGCCGGCCAGTTGAACCCGGGCCACGTGCTGGTCGCTCCCTGTGAGCCCTACGCCACCCTGCTCGACATGGACGAGGACCTGGCGGCCGATCTGATGCGCCTGGCCCATCGCGTGGCGCGCGCCGTCCAGGACGCCTTCCGGCCCGAAGGGCTGACGCTGCTGCAGGCCAACCGCCCGGCCGGCTGGCAGACCGTGCCGCACGCCCACATCCACGTGCTGCCGCGTCACGAGAACGACGGCGTGGGCCTGGTCTGGCCGCGCAAGGATCCGGGCATCGAGGTCCTGCGGGAATATGCCGCGCGCATTCGGCTGCGCTGAACCAGATAGTTTGAGCTTGAATGAACGGGGCCTTCGGGCCCCGTTTTTCATGGTGCGGCGCAATATTAAGGGTAAGTCATAACTGCGGTTTTCCCTTAAGCAATAACCCTGATCATATTGCATTGCATCATTCAACATTAAAACAAATTTTCGCGCTGAATCAATGGGATGCGCATCCGCTTTCTCCAGTGGGGGCGGGGTCTTGCCTTCCCTTCGCGGGGCCGCTCCCATGCCTTCTGCGGCAGCGTAAGTTTTGCGTAAGTTTCAAATTTTACTAATAGCATCACGCAGAAATCAGGCCTTTTGAAAATCCGGTCCGAGATTTCCTGCAGGGATAAAAACAAAGCTGTGCCGCATAAAAAAATCGCGGGGTTTTGCTGGAATTACCGTGTTTCAGCCGGGCGCATCCAGTGCCCGGGGCCACTCGACAGGAGACAAACCAATGAAGGACAAAAAGACTTTGGGACAAGCCATGCAGACGCAGGTCAAGCGCCGTTCCGTGCTGAAAGCGGGCGCGGCGGGCGTGGCCGGCGGCATGCTGCTGCCCGGCACCGCCCGGGTTGCGCTGGCCGACGACAAGAAGCCCCTGGGGGCCTGGCCCGCCGGCGCCGATGGCGACTCCGTGTTCGTCGGCCTGACCGTCGACCTGACGGGGCCGTATTCGGCCCAGGGCGCCGAGCAGAAGAACGGCTACGAGCTGGCCGCCGAGCAGATCAACGCCGGGGCGCCCCAGGTCCAGAAGATCTCTCCGCTGATCAAGAAGGGCATCCTGGGCAAGAAACTGGTGCTCGGCTCGGCCGACGCCGAAACCAAGCCCAACACCGGCGTGCAGGCGGCCACCCGCTTCATCCATGACAACAAGGCCATGATGATCGCCGGCAGCACCAGCAGCGCGGTGGCCATCGCGCTGCAGAAGGTCTGCAACCGCGAGCACACCCCATACTTCACGGCTATTTCCGGCTCCAACGAAACGACCGGCGTGGACTGCCAGCGCTACGGCTTCCGCCTGTGCTATTTCGCCTACATGGCCTGCAAGGCCATCGCCCCGGTGGTCGCCAAGGAACTCGGCAAGAACCGCAAGGCCGCCTACCTGACGCCGGACTACACCTACGGCCACACCACCACCCAGTCCATGAAGGAGTTCACCGAGAAGGAAGGCTGGAAGACGGTCACCAACCAGGTCCACCCGCTGGGCGCCAAGGACTACAGCTCCTACCTGATCAACATCGCCAACACCGACGCCGACGTGCTGGTCGTCGTGGCCTACGGCGCGGACGCCGCCAACGCCATCAAGCAGGCCAAGCAGTTCGGCCTGCTCGACAAGATGAAGATCGTCATTCCCTACATGTCCGCCTACCTGGAAAAGGAAGTCGGCGCCGACGTCATGCAGGGCGTCTACGCCGCCCAGGGCTTCTGGTGGACCATGGAGGACCACAATCCCGTCGCCAAGGACTTCGTCGAGGCCTACGAGAAGAAGTTCGGCGGCAAGCCGCGGGATTCGGCCATGTACGCCTACCTGGCCCTGGTCCTGTGGGCCGACGCGGTGGAACGCGCCAAGAGCTTCTACCCGATCGACGTGGTCAAGGCCCTGGAGGCCGGCGAACTGCGCGACAGCCCGGTGGGCAAGGTCACGTTCCGCGCCGAGGACCACCAGGGCATCGTCGACTTCCCGATCCTGCGCGGCAAGAAGCCCGCCGACATGAAGAATCCGGAGGACTTCTTCGAGATCGTCCAGGTCGTCAGCGGCAAAGAAGTCCTGCCCCCGCTGGGCCTGCTGGGCTGCAAGATGGGCGATTACGTCTAAGCACGGGTTTCCGGCCATTTCCCCGCTTCCGGGGAAGTGGCCGGAAGCGAGTTCCGGGACTCTCACAGGTGGCAACTCGATGCCGAGCATGTCTTTGTTTCTTTCGCAGCTATTCAACGGGCTGGCCACCGGCCTGTTGCTGGCGCTCATCAGTACCGGCCTGACGATCATCTACGGCACGCTCGGTGTCATCAATTTCGCCCACGGCGCGCTGTTCGTCGTCGGAGGGTATGCGGGATACACGGTTTATGGTCTGACAGATTCTTTCGTGCTGGCGGTCGCCGGGGGTTCGGCCGTCGCGCTCGCGTGCGGGCTGGTCATGGAACGCGGCCTGATGCGCAAGTACTACAGCCGGCCGCCGGAGGACCAGATCCTGGTCACCTTCGGCATCAGCATCATCCTGGTGGAAATCGTGCGCGGCCTGTACGGCGGCGTCAGCCTGTCGGTCACGCCGCCCGAATGGGGCCAGGGGATCGCCCGCCTGGGCACCCTGATCTATCCGCTGTACCGGCTGGAGACCCTGGGCATCGCGGCGGCCACGCTGCTGCTGCTGTATTTCGTGCTGTACCGCACCAGCCTGGGGCTGATCGTGCGCGCCGGCATCGAGGACGCCCAGATGGTCAACGCGCTGGGCATCAACGTCAAGCGCACCTTCCTGCTGGTGTTCGGCATCGGCGCCATGGCCGCCGGCTTCGCCGGGGTGATCAATTCGCCCATCGTCGCGCTCACGCCGGACATGGGATTCCGCTACCTGGTCGAGTCCTTCGTGGTGGTGGTGATCGGCGGGGTGGGCTCGTTCCCGGGGGCGATCATCGGCGGCATCATCGCGGGTGAAATCCTCAGCCTGACCGCCATGATCAATCCGCAGTATTCCGACGTCATGCTGTTCATCGCCATGGCGCTGGTGCTGATCTTCCGCCCGCAGGGCCTGATGGGACAGGAGGGACGGGAATGAACTCGGCTCAATCGACAACGGCGACGGCCGGCACGGGGACCGCGACGCGGCGGCCGGCCGCGCACAACACGGGAGGCGCCATGCGCAGACAGCTTCCGGAAATGCTGGTGGGGGCGGGCCTGCTGGTGGCCCCGTTCATCCTGCCGGCCCTGGGCATGAGCCCGGACCTGCTCACCCGCATCCTGATCTGGGGCCTGTTCGGGCTGGGCTTCGACCTGCTGTTCGGCTACACCGGCCTGCTGTCCTTCGGCCAGGCGGCCTTCTACGGCACGGGCGGCTTCGTCACGGCGTACCTGCTGACCGACGGGGTGGTGCCCAACATGCTGCTGGCGCTGGTCATCGGCACGGTGGCGGCCGCCGTCATGGGCCTGATCATCGGCTACCTCACCCTGCGGCGCACCGGCATCTACTTCGCCATGAGCACGCTGGCCTTCGGCGAGATGTTCTACTTCATGGAGAACTCGGTCTTCAAGGACTACACCGGCGGCGAAAACGGCATCGCCGGCGTACCGCCGCCGGAGCTGTCCCTGGGCTTCATCAACATCCACATCTCCAGCGGCTGGCCCATGTACTGGTTCGTGGCGGTGCTCTTCTTCCTGGGCTACCTGGTCGCCCGGCGGATCGTGCGCTCGCCCTTCGGCGCCGTGCTCAAGGCCATCCAGGGCAATCCCAAGCGCGCCATGGCGCTGGGCCACTCGATCCAGTCCTACAAGCTGATCGTCTTCGTGGTCGCCGCCGCCTATGGCGGCCTGGCGGGCGGCCTGCTGGGCCTGTTCCAGTCCTACATGCCGCCCGACGCCTTCGCGCTGGACACCTCGGCCCAACTGGTCATCCAGACCGTGATGGGCGGGGCCGGCACGCTGCTGGGTCCGCTGCTGGGCGCGACCATCTGGCTCTATCTGTACGAGGGCCTGCAGCAGGTCGGCAGCCTGGGGCCGTACTGGAAGCTGATCCTGGGCATCGTCTTCGTCGTGCTGGTGACAGTGTTCCGCCACGGGGTGGCGGGCGCGCTGATCAGCCTGTTCCGCCGCCGCCGGCAACTGCCGGCCGACGTCGACGACGGGGCCAGCACGCGTGTGGCCGGGTCCCTGGACATCGTGCCGCCCCTGGCCACGACGCGGCCCGGCGCCCCCGTCCTGGAAGCGCGCGGCGTCAGCAAGCACTATGGCGGCCTGAAGGCCAACTCGGACATCGACTTCACCCTGCGCGAAGGCGAGCTGCACGGCGTGATCGGCCCCAACGGCGCCGGCAAGTCGACCTTCTTCGCCATGCTGGCGGGCGAGCTGCCGACGACGACGGGCAAGGTCTTCTTCCGCGGCCAGGAAATCACCGGCATCGGCGTGACCTCGGTCTGCCAGCTGGGCATGAGCAAGAGCTACCAGATCAACCAGCTCTTCGAGCACCTGACCGTGCGCCAGAACGTCATGATCCCGGTCCTGGCGCGGCTGCGCGGGCGCTATCGCGCCGACCTGCTGAGCAACCTGCATTCCGAGCATCTGGATGCCCAGGTCAACGCGGCCATCGCCCTGGTGGACCTCAGCCACCATGCCGACACGCAGGTCTCGGAAATGTCCTACGGCGAGAAGCGGCGCCTGGAAATCGGCCTGGCGCTGGCCACGGGCGCCAACGTGCTGCTGTTCGACGAACCGCTGGCCGGCCTCGGACCCGAGGAGCGCGTCCTGGTGGTGTCGCTGCTCAAGTCGATCCGCCAGGGTCGCAGCATGGTGATCGTCGAACACGACATGGACGCCATGTTCGAACTGGCCGAACGCATCACGGTACTGTACGAAGGCCGCAAACTGACCGAGGGCACGCCGGACGAGATCCGCAGGGATCCGTCGGTCCAGGCCGCCTACCTTGGAGGGATGGACGATGAGTCTGCTTGAAGTCGACAAGATCAACAGCTATTACGGTGATTCGCACATCCTCTTCGACGTCTCGATGCGGATCGAGGAGCACGAGGTCGTGGCCCTGCTGGGGCGCAACGGGGCCGGCAAGAGCACCACGATGAAGTCCCTGATGGGCATGGTCGATGTCAAGTCCGGGGCGATCCGCCACCGGGGCGTGGAAATCCAGCACCTGCCGCCCTACAGCCGCGCGGCGCTGGGCATCCAGCTGGTGCCCGAGGAACGCCGCGTGTTCGGCTCGATCTCGGTGCCGATGATGATGCCCGGCCTGGTCACGGTGTTCCTGTTCCAGTTCGTCGCCATCTGGAACAACTTCATGCTGCCCTACATCATGCTGGGCAACGACCGGCTGTTCCCCATCACGGTGGGCCTGTCCGGGCTGCTGAACCAGGGCGCGTCGCAGCCCGCGATGTACACGTCGGTGATCACCGGCGCGCTGCTGTCGATCCTGCCGCTCGGCGCCCTGTTCCTCACCCTGCAGCGGTACTGGCAGGTGGACCTGGCGGCCGGTGCGGTGAAGGCCTGATGGGCCGCAGACGCCCCCTAGAGTTCGGACCGATGGAGTCGACAGGGGGCGCACGCAGGCGGCCGACGATCGTGGACGTCGCGGCTGCGGCCGGCGTGTCCCGCGGCACCGTCTCCCGGGTGCTCAACGGAGGCCACTGGGTGTCGCCGGAGGCGGCGGCGGCCGTCGAGCGGGCCATCAAGGAGACCGGCTTCCAGGCCAACCAGTACGCGCGCAGCCTGGTGACCGGCCGGGCCAACTCGGTGGCGTTCCTGCTGACCGAGCCGCAGCACCTGCTGTTCGAGGACCCCAACTTCTCGATCCTGCTGCGGGGTGCCGCGCAGGCGCTCGCGGCCAAGGGCATGCCGCTGCTGCTGATGGTGGCCGGCACCCGTGACGAGCAGCAGCAGGTGCTGCGCTACGTCGGCGCCGGGCACGTCGACGGGGTGCTGCTGATCTCCACCCACGCCGGCAACCCGGTGGTCGACGCGCTGGTCGCGCAGCGGGTGCCGACCATCGCGTGCGGCGTCCCGCTGGGGCACGAGGGTGCCGTGGGGTACGTGGCGGCCGACGACCTGGGCGGTGGGCGGCTGATGACGCGGCACCTGCGCGAGCGCGGCCGTCGGACCATCGCGATGATCACCGGCCCGCTGGACACTCCCGGCGGTCGGATGCGGCTCGACGGGTACCGCGCCGAGCTGGGGGACGACTTCGACGAGACGCTGGTGGAGAACGGCGACTACACGCGCGAGAGCGGCGTCGCGGCGATGCGGGCGCTGCTCGAGCGGCGGCCGGACCTCGACGCCGTGTTCGTCGGCTCGGACCTCATGGCCGTGGGCGCGATGCAGGCGCTGCGCGAGGCGGGACGCTCGGTGCCGGACGACGTGGCGGTGGGCGGGTTCGACGACTCCGGCCTGGCCGAGACGCTCGACCCGCCGCTGACGACGATGCGGCAGCCGTTCGCGCGGATCAGCCAGGAGATGGTGCGGTTGCTGCTCGAGGTTGTGGACGGCGAGACGCCGGCGGCGATCACGCTGCCGACCTCGCTGGTGGTGCGGTCCAGCACCTGACGGCCGTGTGCCGACGGCCTCCCGCGGCGGTCAGGCGGGGGAGAGCTCGCCCACGGGGACCGCGCCGGTCAGCGTGTTGCCCGGTCCCGGCAGCGGGCAGGCCCACGCCTCGTCGTACGCGCACGACGGCGGGTAGGCGAAGTTCAGGTCGACGACCAGCGCGTCGGGCGTGCCACCGAGGTCGGCACCCTTGACCGTGTCGAGCACGTAGCGCCCACCGCCGTACGTCTGCCGGCCGCTGGTCGCGTCCTTCAGGGGGACGAAGATGCCGCCGCCGTACACGGCCACCCACCACACGTCCAGGCCGCCGAGGCCCGGCAGCTCCAGCCGTCCCACCCGCTCGAGCGGAACCACGCCGTCGGTCGCGGTGCGCGCCTCGCGACGCTGCGGCGGTACCGACCGGTCCACGGGGACGACGAAGCGGAACGCCTCGTCGTTCGGCGCCACCCGGGGACCGTCGTAGCTGGCCCGTTCGCCGACCGGCACAGGCGACGCGGGGTGCGTGCGGAGCAGCCGCTCCCGGCCGGCGACCCAGCGGCGGTGCGCCTCGGCGACGTCCTGCTCCGCGCGCACCGCGCGGTACAGGTCGGCCACCTGCCGGCGCCAGT
>JAFKKM010000157.1 GCA_017305555.1 Hyphomicrobiales bacterium | reverse complement strand
TTCTTCGTCGTCGTTCGGGAAGACCAGCTTGGCCCATGACGCGCCCGGATAGGCGACGATATTCCAGTTGACGTCGAAACCGGTGATCCGCGACAGCGCCGGCTGATAGGCCATCGCATTGGCCTTGCTGGCGCGCGCCACCTTGGCGGCATCCTCGCCGGACAGCAGCATCGGATCGTCGCCGACGATGGCGAGCCGCGCGGTGTTGTTGTCGAACGCTTTCGCCACGCCCTCATAGAGCCAGTTCGGCGCGCGGTCGAAACTGTCGTCGCGCGCGAAGCGATAGCGCGCCAGCGTGATGTCCTCGTCCGACAACAGCGGCGTCACCAGCCCCGCGCCGGCCTTGTAGGCGTGTTCGGCGATACGCCTCACCAGCGGCAGCGCGCTCGACGGCGCGGTGAGGAACACGTCCTGCCCCGGCCGAAGCTGCAAGCCGACCTTGACGGCGACTTCGGCGAGACGATCAAGCTTCACCGGATCGATGACGGCGGAAACGTTGCGCGGATAGGAATTCATGAGCATACGGCCTGCGATGATGGGAGCATGATCCCGATAAGTGGGAACCGATTTTTGGACAAGATCATGCTCAAACAAAAGACTCTTCGCGATAGATAAGCCACCGCCGGCGCAAGTGCCAGCGGAGGCGGGTCATTCGATCAGGGTGAACTGCACCAGCAACGTGCGCTGGATCGCCGAAAAATTATCGTCGGACACCAGCGTCAGCACGGTATCGCCCTCGGCGGTGACGTGGACATCCAATCCCTCGAAGTTGTCGATCTCCTGACCGAGATCGGCGTCGAAGATCGAGGGACCATCGACAATCGCGCCAGGCGCGATCGCGGCCAACGCGATGCGCCGGATGCGGATGCCGATGCCGCCGAGCCACGCGAACTTGCGCTCGAGCAGCAGCAGATCGCCGTCCGGCAACAGTGCGGCATCACTAACATCGTATGAATCGGTGCGCCGCACCGCGAACGATCCCGGCGACGGCCCGCCGATCAGATAGGCCTTGATGTTGCCGTCGCCGTCGAGACCGCGCTCCGAAATCGCAACCAGCGTGCCCGCGAGCGGCAAGCCTTTCGGCACTGCCACCAGCGCCTCGAGCCCCGAATTGTAGGGCAGCTTACGAATGTCGGCGGGCGCCAGCACGGTTTCGGCGCGCGCGCGCAAGCCCTGACGGCCGAAGTCGAACCGCACGATGCGATTGACGCGCTCGATGCCGACATAGATCCAGTTGCCGTCGCGCGCCATCGACTCGGTGTCGTACCAGCGATGCGACGTCAGGGTACGGCCGTCGCCGCCCAGCATCGGCGCGGTTTCGACGTCAGTGAGCCCGGCCATTTCCTTGCCGCGATAGACGATACGCCCGGTGAACCAGCGGCCTCTGTCGCTGGCGGTCACAAAGCGTTCGCCGCTCGCATCGAGCCGCAAGCTCGACAATCCGCCAAAGCGGCTATAGGGCGACGTCAGCACCAGACCGGAGCGGAATCGCAACTGCCCGAACTGCACGCGCGACCGATCCCGCAGATCGAATCCTGCCAACGGGCGCGCGGAAACCTCGATTGAGGTGGGATGATTATCGGCGGCGAGCTTGAGCGTTTGCGCGGAGGTCGGTGCAGCAGCGAGTAGCAATGTCGTGGCTGCAGCGATTGCATAACACCGCAACCCACTCAGCCAATTGCCGCTGCGACGATGCAAGACCTGCCCCCTAGGTCGCCCCTGCGAAGGCAGGGGCCCATAGCCACCGACTTTCATGATTAATGCCGACGACTCCAGCGCTTTCTCGAAAGGCTGCGGCGTATGGGTCCCTGCCTTCGCAGGGACGACACCCTCTACGAATGCAGCCGACGACGAGCCCCGCGTCCGTGCGACGGCGCGGGGGCCTCGTGGGTTTCGCTGAACAGTTCGGCGAGTTTTTCGGTGATAGCGCCGCCGAGTTCTTCCGCATCCACGATGGTCACCGCGCGGCGATAGTAGCGCGTGACGTCGTGGCCGATGCCGATGGCAATCAGTTCGACCGGCGAGCGCGTCTCGATTTCCTCGATGATGTGACGCAGGTGCCGTTCGAGGTAGTTGCCGGCGTTCACCGACAGCGTCGAGTCGTCGACCGGCGCGCCGTCCGAGATCATCATCAGGATCTTGCGCTGTTCGGAGCGGCCGAGCAGCCGCTTGTGCGCCCAGTCCAGCGCCTCGCCGTCGATGTTCTCTTTCAGCAGCCCCTCGCGCATCATCAGCCCGAGATTTTTCCGCGCACGGCGCCACGGCGCGTCGGCGGACTTGTAGATGATGTGGCGCAGATCGTTGAGGCGGCCCGGATTGGCCGGCTTGCCGGCGGCGAGCCACGCCTCGCGCGACTGCCCGCCCTTCCACGCCCGCGTGGTGAAGCCGAGAATCTCGACCTTGACGCCGCAACGCTCCAAGGTGCGCGCCAGAATGTCCGCGCAGGTCGCGGCCACCGTAATGGGGCGTCCGCGCATCGAGCCGGAATTGTCGAGCAGCAAGGTCACCACGGTGTCGCGGAAAGTCGCATCCTTCTCGCGCATGAACGACAGCGGCTGATGCGGATCGGTGACGACGCGCGACAGCCGCGCCGGATCGAGAATGCCTTCCTCGAGATCGAACTCCCAGGCGCGGTTCTGCTGCGCCATCAGACGGCGTTGCAGCCGGTTAGCGAGCCGCGCCACGATGCCCTGCAAATGCGCGAGCTGTTTGTCGAGGTAGCTGCGCAACCGCTCCAGTTCGTCATGGTCGCAGAGGTCTTCCGCCGCCACCACCTCGTCGAACTTCGGCGCGAAGGCGTGATACTCGGGACCGCGCGGCTCGTTGCCGCCGCGCCCCTGCGGCCGCGTCGCCTCGCCCGGCGTCTCGTCGTCGCCAAGCTCTTCGTCATCGAAGCTGTCGCTGGCGGAAGCCTGCGCGCTTTCCATCGCGGCGTCAGACATTTCGTCGGTGGTCGCCTCCGCCTGCTCCGCGCTCATCTCCTGCGCGGAGTCGGAATCGGGCGAACCGTCAGAGCCGGACTGGTCGTTCTCGCCTTCCTTGTTCTCGTCCTGGTTCTCGTCTTCCTCGGCATCGGCGTCGCGATCGTCGCCGAGATCAAGCTGGTGCAGCAGATCGTGCACCGCGTCGCCGAACCGCGCCTGGTCTTCTGTAAGGCGATCCAGCCGGTCGAGCCGCGCGCCGATTTTGTCTTCAAGCACCGGCCGCCACAGATCGACCACCTTGCGCGCGGCCTCCGGCGGCGCGAGGCCGGTGAGGCGCTCGCGCACCAGCATCGCCAGCGCATCCGCCAGCGGCGCGTCGGCGCGGTCGGTGATCTCGTCGAACTTGCCGCGATGGAAATGATCGTCGAGCATCGCGGTGAGGTTTTTCGCGACGCCCGACATGCGGCGCGAGCCGATGGCTTCGACGCGCGCCTGCTCCATGGCCTCGAAAACGCTGCGCGCCTGCGGATTGCCCGGCATCAGCTTGCGATGCACTTTCGGATCATGACAAGCGAGTTTCAGCGCGATGGAATCGGCGTGGCCGCGCACGATGGCGGCGTCTCGCTTCGAAAGTTTGCGCGCCGGCTCCGGCAGCCGCGCCTTGCCGGGCGCGAGGCCGGGACGCTCGGATGCAAACGACACCTCAAGCTCGGGCGTTTTCGCGATGGCGCGCAGGCACGAACTCACCGCGCGCTTGAACGGCTCGGCAGGCGCTTCCTTCGCACCGGTACGGAATTTGTTGCTTGGTGGTGTGCTCATCGCGGTCTTTCCGCAGGTCGTCCCCGCCTTCGCGGGGACGACGAAAACAAAAGCCCCTCACTCGTCTTCGCTTCGCGAAGCCACCCTCTCCCGCGAGGGGAGAAGGGGCAGAGATCAGCTCAGCGCCACGTTGAGCGCCGATTCCGTCAGTTCGACATTGAAGCAGCGCTGATAGAACTCGGCCACCAGCGGACGCTCCAGCTCGTCGCACTTGTTGAGGAAGGTGAGGCGGAACGCGAACGCCTGGTCGCCGAAAATCTGCGTGTTCTCGGCCCAGGTGATCACCGTGCGCGGGCTCATCACCGTCGAGAGATCGCCGTTGGCGAAAGCGTTGCGGGTGAGGTCCGCCAGCCGCACCATCTTGTTGACGGTGTCGCGGCCTTCCGCCGTGCGATAGTGATGCGCCTTCGCCAGCACGATCTCGACCTCGTTGTCGTGCGGCAGATAGTTCAGCGTGGAGACGATCGACCAGCGGTCCATCTGGCCCTGGTTGATCTGCTGGGTGCCGTGATAGAGGCCCGAGGTATCCCCGAGACCGACGGTGTTGGCGGTGGCGAACAGCCGGAACGAGGGATGCGGCCGGATCACCTTGTTCTGGTCGAGCAGCGTCAGGCGGCCGGAGACTTCCAGCACGCGCTGGATCACGAACATCACGTCGGGGCGGCCGGCGTCGTATTCGTCGAACACCAGCGCGACGTTATGCTGAAGCGCCCACGGCAGGATGCCGTCACGGAATTCGGTGACCTGCTTGCCGTCCTTGATGACGATGGAGTCCTTGCCGACCAGATCGATACGGCTGATGTGGCTGTCGAGGTTGACGCGGACGCAGGGCCAGTTCAGCCGCGCCGCGACCTGCTCGATGTGGGTCGATTTGCCAGTGCCGTGGAAGCCGGTGACCATGACGCGGCGGTTGTGGGCGAAGCCGGCAAGAATGGCCAGCGTGGTCGGCCGATCGAAACGGTAATCGGGATCGACGTCCGGCACATGCGGGTCGCTCTCGGAGAAGGCGGGCACTTCGAGGTCACTGTCGATGCCGAAGACCTGACGGACCGAGACTTTCATGTCAGGGATGCCGGTGGGCGCGGGCCCGGATTGTTGCGCTTTGCTGATGGCGGCGGTCATCGGTCCTCCGTGGTTGCGGGCACTCCCGAAACCAGATGATGGTGGCATTGGCTGCGGTTGGGTTTGATCCGGAACCTAGCAGAGTGTCGGGGCTGGCAGAAGCCCGCAGCGCAATCAAGGTTCCACTGTACAATCATCAAGATAAGCCCTCGCGGCGATTTTTGGAAGGCTGCCCTGCATTTAGCAGGATGCCGTTTTTGAGGCCGCTGCAACGAAAAGAGCCGCGGCGAGGGCTCGCCGCGGCTCTGGAAGGGAAACGCCGGTGCCGATCAGGCCAGATCGAACCGGTCAGCGTCCATCACCTTGGTCCAGGCCGCCACGAAATCCTTGGCGAACTTCGCCTTGGAATCGCTACAGGCATAAACTTCGGCGAAGGCGCGAAGCTGCGAGTGCGACCCGAAGATCAGGTCGACGCGGGTGGCGGTCCACTTCGCCGCCTTGGTCTTGCGGTCGCGGCCCTCGTAGAGGTTGTCGCCGGTCGGCTGCCATTCGGTGTCCATGGTCAGCAGGTTGACAAAGAAATCATTCGTCAGCTTGCCGACCTGCTGGGTGAAGACGCCATGCTTGGAATCGCCGGCATTGGCCCCGAGCACGCGCAGGCCGCCGATCAGCACCGTCAGTTCCGGCGCCGTCAGGTCGAGAAGCTCCGCGCGATCCACCATCGACTCTTCCGGACCCATGAACTGGTGCCGGTTGCCGACATAGTTGCGGAACGCATCGGCACGCGGCTCGAGCGGCGCGAACGACTCCACGTCGGTCTGCTCCTGCGAGGCGTCCATGCGGCCCGGCGTAAACGGCACCTTGACGTCGACGCCGCCGTCCTTGGCAGCCTTCTCCACCGCCGCGGCACCCGCCAGCACGATCAGGTCGGCGAGCGAGATCTTCTTGCCGCCGCCGGCCGCGCCATTGAACTCCTTCTGGATGGCTTCCAGCTTGGCCAGCACGGTCGCGAGCTGCTTCGGCTGGTTAACCTCCCAGTCCTTCTGCGGAGCCAGGCGGATGCGGGCACCGTTGGCGCCGCCGCGCTTGTCGGAGCCACGGAACGACGAGGCCGAAGCCCACGCCGTCGAGACCAGTTGCGGCACGGTGAGGCCCGAGGCGAGAACCTTCGCCTTCAGGTCCGCGACGTCCTTGTCGTCGACCAGCTTGTGATCGACCGCCGGAATCGGGTCCTGCCAGATCAGCACTTCCTTCGGCACCATCGCGCCGAGGTAGCGCTCGCGCGGCCCCATGTCGCGATGGGTGAGCTTGAACCAGGCACGCGCGAACGCATCCGCGAACTGGTCCGGATTCTCGTGGAAGCGCTTCGAGATCTTGCCGTAGGCCGGATCGAAACGCAGCGACAGATCGGTGGTCAGCATGGTCGGCACATGCATCTTCGTCTTGTCGTGAGCGTCCGGCGTGATCGCGGGGGCGTTCTTCGCACGCCACTGGTTGGCGCCGGCCGGGCTCTTTTCCAGCTCCCATTCGAACTTGAACAGGGTGTCGAAGAAGTTGTTGTCCCACTTGGTCGGGGTCTGGGTCCAGGTCACTTCAAGACCGCTGCCGATGGCGTCGCCGCCCTTGCCGGTGCCGTACTTGCTCTTCCAGCCAAGACCCTGATCCTCGATCGCAGCCGCGTCCGGCGCCGGACCGACCAGCGCGGCATCGCCCGCGCCGTGGGTCTTGCCGAAGGTGTGGCCGCCGGCGATCAGTGCCACGGTTTCCTCGTCGTTCATCGCCATGCGAAGGAACGTCTCACGGATGTCCTTGGCCGCCGCGACCGGATCAGGCGTGCCGTTCGGCCCCTCCGGGTTGACGTAAATCAGGCCCATCTGCACGGCCGCCAGCGGCTCCGCGAGTTCGCGTTCGCCGCTGTAGCGTTCGTCGCCAAGCCACGTTCCTTCCGGCCCCCAGAACAGTTCATGCGGCTCCCACTGATCGGCGCGGCCGCCGGCGTAACCGAAGGTCTTGAAGCCCATCGATTCCAGCGCGGCGTTGCCGGCGAGCACATAGAGGTCGGCCCATGAAATCTTGCGGCCGTACTTCTGCTTGATCGGCCACAGCAGGCGGCGGGCGCGATCGAGCAGCACGTTGTCCGGCCACGAATTCAGCGGCGCGAAGCGCTGCTGGCCGCCGCCGGCGCCGCCGCGCCCGTCGGTGATGCGATAGGTGCCGGCGCTATGCCACGCCATGCGGACCATCAGGCCGCCGTAGTGGCCGAAGTCGGCCGGCCACCAATCCTGCGAGTCGGTCATCATTGCCTTGAGATCGGTCATGACGGCGTTGAGATCGAGCGTCTTGAACTCGGCGGCGTAGTCGAACGTCTCGCCCATCGGGTCGGACAGGTCGGAATGGCGATGCAGAACCTGAAGATCGAGCAGGTTCGGCCACCATTCGCGATTGCTCGGTCCGTGTGCGCCTCCGGTGAACGGGCACTTGCCGGCGCCCTTGTCGTCAGTCTTTGCGTCCATGGTGTTCTCCAGTTGCGTTGGATGGTTGTTCTGGTCGAGCGATATAGAACGATTGCAAAATCAGGATGGTGTCGCCGGACACATTCCCGTGGGTGCGCCTTGTCGCGGCGGCAGTCGTTTCGGTGCGCGGGCCACATGGCCCGCCTGCAAAGGTCAGGGCGCGCGATGCGCGGCGAACGCCGCATCGCAGACAATGACATTGAAGACCTGGGCACTCCGCATTCCGCGCATCGCCGCAGCCATCGTCATGATCGTCATCGTGTCTGCTTCGCTCATGCCTCACCTTGCGGCGGTCTTCGGGCTGTCTTCTCAGCCGCCATTCATTGAGCTTAGGTCGCATTGCCCATCAGGTCTAATCGTATTAAGAATAGTTCTTGATAATAAAAACTGATGAAGGATCGAGCCGCGTCATGTTGTCGTTGAAACAACTGCGCTATTTCGACGCGGTCGCGCGGACGCGCCATTTCGGCCGCGCCGCCGAGCGATGCGCGGTGACCCAGCCTGCACTGTCGATGCAGATCCAGGAGCTGGAGAAGACCCTCGGCGTCAAACTGATCGAGCGCAGCCGTGGTCGGGTCATGCTCACCAAGGCCGGACGGGACATCGCGGAGCGCGCCGCCCGCGTACTCGCCGCCGCCCGTGACATCGTCGATGTCGCCCGCGCGCAGGGCGACACGCTCGCGGGGCCGCTGCGCTTCGGCGCCATCCCGTCGATCGCGCCCTATGTCC
>JAFKKM010000018.1 GCA_017305555.1 Hyphomicrobiales bacterium | reverse complement strand
CGCCGCCGTCGAACGCGCCAAGCTGTCTTCCGAACAGATCGATGAAGTCTTCATGGGCTGCGTTCTGCCCGCAGGTCAGGGACAGGCGCCTGCGCGGCAGGCCGCGCGCGGCGCGAAACTGCCGGACGCCACCGGCGCCACCACCGTCAACAAGGTGTGTGGCTCGGGCATGAAAGCCACCATGCTGGCGCACGACATCATCAAGGCCGGCTCAGCCAATATCGTCGTGGCCGGCGGCATGGAGAGCATGACCAACGCACCCTATCTGCTGACAAAGGCGCGCGGCGGCTATCGCGTCGGGCATGATCGCATCATCGATCATATGCTGATGGATGGTCTCGAGGATGCTTACGAAGTCGGACGTTCTATGGGCGATTTCGGCGAAGCCACCGCCGAAGCCTATCAGTTCACCCGCAAGGACCAAGATGCCTACGCCATGGAGACGTTGACGCGCGCGCGTCACGCGGTCGAGAGCGGCGCATTCGCCAACGAAATCATCCCGCTCACCGTGGTCGAAAAAGCGGGACCACGTGCCATCCTCAACGACGAGCATCCGCTGAAAGTGGACCCGGCGAAAATTCCCGGCCTCAAGCCGGCATTCCGAGCCAACGGCACCATCACGCCGGCGGCGTCTTCCGCCAATGCAGACGGCGCGGCCGCGCTGGCCCTCACCTTGCGCTCGACCGCCAACCACCATGGTCTGCCGGTGCTCGCCGAGATCAGGGGCCACGCGACCCACAGCCAGGAGCCGCAATGGTTCACCACGGCTCCCATCCCGGCAATCCGCAAGCTGCTCGACAAGGTCGGCTGGAGCGTCGATGATGTCGATCTGTTCGAGATCAATGAAGCATTCGCGGTGGTGCCAATGGCTGCCGCGCGCGACCTCGGAATCCAGCGCGACAAACTCAACGTCAACGGCGGCGCTTGTGCGCTAGGCCATCCGATCGGCGCCACCGGCGCGCGATTGATCGTGACGTTGCTGCACGCAATGGAAGCCCGCAACCTTCGGCGCGGCATCGCGTCACTGTGCATCGGCGGCGGCGAAGCCACGGCGATCGCCGTGGAACGCATACCGCACTAAGCCCCGCTTACGGGCGGATCGCCATGTTGCCAGCGACGCCCGGCGTGCGCAGCGGTTCGGCGAGACGCGCGAACTCGCAGAGCAGCGAACGCGTCTTGCGCGGATCGATGACCTCCTCAACCCAGAACTTCTCGGCCGAGCGGAACGGCGAGCGCAGCTTGTTCAGCCGATCCTCGATCTCGCGCATCTTGGCCTGCGGGTCCTCCGCGGCTTCGATGTCGGCGCGATAGGCCGCCTCGATGCCGCCTTCCAGCGGCAGCGAGCCCCATGAGGCCGACGGCCACGCATAACGCATCGAGTAGCGATCCGCCGGCTGATGCACCACGGCAGCGACGCCGAAGGCGTTGCGGACGATGATCGTGCACCACGGCACCGTGCTCTGGTTCACCGCCGCCATTGCGCGCACACCATGACGGATGGTCGCGGTCTTTTCTGCCTCAAGCCCGATCATGAAACCTGGGCAATCCATCAGATAGACCACCGGCAGGTGGAACGTCTCAGCCAGATCGACAAAGCGGATCACCTTGTCGCAAGTGTCCGAGGTCCACGAACCACCGTAGTGATACGGATCGCTGGCGAGCAACAGCACTGCGCGGCCTTCCAGCCGCGCCAGTCCGGCGATGATCGAGCGTCCGAAATTCTGGCCAATCTCGAAGAACGAACCTTTGTCCACCAAAGTTTCGATGATCGGCCGCATCTTGTAGACCTGCCGCTTGTTGCGCGGCACCGCCTTCATCAGCTTCTCGTCGGAGCGTTCCGGATCATCGTCACACGGCAGCGTCGGCGGCAGTTCATGCACCGACGACGGCAGATAGGACAGGAAGCGCCTGGCGCATTCGAACGCCTCTTCCTCGGTATCCACCGCATGATCGATGGCGCCCGCCTTGGTCTGAATCTGCCAGCCGCCAAGCTCCTGCTTGTCGAGTTGCTGGCCGAGCCGCGCCACCACCGGCGGACCGGCGACGAACATCGCCGACGTCTTGGTCATCACCGAATAATGGCTCGCGGCGAGCCGCGCCGCGCCGAGGCCCGCGACAGAGCCGAGCCCGAGGCCGACCACCGGCACCCGCGCCATGTTGCCCGTCGTTGCCGCATACCAGCGCGTGCCGCCGATGCCGCCGGGCAGATTGGCCGCGCCCTTGGTTTCGATGGTTTTGACTGAGCCGCCGCCGCCGGAGCCTTCGATCACGCGGATGATCGGGAGGCGAAAGTCGCGCGCCATTTCCTCGGCCATCAACGGCTTGGCGCCGATCGAGGCATCGGCAGAGCCGCCGCGCACGGTGAAGTCGTCACCGACGACAACCACAGTCCGTCCGTCGACTCTCGCGCGGCCGAAGATGCAATTCGCCGGCGTCAGCTTTTCAAGCGCGCCGCTGGCGCTGTATTCGCCGATCCCGGAGACCGCACCCATTTCATGGAAGCTGCCATCATCGACCAGTTTGTCGATGCGCTCGCGAACATTCAGCCGGCCCTGGTCTCGCTGTCGCTTAACCTTGTCAACGCCGCCCATCTGCCGCGCGAAGTCCTCGCGGCGAGCGAGATCGTCGAGTTCCGGCTGCCAAGTCATTCATGTTCTCCGAGTTGATTATTGTTTTGTTGTTTGAGGCCGAGGATTGCTCGGGCGCACGGCGGAAGACATCCGCGTCAGGACGCGACAAAGCCGCTTCGATGCCGCGCACCAGGTCGCGCAATGGCGTCGCGACTTCGTCATGCAGCCGTTGCTCGTCGTACATCGCCGACAGCACGCCGATGGTGATCACGGCGTAAGTCTGGTACTGCGGCGACCAGATCGGGATCGCGATGCCGTTGATGTGCGGGCTCCACAGCCCGCACGTGATGACATACCCCTTTTCCTGAAGATGACGGCGGTTCGCTTCCATGCGCGGTCGCAGCGCCTTGGCGTCCTCCGGACACTCGCGCTCCATTTCCGTGATCAGCGCATTGGCGGAGGCTTCATCGAGCGCGGCAACATAGGCGTGACCGGCAGCGGTGCGTCCCATCGCGATCCGCGTACCGACGCCCGAATGCAAGCCGAGCGCCGCCGCCGAGCGCGCGTATTCGAGATAGACCAGTTCGAAGCGATCCGGGATGACGAAACCGACGGTGCCGGGAATATCCGCCGCGACATCGCGGAGCTGATCCCTGATGAAATCGCGCACCTGCCAGCCGCGCATCATCGAGGTGCTCATCGCCACCGCGCTCGGCCCGATGCGATACTTCTGATCGTGCGGGAGATAGATCAACTGTCCCATGCGGGTCAGCGTATGCGTCAGGCGGGAGACGGTCGATCGCGGCAGACCACAGCGATTGGATATCTCCAGATTGCCGAGGCGGGTTTCGTGTCCCTCGAAACAGCGCAGCACGTCGAACGCGCGTGACACCACCTGAATGACGTCATTGCCGCCGGAAAGATCGGCGAGGTGTCCAGCCCTGGTTAGCCGCTCTGATCGTCGCCCCATCAATCCTCCCATCCTGAACGTCGCAAACACATGAAAGTCACAGGCAAGCAAGTCACGGGCACGCAAGGATCGCTGGCGAGCGCACTCCGACCGCACGCTACGATCCGGATCCACCGTATTCCGTAATACGAAATTAAATTCCACTTGCAGAATAAACTACCTTGGGCAATCTGCAACGACAAACATTATGTCGCTCCCGCCGGTGGATCGATGAGTTCGCCGGGGGTTTTTATTGCGCCCTCGCCCCGAGCACGCGAAAGCTTCCGGCGGTTGGCATAGGGCTGCAATCAGAGAAACGGAGAACAGAAGAATGGCCGAAACCAAGGTTGTCACTGAGGTCGCCGGGCGGGTGTGTGCGCTGGTCGCGAATGTCGGAGATCAGATCGGCGAAGGCGACGACATCATTCTGGTCGAGGCCATGAAGATGGAGCTTCCGGTCGGCGCGCCGAACGGCGGCACCGTCAAGACCGTTCTCGTCAAGATCGACGACGTTGTTGCAGAAGGCCAGGTCGTCGCAACGATCGAATCTTGATCCGATGCGGCCAGCGAATTGCATCTTCGCTGGCCGATCGATCGTGGCGTGATGAACTCGACGTCATCGCGCACATTCACCGGCAGTCGCCGGAATCAATCTCATCACGAGGGTGGGACCGCGCCCCGATCATCGCAACCCGCATGATCGACGATAGCCATGCGCGACAATGCGCCTCACCCTCACCACAACTGCCGAAGCAATCGCATAAGCCGATTACCGGCTCCTGCCGGTTCCATATTCCTTATAGCGAAACACGCGAAGCGGGTCGATTCATCGCGCGGGCGTTGCCAAGCATCGCCAGCGATGACATGATCTTCGCACGATAACGTGATCCGCGAAGCGGACGCTATACATATGGGGAGGGGCACCATGCTTCGTTCAATCGTTGCACGCACTGCTATTGCCGCCGCTGGCGCGACGTTACTGTTGTCATCTGCCGTGCGCGCCGATGATGTGAAATTGCCGTCATCGCTGACATTCACCGCTTACGACACCGGCTCGTCCGGCTTCAACATCGCCGTCGCCGTCGGCAAGATGATGAAGGAGAAGTACAATTCGAGCGTTCGCGTGCTGCCCGCGGGTAATGACGTCGCCCGCCTCGCTCCGCTGCGCGCCGGCCGTGCTGTTGCCTCGGCGATGGGCACCGGCAGTTATTTCGCACAGGAAGGCGTGTTCGAGTTCGGCGCCAAGGAGTGGGGACCGCAGCCGATCCAGTTGATGCTTTCCACCGTGGACTGCAACGGCCTCTCCGTCGGCATCGCCAACGATATCGGCGTGAAGGACCTGAAGGACTTCAAAGGCAAACGTCTCGGCTTCGTGGTCGGCTCGCCGGCGCTCAACCAGAACGCACTCGCGATCATCGCCTTTGCCGGCCTCACCAAGAACGACGTGAAGATCGTCGAATTCGCCAGCTACGGCGCGATGTGGAAAGGCATCATCAACAACGACGTTGACGGTGCTTTCGCATCGACCATTTCGGGCCAGGCCAAGGAAGCCGAAACCTCGCCGCGCGGCCTGATGTGGCCGGTGATGGCGAAGAGCGATAAGGCTGGCTGGGAGCGCGCGCAGAAGGTCGGGCCCTACTTCACGCCACACACCGTGTCATGCGGCGCCGGGATCGCGAAGGACAAGCCCATCGAGATGGGTACCTACCCCTACCCGCTGTTCGTCGCCTACGGCACGGAGTCGGTCGAGACCGTCTATCCAATCGTCAAGGCGATGATCAACGGCTACGACAGCTACAAGAACGACGTGCCGGGCGCCGCCGGCCTCGATGTGAAGCGCCAGACCATGAAGTGGGTGCTGCCGTTCCATCCCGGCACCGTGAAGGCGCTCAAGGAAGCCGGACACTGGACCGCAGAGGATCAGACCCACAACGACGGCCTGATCAAACGCCAGCAGGTTCTCGCCGCAGCGTGGACGACCTACACCAAGACCAATCCGCCGGACGACAAGTTCGCTGACGGCTGGACCGCCGCTCGCAGGGCGGCTCTCGCGCAAGCCAAGCTGCCCGACCCGTTCGACTGAGATCCATTTGAAATCGTCATCTCATTGAAAACTGGTCCCGAAGGCCGTCGCCGGATCGCTTGATCCAGGCGGCGCGCCTACCGCAAAGGAACGCTGATGTCGCAACCGGATTCCGCTGGCGTCACCGCCGCGACGGCCGCCGCTTCTCAGGCAAAGCCGTCCGGCGATGACGTGAATCGCATAGTTTTCGAAGATCCCCATGCGACCATGCAGGAATCCGAGACCACCCGGGTGCGAACCTTGCGCGGGTTCTGGCGCATCGCGCTGATCGTGGCGACGGCGGCGACGATTTTCCTTTGCATCAACCAGCAATTCGCCTTGCGCTTCTTCGTCGGCTATACCCAGCTCAACACCGAATACTTCTATCTGCTGATCGCTCTGATGCTGCCGTTCACCTATCTGATCTTTCCAGGATCAGAGCGCGCAAGCCTCGACAGAATTCCCTGGTACGACATCGCGCTCGCCATCATCACCTTCGTCGCCTCGCTGGTGCTGATGGCGCATATTCGCAAGGCTGCGGAGGCCGGTTGGGAATTCGGCGGCGCGCCGACCGCCGCCTTTCTCGCCGGCCTCGTGATGTGGGCGATGCTGATGGAGGCGCTGCGACGCACCGGCGGCTGGAGCCTGCTGCTCTGCATCCTGCCCTTCACGCTCTATCCGCTGTTCGCCGACGCAAGCTGGCTCGGGCCGTTGCGCGGAACACAATCGACACTGGAGCAGGCCACCGCCTATCACATGCTGTCCGGCGAAAGCCTGCTCGGCATTCCGATCCAGGCCTTCGCCGATACGGTGATCGGCTTCCTGGTGTTTGGCGTTGCGCTGATGATGACCGGCGCCGGCAAATTCTTCATCAATATCGCCTTCGCGCTGTGCGGCACGTTTCGCGGCGGCGCGGCGAAGGTTTGCATCTTCGCCAGCGGCCTGCTCGGCATGATGTCGGGATCGATCATCTCCAACGTGCTCACTGCCGGCACCATGACCATCCCGGTGATGAAGAAAAGCGGATTCCGCGCCTCTTATGCCGCCGCCATCGAAGCCTGCGCCTCCACCGGCGCTGTGCTCGCGCCGCCGGTGATGGGCGCCACCGCCTTTGTGATCGCGCAATTCCTCAACGTCAGCTATGCCGAGGTCGCAGTCGCCGCCATCATCCCGGCAGCGCTCTATTACACCGGTCTGTTCCTGCAGGTGGACGCCTATGCCGCGCGGCATGGCCTCGCCGGCATTCCGCGTTCCGAACTGCCGCGCGCATGGGATGCCGTGAAGGAAGGCTGGTACTACATCTTCGTCATCGCGCTGCTGATCATCATGCTGCTGTATTTCAAGCGCGAGAGCCATGCGCCGTTCTACGCCACGGCGCTGCTGCTGGTGCTGAACCAGTTGTTTTCGAAAGACACACGCTGGACCATGGCGACGATCGGCAAGTTCTTCGAGGTCAACGGCCGCACCTTCGTCGAACTCGCCGCGATCCTTGCCGGTTGTGGCCTGTTGATCGGCGCGTTCTCCATGACCGGCGTGATCTCAAGCCTCGCCAACGACCTGCTGCGTATCGCCGGCGACAACGCCTTCCTGCTGCTGGTGATGTGCGCGGTGACCAGCCTGATTCTCGGACTCGGGTTGACCACCACCGCCTGCTACATCTTCCTCGCCATCCTGATCGCGCCAGCCCTTGAGAAGGTCGGCTTGAATCGCATGGCGGTGCATATGTTCATCTTCTATTGGGGGATGCTGTCTTCGATTACGCCCCCTGTAGCGATTGCATCCTTCGCCGCCGCTGGCATAGCGGGGTCGCCAGCAATGAAAACAGGATGGGAATCGATGTGGGTCGGCTCCATCATCTATTTCATCCCGTTCTTCTTCGTGCTCAATCCCGCGCTGGTGATGCAGGGCAACTATCTCGCAGGCGTTGGCCTCATGGCGCTGATCGCATTCGGCACCGTGTTCATCTGCGGCGGCATCCAGGGCTACCAGATCGGCGTCGGCGACCTGCGCCGCGCCGCTGCGCTGGAATGGCCGATCCGAGTCCTACTGATCCTCGGTGGCATCATCGTCGCGACGCCGGGCGGCGGCATCATGCCGCTATCGCAGTGGCAGGTGACGATGCTTGGTCTCGCAATCCTGGCGCCGACGATCATGGTAGCGCGGCTGCTATGCAGCCGCAGCACCGTGATCGTTCCCGCACGAAGCTGATAGACACGCGAGACGCTAGGTCGCCTGGAACACCACAGCGTCGACCACCACGCATCCCCTGCCGTCGCTGTCGAGCATCACCGGGTTGAGATCGAGGCTCATCACGCGAGCCTCGGGATCGACCATCAGCGCGCCGATCTTGACAATGGCATCGCTCAATGCGGCCACGTCCATTGGCGGCTCGCCGCGCACGCCGGCGAACAGCGGCGCGACGCGCAGGCGTTGTAGCGCATCCACCGCGTCGGCCTGCGAGAACGGCGGCAGCAGCAAAGTGGTGTCGCGGAAAATCTCAACATACTTGCCGCCGTCACCCATCGCCACCACCGGCCCGAACACCGGATCGCGATGCGCGCCGATCATGATCTCGCGTCGTCCGCCGGCCATCGCCGCGACGATGACGCCGTCGAACTGCGCGCCCTGCCTGCGTATGATCTCCTCCATCTCGCTGTAGATATCGGCGGTCGCGTCGCGCGTACTAACGCCAAGCTTGACCAGACCGAGTTCGGACTTGTGCGCGATATCGGCGGAGCAACCCTTCACCACCACGGGCCCACCGATGGCCTCGAATGCCGCGATCGCTTCCGCGCGCGAATGGCACAGCCGATGCGCCACCACCGGAATTCCTCTCGCCGCCAGCAAGGCAAGACTGTCCGCCTCGTTCAGCATCCGCGTCGAGCCGGTCGGTGCGGCCGCTGCCGTGCCGGGCTTTGCGCGCTCCGCGCGGCGTGCGCGAGTTCGCGCCATCAATTCGTGATGCGACAGGAACTGATTGAGCGCGGCGACGCCCTCCACTTCCGTCGGGAACACAGTAATGCCTTCCGCGGCGAACTCATCGGCGACGCTCTTCTGCGTCGCCGCAACCACCAGCGGCTTGCCGGTCTGCTTGCCGAACGCGGCTGCGTCCCGCGCAAAGGCTGGCACGTCATAGCCCGGCCCGGCCACCGGCACGCCGATGAGGAACGCATCGGCCGCCGGGTCTTCCGCGATCACCGGCAAGATATCGCCGAACAGCCGGCTGTTGGACAGTAGCGCCGCGGTGAGATCGATCGGGTTGGTGGTGGTGGCGAAGGTCGGCAGAATGCCCTTGAGCTTCTTGTCTGTGTCGGGCGCGAGCTTCGCCATCGGCATCCCCGCCGATGTCGCCGCATCCGCCGTCATCACGCACACCGCGCCAGAGTTGCTGATCGCCACCAGCCTCCGGCCGTTCGGCTTCCAGCCCTTCAAATAAAGTTCAGTCGCTTCCACCAGCCCCCGCATATCCGGCGCGCGCCAGATGCCGTGATGTTCGAAGAACGCATCGACCACGCGATCCTCGTTGGCGAGCGCGCCAGTGTGCGATTGCGCCGCCTGCCGCCCGGCTTCGGTGCGGCCGGATTTCAGCGCGACGATCGGCAGATTGCGATCGAGCGCCACCGCCGCGAGCTCTTCCAGGTATTTCGTCTGCGGGATGCTTTCGAGATAGAGCAGCAGCAGCTTGACCTCGGGATCTTCCGCCACCGCCACAGCAAGTTCGCCGACATTGATATCCGCATCGTTGCCGGTCGCATGGGTATGACGAACGCCGATGCCCTTCTGGCGCAGGAAGCCGACCGGCACCGTGGATAGCGCCCCGCTCTGGCTCAGCATCGCGACGTGGCCTTCGGCGCGCTCCATATCCATGAACATCGTCGAGAAACTGGCGATGGCGCCGGTGCCAAAATTGGCGAGCCCTTGTGAGTTCGGACCGACGATGCGCATTCCCGCCTTGTGCGCCACCTCCACCATGTGGCGCTCCTTGGCCTTGCCGGCCACGGCATCAACTTCGCCGAAGCCGGACGCCATCACCACCGCGACCTTGACGCCGCGCGCCGCGCAATCCTCCACCGCGCCGATGGCGTTATCGCCCGCCACCGCGACGATCACCATTTCAGGCGCTTCGGGCAGATCGGCGAGGCTCGGATAACACTTGTGCCCCTGCACTTCCTGCCGCGTCGGATTGATCGGAAAGATCTTGCCCTTGAATCCGAACTTGTCGAGGTAGTGGACCGGCCGACCGCCAACCTTGTTGTAATTTTCCGAGGCTCCGATGATGGCAACGGAACGCGGATCGAGGGCGGCCCTCAAACGGCTCATGATGTAGTCCTTTCAAAATACGGCACGAGACCGTCGATAAAGCGATTGAATGTTGCACTGACCCTGTCGCCTATCGCGAGATCGTGGGCGCCGTGCGCCATCAGACGAAAGCCTTCGTCGGCATCGACAAGGACGATTGTATATGGGCCGTGTGCCCGCGCTTCCGGTGTCGGCGCACGCGTCACATGCGACACCGCATAGACGGTGCCGGTACCTTCGGCACTCAGTACGCTCAGTTCGGTGCTGCCGCACGCGTGACAGAAGGCACGGCGAAAATACTGCTTTGCCCCACACGCGTTGCAGCGCTGAAAAACGATGGCCGCGCCGCCTTCGGTCCAACCCGGATTTGCCGGTTCAGTTGCAGCAGTCATCGCACCCGCTCCAGAAACATGCTGACGTGTGACGACAGCACGCCGCCATCGCCATGCAGCAGCGCAATCGACGCATCTTTCACCTGACGATTGCCCGCGCGCCCGGTCATCTGCAACTGGGTTTCGACCATATGCGCCATGGCGCCGCCGACGCCGCAATGGCCATAGCTCATCAGTCCACCGTGGGTGTTCAACGGCATCACGCCGTCGCGATCGAAATAGCCGGAGCGAACGCGCGCAGCCGCCTCGCCACGCGCGGCAAGTCCCAGGTCCTCCAGCAGCATCGCCAGCGTAATGGTGAAGCTGTCGTAGACCGCGGCGTAACGCACATCGGCTATCGAGAGACCGCTGTCGGCCTTGGCACGCGCGATGGCGATCTCGGCGCCGAACTCACTCAAAGCCGGCGCCGCAGAGATGTGCTGATGCGTATGCGCCTGCGCGCAGCCCCTCACCTTCACGCCGACTGCGCCGGTCGGCTCGCGACTGACGACGAATGCCGCACCGCCATCGGACACCGGGCAGCAGTCGAGCAGTTTCAGCGGCGACGCCACCGGTTTTGAGGCCATGACATCGGCAACCGTAATCCGTTCGTGAAACTGCGCGCCTGGATGTTCGGCGGCGTGGCGACGCATCAGCACGGCGAACTCGGCGAGGTCTTCTTCGGTTACACCGTATTCGTGCATATAGCGCGAGGCGACGAGGCCGTAATAGGCCGGTATCGTCGGGCCGAGCGGCACTTCGTAAACGGGATGGCCGACCTGCGCCAACGCCTGCACCGATGCGTCGCGGCTCTGTCCCGTCAGACGGTTCTCGCCGCCGACCACCAGCACATTCCGCGCGACGCCGCCCTCGACGATGCAATGCGCCAGCATCGTCATCGCCATGCCGGTGGCGCCACCGACCTGAACCGCGTGGCAATAGGACGGGCGAATGCCGAAGTGTTCGGCAAACACCGTCGCCAGCATGATATGCGGCATGGTGGTGGCATAGCCACACACCAGACCGTCGATCTCATCGCGCTTTAGCCCGGCATCGGCGATTGCCTGCTCGGCCGCTACACTCATCAGATCGAGCGTCGACGATCCTTCGTGCTTGCCGAAAGCCGTCAATCCGACGCCGGTAATAAAGCTCATGCTCGCATGCCCTCAATATGACTTCGGCAAACCGAGCACCTTCTCGGCGATGAAGGAGAGCACAAGCTGCGGGCTGATCGGTGCGATGCGCGGGATCATCACCTCGCGCATGTAGCGCTCAACGTGAAATTCCTTGGCGTAGCCGAAGCCGCCGTGGGTCATCACCGCCTGCTCGCAAGCCTGAAATCCGGCTTCCGCCGCGAGATACTTCGCCGCGTTGGCAGCCGGTCCACAGGACATGCCTTTGTCATACTGCCAGCCCGCCGACATCACCATCAGCCACGCTGCTTCCAGTTCCATCCAGTTCTTGGCGAGCGGATGCTGGATCGCCTGATTCTGGCCGATAGGCCGATTGAACACGATGCGGCTCTTGGCATAGGCCGCCGCACGCGACAGCGCCAGCTTGCCGAGCCCTACCGCCTCGGCCGCGATCAGGATGCGCTCCGGATTCATGCCGTGCAGAATATATTCGAAGCCGCGACCTTCCTCGCCGATGCGATCGTCGACTGGAATTTCAAAGTTCTCGAAGAACAGTTCGTTGGAGTCGACCGCCTTGCGGCCCATCTTCTCGATCTCATGCACCGCGATCCGCGAACGGTCGAAGTCGGTATAGAACAGGCTCAGGCCATGGGTCGGCGACTTCACGTCTTCCAGCGGCGTGGTGCGCGCCAGCAGAAGAATTTTCTCGGCCACTTGCGCGGTCGAAATCCAGACCTTCTGACCGTTGACGACATACTTGTCGCCCTGCCGCACCGCGCGCGTCTTGAGCTGTGTGGTGTTGAGCCCGGTGTTCGGCTCCGTCACCGCGAAACAGGAGCGCTCCTTGCCGGAGACGATCGGCGGCAACATGCGCCGGCATTGCGCCTCGGTGCCGAAAACCACCACCGGATTGAGTCCGAACACGTTCATATGAATGGCGGAAGCGCCGGACATGCCCGCGCCGGATTCCGAAATCGTCCGCATCATGATCGCGGCATCGCTGATGCCGAGACCGGCGCCGCCATAGGCTTCCGGAATACAGATGCCGAGCCAGCCGGCGTCCGCCATCGCCTTGTGAAACTCGACCGGAAATCCGCCTTCACGATCCTTCTTCAGCCAATAGGTGTCGTCGAATGCGGTGCAAATCTTCGCGATGGCATCGCGGATGGATTCTTGTTCGGGGGTGAGTGCAAAATCCATCGCGTACGATCTCCTCTTTGATTTAGCCGGCGGTTCGGTTGGTGACGCCGTCTTTGACCAGTTGCGCAATCTCATCCGGCGAATAGCCCGCCTCGCGCAGAACGTCCTCGCTCTGCTCGCCAAGACGCGGCGCCAACCGCGTCGGCTCGGCCGGTGTCTCCGACCAGGTCGCGGCAGTGCGCATACTGCGGATTTTTCCTTCGCTCGGATGCTCCACCGTCGGAAAGAATTCGGTAGCGACGAGATGCGGATCGCTGAGGATGCTGACGAGGTCGTGCATCGGCAAGGCCGGCACATCGGCCTCGTCGAGCAGCTTGATCCATTCGGCGGTCGAGCGCAGCGCGATGATGCGCGCCAGCTCGGCATAGACATGATCGATGTTGGTGGCGCGCCCGGCGAAGGTCGCGAAGCGCGGATCGCTGCGCAGATCGTCGCGCCCGGTGGCCGCGAGGAATTTGTCCCACTGCTTGTCGTTATAGACGATCACGCAGACGTAGCCGTCCGATGTCTTGTAAGGCCTGCGGTCTGGCGAGAGGTGACGCGCGTAGCCGCCTTGATCCAGCGGCGGCTCGTAAGTGAGACCGCCGAGGTGGTCGCCCATCACGAAACCCGCCATGGTTTCGAACATCGGAATATCGACGCGCTGACCGACGCCGGTGCGGTCGCGATGCACCAGGCTGGCGAGGATTGCGCCCACCGCGTTGAGCCCGACAATGCGGTCCACCAGCGCGTTGGGCACGTAGCGCGGCGTGCCATCGCCACCGCGCGCCATCAGGTGCGCCAGCGCCGAGCCGCCCTGAATGAGGTCGTCGTATGCCGCCTTCGCCGCATAAGGACCATCCTGTCCGAACCCGAACACGCCGGCGTAGATCAGGCGTGGGTTGACCGCGGCAACGTCGTCGTAACCGAGCCGCAACCGCTGCATTGCCTGCGGGCGCACGTTGTAGACAAGAACGTCCGCGTTCGCGACGAGCCGCAGCACGACGGCACGGCCCGCATCTTTCTTGAGGTCGAGGCAGATGCTGCGCTTGCTGCGATTTGCGTTGAGAAACACCGGCCCCATGCCGGGATGCCGGGTCGGGCCGATCTGCCGGGTGACGTCACCGTCCAGCGATTCAATCTTGATGACATCGGCGCCGTAGTCACCGAGCGTCTGGGTCGCGAAAGGGCCCATCAGCACCGTTGTCATGTCGACGACTTTGATGCCCTGCAATGGCCCCATGTTCCACCCGTTCCAACTCGCCTCGCGGTTCTCTCACCGCCAGAGCCGTAGTAACGGCAGGGAAACGGCGAGATCAAGGGCGTTTGCCGTGGGTCGCCATGCCGAGCAGGAAAGGCTCGATGCACGATGCAGCCGGCACGCGTCGACATTCTATCGTGCGGAATACCGTCTCCCGTTATGTCTTCGCCATCATCTCGCGCAGCGCGGTTTTCAGCACCTTGCCGTAATTGTTCTTGGGCAGCGAGGGCAGATAGACGTAACGCTTAGGCCGCTTGAAACGCGCGATCGATGCGAGGCAATGCGCGTCGAATTTCTGATCGTCGGCCTCGGCACCGTCTTCCAACACCATGCAGGCGACGACGATCTCGCCCCAATCTGGATCGGGTACGCCAATGGCCGACACCTCGCGCACATCGGCGTGAGTGAGCAGCGCCTCCTCGACCTCGCGCGGATAGATGTTGGTGCCGCCGGAGATGATGACGTCTTTCGAGCGATCCGACAGCGTCAGGAAACCGTCGGCATCAAGCCGGCCGACATCGCCGGTGCGCAGCCAGCCGTCCTTGAGCGCGGCGGCGCTGGCGTCCGGATTATTCCAGTAACCGAGCATCACCGCCGTGCCCTTGGCCTCGATTTCACCGGTCTCGCCCGCCGGCAGCGGATTGCCGTCGCTATCGGTTATGCGCACCGACATTACGCTCTGCGCCGTGCCCACCGACGCCAGCCGTTCGAGGTAGCGCGGATCGGTGACCCGGCCATGCCATTCGCGGCTGAGCGCCGTGATCGTCATCGGCGATTCACCCTGACCGTAAATCTGCACGAAGCGCTGGCCCATGGTCGCCATCGCGTCACGGATATCGGCGAGATACATCGGGCCGCCGCCGTAAACGATGGTCTTGATACCGTCGCCATTCTCGCGGCGCTTCTTGGCGGCATCGACCAGACGGCGCACCATAGTCGGCGCGGCGAACATCGAGACATTGCGGAGTTGCTTACCGAGTGCCAGCACCTCGTCGGCATCGAAACCGCCGGACTCCGGCACGACATGGCGCGCGCCTACGCGAACGTTGGGGAAATTATAAAGGCCTGCGCCGTGCGAGATCGGCGCGGCATAGAGTGCGGCGTCCTGCGGCGACGGCTGATCGACGTCGGCGAAATAGCACATCGACATCGACAGCAGATTGCCGTGACTGAGCATCACGCCCTTCGGCCGCCCAGTGGTGCCGGAGGTGTAGAACAGCCAAGCGAGATCGTCGGTGTCGCGCGCCAACGGTGCGGCAGCGCCCTCACCGTCACGCGCGCGTCGGTAGTCGCCGCCATCGACTGAGAACGTCGCAAGCGACGGCACTTCGGCTTCCGCCCAGTGATCCGCCGTGTCGTCGCAGATGAACAACAACTTCGCACCGGAGTTCCCGCAGATCCAAGCCGCCTCGCGGCCATGCAGCTTGGCGTTGATCGGCACCGCCGCGGCGCCGATCCACCAGATGCCATAAAGGCATTCGAAATAGGCGGTGCAGTTGGTCATGAACAGCGCGACGCGGTCGCCGGGCGCAACGCCATATCGCTTCGCAAGATGCGCCCCCACCGCCGCAGCGCGTCGCGCAAAGGTGAGATAATCCGCGTCAACACGCGTGCCCGTCAGCAGCGCGGGCGCATCCGGACGCAGATGCGCGCTCGTCGCCAGCCATTCGGCCATATTCATGATCGACCTCCCGCCGCGTGAACCGGCTTACTTCGCCGGCTCCAGCAACGAGACGTAGTTGGCGACCGCAGCGCCGCCCATGTTGAAGACGCCGCCGAGCTTGGCGTCCTTGATCTGCATCCCCTCCGGCGCCTGCCCAAGCAGTTGCATAGCGGTGAGCACATGCATCGACACGCCGGTGGCGCCGATCGGATGGCCCTTGGCCTTAAGGCCGCCGGACGGATTGATCGGCAGCTTGCCGTCCTTCTGGGTCCAGCCTTCCTTGATGGCGCGTGCGCCCTGCCCGCGCGGGGTCAGGCCCATCGCTTCATATTCGATCAGTTCGGCGACGGTGAAGCAGTCGTGGGTCTCGACGAACGACAGATCCGACAGCGTGACACCAGCGGATTGCAGCGCCTGCTGCCAAGCCACGGTGCAGCCATCGAAATTGAGAATGTCGCGCTTCGACATCGGCAGGAAATCCTGCGCGTGCGCGGTGGCGCGGATGTTGACCGCCTTGCCCATCGCCTTCGCAGTCTCAGAATCGGTCAGAACCAGCGCGGCGGCGCCGTCCGAGACCAGCGAACAATCGGTGCGTTTCAGGGGGCCGGCGACGAAGGGGTTCTTCTCGCTCTCGGCACGACAGAACTCGAAGCCGAAATCCTTGCGCATCTGCGCGTAAGGATTGGCGACGCCGTTCTTGTGGTTCTTGGCGGCGATCATCGCCAGCGCATCGGATTGGTCGCCATATTTCTGGAAGTAGGCCTGCGCGATCTTGCCGAACACGCCAGCGAAACCGGCCGGGGTGTCACCATCCTCCGGCAGATAGGAGGCGCGCAGCAGGTTCTTGCCAATCTCGGGGCCCGGCGTGCGGGTCATCTGCTCGACGCCGACCACCAGCACGATGCGGGCCGCACCGGCGTTGATGGCACGGATACCCTGATGCACCGCTGCCGAACCGGTGGCGCAGGCGTTCTCCACGCGGGTCGCCGGCTTGAAACGCAGCTTCGGGTCGGCCTGCAACACCAGCGAGGCGGTGAAATCCTGTGCCGAGAAGCCGGCGTTGAAGTGGCCCAGTACGATCTCGTCGACATCGCTGGCGGAAATGCCGGCGTCGGCCAGCGCCTCGTTGGCGGCACGGACCACCAGACTTTCCACGGTCTCGGCGTCGAATTTCCCAAACGGCGTATGCGCCCACCCAACGATACTGGCTGTCATGATGATCTTCCTGTCATTGTCGAAACTGACCCGTCGGCGACAATACGGCATTACCGCCACGGTCCCGGATTGAGCCGACTATAGCGCATCGGTTTCGCGAGAACACACCGGTTTGGGAAATTCTGCCATCCCGCACGGCAAAGCGACACGCCCGACGGAGCCGCGGGGCGCGTTCGCTGCGGAGCGACGTCAGGCGACGAATTTGCCGCCCAGCTCATCCTCGATGTGGATGCGGATGATGTCGTCGAAGGTCTTTTCGGCGGTGGTGAAGCCCAGTTTCAGCGCACGCTGAGTGTCAAACTGGCGCGGCCAGCCGTCGACGATGCTGATGATCGCGGGATCGGGCTCGCGCCGGATCCGCGCCGTGACGTTCTTCCCCGCCACCCGTTCCAGCGCCGCAATCTGCTCGCCCACCGTCGCGGCCAAGCCCGGCATACTCAGGTTACGCCGCGCGCCCATCGCGGCGGTGTCCATGGTGCCGGCGTGGACGAGGAAGCCGACCGCCGAGCGCGGCGACGCGTGCCAGTGGCGCACGGTCTCGGACACCGGCAGCACCGCACCCTCGCCCGCCAACGGCTCGCGGATGATGTTGGAGAAGAAGCCGGACGCCGCCTTGTTGGGTTTGCCGGGCCGCACGCAGATGGTCGGCAGGCGGATGCCGATGCCGTCGAGGAAACCCTTGCGAGTGTAGTCCGCGATCAGCAATTCGCAGATCGCCTTCTGCGTGCCGTAGCTAGTGAGCGGGGTGAGGAAGAACTCGTCGCCGATCTTGTCCGGGAACGGCGCGCCGAATACCGCCACCGAGGACGTAAATACCAGCCGCGGCTTGTAGCCACCGCCAACCGCGCGGATAGCATCGATCAGGTAGCGGGTGCCGTCGAGATTGATGCGGTAGCCCTTGTCGAACTCCACCTCAGCCTCGCCGGAGACAATGGCGGCGAGATGGAAGATGACACCCGGCCGCTCGGCGACCAACGGCGCGGCTGTACTGGGATCGGCGAAATCGCTAGTGACGAGCCTGGTCGGGATCGTATTCCCCGCCGGATTCTGCGGGGCGATGACGTCCTGCAAGGTCAGGTGCGTGATCTCGCGGCCGCCGAGCCGCCCGTCGCGAACCAGCCGTTCGGTCAATTTGCGGCCGACCATACCGGCCGCGCCGAGAACGAGAATGTGCAAGACCCAAACTCCCTAGTGTTCTTGATATTGCGGTGTACGGGTCTGCAATATCACTCCTTTACCGCGCCTGTCATGGCCGAGACGTAGTGCTCGACGAAGAAGGCGTAGAGGATGACCAGCGGCAGCGAGCCGACCAATGCGCCCGCCATCAGCGAGCCCCATTTGTAGATGTCACCGTCGACGAACTCGTTGACGATCGCCACCGGCACCGTCTTGTTCGGCGTCGATTGCAGGAAGGTCAGCGCGTAGATGAATTCGTTCCAGCATAGCGTGAACGAGAAGATGAAAGCCGAAATCAGGCCGGGCACCGCCAGCGGGATGACGATTTTGACCAATATCTGCCAGCGCGACGCGCCGTCGATCAGCGCGCACTCCTCAAGCTCGAACGGGATCGTCTTGAAGTAGCCCATCAACAGCCAGGTCGAGAACGGGATCAGCAAGGTCGGATAGACAAGGATCAGCGACAATGGCGAGTCGAACAGGCCATAGGCCTGGATCACCGAGGCCAGCGGAATGAACAGGATCGACGGCGGCACCAGATAGGCAAAGAAGATCAGCACGCCCACCGCGTCGCCGCCCTTGAAGCGCAACCGCACGATGGCATATGCCGCAAGCACGCTGGCGACGATCGACAATGTCGTCGCGCACGCCGCGACATACATCGTGTTCCACAGCCAGCGCGGATACTCCGTCTCGAACAGCAGCTTGGTGATGTGCTTGAGCGTCGGATGGATCACCCAGAACGGGTTGTAGTTCTCCATGTCGATCAACTGCTCGTCGGGTTTGATCGACGTCAATCCCATCCAGTAGAACGGGAACAGCAACACGACGAGAATGATGAACAGCGGCAGATAGAGCGTCACCAGCCGGCGCGGCAGGCTTTCAAGATAGCTCATGCCTTCGCTGTCGTCGCTCTTCGTGAGGGCAGCGGCGGCTTGAACCGCGAGTTTGGCTTGATCCTGGGCGTTGGTGGCTGCGGTCTCAGTCATTGTCCGATCCTTGCTGCCACTTGCGGCGCTGCATCCCGAACCACGAGATCGCGATGGCGGCCAACAGGAACGGGATCATCGCGGTTGCGATCGCCGCGCCCTCGCCCAGCCGGCCGCTGAGAATGCCGCGCTGGTAGCTCAGCGTCGCCATTAGATGCGTCGCATTCACCGGGCCGCCGCGCGTCAACGCCCACACCAGTTGGAAGTCGGTGAAGGTGAACAGCACCGAGAACGTCATCACCACCGCGATGATCGGCGTCAGCAGCGGATAGGTGATGTAGCGGAAGCGCTGCCAGTCTGTCGCGCCATCCAGCGTCGCGGCCTCGTAAAGCGAAGGGGACACCGTCTGCAAACCTGCCAGCAACGTGATCGCCACGAAAGGAACGCCGCGCCAGATGTTGGCGAAGATCACGCTGCCGCGCGCCATGTTGGGGTCGCCAAGAAAATTGATGTTATGATCGATCAGACCCAGCTTGATCAGCGACCACGATATGATCGAGAACTGAGCGTCGTAGATCCACCAGAACGCGATCGCCGACAGTACCGTCGGAACGATGAAGGGAACGAGCACGATCGCCCGTATCATCGCCTTGAACGGCATGTGCCGGTTCAACAGCAGCGCCAGATAAAGCCCGACCGCGAATTTGATGACGCTGGCGATAATCGTATAGAGTAGCGTGTTGAAGACCGAGAGCCAGAAGATGCTGTCGTTCCACAGCCACTCATAGTTCTCCAGTCCGACGAAGATGCCGGTGCGGCCGATACGTTCGTCGGTGAAGCTCATCCAGACGCCGAGCCCGAGCGGATAGGCGAGAAACAGGATAAGAAACGCCGCCGTCGGCAGCATGAACCACAGCGCCAGCCAGTTGCGGTTGGTGCGCAGCTTCTCCCATAGCGACCTGGTGTCTTTATAGACCGCCTGCGCCGGCATCGATGTCTGCATCGTGGTCATTCAGTTCCAGCTCCGGCCGAATAAGGATCACATCGGCGCTTTGACACCGATGCAGCCTGGTCCCCGCCCGCTATCAACGAAATGCCGGCGCGGACGATCCGCGCCGGCATCGTTTTGTTAACCGCGGAAGATGCGCTTGGCGTTGCGTTCCGCCGAAGCCATCGCCGTCTTGACGTCTTCGCGCCCCGTGGCGTAGTTCGCGAACATGTCGACCACGACAAAGTCGGCAATCGCGGCAGCGGCGTTTTCACCCATCTTGCCGATGCCGGCAGGCGTGTTCGCGGTCTGCGCCACGTCGCGATACGGCGTGTTCTTCGGATCGGCCGTCCAGATCGGGTTCTTTTCGTAATCGAGCAGGAACGGTGACAGATAGCCCTGCGCCGCTTCAACCCACGGGTTGAATTGGGCAGGCTCGAGCAGGAAGCTCGTGAACGCCTTGCAGGTCTGCGGGAACTTGGTGAACGTATAGACCAGGATCGGGAAGCCGAGATGCAATTCGCGCGTCTTGCCGTCGACACCCGCGGGCAAATGCGCGTGGTTCATGTCTTCGGCGATCTGCGGATTTTCCTTCTTCGCCGCAACGTAGATCGAGATGCCGTTGACGGTGAGATGGAGCTGCCCCGCAAGGAACGCCTTGTTATTCGAACTGTCGTTCCACGACGCCGTGCCGGGCACGAAATTATCGTAGAGCTGCTTGACGTATTCGAGCGCTTTGGCGGTTTCCGGCGAGTTGATGACGACCTTGTTATCCTTGTCGATCAGGTTGCCGCCGTGCGCCCACAGCGCCCAGTGCAGCCAGCCGTTGGCATCGCCCGACGCGTGGCCCAGCGCCATGCCGCCAGGCGTGCCGTTCTTCTTCATGCCCTTGACGAGATCGAGGAAGCCGCCAAGATCCTTCGGGAAGGTCTTGTGGCCAGCCGCCTCGGCAGCCTTGACCCGATAGTTCACAAGGCCGCCGGTCGCCGCCACCGGAATGCCGATCCACTTGCCGTTCAGCATACCGTAAGCCTTGCCCGACTCCGCCCATCCGCCACACTTCTTGGCAAGATAGTCGGCAACGTCGGTCATATCCGTGCATTTGTTGGGGAACAGGAACGGCAGCGAGTAGAGACCCCACACCATATCAAGGCCCTGCCCGGTATTCGCCGCGACCGAGGCCTTCGGCTGAATGTCGTCGTAAGACTCATTCGAGACGTTGATGGTGACGTTGTTGGCCTTCTGGAAGGCATCGACGATCTTCATGAAGGCGACGTCTTCGGCTTCGACGAAGCGTTTCCAACGCAGCAGGTTGATCTTGGCGCCCGCCTCCGGCTTCCATGGCGAGGTCTGCGCCCAGGCCTTGGCGTAGCCCAGCAACTGCTCGCTCGACATCGCGGCCGCCGCAGCCAGCATCGTCGCGCCACCCTTGAGCAGCGAACGCCGGTCGGTGATTAAATTGCTCATCGTCTTCTCCCTGCCTTTGTTTGTAATTGTAATTATGGACGTCCCTCAAAACCCCGATCGTTATTGTCTTGTTATTGGCGGCCGTGCCGGATCATAGGCGCCGGCCGGTATCCTTGTCGAACAGATGCGCGACCTCCGCGCGCGGACGAAGGTGGATCTTGTCGCCAGGCGCTACCTGATGACGATCGCGAAACACCGCGATCAATTCCTGCGAGCCGATCCGCGCCACGATCTGCGTCTCCGACCCGGTCGGCTCCACCACCGCGACCTCGACTTCAATGCCATCACTGGCGAGATCGAGATGCTCAGGACGAACGCCATAGATCACTGGGCGACCATCGGATGCCGCGGGCGCCGAACTGATAGGCAAACGGCTGCCGTTGTCGGTTTCAACGTACGGCTGAGCGCCGTTCACCTTGAGATGGCCGTTGAGAAAATTCATCGCAGGCGAACCGATAAAGCCCGCGACGAACTGGTTCTCCGGATGATCGTACAATTCGAGTGGCGACCCCATCTGTTCGACGATGCCGTCATGCATCACCACGATCTTGTCGGCCATGGTCATGGCCTCGATCTGGTCATGGGTCACATAGACCGTCGTGGTCTTGAGCCGCTGATGCAGTTCCTTGATCTCGGTGCGCATCGCCACGCGCAACTTGGCGTCGAGGTTCGAGAGCGGCTCGTCGAACAGAAACACCTGAGGATCGCGCACGATGGCGCGCCCCATCGCAACGCGTTGACGCTGGCCGCCGGACAATTGTCGCGGATAGCGCTCCAGTAGCGGGGCCAGATCGAGAATCTCCGCCGCCTTTTTCACGCGGGTCGAAATATCGTTCGCTTCCGCATTCCGCAGCTTCAGTGAAAAACCCATGTTCTGGGCGACCGTCATGTGCGGATAGAGCGCGTAGTTCTGAAACACCATCGCGATGTCGCGTTCTTTCGGCTGTACGTTGTTCACAACGCGATCACCGATTGCGATCGTCCCGGAGGTGATGTTTTCCAGCCCGGCAAGCATCCGCAGCAATGTGGATTTGCCGCAACCGGAAGGACCAACGAGAACAACGAAAGCGCCGTCTTCGATCGGAATGCTCACGCCGTGCAAAACTTCAAATCCGCCAAAGGATTTACGCACGTCGCTAATCTGCACCGACGCCATCGTTTCCATTCCCTCACGTTACGGCGTTGTACGGCGCAAACCGTCGCGGCTCTGTTCTCAACTTCTGTCGAAAGTTGAATGGGGGCATTGTCCCTAGTTGGGTGGCCATTATCAATGCGGTGGTAGCGCTGTCAATAATCATTTAATCGTCAAGGCTCTTATGCTATCAGCGCGTCATGGCGCGCGCGCGGACCAGTTCCGGAAGAGTCAGACTCACTGAAGTCGCGAAACTCGCGGGCGTGAGCCCGATCACCGCGTCACGCTTCTTTCGCAATCCCGAAGCACTCTCTCCCGGCAAGCGCGAACGTGTCGAGAACGCAGCGCGCCAACTCGGTTATGTCCCCGATCTTGCGGCGCGTGCGCTCGCGTCGCGGCGCACCGAAGTGATCGGCGTGTTGATCCCGTCCTTCACCAACAACGTTTTCTCCGACGTGCTGCGCGGCATCTACGACGGATCGGCCGAAAGCCGCTACTCGATCCAGCTCGTCAACACCCACTACAGCATTCTTCAGGAAGAAAAGCTGTTGCAGTTGTTCAAGGCGCAACGGCCGGCCGGACTGGTGGTGACTGGTATCAACCAGACCGATGAATCACGCGCAATCCTGGAATCGATGAACTGCCCCATCGTCCAGATCATGGAACTTGGTCCCGAGCCGATCGACATGATGGTCGGCTTTTCTCATAATGACGCTGCATTTGCGGTGATTTCGCATCTTATCGAATTGAACTTCAAGCGCATCGGATTTCTCGGCGCGCGCATGGACCCGCGCGTGCAACGCCGCCTCGAAGGCTACACCGACGCGATGAAACGCGCCTCGCTCTACGATCCGCGCCTGATCATCGCAACTCCGGTGCCGACATCGGTGACAATGGGCGGAACGCTGTTCGCGGATTTGTTGATGAAAGCGCCCGATATCGATGCGGTGTTTTGCGTCAATGACGACCTCGCGCTGGGAACTCTGTTCGAATGCCAGCGCCGACAGATTCAGGTTCCGGAAGACATCGCCATCGTCGGCTTCAACGATCTGGAATATATGGCATCGGCAGTGCCGCCGCTCACCAGCGTCCGCACCAACCGCTACGACATGGGCAGGACTGCCATCACCATGACGATGGACGCCATCGAAGGCAGGCGGCCGGCAACACCGGTGATCGATCTCGGATATGAATTGATAATACGCCGCAGTTCCGCACCCCGGCGCCTCTAAATCGCCGCCTCGCTGAAGCTTTTCGCCCGGTTCGCACAAATTTGGTAGCGCTGTCTTTTTGGCGTGACTCGCGGCTGTGTCTCTGGAACAATGCCGAGTTGACGGCCGCGCCCGCGGCTGCGCTTCAACAACATACAACCACCGCCAGGGCGGCCTGCGGGAGGAAACATTGAACAAGAAAACCGATCAGACGACACCTGAGAACCAGCCCCGCCGCAAGCTTCGCTCGACCGAATGGTTCAACAATCCCCACAACCCGGCGATGACTGCGCTCTATCTCGAGCGCTACCTCAATTACGGCCTGACGCGCGAGGAATTGCAGTCCGGCAAACCGATCATCGGCATCGCGCAGACCGGCAACGACCTCTCGCCGTGCAACCGGCATCATCTCGATCTTGCCAAGCGCGTCCGCGAGGGCATCCGCGCCGCCGGCGGCATCGCAATGGAATTTCCGGTGCATCCGATTCAGGAAACCGGCAAACGGCCGACCGCAGCACTCGACCGCAACCTTGCTTACATGGGCCTCGTCGAGGTGTTGTTCAGCTATCCGCTCGACGGCGTCGTGCTGACCACCGGTTGCGACAAGACCACGCCCGCGTGCCTGATGGCGGCGGCAACCGTGAACATGCCGGCAATTGTGCTGTCCGGCGGACCGATGCTGAACGGCTGGTTCAATGGAGAGCGCAGCGGCTCCGGCACCGTGGTCTGGAAATCGCGCGAGCGGCTCGCCGCCGGCGAAATCGACTACGAGGAATTCATGCGCATCGTGGCGTCGTCGGCGCCATCGGTCGGCCACTGCAACACTATGGGCACGGCATCGACGATGAATTCACTCGCCGAAGCGCTCGGTATGTCGCTGCCGGGTTGTGCGGCGATTCCGGCGCCCTACCGCGAACGCGGTCAAATCGCTTACGAGACCGGCACGCGAATCGTCGAGATGGTGTGGGAAGACCTCAAGCCTTCGGACATCCTGACGCGCGAGGCGTTCGAGAACTGCATCGTCGTCAACTCGGCGATCGGCGGCTCGACCAACGCACCGATCCACATCAACGCCCTCGCCCGCCACATCGGCGTCGAACTTTCTATCGACGACTGGCAGACGCACGGCCACGAGATTCCGCTGCTGGTGAACATGCAGCCGGCCGGATTCTATCTCGGCGAGGAATATCACCGCGCTGGCGGCGTCCCCGCCGTCATCGGTGAACTGATGCGGCACAAACGCATTCATGAAAACGTGATGACCGTCAACGGCCGCACGATGGGTGACAACTGCCGCAATGCGCCGAAGCCCGATGGCGACGTGATCTGGAGCTATGACAAGCCGCTGGTGCAGGATGCGGGCTTCCTCGTTCTGCGCGGCAACCTGTTCGATTCCGCGATCATGAAGACCAGTGTGATCTCCAAAGAATTTCGCGATCGCTATCTGTCCAATACCAAGGACCTGAACGCCTTCGAAGGGCGCGCCATCGTCTTCGAGGGACCGGAAGACTATCACCACCGCATTGACGATCCGTCGCTCAACATCGACGAGCATTGCATCCTGTTCGTGCGCGGCGTCGGGCCGATCGGCTATCCGGGCGGCTCCGAGGTGGTCAACATGCAGCCCCCGGCCGCACTGATCAAACGCGGCATCCTCTCGCTGCCGTGCATCGGTGATGGCCGCCAGTCGGGCACGTCGGGTTCGCCCTCCATCCTCAACGCGACACCGGAAGCCGCCGCCGATGGCGGCCTCGCCATCCTGCAAACCGGCGACATGGTGCGCATCGACCTCAACAAGGGCAGCGCCAACATCATGATCGATGACGCCGAGGTGAAGCGGCGCCGCGTCGAACTCAAGGCCAAGGGCGGCTTCCCCTACCCCGCGCATCAGACGCCGTGGCAGGAGATGTATCGCAACACCGTGGGCCAACACGCCACCGGCGCCTGCATGGAATTCGCGACGCGCTACCAGGACATCGCCGGCCGTGTCGGCGTCGCCCGCGACAATCACTAGAGCCTGATCCCGAAAAGCGGAAACCGGCTTTCGGAAAAATCATGTTCAAACAGAAAAGGTGAACGACGAGTCTGGTTCAACGCAATTGAAACAGACTCTGGATTTCAAGGAGAACGACAATGTCCGGCCGACTGAAAGGCAAACGCGCATTCGTGACCGCGGCGGCAGCCGGCATCGGCCGCGCCAGTGCCATCGCCTTCGCGCGTGAAGGCGCGACCGTGATCGCAACCGACATCGACGACAAGCAACTCGCGGCGCTAACCAAGGAAGGCGTCGCGGAAGTCGCCCGCCTCGACGCGCGCGATAGCGCGGCGGTCGCGGCGATGGCCAAGCAAGTCGGCACCGTCGACGTGCTGCTCAACGCGGCCGGCTTCGTGCATCACGGCACGGTGCTGGAGTGCAGCGACGACGATTGGGACTTTTCGTTCGATCTCAACGTGAAGTCGATGCACCGCACGTTGCGGGCCTTCCTGCCCGGAATGCTGACGGCCGGCCACGGCTCGATCATCAACATCGCCTCCGCCGCCGGCGTGTTCAAGGCCGCGCCCAACCGCTACGTCTATGGCGCCACGAAAGCCGCCGTCGCCGGGCTCACGCGTGCGGTAGCTGCCGACTTCATCGCCAAGGGTATCCGCTGTAACTGCATCTGCCCCGGCACCATCGAGACACCTTCGATGCTCGGCCGCGCCGCAGCGCTCGGTGCCGGCGGTCGCGAGATGTTCGTCAGCCGCCAGCCGATGGGGCGGCTAGGCACCGCGGATGAAATCGCGTCGCTCGCGGTCTATCTCGCCAGCGACGAAAGCGCCTTCACCACCGGTGTCGCACACATCATCGACGGCGGCTGGACGCTTTAAGAGTTCGTTGAAAATGATTTTGCCGAGGACTTACCGTCATTGCGAGCGAAGCGAAGCAATCCAGAGGCCACAGAGAAGAATTGGATTGCTTCGTTGCTACGCTCCTCGCAATGACGGCGATAGGTCCCAATTTCGTTGAAAGTATCAGGTTAGTCTCTTAGGAGAATCCACAATGAACAAGATCGATCTCAACGGCCGCTGCGCCGTGGTGACCGGCGGTGCGCAGGGCTTTGGCCGCGCCATCACCGAACGATTTGTCTCCTCAGGCGCCAAGGTCGCGATCTGGGATCACGACATCGCGCTGGCCGAGCAGACCGCCAAACAAATCGGTGCGGCAGTCACCGCCATTCAGGTCGACGTTTCGGATCTGGCGGCAGTCGAGAAGGCGCGCGACGCGACATTGGCCAAGCTCGGCAGGATCGACATCCTCGTCAACAATGCCGGCATCGCCGGCATCAACAAGACGGTGTGGGAAACCGATTTCGACGAGTGGCGCAAAGTGCTGCGCATCAATCTCGACGGCCCATTCATCTGCTGCAAGGCCGTCGTGCCGACGATGGTGAAACAGAACTACGGTCGCATCGTCAACATCGCCTCGATTGCCGGCAAGGAAGGCAACCCTAATGCCGCGCACTACTCCGCTTCAAAGGCGGGGCTGATCGCGCTGACGAAGTCTCTCGGCAAGGAGTTGGCCGGCTATGAGATCGCCGTCAACGCGGTGACCCCGGCAGCGGCGAAGACCGCCATCTTCGACCAGATGACGCAACAGCACATCGATTTCATGCTGTCGAAGATTCCGAAGGGCCGTTTCGTGCTGGTGGAAGAACTCGCCGCGATGGTGGCCTGGCTGGCATCCGAGGACTGCGCCTTCTCGACAGGTGCTGTGTTCGACATCTCCGGCGGCCGTGCGACGTACTAACGTTGAGCGGACGAACCACGCTCTTCGTCATTGCAAAGAGCTCGAGCGCCGCAACAATCCTGACTGTTGAAGAAGGGCTGGATTGCTTCGTCGAGCCTTTGTTCAGAAAGCGCGAAGCGCCGATCCGATTGCTTGCAATGACGCCTTAATTTCAACTCTTGTCGTTCTGGCCTACGGCTCGACGATGGCGAAGCTCGGCGTGAACGTATCGAACAGTCCGAGCAATTCCAGCAGCTTCGCCGGGTTACCCTCGATAGCGATCTTCTTCGCGCCCACCGCCTCGGGAAACGTCGTCTGTGTCAACATGATCGCGTTCAGCGTCGCCCGCGTCAGCGTCAACGTCGCATCGGCGTGCTCGGCACGCTGTCCGAAGCGATGGGTCAGCGCGCAGTTGTCGAGGTTGAGCACGAATATCTCGCCGGTATCGGTGAAGACCCAGTTCAGCACGGCGGCCTTGCCGATGGCCTTGGGGCCATTGAGCCGCACCGCCAGCAAATCGAAGAACGTATCGAGCGGCAATGCCGCAAGCGCATCGGGCGCGACGCCACCGCGCGCCGTCATCTGCGGTACGCCGTTACGCAGTTCGTGCGCGGCGAACAGATAGGAATTGCGCCAGGTCGCGGCCTCCGACAGATAGCCGAGTTGCTCGTAGGCATCTGCCGCGAGCGTGCGGGCCTCCTGATGCGTCGGGTCCGCGAACACCAGATGATTGGCGATCTCCGCCACCCACCGATACTCGCCCTTGGCGAAATCAGCCTTGGCCTTGGCGAGCGCGGCGTCGAAGCCACCGAAGTAATCAACGTACTTTCGCGCCGCCTCTCGCGGCGGCAGCGGATCGAGATGCGCGGGATTGCCGTCATACCAGCCGAGATATTTCTGATAGACCGCCTTGGCGTTGTGTCGCACCGTGCCGTAATAGCCACGCGCATACCATTGATGCGCCAGACTGTCCGGCAGCGTCAGCAGCTCGGCGATCTCGTTCGGTGTGTGGCCGTGATTGATCAGGCGCAGCGTCTGGTCATGCACGTATTTATAGAGATCGCGCTGCTTGGCGAGATAAGTCTTGATCGCACCAGTGCCCCACACCGGCCAGTGATGCTGGCCGATCAGCGCTTCCGCGCGATCCCCAAACGTCATCAATGCGACATCGATGTAACGCGACCAAGCCCGGGAATCGCGCACCTCGGCGCCGCGAAACGGCAGCAGGTTATGGAAGTTGTGGACTGCGTTCTCGGCCATGTTGAGGCATTTGAACGCCGGATAAAACATATGCATCTCGGCCGGCGCCTCGCTATCCGGCGCCATAAGGAAAACGATCTCGACGCCATCGACCACGCGCGTTTCATGATCGCGACTGATGAGGTCGGTCGGCGCGATCAGCGTCACGGTGCCGCTCGACAGCGTCTTGCCGAGCCCGGCATCGACCTGCCCCTTGACGCCCTTCGGCAGCAGCGGCCCGAATTGATACTGCGCGCGGCGCACCATTGCTGTGCCGGCCAGCACGTTCTCCTCCGCGATGGCCTCGACGAAACCTTCCGGCGCGATCACCGGCACGCGCTTGCTGTCGGCATCCTCCTGCGTGATGACGCCCTTCACGCCGCCCCAATGATCGACATGGGAGTGGGTGTAAATCACCGCCGCCACATGTCGCGGCCCACGATGCTGGCGGTAGAGTTCGAGCCCGGCGCGCGCGGTCTCGGCCGTCACCAGCGGATCGATCACGATCACGCCTTGCTTGCCCTCGATCAGCGTCATGTTGGAGAGGTCGAGCCCGCGGATCTGATAGATGCCCGACACCACCTCGAACAGGCCGTGGCGGCAATTGAGTTGCGCCTGCCTCCACAGGCTGGGGTGGACGGTCGTGGGCGCGGCGTCCTCTTTCAGGAAGGCATAGTCGGCCAAAGTCCAGACGGTGCGCCCGGCATCATTCTGGATCACCGCATCCGGCAAGCTGCCGATGAACCCGCGCTCGGCGTCGGCGAAATCCTGCCGATCCGCGAACGGAAGTTCGTTCAGGACGGCGGCATTGGCATCCGCGACCTTCGGCTCGGCATTCTTACGATCGGTCATGGATACCCTCCCTGGACACACCGCGATTGCGTCAATCCTGATCGGCCAGAGCAGCTTACGCAAGAGGAAGACGAACCTGCCTGAATAAAACCATTGATGCGAATCGTCCTCCTGTGCCTGCGAACCACTCCGCACGCTTAGACTTCAAACCGTGTTCGAATGGAATACCGGACCCGTCTCCCGAATTGAAATCAGGTCGAGTTTGCCGCATCCTGTAACAAGTTTGTTCGCGCAGCGCGGCGGCATGGTTTTAAAATTCAGGGCCCAACATGATGCACCGATATCGACGGGACTGCACGCTGATTGCTCCCGTACTTGGCTGCGTCATCTGGCTCACCGCCCCGGTCCCGGCGCTGGCACAGCAGCCGCCGACCATGGTGGAGCGCAACGCCAAGGGGCAGACCGCGAAGAATATCCAGGTCGGCCTTTACATCAACGTGCGGCCGGACTGCACCTCGGGGCCGCTGCCGACCATCCGCCTCGTCAACCCGCCGGCGAACGGCACGCTGACGATCCGACGCGGCAAGGTCAACGCGACCAACTACAAGCAGTGCCTGGCGCTGGAGGTGCCAGGGTTCGTCGCGCTCTATAAATCGGAGGCCGACTTCACCGGCACCGACGTCGCGACCGTCGAGGTGAAGTACCCACAGGGCCGCACCGAAATCCAGCGCATCACCATCGCGGTTGGCACCGGAGCAGGCGGACAGAAGATTTAGGCGACTTCATCGCCCGTCGTATTGTCTTGGAAGGCGCGCACGCCCGCTATCGCGGGCGCACCGCCTTAACATATGGCACCATATGAAAAGGCCCCGCAGGAACATTCCTGCGGGGCCTTTTCATATCCGGTCTTCGATCCCGGTCGGATTATCCTTCATCGCCGGCTTCCAGCGCTCCAAACCGGATCGCCGGAAAACTGTCAGCCGCCAACCTAGGCCGCCACGGTGAGGTGATGCGCCTGGTTCTCGAACTGAACCAACACGTCGTTACCGCCGGTGTGATAGCCTTGCAGGACCGCCACATCGGACCAACTGCCGCCACCGACATCTACCTGTAGCTTCACGTTGGCGCCGTCGTTGGCGAGCTGGATATGGCTGTCAACCGTAGCCGCCGACGCATTCGTGCCGACACCGACCGCGTGCAGGAGCGCGGTCAGATCGAGCTTGTCTCCCTCGCCGGCATTGTAGTCGAGAATGGTATCGACGTTGGGAGTGCCGCTCTCAGCAAAGACGAAAGTGTCGGCGCCTGCACCGCCAGTCAGCCTATCATTACCAACACCGCCGATCAGAGTATCATTGCCACTCTCGCCCCACAACACGTCGTTCCCGGCGCGTCCGTAGATCGTATCGTTTCCGTTGCCACCGTACATGACATTGTCAGGAGCACCGGGAGAGTCCGACCCGAACATGAGATCATTACCCGCGGTCCCCGACGTATCGTTGGCATATTGAGCATCCCCAAACGTATCACTTCCCGTGAAGCCATTGTTTACAAGAATGTCGTTTCCGCCTCCACCAACGAAATGCATCCCGCCAAAGCTGTTATCGACGAGAATGTTGTTACCGCCGCTGCCAGCAAGATTCCCGTTCTGCACGGCAACGGATGCAATGCCCATGACAGAATGGATGCCGTCAGACACAGTATAGTTGATATCACCCGTCGTTCCATACGGCACCAAGACATACTGACCATCGGCCGAAAGACTGCCGATGCCCGATACGTTGGTGATTGTCAGCTTGTCGCCATCGCCGTCCGAATCATTCCAAAGTAACGCCAACGTCGGTATCGAATAGTGTCCGGCGTCGCCATGCGGCACCCACCGGCTCGGCACATTCGGATCCATTCGCTCAGCGAATCCGTTTGCGATGATCGATTCGCCATTAACGATGGGTGCTGCATTTGGCGGCGCGGTGACATCGATAGTGACCGTCGCAATGTTCGAATCCAGCGATCCGTCGTTGGCGCGGTAAGTGAAGCTGTCTTGTCCGGAGAAGCCCGCCGTTGGCGTATAGCTGAACGAGCCATCGGCATTGAGCGACAGCAAACCATGTGACGGCCCGTGGTCCACGATGCTCGCCAGCACAGAATGTTCGGCATCGGTATCGTTTGTTACGAGTCCATGAGCCGCGTCCACGATCAGCACCGCGTTCGCAGCCGTCGCATAGGAATCCGCGACTGCCACCGGCGCGTCGTTCACCGCATCGATATGGATATTGAATTGCCCGGACGATGTCGAAGTACCCGGAACGCCGCTGTAGCCGTGATCGTCCAGTATGTAGCTGACCGTCACGTCACCATTGAAATTCGGCGCGGGCGTGAAGGTGATGCCGTTGTGATTGTTCGGACCGAAGTTGTCACCCCGCAACAGTGTATTCAGGAGTGTGATTGCATCCCGTGGATCGCCGGGCGAGGCCGTCGTGGTGATGGTCAGCGAGCCATCGCCGTTCGAAACGAACGTGAACGATCCACTGAGCCCGCTGCTTGAGGCGCTTAACGTCCCGAGCGCAGGGTCCACTTTCAGCGTGAGGGACACCTGCTCCTCGCGTGCAAAGCTCGCGTCGGGATCGAAGGCGGACCATGAGTGCTGGACCTGCGCCAGATAGACCGGCATGTCCTCGGTGCCTGTCACGTCGGTCACCTGCCGCAACACCGGCGCATCGTTGATGCTGGTGACGTCGATGAGCGCGTGGCCGGTGGCGTCGGAAAACGCGGTACTGCCGCCGCGCATGGTGACATTGGCCGTTCCATACGTCGTGCCGGAGGTTTGATCCCAGGCCACGTAGTCGAACGACGCCGTCGTTCCATAGGCGCCATTCGGAACGAAGCGAACCAGGTCGCTCGCCGTCAGCAACAGGGCCGCAGTCGTGCTGTAGGTTCCGAAATCGACCCAGTGGCCGCCGGCGTCCTGATATTGCCATGTACCGTTGCCGGCATTGTCACCGATGATCGCAATCCCCTGCACCGCACCGTGATCAACGTCGGTCACCGAGTTGCCGAGAATGCTCGCGACGGTTTGGCCGCCGTTGCCGATGTCGTCCTCGGTGATGGTCGACAGGCTCCGGGTCGATACAAAATCGAGCTTGACGTTGTCGAAGTTGACCTGGACCTGCTGGGAGAAATCACCGCTCGCGCCAGGCGCTTCTAGATTTTCCAGCCGGATGCTGAGCGGCTGTCCCGCCAACGTTGCATCGATGTTGCCGCCAAGCGTTATCTTGGTCCATGCGGGACCATCGGCGGCCGTCGCGGTTGTGATATGGTTCGCGACGAGCGTCCCGCCAGCATAAAGGCTGATGGAATAAGCCGGCAGGCCGGTCAGACTGGCGTCAATACGATCTCCGACATCAACACTCAATTCGTAATGCCCCACGGCTGCCGTTCCGACGATCTGCGTCGCCGTCTGGCCGTCGTTGAGCCACAGCACGTTGTTGCCATGAGCGCCCTGCGCATCGGGAAGCGACGTGTTGTTCGGCGCGAACCAGCCGCCGTAGGTTGGACCGGAGACAGTCCACCCCTGAGGCGAGCCATCCGAATAGCTTCCTTCCGGAGCATTGACAGTCTGGTATGACCTATCCGCCTCGAAATTGCCGTTGATCACCACGGTGCCCGCGCCGATCACTGGCGCATCATTCGTGCCGTGGATCGTCACAGTCACAAACTGGCTCGCACTGCCGCCATGCACATCCGTGACGGTCGCCACAAAGCTCTCGGTCACCACCTCGCCCGCGCCCAGCGCCCGCGTCTCATTCAGGCTGTTGTCCAGCGTGTAGGTCCACTCGCCCGTGCCGGCATCGATCGTCATCGTGCCATACGTCGCCGCATGGTCGAGCGACCAGGTCAGATGACCCACATCGTTGGTATCGACGTCGGTCGCCGTCAGTTGGCCGCTCACCGCCTGATGCGTACCGCCAGGCAGCAAACCGTTCGCCACGTCCCATGCGATGCTCGGAGCCGGATCGGACTGGAAGCCGCTCTCGTTCCCCGAGTAGATCGGACGACCCAACGGCAGGCCCGCACCCGTGATCTCCGCCTCAAGCTGCGCATACAACGCCGGGTCCGCATGCGGATTCGCTCCCGACAGGAACCGGTCCTGGATGGACGCCTGATCCAGGTTGCCCAGGATGTTGTCGTGCATCGACTGCACCCGGTCCGGCGAACCAGATCCATCAGTGTCCGCCGTATATTTCACGATCACGCCCGTCAGCGGCTCCCCGCCGCCCTTGACGTATTCCGCATACGCAATCGCAAGACGGACTCCGGCCGCGTTGAGCGCGTTGTCGTAATAGGTGGTGTAGTGACTGTCGATGTAGGTCCACACCGCAGCAATCGCATCCGCCGCACCGGCCGAGTGACCCAGCAGACCTTCAACGCCGCTCAGCACCGTCTGCATATCCGTCGGATGCTGCGACAGCAGCGTCCCGATCTGCGCGTCGAGCGTCGGATCCATCCGGTTCGTCGAACCCGTCGCAACATCGAAGTGGAACTTGTGATCCCACGCAACATCCGCCGTCGTCACATGAGCCAGCCCGCCGCCCGCAAACAGCGTCGCCTGCGCCTGCCCTGCCGCCGTCGTCAGAACCGGCGCGTCGTTGGTGCCGTTGATGGTGACGGTCACGGTCTGCGTGGCGCTGGCGCCGTGCGTGTCCGTGACGGTGGCCACGAAGCTTTCCGTCGCATGATCGCCCATGCCCAGCGCCTGCGTTGCCCCGCGGCTATCGTCCAGCGTGTACGTCCACTTGCCCGTCGTCGCATCGATCGCCATCGTGCCGTAGGTCCCGGCGCTCTCGATCGTCCACGTCAGCCCGGCGTTGTCGCCGTGGTCGACGTCGTTCGCCGCCAACTGGCCGCTCACATGCATCGCATAACCGTGGGCAAGGTCGAACGCATGCCCGTCCGACGCCGTGCTGCCCGCCGGATCGTTCTCGTAGCCCCCGACCGCCTGGCCGGTCCGCGTCAGCAGGCTCGCATCCTGACCCGACACAAGGGCGTGCATCTGATCATGCAGCGCCGTGCCCGCGCCATAACGCTGGGTCAGCGCATACTCCGTCAGATTGCCCAGCAGATTGTCGTGCAGCGACTGCACCCGGTCCGGCAACGTGTCCGCATCGCCGCCGTCGGCAATGTACTTCGCCACAACATCGACCAGCGGCGAGCCGCCGCCCTTCACATACGACGCATACTCAAGCCCAAGATACAGGAACGCCGCGTTCAGATTGGTGTCGTTCGCACCGTGCGTGCCGTAGAGGCCGTCCATATGCTGCCACACAACCGCAATCGCCGTGCCCATGTCGCCGGCAATCCCCGCGATCGCGACAAGCGCACCATGGATATCAGCCTGCGTGACCACCACAGGAACCCCGGCCGGCGGCGTAGCCGGCACCGGCAAATGACCGTCAAGCCCGCTTAGCGCAGCCGCCACACCAGGATCCGCCCCCAGCGACGCCGCAACATGCAACGCTCCGCCAAGACCCGCCTCGCCGATCCCGGCAAGATCCCCAGCCTCAACAACCGTACCAGCCGCATCCGAAGCACCGGACACAATCACTGGCGCATCATTCGTGCCGTGGATCGTCACAGTCACAAACTGGCTCGCACTGCCGCCATGCACATCCGTGACCTGCACCGTGTAGGTCAGGGTCAACGTCTCGTCTGCCGCGAGGAAGTCGAGGAAGTGGTCCTGGAGCGAGAAGTTCCAGGATATCTCGCCACTTCCCGCACCAGTAGCCGCCGTCGTCACTGCGGCGCTCAGTGCAGCCTCAATCGCCGTCTGCGTATCGGACGGAATCGTCGTGCCGCCGTTCCAGTTCGTACCGGTCAGGACCGCGGAGGCGGTGTGGGTGTCGCTTAGGTCGGCATCGTCGAAGACAAATGTGCCGCCGTGTGCCAGCACAGCAGTAGAGCCCTGAACGCCGGTGAGTTCACTATCCGTCAGGTCGATCGGACCGCCGGCGATCACAGGCGCGTCGTTGGTGCCGAGGATCGTGACGTAGATCGTGATGGTGTCGGTCGAGTTCGACAGTCCTTCGTTGTCGTCCACTGTCACGTCGTAGGCCAGCACCACCGCCTCGCCGGCGGCAAGATAGTCGAACGTCGCGTCGTCGGCGGCGAACCGCCACGCCACGGTGCCGTTGGTGCTGTCGGCGTTCTTCCCCACCGCGGTGATGTCGACCGCATCATGAACGGAAGCCGGATCGAGCCCGCTCGTCACGCCGTAGGCTTCCTTGAAGGCGGCGCTTGCCGTGTGGCCGACATCGTCGCGGTCGGCGTCACGGAACTGCAATGTGCCAGTCACAACCTGATCGGCAGTGCTGCCGGTCTGGCCGACAAACTCGGCGCCAAAACCCAGCGCCCCCGGGTTGACGAAGTTGAACTCCGGCCGGTCGTTGGTGCCATGCACTGTGATCGTGATCGTGTCGGTGTCCTGGCCGCCGTCAAAGTCCTTGACCCGCACGGTATAGGTCAGCGTCACCGTTTGGCCTTCCGCCAGATAGTCGAACGAGCCGTCAATCGCCCGGAAGGTCCAGGCCGCGCTGCCGCTGGAAGACCCGGCAGCCTTGGTGGTACCGTCGATCTGCAGCGCGAAATAGCGAAGCGCAAACAGCTCGGCCGATGACAGGCCGTCGGTCACGCCGCTGGCGCTCATGTTGGTTACGTCGACCTGATGGCCGACATCGTTCAGGTCGACATCGGTGAAGCCGATCGTACCCGAGACCGAATGGACACCGGTCGAACCGGTCGTGTCGACCCATTCCGTCCAGGCGCCGGTCGCCGACGTCAATACGGGTATGTCGTTGGTTCCCGTGATGGTAATGGTCACCGTTTTGGTCAGCGCCGCGTCGTTGCCAGTCTGGCTGTCGTCCTGCAGCGCAACCGTATAGGTCAACGTCAGCGTCTCGCCCTTCGCAAGGAAGTCGACCTGCTGATCCGCAAGGCCAAAGGTCCAGCCGATCTGACCCGCGCCGTCGCCATTTGAGTCATTCGTGATCGATGTCGTCAGCGCATGCGCGAGCGCCGCCTGCGTCGCTGCGGGGATCGTCCCGCCCCCAGACCACACCGCGCCCGTCAGTGACGCGTCCGTCGTGTGAACGTCCGTCAGATCCACATCGGTAAAGTCGAACGCGCCCCCCGTCGTATGCATCGTCCCCGAACCGGTCGCGTGCTGATACTCTATCAGACCGCGGGTCTGGTCGCCCGTCGTGATCACCGGACGGTCGTTGGTTCCGACGATCGTCACATAGATCGTCGTCGTGTCCGTGCTGTTGGAATCGCCCTCGCCGTCGTCGAGCATAACCTGATACGCCAGCGTCACCGTCTCGCCGTCGGCAAGATAGTCAAACGCCTTGTCCGCGGCCGAGAACGACCACGACACCGTCCCGAAGTTCGCGTTCGCGGCCTTCGTCGTCGCATCGATATGCAGCGCGCCCGTAACGTCCGCCGCGTTCAATCCAGCCGTGGTCCCGGTCGCCGCAAATCCCGTCACGCTCGCCGTGTGGCCCACGTCGTCGCGGTCCGCATCGCCAAACACAAGCAGCCCGTTGAACGTCTCGGGCACCGACGACCCGGTCGTGTCCGCATTCTCGTACCCGACCCGCACGTCGCCCGCCAGGAACAACGGACGGTCGTTGGTCCCGGTCACCGTCACCGCAACTGTCTGCGTCGTGATCCCGCCGTCGCCGTCGTTCAGCCGCACCGTATAGGTCAGCGTCACCGTCTGGCCCTTCGCCAGATAGTCGAACTGCGTGTCCGGCGCCGAGAATGTGTAGTCGATCTGACCGCTCGACGAACCCGCCGCCTTCGTCACCGCGTCGATGTGCAGATAGGACAACACCAGCGGGTTGCCGAAGAAACCGCTCGGAAGGCCGTCGGTCTCGCCGGACCGCGCAACCGAGATCACGCTCGCCGTGTGCCCGACGTCGTTCAGGTCGACATCCGTGAAGTTCAGCGAACCCGACACCGAGTGCGCCGAGAAGTCCAGCGTGTGATCGTAAAGCTCCGTCAGCGACGCCGTGCCCGCCTCAATCACCGGCGTGTCGTTGGCGCCGGTCACCGTGATCGTCACCGGCTGATCGACACTACCGCCATGGCCGTCGTCCACCGTCACTGTGTAAGTCAGCACCACGCTCTCGCCCGCCGCGAGGAAGTCCACCTCGCTCTCGGCAATCGCATAGGTCCAGTCGACCGTGCCGTTGTTGGCGTTGGCTCCGCCGGGCGCGATCGCGAACGCACCTTCCAGCGCCGCCTCCTGCGCGCTGCTCAGCACCAGTCCCGAACTCGGCACCGTCGACGTCAGCGTGAAGCCCGCCGTCGGACGGTCGGAGAGATCGACATCGGCAAAACCGATCGTGCCGGTCGCCGACAGATCGCCCGCACTCGCCGCCGGATTGATCGTCTCCGCGACGTCCGCAACCCCACCGGATTGCTCGCCAGATGTAACGACCGGCGCGTCGTTGGTGCCGTGGATGGTGACCGAGATGGTCTGGGTGATCGCGTCGCCGTCACCATCGGTGATGGTATAGGGAATGTGCATCACCGCTGTCGCGCCAGCCGACAAGGCGTCGAAGGCCGTTCCCGGCGCGATCGTAATATGACCGTTGGCATCAAGCGTTATGGCGGGCGTACCGAGGACAATGCCGGAAGGCACGTCCGAGAAGGTCGGTGCCGAAAGCACGACCGATGCGTCATGCGTGTCGGTCCCGAAGGAGTAATCCACTCCTTCGACCAGAGTGATGACGTGAATATCATTTTCCGCCATATCGGCGACAACGTCGCGCGCAACCGGCGCGTCATCGGCGACATTAACCGTGAACGAGGTGTTGACGATGTCGCCATCGGCATCCGCCGCCTGCACCGTGAAAGTCAGCCCGATGGAATCCGAGCCTGTCGCGTGATCCAGCGTGCCGAGCAGGTCGAAGCTATAGGCGCCATGCGCCGACGTCGGATCCAGTGTCAGCAAAAAGACGCGCGCATCATCGCCACGCCCGTCGCCCTTATAGGCTGTCAAAACCTCGCCGCCATCGGGACGCGACGTCACAACATACTGGAGCTCGACGCCGCTCGACGACAACGCCCCACCATTCTCGCCAGTGATCGCCAGCGCCAGATTGACAACTGGCTGCTCCGAACCAGTGACCGCTGTAAGCGTCGAGTTCTCCTCGCTGCCATTGCTGGTCAGGAACGACAGCGTACGCCCGAAGGCATCACCCGCGCTGGTGCCGCGCAGGTCGTTGTCCGCGCCCCAATTGATATGCAGGTCAACCGGACCGGTTGAACCGGCACCGGCAGTGAAGTCGTTCGCGCCGGCAAGCCCGTCCTCGGTCACGCCCTGCGCGGCAACATCGCCGCTCAAGGCGACGATATCGTCCTGAACATTGACGGTGATTTGAGTCTGGGCAGAACCGAACTGATCGGCCGCCGTGACATTAAGTGCAAAGCTGAGCGTATCGGCACCGGCGCCGCCGTGATCGACCGGACGCAACAGAGTGATCGTGTAGCCGCCACTCTCCGCCGTGGCATCGAGCGTCGCAATGAAAACCCGATTTGCAACGATGCTCGGGTCTGCTCCGACGAAGCCGATCAGTTGCGTGAAATGCCCCGCGGCATCCGCCACGCGCACGAAGTTGACGACCTCGCCCTCGGATCGCAACGTGGCAAGGCTCCCCTGGCCGTCATTGAACGACAGCACCGCCGAGCTCGCGGCCGTACCGAAGTTGACACCGAGAGAACCCATGATGGTGGTAAGGCCGACATTCTCGGCGGTGCCCCCGGTCAAATTCGCTTCGTTCAAACCGGCATTGGCGAAAAGCTCGCTCACAATCGGCGCACCACCATCGGTCTGTGCTTGTGAGCCGAACTGCGAACCGTTGTTCTCATCCCCCAGCAACGCCAACGGCGCATTCGGATCAGTCAACGCGTTGACATGAGCGTCGGAGAAGTTTGCGCCGCCCGTGGGGCCGCTATTGCCTCCGGCAGCCGGAAGCACGGATTGGTCAGTGGTGATCGGAAACAGCGTGGCGAATTCGTCGCCGGTCACCAATCGGTTCTGACCGAGATCGAATGCAACATCAGCGAGCGGATGACCGCCGGAGTCGAACACCGGATCGACAGTGACGGTCGATTGATTGTCGAACAGAACGATCAGTTTCTCGCCGACCCTGACGAAAGTCAGTTTTTCGCTCGAGATATCGCTGAGATCGAGTCTCGTGTTGCCGTCGAGATGAATCGTGACGGCTTGGCCGTTTTGCGGCTTCTCGAGTTTCAAATTCTTCGGCGGCGCGGACGATTGGGGAGCAGAACCGGAAAGCTGTGCAACCAAAACGGGAGCGTTCATCGCCAATACCCTCAAAATTATTTCGCCGCCCAAAATTTGGCAGCCCAATTGAGGGTTAAAATATTCTTAAAAATGCAACTTGGTCAAGAATAGTCAGATAATGCTCAAGATTTCCTACACCTTTGGTTAAGCCAAACATCCTCTATGAAGCATTAACAAAGGTAAATTATCTTAGCTCAAGCATGATGCAACAAAGTAAAACCTGTCGAGTACAAAGTATTACTCAGCTGAACTCAAAATATTATTCAAAAATCGGCTCTCCGGATGGGACAGATTTGCGCTGGCTATACTAGCGAATGCAATCGCGCGGACGTTGAGCAGATCGAAACGGCACAACTACGATTACGCGTATAGAAACTATTGTTCCCGGTTAGCGTACATTGTTGAATCGCATCGTTATCGAGGGTGTTCGCCACAAGAGTTGGCGGAAGCGAATCCCACCAATCGGGATATTGGAATTTGGGGAAAACGCTTCGAAATCGATACGTCGATCCGGCCGGTCGATATCGATACTCACGCGAATGGTGGAGACGGGACGCCCGCTCGATAGCGTTTGTTACAACGGCCTATACCGTATAGTTACCAACGGCTGATCGCACACCTTAACACCTGACAGAAAAGTCACGACGGTGTCGATGACAAACCGAAAGCCGGTTCAATGTTGCGACGGGCGCGCGATGCCGCGCGCCCGGTATCTCACACCCTCGTATCGCGTCCGATGGCGCGCCTCAGTGGAAACCTCTCAAAGACGAGATACCACGCAGGCCAGCGGACGATACTTGCTCAAGTAAAGCAATGCATGTTCGCGAATGCCGTCGAGCCAGATGCCGCGACCGGCGTAACGATAGCCCTCACCCATCGGGATCAACCGCACAGGCAAACCGCGGTGCCGCGACAAATAGAAATGCCCGGTCACAACGTCCCCGGGGAAGCTGGCGCGATCAGCGCGAAGTCGATAGTCGGCGCCATTCTCACACGAGATCGCAAAGTTGGCCCCTGCCGCCACCCAACCGCCAGCGGTCGCCTTGGACGGTCCACACAACAAAAGCGGCGTCACCAGAAGGCCGAGCATCACTCCGTATCCGCACCGCATCCGTCCCCTCCTCACAACCATGGGCTGAGTCCGGATATGATCGGAAATCTGCGATGGACACAAGTCATCGCCAGCATGAGATGCGCCGTTACGCTGCTTCCGATGGGGTTTTCAGACCTGTCACAACAAAAGCTGAAGGGTCTGACCGCCACCCGCATAGGCCGCGTCATTTGCCGCCGGCAAGAGTTCGGTTTCACTCTCGTGATGCATCCGCGAGGCATAGGGCGCAGCGAACAAACTGACGCCGGCCTGATCGATTGCGAACAGCGGCATGAAATGCGGCAGGTCGTTGGTCTCCAGCAGCGCGGCACGCCGATTGTCGAGCACAAGCCAGCGCCCGTCGATGCGAACCGCGAGTACCGCATGATCCTGCCGCACGGCCAGATCGCGGACCAGCAACACCTTCAGGTCCGTTTCCGCCACTCCGGCCCCGCGCAGAACGCCATACTTAACGATCGCATAATCCTCACAGTCGCCCATGCCCGAGGCCAATGCCTCCAGCGGCGAACTCCATCGATCCGCAACGCCGAACTGCTGATAGTCGCTGACATAGCGAATGGCTTGATTGATTCTGATGTTGACGGTCTCGACCCGCGCGCGCAGATCGCCGGACGAGGCAGCTTGAACTGCGTCCGCAAATTTCCGCGCCGCCGGCGGGCAGTCATCCGTCTCCTTGCAACGGCTGATCTGCTCGGCTTCCCTGCTCATCGCGGCCTGGACCGCACGCCACTTGGTCCACAATACGCCCTCCGGCGCACGGAAGGTAAAAAGGCCGAACGGCTCCCTGCTGACCTCCGGCAACGCCGGGGCCGGCTGGCTATCGGCCATCACGGCGACGTCACCCTCAAAAAAACCGGCACTTGCAAACCGGGTCGGTCCGAATGAATGCCGATCATGCTTGGCGAGAACCCCGTTGATGGTGAAGAAGCGAACCGGTGGACGCGCAAAAGCCGATGGAGCGTCATCGATCGTCGAGAATTCCGGCGACGATTTGGCGCGGGGTTTCGACTCGGCCGGGTTGCCTGTCCCGGCCACCAAAAACAATACGGTTAAACATCCCATGACGCGCGCGGAAACACGCGCAAAATTGATACGCAACATGATCGACGCCCCGTTGTCCGGAGCATCGGTCGGCGTTTGAACGTCGTACCTGCTCCTGATCTTTATGGAGCGACGGTAGAATCCAGACCGCTTCAGCCGCGTTAAAACGCGTTTATTGTCGGGGAAAGTTGGATTTCTGGCTTAAAAGACGACGTGCGAAACACCTGCAATTTTACGCAATTCGTCACACCACGCGCGTTTAGACATTGTTGACCTTGACGAACCCACGCGCGTCAATGCTCGCGCAGCGCCTCGTTCCGCAGCGTTCGCGCCGGCTTGATGATGTAGTCGAGCACCGTCTTCTTGCCGGTGAGGATTTCGACCGTTGCCACCATGCCCGGAATGATAGGCAATGGATTTTGCTCCGTTCCGAGGTGGTTCTTCTCGGTCCGGACGATCACGCGATAGAACGTTTCGCCGCGTTCGTTCTTATCACCCTTGTCGTCGGTGATGGTATCGGCGCTGATGCGCTCGACCTTGCCGTGCAACGAACCGTAGACCGACGAGTCATAGGCGCTGAGCTTGACCACGGCTTCGTGGTTCGGGCGAATGAACGCGATGTCCTGCGGACGGATCCGACCTTCGACCAGCAGCGTATCATCGAGCGGCACGATTTCCATCAGGCTCGCGCCCGGCGCCACCACCGCGCCGATGGTCGTGACGTTGAGCTTGTTGACGATCCCGCGCACCGGTGAACGCAATTCCGTGCGGCGCACGCGATCCTGCGCCGATTTGATGTTCTCATCGAGCACGGCGAGATCGGCCCGCGACTTGGCGAGATCGTCCTCCGCCTGCGCCTTGAATGCGGTCGCAATATTCAGAAGTCGCGCGTGCGCTTCGCTGACCGCGGCCTGGGTCTTCACGATGGTGGCGCGCACCACCGCGAGCTGGCCACGCATGTCGGTCGCTTGACGTTCGACGCGCAGCATCTCGATTTCAGGAACGACCTTCTGGTTGTAAAGCTTGCGGGTCAGTTCGGATTCACGATTGAGCAAAGCGAGCGTTTCCGAAAACCGGGTTTCGGTCGCGTGCAGCTCGTCGATCTCTTTCTTTTTCTGCGTTTCCTGCTGCGCGATGACGTCGGTGTCCTGCGCCAGCTTGCGCATGTGCGCGTCGAAAACGCTCTTCTCGGTTTCCACCGCGCGCGGCGCAAGCTCGCTCAATTCGCTTCCGAAATCGACCTTGCTGGCTCCCTGGGTTTCAGCCTCGAGACGCTCGACCCGCGCGGCCATAGCGCTGCGGCGTTCGCGGATTTCGCCGAACTGCGACGCGAAATTGGTATCTTCGATGCGAGCGAGCGGCTGGTCCTTGGCGACAATAGCCCCCTCCTGCACCATCAACTCGCTGATGATGCCGCCCTCAAGTGACTGCACCACCTGCATCTGACGCGACGGAATCACCCGGCCGTTGCCGCGCTTCACCTCGTCCAGCACGGCGAAATGCGCCCACACGAAAAACGCCACCAGCAACGCCAGCGACGTAAAGAGCAACATGCGCGAGGTCCGCGGTGTACGCAGATAGATTGCGGCGCGGATATCGTTCGAGAATGCGAAATCAGACTGCATTGGCCGGCCTCGTCGGAGCGGGCGCTGCGGCGGGCCCGCGCAACCGCGTCAGGATTTGCGCGGCCGGACCATCGGCAACGATCTTGCCGTTGTCGAACACCAGGATGCGATCGACGAGCGTAAGGAGCGAAGGACGATGTGTGGAGACAACAATGGTCATCCTCTCCTTCGCCAGCCCCTTCAAGCGCTCAAGAAATTCGGCTTCGCTGCGAACATCGAAATGCGCCGTCGGCTCGTCAAGAAAGAGAATGCGCGGCTGGCGTATCAACACGCGCGCCAATCCAATCGCCTGCTTTTGCCCGCCGGACAGGCTGCGCCCGCCTTCGGCGATCATCATATCGTAGCCCTGTGGATGACCGGCGATAAAACTCTCAACGCCAGATAGCCGCGCCGCCGCCAAGATATCCTCGTCGGTGGCCGTCGGCCGTCCCAGCGTGATGTTGTCGCGCAGCTTGCCGTAGAACAGATCGACATCCTGCAACAGGAAGCCGACGCCGGCCCGCAAATCCGCGGGATCATATTGGCGAACGTCGATGCCATCGACTTGAATGCTGCCTTCGGCGGGCGGATAGAATCCGGTCACCAGCTTGCCGACAGTGGTTTTGCCCGACCCGATGCGCCCGATGATGCCGACCTTCTCGCCCGGCTTGATGCTGAACGAAATACCGTCCAGCGCCTTGGTCGCGCTCTCAGGATAGGAGAAACTCACATTCTTGAAATCGATGCTGCCATGCTTGATCTCGCGCGCGACGAAGATCTTGTCAGCGGGACGCTCCCGCTCCAGTTGCATCAGACGATCGATCGATCGAAGCGCGGTGTAGGTCTGCGTCGCGCGGGTAATCACTGCCGCGATGCCGGCGATCGGACCGAGCACGCGCCCCGAGAGCATATTGGCGGCAACCAGCGCGCCGACCGAAAGCTTGCCGTCCAGGATCAGGAAGACGCCACCGACGACCAGCAACAGATTGGTCAACTGCGTCGCAGTGCTTGCGCTGGTCAGTGCCAGCGACGACCAGAACTGCACCTCCTCACCCGAGCGCGCGCTCGCGGCGACCGAACGCTCCCAGATCGTTTGCGCGCGCGCCTCGCCGCCGACGGCGCGCAACGTCTCCAAGCCACTCAACGACTCGATCAGGATGCCGTGGCGTGCGGCCGATTCCGCTTGCAACTTGCGCATCGACCGATCCAGCGGCCGTTGCAGAACCACGCCGACGGCGATCATGATCGGCAGCATGATCAATGGAATCCACGCCAGCGGACCGGCAATGATGAACAGGATCGTGATGAACAGCACCGCGAAGACTAGATCAGTCGCCGAGACCACCGTTCCCGACGTGAAGAATTCACGAACCGAATCGAAGTCGCGCATCTGGTTGGCGAGAATGCCGACGGACGGCGGGCGCTGCTCCGACCTCACCGACATGACGTGTTCAAAGATTTCCGCCGAAAGGACAACGTCCATCTTCTTGCCGGTCATGTCGATGATCCGGCTGCGTACCACGCGCAGCACGAAATCGAATACGATTGCGATCATCAGGCCGATGCCGAGCGCGACCAGCGAGGGGATCGCCCCGTTAGGAATGACGCGGTCGTAGACGCTCATCGTGAACAGCGGCGCGGCGATCGCGAGAACGTTGACAATCAGCGCGGCGACCGCGACGTGGATGTAATTGGCGCCGAAACGACCGGCCACCGACCAGAACCAATGCTTCTTGGGCAAGTCGCCGCTGGCGACAGCCCGCGGGTCGGCCATCACCGCAGGGCGAACGTAGTAGGCGAAACCGGAATATTGCTTCTCGATCGCCTCAAGGCGCTCCATCGCGTCGCCATCCGGGCCGGACGGATTGGCCAGCGTGGCGTGCCCGTTATCGTGATCGATCTTGAGTAGAATGCGCGTCGATCCGTCGTGAAACAGCAACACTGCCGGAAGAACCAGAGCTGGAATATCCGCCAACCGTTTCTCAGACAGCTCCGCATCCAGCCCCGCGCGTTGGGCGGCGCGCTCATAATGCGCCAGCGTCAACTTGCCTTGAACCGGCAAGCCGGAGATCAAGGCCTCCTTGCTCAGCGCGCGGCCGTGCAACCGCGCGAGATACAACAAGCTATCCGATAGCGGATCGTCGATATGGCCGGCGTTCTCGAGAGGCCTCTCCGCGACGTCGCCATTTAAATCGAGTTCGAGCTTGTGCGGCTGAATATTCAATGGAGCCTCGGTAATGCGCACGCATCCTTGCTGTGCAGGTCGGGGCGAAAATGGTTTTGCGGCAAAGTCAGCGCAACTTATTGTAAAATGCGTCAAGCCGCCCGCAATTTGTGCGAGCGCCAGGCAAAACCCTAACATAGAGTAAATTTTGGAATCTGAACGCCGTGACCTGGCCGTCTCCCCGGCGTGCCTAAGCCGTGCCGGCCGGTACCGTCACCCAAACCGGCCTGCTAGCGCGCTGCGCCAGCCCTTCCGGCATTCGCCAACGTCGCGTCCTTGCCAGCCGGCGGCGCGGCCGCGGACCAGCGATCGCCAAACGTAACAGCGCGCGGCTCAACCTGCGGGGCGAACGGCGACGACCACATCGGGATCGGCGCAACAGCATTCAGCGGCTCCGAACCAGGCTCAGGTGCATGGAGGAGAATCAGCGGGAACTTGATCGGAATAAAGCCAACCGGTCCATTCTCAAGCGGATCGGCTTCCGGTGGCTTTGCCGTCTTGAGGTGGTGCAGGAGCTGCCCCATGGCGGCCAGCAACTGGTAATCCGCAAACACCGTGACGCCGCGCGCCGACACCAGCGACACCTGGGCGTTGAAGTACTGATTTTGCGCGTTGAGCAGATCGATCAGGGTGCGCTGGCCGAGTTCGTATTCCTTGTTATAGGCCGCGAACGTCCGCCGGGCCGCTTCGACATCGCGCAGCAACGCGGCTGCTCGCTCGGTCGTAATGGTACGCGCTGCCCATGCCTTGTCGAGCGACTCGAGTGCCTCGCGCTGAAGCCTCGCGTGCTTGTGTTGCTCCTCGACCATACGCTCCGCAGCTTCCGCCCGCTTCCAGGTATCCTGGCCGCCGCGGAAGATATCCCAGCTCATCACGATCTTGCCGCTGACTTCGTCGCGCTGTCCGGGATAGACGATCGAATCAGCTCCCCGTAGCGCGCGACCTTCGAGCGCCACGGTGGGCACGAATGCTCCCGCGGTCGAATCGAACGCGCGCTTGGCAGCCTCTACATCGGCGCCGGCCGCGCGAATCGTCGGATTATATTTGAAAGCGATGTCCAACGAGGCATTTTTGCTCGCCGGCATTGCCGGCAGCCGCCCCGGGAAGCGCATATTGTAGGGCTCAAGCCCCACCGTCTTGCGATACTTGGCGCGCGCATAATCGAGGCTCAACCGAAAGTCCGCGAGCGTCGCCTGGGCCGCCGCCACCCGTTCCTCGGCCTGCTGGGTGTCGCCCTCACCAGATCGCCCACCCGAAAAACGTGCCAGCACGTTCTTGCGGACGCCGAGGTGAACCTTGAGGTTCTGCTCGGCCAACGCCACTAAACGGGTATATCGCGTCACGTCGATATAGGCTTCCGCCGCATCGAGTGCGATCAGTTCGGTCCGTTCCAATACGCGATAGGACGCAGCATTCACCCGCGCTGCCTGTCGCCACACCTCGTTGATCGAAGACATACCGTCGAACAGCGTTTGCCGGATAACGACTGATGCTTCCCGCCCGTTCAAATAACGGCCGTTGTTCGCAGGGGCCGGCACAATATATTGCGTCAGCTTCTCCGGGCCGGCGTCGGCTTGCAACCTGATCTGCGGGAGCAATGCGCCCTGGCTTTGCCGAAGTTCGGCCTCGGTCGCCCGCCGGTTAGCCGACGCTTCGCCGACCCCGGGGTTGGTCTTGACCGCTTGATTGATTGCGTCACGGATCGAAAATGGCTCCGCCGAAGCTGGCGAGCAAACCGTGATCAAAAAACCAGTAGCTGTAAAAAGGGCTTTAAAATATCGCATGGATTTTCGCTAACAACTAATGGAACCGGACGCAACGAAGGGTTGCGTAAAGATGGTGGATTTGTGGTCAAATGTGGCAAAAATGCAATGGTTCGCCGCGAATGCCATGTCGCGCGGTACCATAGACATGGAAAACCCCTACGTGCGGAGCCAGAACGCGACAGTCCTGCAACCTGATGCATCGCGGTGAAATGGGGAGATTGCCGACCGAATCGGACATGACGCTCGCCTGGGTGGCAGGCAGTGGCTGGGGAACCTGGAGTTCGTCAGCGTCCGAAAGCTGGTTATTTTTTGTTCCGCACAACCCGTACGCGGCGAGATAGGGGTGCGAGGGACTTACTGCCTATCGCAGCCCTACCTCCGGAAGGCGTGCACCGAATGGAGAGCCCCGCCTCTCCCCCGGCCTGCAAGATGATCCGTTCTAATCCTGACGGCCGATTTGTGGAGTGGACGTATCCACCACCGGCATGAGTTGCCACCACCCGATGCGATGGCCAGTGGACTCCCGATGAAACTCTTCAGAACCGTCCGAAGGAACGGGACGTCAGCCCCGGGCTATCAGCTACCGACGCTCGCTTGCTGCGCAAATTTTCCAGTTCCCGCTACCACGCGTATTTGAGCGTGCCTTTTCCGGTGTAGCTGGTGACGTTGTTGGAGAACTCGCCCTCGAAGGTCGCTGCAAGCGCAAAGCCGTTACGCCAGGCAATCTCGGCACCGGCGGAGACCAACGCGGCATCGCCCGCCATCGCCGCGCCGTTGACGAGGAAGCTGGAGCCCGGCAGCGCCTGGAACGTCGCAGCTGCATTGCGCGCGGTGTCGAAGTTATGCGCCCAGGCGGCGCGGCCACGCAGCGTGAATAGCGTCTCCCCCATCACCATGGTGCGGTCGAGCCGCAGGCCAAGTTCGCTGCGCGTCGCGGTGACGTCACGGCCCGCATAGCCCAACGCGAAGCTGTCCGCCGCGCCATTACCCTGTTCGAGATAGGACGGCATCCGATAGCTGATCGCCTGCGCCGCCGCGTAAGGCGTGACGCCCGCCCATGCGGTGTTGATGCGCCAGCCCGCCTCCAGCCGGCCCGAGAGCACACCGGCCTTGTAATCGCCGCGCAGTCGCTCGCCGGTGGAGACAGCGCGATCGGTGGTGACGTCATGCCAGCCATAAGCGAACGCGCCGTTCAGATAGCCGCCATGTGCAAAGCCGTGATGTGCGAACACGCCGGCCTGGAACATCTCGCTGCGGCCGGAGCCGAATCCATCACTCAGGCCGAACGACGTGCCGCCGCCACCGAAGGCGAAGCCGAGTTGGGTCGCCGGCGACAGCGCATAGGACGCGCCCCCCATCGCACCGTAGACCCTGCTGATGGCATCGTGGCTGCCGAGCGTGGCGTTGCCGCCGATCTGGGTGTTGCCGCCATAGGCCGCACCGAAAGTACGCCAGCGCTGTTCGAAGGTCTGTGTCTGCGGTGCCTTGGTCACGAGCGATGCGAATGCCTCATGCGGTTTGCGCGCGCGGTTCGTCGCGGCATAACCGAGCGGTGCTTGCGGCGTGGCAGACGATCCGGCCGCGCCCTGCCCGCCCGCCGTAAACGGATCGGTCAGCGTGTTGAGGAACTGACTCTGCGCATCGAACGCCGCCTGCGACGCGGTGGTCGCGATCTCGCCGGAAGCCAACGACAGTCCACGCGGATCGAGCGCGCCAAACGCCAGCGGAATGCCGCCGGTGCTGTTGAAGAAATTCACCAGCGTATTGGCGACGTTCTGCTGATTGACGTTGAGGCCGCTCGGCACGACAAAATTTAGGCTCAGATCGAGGTAGGCATTGTTGCCGTCATGGGCCAGCGCGCTCTTGAAGTTGGTCGGCAGGTTGGTGTTCACCGGTCCCGAGAAGGTGCCGTTGACGCCGCCGTCGGCGGTGAGAATGGTGTAGCGCTTCTCGACATAGGTGCCGGCAGCGAACTGCGCCGCCACCGTTGCGCCGCCGAGTGTCGCCGTGCCGGTGACGTGGGTGAAGTCGGATGCCGTCGGCGACACCTCGACCATGTAGGCCGACGCCGCCGTCATCACCAGATTGCCGGCCACCGTCAGCGTGCCGATCGAATTGCCCGGCGCGAGGATGCCGCCATCGATCATGGTATTGCCGACCGTGCCGTTGCCGCCCAGCGTCCCGCCCGGATTCACCGTCGTCAGCCACGACGACGCGATCGAACCGTTCACCGACAACGTGCCGCCGTTCACCGTCGTTGCGCCGGTGTAGTCGTTCGTGCCGTTCAGGGTGAAGCTGCCGGTGCCGATCTTGGTCAGGGAACCACCGCCGTTAACGCCGAGATTGCCGCCGAAGACGGTATTTGTGTTGTTCGCACCGGTCGTCAACACCACACCCGGATCGAGCCACACGTTCGTTCCCGCGTCGCCGGCGAGCGATCCGATCTGCTGGTCGGTCGATGTCGCGAACATCGAACCGGCGCCGGTCAGGCCGACAGCGGTGGCCTGTGACAAGGCGTTGATCGAGTCGACGCCGAGTTTGGCGCCGTTTGAGATGTTGATTGCGGACGAGTTACGAAGCGACGCGCCGGGACCAACCTTCATCACCCCACCGGCGATATTCGTCGTGCCGGAGTAGGTATTGTTACCAAGCAAGATAAAAGTAGCGCCGCCTGTCTTGGTGACGCCGCCAGAACCCGAAATTCCGCCCCAATATGCGCTGTTGGCGGCATTATCGACGGTCAACGTCGCCGAACCCAGCGTGACGCCGGTCCCGGGATTTCCGTTCAGTCCTTTCACGGTCTGGTTGTAGCCGGCGAGATCCCAGGTGCCGTTGTTGACGCTAACGCCAGCGGAAGATGCAAGGACGTTTTCCGCGCCCATCCGCAGCGTACCGCCCGAGATCGTGGTATCACCGGTGTAGGTGTTGACGCCGGAAAGAGTAAGCGTCCCCGCGCCGGTCTTGATCAAACCTCCGCCAACGCCGCCGGATAGACCTCCTCCATCCTGAATGACGCCGCCGATCGTATCGTTCGTTCCGAGACCGCCGAGCGTCAGCGTCTTCGCGCCGAGAAACACCGCGCCGCCGCCCGACAGCGACCCGATGCTCATTCCACCCGACGTCAGACCGGAGATATCCACCCGTCCGCCGGTGTTGTTGATGAGTGTGGCATGGTCGGCGCTGGAATTTTGGGCGAAACCGACGTTGCCGCTACTAATGATCGTCGCGTCGCCGGCGGATGCATGATCGATGAAACCGAGCACGCTACGCGCATTGGCAAGGTTGATTGACAATGATCCCGCACTCGCCGACGCCGCAAAGATGACGCCGGCGGCGACTGTCGGGTTGATGGTCACCGGCCCTGTGCCGAGCGCGCCTGTGACGTTCGCAGACAGGATTCCTTGCGAAACCATCGTGCCACCGGTGTAGGTGTTGACGCTCGACAGCGTCAGCGCGCCGGCACCGATCTTCTCCAGCGGGCGAGGTCCGTTCAGTTCCGAGATCGCACCGGCCTGCGTCGCTATGCCGGCGAGAACCTGCAATTGCGTCGTGTTGCTGTCGATGACGATCGGGTTGTTCAGCGTGATACCGTCGGCGTAATCCAGCACCGAGCCTGTCGTCGTCACCGCACCGCTGCCAAGTGCCGAGTTGTTCTCCACCCGCAGCGTGCCGCCCGCGATCGTGGTGCCGCCGGTGTAGGTGTTGGCGCCGGACAGGGTGAGAATACCGGCACCGGACTTCGCGAGGCCGCCGGGCGTGCCACCACCCTGATTCCGTATGACACCGGACATGGCAATGCTGTGACCAGCCGTATCGACAGTCAGGCCATGGTCATACCAAAGGTCCACGGCGTTGTTGAACGAGACGTCCTTGTTCGCGGAGAGGACGGCGCCATCGGCCTGCACGATAAGACGCGACGTCGAAAATGCCTGGTCAGCGCCGGCGACCAGCGTCGCATGAGTGAGAATCGTGTTGCCGCCATAGGTGTTGGTGTGATTAAGGACGAGCGTGCCGCCGGTTACGGTCAGGCCCGCCCCGCCTCCGGTAATGACGCCGTTGACGGTCAGTGCTCCTGAACCGGTTTTCGAAATCAGGCTGGTTGAGCCCACGATATTGCCGTTGATCGCGCCGGTGCCGGGCGTATCCAGCGTCAGCATCTTGCCGTTTGTGGTGATATCGCTGGTGAGCGTGCCGTCCGCGCCCGTACTGAAGCGGATCGTACCTGCCTTGGACAGATCGATCGCGTTGCCTAGCGTGCGCGTTCCCGTCAGGGAGAGTGTGCCGCCGTCAAGCGTGACGAGGCCGGTGCCGAACGCGGAATCACTGGCGGCCGTGAGTGTCCCCGCGTCGATCGTGGTGCCGCCGGTGTAGGTGTTCGCGCCGGACAAGGTGAGCGTACCGATGCCGGTCTTGGTCAGCGATCCCGCCCCCGCGACGATACCTGAAAAGGTTGTGCTGGTGTTATCGAAGCCAGTCGTGAGGTTGCCAGCCTGAAAAGTAAATGGATCGTTGAGCTTCACCTGGCCAGAACCGGCTAGCGATCCGACCGTCGCATTGACGGCTCCGCCAATGACGAGGGCCGTGCCGCTGTCCAGCTGATAGGCCGAGTTGGCCGAGAGCGCCGTGTTGGAGGCCGCCGAAATGACCCCCTGCGCAATGTGGGTAGCACCAAAATAAGTGTTGTTACCGTTGAGCGAGAGCGTACCGCCGCTGCCTCCCAGCGAGTTTGTCACTGTCAGGCCGCCGGTCCCGGTCAGGTTGCCGGTGATCGTGATGAGATTCTGAAAATCAAACGTGCCGCCGCCGGAATTGAGCACAACGTTGCGTGCGGTGGACAACACCCCGCCGGTCTTCTGCAATGTGCCGCCGTTGAACGTCAGCGCGCCCGAAGCAGCGCCGAGATTGGCGTCTGATGAAATCGATAGGATGCCAGCGTTGATCGCGGTGCCACCGGTATAGGTATTGGCGCCGGACAGCGTAACCATTGCGCTGCCGGTCTTGGCCACCGAGCCTGTGCCGGTGATCATATTGGCGACCGCGGTATCGGTCCCGCTCTGGTCGAAGGTCAGCGAGCCGGCGACACCGATGTTGCCGTTCAGACCCGACGTACCGTTCAGGAAACGCAGCGTGTTGGCGCCGCCGGTGAAGGTGTTGGCGTTGGCCTGGCCGCCGTATCCGTTGCCGCCCGTGATCGTGCCGCCGTTAATGACGGTGAGGCCAGCGCCGACGATGCCGGCGCCACCCACGCCGCTTCCAGCCAGGCTCGGATCGCCGCCAGGCGCGCCGCCGGCGCCATCGCCACCCGCCCCAGTGCCGGGCGAAGCGCCTCCTGGACCGGCGCCTGCGCCGCCAACGATGCTGCCGGCATTGGTTACGGTTCCGCCGGATGACAACGTCAGGCCCGCACCACCGTGGCCGAAACCGGCACCGTTGCCCCCGATTACGCTGCCGGTCGTCGAGATCGTGACATCCACTGGATGAGCAAGGGCGACGACGCCGCTCCCGCCGCCGCCGCCGCCGCCGCCGCCGCCGCTGCCGGCGTGGCCACCCGCACCACCGGTGACGGAAGCATTCACGGTGAGGCCGCTCGCGCTCTGCATGTCGATGCCGGCCCCGCCGCCGCCGCCGCCGCCGCCGATGCTGACGCCGCCGTCGCCACCCGCACCACCGGTAACAGCCGCAGATACAACCACCGGCCCGACCGACACGACATTCGCGCCGTTGCCGCCGCCGCCGCCGCCGCCGCCGCCGCCGCCGCTGTCGCCGCCGCCGCCGCCCTTGCCGCCCTCACTGGATGCTGTGATATCGCCACTGACGGATGGACTATAACCGCCGCCGCCGCCGGCGCCGCTGACGCCGTACTGGCCATCGCGCGATAGCGACGTTCCGGCCGAGCCGCCCGTCCCCGGCGACGTATCCGTCCCGTCTGCTCCGGCATCGCCGCCGGCGCCACCGCCAGGGGCGCCACCAGCACCGCCGGTGGCGACGGCCCCGGCCGCAACGGCGGGGACCGCCCCCGCGAACGTCAGTAGCGCCAGCGTCCCCGACACCGTCGCGACCGCAAGGCCGACCCGTACTAGCGCCGAGGATGCCAGCAGCGCCGTGCGCCGATGCGAGATTGCCGACTGCGCCGGCCGCCGATCCATGCCCATCCCGATGCTCCTCCGTCGTGGCCGACGCGATGCTCCGCCCTCGCTCTTTTAATGTTTTGTTAAACCCCAAACAGCCGCCGACGCAACCCAAGATTGCCGCCACCCTGTAACCAGTTGTCTTCGTTGCGAGGCCTCGGGACCAACTCTTCAGGCGCGTCCTCGTTTTGAAGCGAATGTCCGACTCTCCCGCATCAGCCGTCCGTGCTGTGTTGTTCGGTCAGACAAACGAGGGCGTACCTGGCGGTACATCCAGCAATCGGTCAGTCGAATATCAATCCAAGAAACTGAAAGCCCGCGCGCAGCACTCCCATCCTTGCCGCTGCGAATTGCTTTCGTGCAGGAAGCTCAGGCCATCGAAACCACCACTCACGCCCGTGAGGCGTCTGCCAGCATCGGAGCCATGCCACCGGCTCTCAGCAAGGGTGTTTGGATGATGCTCTCTGCTTACCGGCGGGCCGTGACCCGAACCGCGAGTGCTCATGTCGGCCCAAGAGAGCCTCACAAAAGCCGGTCGAATCGGAAATGCCTGTCCCCATCCGTCGAGCGCTTTAGCGCGCGCTGAGACGGTTGCACTACGATGGTATTTTGCTCGCTTGCATGGCCACAAAGGTGATCCACAATCGATAGCTGTCGCGAGCAGAAAAGCGCTTCAGATCAAGATATTGATGGCAGTTTGAAGTGTGGCTGGGGAACCTGGATTCGAACCAAGACAAACAGAGTCAGAGTCTGTTGTGCTACCGTTACACCATTCCCCAATGAATACGAATGAGTACAAGGTTTTAGATATAATTCCTAAAGCCTTTTCCATCTGCTGGTCGGCAGATTTCGGATCGCATTCGTTGGCCGTCCTTTTAGATGGCCCCTTTTCGGTTTGCAAGTCGCCGGTTGCCGCCTCTCTGGGCGTAGCCTGGAACCAGATCGGTTCCACTCCGTTGTCTGCTGCTATCAATCCGAAGGAGCCTCCATGAAAATACGTTTGCTCGCCTGGGCCGCTGTCGCGGCTCTTGCCCTTGCTACCGCCGGCACGGCAAGCGCGGCCACGCCCGCTGCCAAACATATCGAGGGAGCTTCCGATCTGCTCCAGGTCCGGGGCGGCCATGGGCACGCGCATGGACATCGCGGTCGCCATCACGGCTGGCACGGCAATCGCGGCCTGCATCGAGGCTGGTACGTCGGGCGCCATCGCGGATGGTCGCACTCCCGGCATCGCCATTACAGATGAGACCGCGAATTGGTGCTCGGTTGAGAGACTAACCGAGCACCTCTCCTACCTAGTATTTATTCGCCGAAAGCATATTTTTCATCGATCGGATGGCGCGCCCTTTGGCTCATCCGACCGTAAGAATTTGCAGATCATTCACCCAAGCATGACAGATTTTCATTCGGCCGGGTGAATGTGGCCTCCAGTGTTGCGTACAAGAGCCGTCGTCGCATCGTCCCGACGACGGCTCTTGATTTTCAAAAAGCCCGCCCTTCTCGAACGACTCCGCTCCTCGAAGATCCTGACCGCGCCGCAGCGGTTAACGATTTCTGAAACAACACGTCCGATAGTGGGGAAATTACGGAGCGAGATACAGATTGCGATATGTCTTTTTTGCCCCCTGAAACTTCGTTCGGGCGGATTATTTCGGTGCGCGGCTCGCAGGCCCGCGCCGGGCTCCACGCCGGTCAGCACGTTTCCCCCGCCGAGGCGCGGGCCACGGTCGGCCGCTTCGTCAGCATTCGTTGTGCCAACGCCATCATCGTCGCGATCATAACCGAGGTTACCAGCGAGCACCTGCCGGATACCGATAGCTACTACGCCTGCGCGTCGGTCGATCTGCTCGGCGAGATCTATGGCGAGCCGCAACAGCAGCGCTTCCGGCGCGGCGTTACCAGCTATCCGGCGATCGACGATCCCGTCAGCCTGATCTCCAATCAGGAACTGCGCACGATCTATGCGCCGAAGGGCGCCGACCAGATCAACATCGGCGCGTTGCAGCAGGACTCGTCGGTAACGGCCTATGTCGATGTCGAGGAAATGCTCAACAAGCATTTCGCGGTGCTGGGCTCCACCGGCGTCGGCAAGTCCAGCGGTGTCTCGCTGCTGCTCAACGAAATTCTGAAAGCGCGCCCCAAGCTCCGCATCTTTCTGCTCGATGTTCACAACGAATACGGCCGCTGCTTCGGCGAGCGTGCCCTCGTCCTCAATCCGCGAAACCTGAAACTGCCGTTCTGGCTGTTCAACTTCGAGGAAATCGTTGACGTCCTGTTCGGCGGACGGCCTGGCGTTCCCGAGGAACTGGAAATCCTCACCGAAGTCATTCCGCTGGCGAAGAGCCATTACACCCAATACAGCAGTGGAGACCGGTTGGGGGTGAAGCGCCTCGACGGCAAGCACAGCACCTTCACGGCCGATACGCCGGTGCCTTACCGGCTGGTCGACCTGATCTCGCTGATCGACGAGCGCATGGGCCGGCTGGAAAACCGATCGTCACGCATCATCTATCACAAGCTGATTTCGCGCATCGAGACGGTGCGCAACGATCCGCGCTACGCCTTCATGTTCGACAACGCCAACGTCGGCGGCGACACCATGGCGGAAGTCATCAGCCATCTGTTCCGGCTGCCGGCTAATGGCCGGCCGATGACCATCATGCAACTTGCCGGCTTCCCCGCTGAGGTCGTCGACTCGGTCGTCTCCGTGCTCTGTCGCATGGCATTCGATTTCGGCTTGTGGAGCGATGGCATCTCGCCGCTGCTGTTTGTCTGCGAGGAAGCCCACCGCTATGCCTCGGCGGATCGCACCATCGGCTTCGGCCCCACCCGCAAGGCGGTGTCACGCATCGCCAAGGAGGGCCGCAAGTACGGCGTCTATCTTGGTCTGGTCACGCAGCGCCCGGCCGAACTCGACGCGACCATCATCTCTCAATGCAGCACGCTGTTTACGATGCGCCTTGCCAACGACCGCGACCAGGCCCTACTCCGCTCTGCGGTGTCCGACGCCGCCGCCAACCTGTTGTCGTTCGTGCCGTCGCTCGGTACCCGCGAGGTGCTGGCTTTCGGCGAAGGCGTCGCGCTACCGACCCGGCTGCGTTTCAAGGACGTTCCGGCGCATCAATTGCCGCGCAGCGAATCCACCATCGCCAGCACGCCGGTGACGGACAGCGGCCACGACGCGCATTTCCTCAATACCGTGCTCGAACGCTGGCGCGGCGCCACCTCGCATCGCGAAGTGCCTAACGATGGGCCCGCCATCCGGACGCCCTCGCGCAATTTCGAGGCGCCGATGCTGCAACCCTCGCTCGGCCTCGATCCCGACCGCTTCTCGCTGCTGAAAAAGCCGCTGCGCTGACGCCGTTTCCAACGCAAACCGCCGGCGCCATCCCGCGACAGGTCCGCCCGCCCCACCGCACATCACCCGGCTTTTTGTTTCCATGGCAGTCGACTATGATCCGTGACCTTTCACGCCATTGATGCGGGACGACACGATGACGCCATCGACCAACAGCCGTTTTCCGATCCCCTCACTCAAGCAGTTGCCGGATGATATCCGGGCGCGGATCGAGGAGGTGCAGGAAAAGTCCGGCTTCGTGCCGAATGTCTTCCTGGTCCTGGCCTACCGGCCCGACGAATTCCGCGCCTTCTTCGCCTATCACGACGCGCTGATGGACAAGGAGAGCGGCCTCTCCAAGGCGGAGCGCGAGATGATCGTGGTCGCCACCAGCAGCGCCAACCAATGCCAGTATTGCGTCGTCGCCCACGGCGCGATCCTCCGCATCCGCGCCAAGAATCCGCTGATCGCCGACCAGATTGCCACCAACTATCGCAAGGCCGATATCACGCCGCGCCAGAAGGCGATGCTCGATTTCGCGATGAAGGTCAGCACCGAGGCCCAAAAGGTGTCGGAGCACGACTTCACCGAACTGGCCCGGCACGGTTTCAGCAACGACGACATCTGGGATATCGCCGGAGTGTCAGCCTTCTTCGGATTGTCGAACCGGATGGCCAATGTCACCAATATGCGCCCCAACGACGAATTCTACCTGATGGGCCGCTTGCCCAAGACGTGAGGCGGACGTGGACGTCGCACTCAGCGAAATCGCCTTGCGTCTCGGCGTCGCGACCGTGGCCGCCGGCACGGTCGGTCTCAATCGTGACCTACACGGAAAGCCGATCGGGGTTCGCACACTTGGACTGGTCGGACTGTCGGCGGCCGTCGTGGTGTTGCTCGCCGATGGCGGCATCATTCACGTCAATATGTCAGACGCGACCAGCCGGGTGATCCAAGGCATTCTCACCGGCATCGGCTTTCTCGGCGCCGGCGTGATCGTTCATCACGAGCAAGGCAAGCGCATCCACGGCCTGACCAGCGCCGCCTGCGTCTGGCTCACCGCCTGCATCGGCATCGTCTGCGGCGCGGGGCAATGGCGGATCGTGCTGGTAGCGGGTTTGCTGGCGTCTCTCGTGCTGCTGCTCGGCAAACCGATCGAACGCCTGTTTCATCGCCTGTCACATCACGGCGGAAATGACGATCCCACGACATCGTCATCCAATGACACAGCCGCCGATCAATCGGGCACCGGACCGCACCAACCCGGCAAATAAACCGCCTCATTGCTCCGTGCGAGACCGAGCGCCTTCTCCACGGCCTTCTCGAAATCGCCTGCCACATTCTTTCGCGACAAACGGCGACGGAAAAAATCAGCCCACAGAAATTCGCTGAACGGCGTGGTGTCCTTGGCGAAGCCGCCAGCGCGGCGCAATTCGCCTGCGAGGCTGCGGAATGGATCGTCCTTCAAATCCGCGACCGACTTCGGAATATCCTTGTAGTGATGGCGCACGCCCTTGGCGTCATACGGATAGACCCAACGGCGACTATCGAGCACCAGCCAGAAGGAATTGCGATCCACCATGGTCAGGTCGGCGATGATGGTGACGAGAACATTCTCAACGCTCTCGTCGTGAAGCGCCCGTGCCAGATGGTGATGATCGATAATGTAGTGGTATCCATCCGGTCCGTGAACCACCGGGATCATGTGCCGGCCCAAAAGCTCGCCTTGCTTCTTCTTCGACTTATGCTGACGCCAACGTCGCCGCTTTTCCTTCACCTCGCGCATCCCGACCGTCATTTGGGTCGGACGTAGCGAAAGAATCGGAATCGGGTGCAGGATCGGATCCCGGACGTTGCTCATTTCGCGTTTCCTCCCAGTTCTCCGCATGACAGTCGGAGTCCTTGAGTTGTGGGTCGCCGCCGTTGCGATCAAGGCCGGACGGACCGTAAGCTCAAGGCCGTTCGATTGTTCGCCCGCTGTCGCATTGCAGTCAGGCAGTCTTGTTTTGGGCGGGGCTGGCACCCTGTGCTAGAGTGACCGCCAAGACCAGACGATGGCGGTCGACCGGGATAGGGACAGGATGAAAGTTCGGGTGCCAGTCCAATCCGACAACGGGGCGCGCGTGATCAAATTCACCCCGCGCACCCTCTCGACGGCTCCAATGCGGCGCCGCGCGGGGCATCCGGACATTGATACCGCCGGCCCCGCCAATCAGCGCGTCATGAGCGACCAGGACGAATTCCGGCATCGGATGCTGACGAATCTCGCCGCCTTCGTTTTTGCCGCCGGTCTGACCGTCGCGGGAATCTGGCTGGCATTCAGCATCGCGGAATTGCAGCAGACCCAGAATTGCGCTCTGGCCGGACATCACAATTGCGCTCCCTTAATCCCATCTCGCGGTGGGCCGATGTGACTTTGAAACGGCCTCCGACCGGCGCACGAAACGGGAACCCGCTTCCCGCCGCCGCCATTGAACTCCGGGCATGGGTCCGATATACGGGCAATCAACTCTGCAAGGCGGCGGGGCATGTCGGGGCGGGCCGCCCCCACTCCGTCATTTCCGCATTTACCGTCAATCTATCAAAGGCTTAATGATGTCCTCCACATTCGATCAGGTTGCCACCATCATTGCGGAAACCTGCGACATCCCGCGCGATACCATCACGCCCGAAAGTCACGCCATCGATGACCTGGGAATCGACAGCCTCGACTTCCTCGATATCGCATTTGCGATCGATAAGGCCTTCGGCATCAAGCTGCCGCTGGAAAAGTGGACCCAGGAGGTCAACGACGGCAAGGCGACCACCGAGCAGTATTTCGTCTTGAAGAACCTCAGCGCACGAATCGACGAACTCGTCGCCGCCAAGGGGGCTTAATCGCCGCCCATGGATCTGGCCTATTTCCATCTGATCGATCGCATCACCGACCTCGACCTCGACGCCAAAACCATCGTCGTCGAGGCGCAGGTGCCGCAGCACAACACGATCTTCGAGGGGCACTTCCCCGGCTATCCCCTGATGCCCGGTGTCCTGCTCATCGAGGCGATGGCCCAGACCTCCGGCTGGCTTCTCATCGCGCTGATGAAGTTCGAACGGATGCCGTTTCTCGGCGCCGTCAAGGAAGCCAAGATGCGCGTATTCGTGACGCCGGGCGAACTTCTGAAGATCGAAGCCAACGTTCTTCACGAGGGCTCCGGCTTCGCCATCACGCAGGCCAAGGTCAGCGTCGACGGCAAACAACGCTGCAACGCGACCATCACGTTCGGCCACGTCCCCTTCCCGAATCCCGAACTGCGCGGGCACATGGAAACCATGGCCAAGCGCATCGGCTATCCGCAGCAGGCCATGCCTCATGACTGATACCAGCACATCAAAGACGGAGGCGACCGAAGCCTGGATTACGGGAATCGGTCTGGCGACATCGCTGGGCGAGGGTCTCGAGGCGAACTGGGACGGCCTCACGGAGCGTCGCGTCAACGTCGACGACAAGGGCTTCGCCCCCTATCTGGTGCATCCGCTCGCGCCGGTCTCTTTCGACGCGCAGATCCCGAAGAAAGGCGATCAGCGCCAGATGGAAGCCTGGCAGCGCATCGGCACCTATGCCGCTGGCCTCGCGCTGGATACCGCCGGCATCAAGGGCAACAAAGAAATCCTTGCGCGGATGGACATGATCGTCGCCGCTGGCGGCGGCGAACGCGACCTAGCGGTCGACTCAGCCATCCTCAACGCCGAGGCACAGGGCAACTCCGCACCGGGCTTCCTCAACGAACGCCTGATGAGCGACCTGCGGCCGACGCTGTTTTTGGCCCAACTTTCCAATCTGCTCGCCGGCAACATCGCCATCGTTCATGGCGTCACGGGTTCGTCTCGCACCTTCATGGGCGAGGAAGCCGCTGGTGTCGACGCGGCGCGTATCGCGCTGGCGCGGATTGCATCCGGGCAAAGCGACATCGCATTGGTAGGCGCCGCCCATAACGGTGAGCGCAAGGACCTGCTGGTGCTCTACGAATTCGGCGACTTCAATTTGAAGGACAAGTTCGCGCCGGTGTGGGCACGCGGCAAGGAGAGCGGCTTCGCGCTCGGTTCCGGTGGCGCGTTCCTCGTCATCGAATCGCGCAAGCACGCGGAAGCGCGCGGCGCCAAGCCTTATGCCCGCCTTACTCAGGTCATTGCCGACCGCACGTCGCGTAAGAACGCCGGCGATGTGACCACCAGCCTCTCCAAGCTGTGGTCCCAGCTCGACGGCGTCGATAGCCAGGGCGCGATCATCACCGGCGCGACCGGAGCTGAACCCGCGACGTCGGAAGAACGTGCTTTCCTGGCGGCGCATCCGGAATTCGCGGTGCGTGCCACCGGGACCAGCTTCGGCCACACTATGGAAACGCAGTTTCCGCTCGGGCTCGCGCTGGCCGCGCTGTCGATCTCCAAGGGCAAGCTGTTTCCGCCGAACGATTCCGCCGGCGTCGAGATTGAAATGACCAAGGCGCCGTCCCAGATTGTGGTGGTGGGCGCCGGCCACTGGCGCGGCGAAGGCATGGCGCTGGTGGAAGCGGTTCGCTGACGCGCAATATAGCGGCGCAAGCGGGACGCGATGATCGATTGACGTGAGCAATCCACGTCAAAACCAATTGGCGGGCGAAGGCTCACCGTGAATCAGATGGAGCCGCGCAAGCGACCGACGGAGAACATATGTCAGCACCGCGCGATACATTTGGCAGGCCGATCGTTGTCGTCACCGGTATGGGCGTCGTCACCTCGCTGGGTGCCGGCAAGACCGACAACTGGGCGAAGCTCACGGCTGGTGAATCCGGCATCCACACCATCACGCGGTTTCCGACCGATGGACTGAAGACGACGATGGCGGGATCGATCGATTTCGTGTCGGTCGACCCATTCTCTTCAACCGACCTTTCGGAACGCCTCGCTGATCTCGCGACTGAGGAAGCGGTGGCGCAGGCCGGCATCGGTAGCAAAGGTAATTTTCCCGGGCCGCTGTTTCTCGCGGTGGCTCCGGTCGAGGTGGAGTGGCCGCAGCGGCAGGCGCTTGGTCGCGCCATCGGCAGCAGCACAACCATCGACTACGATCAGATGCTGCGCGTCTCCGGCGGCGGTAAGTTCACCGACTACCACCGGCGCTTCCTGTTCGGCTCGGTGGCCGATCATCTCGCCGATACCTTCGGCACCAAGGGATCGCCAATCTCGCTGTCGACAGCGTGCGCGTCGGGCGCCACCGCGATTCAACTCGGCGTCGAAGCGATCCGCCGTGGCGAGGCCGATGCCGCGCTGTGTGTTGCCACCGATGGTTCGGTCAATCCGGAAGCCTTGATCCGTTTCTCGCTGCTGTCGGCTCTGTCGACGCAGAATGATCCGCCGCAAGGCGCGGTCAAGCCGTTCGCCAAGAACCGCGACGGCTTCGTGATGGCGGAAGGCGCCGGCGCGCTGGTGCTGGAGAGCCTTGAGGCTGCCACGGCGCGCGGCGCACGCATTCTCGGCGTGCTCGCCGGCTGCGGCGAACTGGCGGACTCATTCCATCGCACCCGCTCCAGCCCCGACGGCAAGCCGATCATCGGCTGCGTGCGCAATGCGCTGGCGGATGCCGGCCTCGACGCGGATCAGATCGACTACATCAACGCACACGGCACCGGCACGCCGGAAAACGACAAAATGGAATATCTCGGCATCTCGACGGTGTTCGGCGAGCGCGCCAGCAAAGTCCCGGTGTCGTCGAACAAGTCGATGGTCGGACACACCCTGTCCGCCGCCGGCGCGGTCGAAGCGGTGTTCTCGCTGCTGACGCTGGAACACCAGCGCATTCCGCCGACCATCAACTACGACGTGCCCGATCCGGCGATTCCGTTCGACGTCGTGCCGAACACCGCGCGTGATGCGCGCGTCACCACGGTGATGTCGAACTCGTTCGGCTTCGGCGGGCAGAATGCGTCGCTGATCATCACCGGCGAGCCGGCTTAAGCACCCGCCGGAGCGCAACGTCTTCCGATGCAACGTTTTCTGCTCCGCACCAAGGCCCGGATTCGCGATGCCCTCAAGCCGCTCGGCGAAGCAGCCGTCGGCGGCTTGACTGTCGCCCTGCTTCGCACCACGCGTTATTTCGATCCGATCAAGACCGCGAATCTGTTCGGCAAGATCACGCGGCGGATCGGACCGCTGTTTCGTGAACACAAGATCGGCCGCGCCAATCTCACCGCCGCCTTTCCGGAAAAATCACCGCAGGAAATCGACGTCATTCTCGATGGCGTCTGGGACAATCTCGGACGTATCGCCGCCGAGTTTGCGCACATCGATCACATCTGGGAGCACGATCCGGCGCATCCCGAGAACAGCCGGATCGAAATCCAACAGCGCACCCACGAATTGTTCGCCCAGCTTCGCCTCGACAACAAGCCGGCGCTGATCTTCGCCAGCCACATCGGCAACTGGGAGCTTCCGGCGTTAGCCGCAGTGGCGCACGGGCTCGATGCAGCCGTGCTGTTCCGGCGCCCCAACATCGCATCTGCCGACCGCGCCATCGAACAATTGCGCTCGGTCAACATGGGTACACTGATTCCCGGAGGCCGCGATGCGCCGTTCAAACTGGCGCAAGCGCTCGAGAATGGCCAGCACGCCGCGATGCTGGTCGATCAGTATTTCACCAACGGGGTCGACGTTACTTTCTTCGGGCGCAAGACCAAGGCCAATCCGCTGTTGGCACGCTTGCGGCGGCAGATCGACTGCCCGATCCACGGCGTTCGCATCATTCGCCTGCCCAACCATCGCTTCCGCGCGGAATTGACCGAAGAGATTCCGCCGGTGCGCAACGCCAACGGCGACATCGACATTCAGGGCACGATGCAGGCGATCACGTCGGTGATCGAAGGCTGGATTCGCGAATATCCCGACCAGTGGCTGTGGCTGCACCGCCGCTGGCGCTGATGGACCTCACCGCCCCGTCTTCACTCGCGTCCACAACCGATTGATGATGCGCTGCGTCGCCGGATCGCGCGCGGTGATGATGTAGAGACGACTCATGGTCGCCTCGTCCGGATAGACCGTCTTGTCGTTGAGGACTTTCGGATCGATCAGCTTCTGGCTGGCGAGATTGCCGTTGGCGTAGGACAGGAAGCTCGAGTTCTTCGCCGCCACATCCGGCCGCAGCAAGTAATCGATCAAAGCGTAGGCTTCCGACACGTTCTTCGCATCGGCCGGGATCGCCAGATTGTCGAAGAACATCTGCGCGCCCTCCTTCGGGATCGCATAACCGATCTCGACGCCGTTGTTCGCCTCCGCCGCGCGCTTCTGCGCCTGCTTGATGTCGCCGGACCATCCGACCACCAGACATATCTCGCCGGTCGCCAGCGCGTTGAGATACTCGGACGAATGAAACTTGCGCACCGAGGAGCGCACCTGCCCGACCAACGCAGCCGCCTTCTCAAGATCGGCCTGCTTGGTGGAGTTCGGATCGAGACCGAGATAGTTCAGCGCCGCCGGCAGGATGTCGTCCGCCGAATCCAGCATCTGCACGCCGCAGTCCTTGAACTTGGCAAGACTGGCCGGATCGAACACCAGGCTCCACGACGTCACCTGCGCATCCGCACCGAGAATTTTATGCAACGCCTTGACGTTGTAACCGATGCCCGTGGTGCCCCACATGTAGTTCACCGCATGGGCATTGTCGGGATCGTAGACCGCCAGCCGCCGCGTCACCTCCGGCCACATGTTGACGAGGTTCGGCAGCTTGGATTTGTCGAGTGTCTGGAAAATCTTCGCGCCGATCTGGCGTTGGAGGAAGTAAGCGCTCGGCACCACCAGATCGTATCCGGACTTGCCGGCGAGCAGCCGCGTCTCGAGCGTCTCGTTGGCGTCGAACGTGTCGTAGACGACCTTGATGCCGGTTTCCTTGGTGAAATCGTCGAGCACACCCGGCGCGACGTAATTCGACCAGTTGTAGAAGTGGACGATTCTCTGCTGCGCCTGCGCAGCCGTCGCTCCGATCACCACGGCTGCGAGTCCCGCCAGCCACCGCACCACGCTCCGTGCCGCCAATCACACCTCCTTATCGATGTATCGCATCCGACAATCGTTCGAGTGCGGCATCCAGCGTGGCGTCATTTTTCGAGAAACAGAAACGCACCACTGACGTCACCGCGTTGGCTTCATAAAAGGCCGACACCGGGATTGCCGCAACCTTATGCTCGGTGACAATCCGGCGACAGAACGCCTCATCCGTCTCGTTGAGACCGAGCACGGACAGATCGACGGTCAGGAAATACGTACCCTGCGACGGCAGCACCGGAAACCCGAGACTGGTCAGCCCCGCGGTGAGACGGTCGCGGCTGCGCGCCAGTTCGCTGCGCATCCCATGAAAGAAGGCATCCGGCTTGCCGAGGCCGTAAGCCACCGCGACTTGAAGATTCGGTGCCGTGGTGAACGTGAGGAATTGATGCACCTTGGCGGCGACGCGCAACAGCGGTGGCGCGGCGCAGACGAAGCCGATCTTCCATCCGGTGAGCCCGAAGATCTTGCCCGCGGAGCCGATCTTCAGCGTACGCTCGCGCATTCCCGGGATCGCAATCAGCGGAACATGCTCGCGGCCATCAAAAACAACGTGCTCCCAGACTTCATCGCAGATCGCGATGGTGTCGAATTCCTGACAGAAGCGCGCCAGCAGTTCGAGGTCCTCGCGCGGGTACACCACCGCCGCCGGATTGAGCGGATTGTTGAACACCACCGCCTTAGTCTTGTGATTGAAGACTTCGCGCAAAATCTCTTCGTTGAGCCGCCAGCCCGGCGGTTGCAAACGAACCAGCCGCGGAATGCCACCGGCTTGCCGAATGATCGGCAGATAGGAATCGTACATCGGCTGAAACAGCACGACCTCGTCGCCCGGCTCGATCACCGCCAGCAACGAACTGGTCAACGCCTCGGTGCCGCCCGACGTCACCATCACCTCGGTCATCGGATCGAGGTTGAGGCCGTGCCAGCGCGCGTAATGCGTGGCGATGGCCTGCCGCAATTCCGGGATGCCCATCATCGACGGATATTGATTGTAGCCGTTCACGACCGCGTCGGCGGCAGCGCGGCGGATATCTTCCGGCCCCGGCGCGTCCGGAAATCCCTGACCGAGATTGATGGCGTTGTTGTCGCGCGCAAGCTGCGACATGGCTTCGAAAACGGTGACCGGCAGCCCGGCGAAAACCTGATTCATCACGATATCAGCCGCCCGTCCGGATCGGCAGCCCGGCCGCCTTCCAGGCGATCATGCCGCCCGCCAGATGCTTGTCGTAGGGAAAGCCGGCGGCCTGGATCGCGTGCGATATCTTCGCCGAGCGATTGCCGGAGCGGCAGGCAAACACCAGTTCCCGCCCCTGCAAGTCAGGAATGTCGGAGGGATCGAAGGTCGACAGCGGCAGCAACACGGCGTCCGGATAGGCCTCGACCGCCACCTCGTTTGGCTCGCGGACGTCGACCAGAAGATATCGTCCCTCCTCGACCCCCTTTGCCACTTCGACCGGCGCCAAATCCTGCACCGTGATATTCCGATCGGACACCAAACTCTCCTCGCCGTTTTGCCGCCGGCGCTTACCGGCCGGCCAAACTCGCGCCTTGTGCGTTGAAAATCAAGCGCCGACGCGCCGTCCGGCCAACTGGAAAAACGCTGCCCTGCCGACGATCAGATCGTCACCTGCGTGCCGACTTCAACGACGCGGCCGGTGGGAATCTGGAAGTAGTCGGTGGCGTCGTTCGCCGAGCGACTGAGCATGATGAACAGGCGGTCCTGCCAGCGCGGCATTTCGGATTTCGCTGCCGTCTTAAGCGAGCGTCGCGACACGAAGAACGACGTCGACATGATGTCGAACTGCCAGCCGAGCTTGCGGGCGATGCCGAGCGCACGCGGCACGTTCGGCGATTCCATGAAGCCGAAACGCAGCCGCACCGTCGCGAACTTCTCGCTGATGCTCTCCATGTGAACCCGCTCCAGCGGATCGACCCGCGGCGTCTGCGCCGTCTCGATGGTGAGGATAACGTTATGCTCGTGCAGCACCTTGTTGTGCTTGAGATTATGCAGGAGCGCGGTCGGCACGAAGTTGGGATCGCTGGTCAGAAACACAGCCGTCCCCTTCACCACGTGAGGCGGACGCTTTTCAAGGCTTTTGATCAAGTCCAGCAACGGCACTTCCGTGCGCCGCGTCTTCTCGATCAGCAGCGCCGCGCCGCGCCGCCAGGTCCAGATCATCACGACCATCAGGATACCGAACAGCATCGGCACCCACGCGCCTTCGAACAGTTTCAGAAGATTGGCGCTGAAGAACGCGACGTCCACTACCACCAGCGGAAACACCAGCGCCGCCGCGGTCGCCGCGCGCCAGTTCCACAATTTCCAGACCACGACGAAGCCCATGATGCCGTCGGCGACCATGGTGGTGGAGACGGCGATGCCGTAGGCCGAAGCCAACCCGCTCGATGTGCGGAACAGTCCGACCAGCAACAGCACCCCGACCAGCAGCAGCAGGTTAACGCGCGGTAGATAAATCTGGCCGGCATGGGTTTCCGAGGTGTAGCGGACCTCGAATCGCGGCAGGAGGCCGAGCTGCACCGCCTGGCTGATCAACGAGTATGCGCCCGTGATTACCGCCTGGCTGGCAATCACGGTCGCAGCGGTCGCAAGCAGCACCAGCGGCAGCAGCAACGGCGCCGGCGCCAAGCGAAAGAAGGGATTCTCGATCGCTTCCGGATGCGCGAGGATCAGCGCTCCCTGCCCGAAATAGTTCAACAACAGAGCCGGAAGCACCAGATAGAACCACGCCGATTGAATCGGTCGGCGGCCAAAATGGCCAAGATCGGCATAGAGCGCCTCGCCGCCTGTCACCGACAGAAAGACGAGACCCATGATGACGAGGCCAATCATGCCGTGATTGAGCAGGAAGTGAATCGCGTACCACGGATTGACCGCAAGCAGCACCGTCGGATCTTCATGAATGTGCAGCACGCCGAACACTGCGATGGTCACGAACCACAGCGCCATCACCGGGCCGAATGCCGACGCCACACGCGCCGTACCGCGGCTCTGTACCGAGAACAGCAGGACCAGGATCACCAGCGTCAGCGGGACGACGTAATTGTCGAGTGCAGGGGTCGCGAGTTTCAGACCCTCGACGGCGGAGAGCACCGAGATCGCCGGGGTGATCATCGAGTCGCCGATGAACATCGAGGCGCCGACCACACCCAGCGCCAGCAGGAACCAGCTTCGCCGCCCCAGCGCGCGCTGTCCGAGCGCCATCAGCGACAGGGTTCCGCCCTCGCCGTTGTTGTCGGCCCTCAGCAGCAGCAGCACGTACTTGGCCGTGACGACCACGAACAGCGACCAGAGGATCAGCGACAGCACGCCGAGCACGATGGCCGGTGTCACCACGCCCTTCTGCGCGGCATGGGCGACCGCCTCGCGGAATGCGTACAACGGCGAGGTTCCGATATCGCCGAAAACCACTCCGATACTACCGAGCGTCAGCGCCCAAAAACCGGTCGTGACCGGGGGCTCACCAGCAGCCTCGGGCGATGTTTCGCTCGCAGTCATGACAAAGGAAAACGCTCTATCGGTTGGGGTCCGGGCTAATGAAGCACGCAGTGAGCGACGTCAAGTAGCCTACGGTCATATGCTCAGTTTGGACCGCAGCGGGAGACTATCCCAAAGGCGAGCGCTAAAAAAGGAGTTGACACTCGCGAAGCATTGGTTGAGCCGCGACGCAAAAGAGCCCAATCGAACCCTAGGGTTTCAGGTTCGGCGGCAGTGGCGGATCCTCGCGCATCAGCGTGATCGTCACGCGGCGATTGGCGGCCAGCGACGGATCGTCCGGAAACAGCGGTTGAGTGTCGGCCTTGCCCGATACTGCGAAGATATGACTCGCGGGTAATCCCTCGCGCTCCAAAATCTGCCGCACGGCGTTGGCGCGATCCGCCGACAGATCGAAGGCATCGTAATCGCCACGCGTCGGAACATATCCCGAGGCGGTGTGGCCAACGATCGAGACGCGCAACGGCGTCGCTTTCAACGGTGCCGCGAGTCGTTGCAACAAAAGCCGCGTCCGCTCATAGGGCACCTTCGAGTTCTCCGCGAACATCGAGCGACCGTCCTGATCGACGATCTCGAGATTGAGCCCCTGCTTGGTCTCCTCGAACATCACATGCTTGGAGATTTCAGTCAGTTCCGGCATGTCCTGCAACGCCTGGCGCAACGATGCCGAGGCCAGCGCGAATTCCCGATCGGTCTTGAGGCGCGCGCCCTGCGTCTTGCTGCGCTCCTGCTGATCCGGCGTCGGCGTATTGGACGCCTCATCCGGCGAGATGTGCTCGACGTTCTTCAACTTCGGGCGCGTGGGCAGACCGTCAGATTCGATCATGCCCGAGAAGCGCGATTCCAGTTGGACGCCGAATGCATCGCGCATCGAGCCGGCGACGATCTTGAGCTTTTGCTGGTCTTGATTGGAGAATGCGACGAGCATGACGAAGAAGCTCATCATCAGACCCATCAGGTCGGCGAAGGTGACGAACCAGCCGTGACCTCCACCGTGAGCATCGCCGCGTTTTTTCTTGGCCATGACGTTCGCTCAGCTTCCGGTTCGCGTCAGGCCGGCACGGTCTCGCCATCCTCGTGGCGATGCTTTTCCGGCAGGTAGGCAAGCAGCATTTCGCGCACCAGGGTCGGGCTCTTGGAATCCCGGATCATCAGGATGCCGTCGATGATCAAGGTGCGGTTGGTTTCCTCGTCGAGCAGCTTGCCGTGCAGCTTGTCGGCAATCGGCAGACAGAACAGGTTGGCGACCAGCGCGCCGTACAGCGTCGCCAGCAGCGCCGTCGCCATGAAGGGGCCGAGCTTCGAGGGATCGGTCATGTTGGCGAACATCTGCACCATGCCGATCAGCGTGCCGATCATGCCGAAGGCCGGCGCGCAGTCGCCGATGGCGCGATAAATCTTGCCGCCTTCGTCGAGGTGCATCAGAAAATTATCACGGTCGCGCTCGAGGTTATCGCGGATGAACTCAAGGTCGTAACCGTCTGCAACGTAACGAATTCCCTTCGCAAGGAATGGATCGGCGGCCTCGACCTTTTCAAGCCCTACCGGACCCTGCTTACGCGCAACTTCGGCAATGCTCGCCAGTTCGTCGACGAGGTCGCGCGCCGACAGCCGGCTCATGGTGAAGGCGAATTTGGCGCCGAGCGGCAGGCCGTGAAGAATAGCGCTGAGCGGGAAGCGGATTAGTGTCGCCGCGATCGAACCGCCGAAGATGATGATCATCGCGTGTTCGCTGATGAACATGTGCAGGTCGCCGCCCATGAAGATCATCAGCGTGATGACGATGGTGCCGAAAATCAGGCCAACGCCAGTGGTGATATCCATGGAGAACTCCGACGCACGCAACACACCGCCCTTGAGGCGGCGCGACCCCTTCTGAGCCGACGCAGACCCTAGCGGGAGTGCGATTAAAGACGCGTAAAGGTTAAGCGCATTTGGAACCGGTCATGACAAAGCTGTTGCGCCACCCGCCCTTCGCAACCTGCGCGACAGCGAAAAATGCCCACCGAACAAGCGCGTGCGCCGTTAACGCGGCGCTAACCACGTCGCGGCCACGCAACGCTTTCCGTGATGTTGCTAGTGGATTTCCGACGAGCGCTTGAGCGCGTCGCGCAGCTTGTCCAGCGTGAAGTCGCTGCCCCGCGCAATCGCGAGGATCGGCTCCTCGCGGCGGCCGCACAGTTCGGCGGCATCCGGCAGCCTTGCCGCCACCTCATGCGGGATCACAACTGCGCCGTGACGGTCGGCATGGATCAGGTCGTCCGAACGCACCGTCATCCCGGCAACCCGAACTTCGCCGGAGAAGCGGGTGACATGGACATGGGCGTGAGACGGGCCGATGGAGCCGGCCAGCGCCTGAAAGCCCGGCGCCCATTGCGGGATGTCGCGGATCGAACCGTCGGTGACAACGCCGAGACACCCCAGCGCCTTGTGGACAGCGCTGTTCACCTCACCCCAAAACGCCCCAAACCCGGCCTCGGTGCCGTCGAGGTCCTGAATGACGCTGATGCGCGGCCCCGCGCCCTGCCCGACATATTCGTAATAAGCGAGCCGCTGTGCCTGCTGCTCCGCTGGCGACAGGCTGGATGGCCCGGTGGCACGAATGGTCGCGGTGCGCGCGTAGCCGACGACCGGCGGCAAATCCGGAAACGGGCAGACCAGCGGCCGCGTGGTGAAGCCGTTCAGACGCCGCCCCGGCGCCACCACTTCCATCGCGTTGCAAATCGTTGGGGTGTCGTATTTTGCCAGCGCCGCGAGAAGGTCTGCGCTCAACGGTTGATGTGCGTGATCGGTCACGTCTTCTTCTCCGTCTTGTTGTGGCGGCGGAATTGCCCCCCGTCTTAATGTCTCAGTTCAAATGCGTCGGCCGGTTATCCTGATCTGAATGGATATCCCCCGATGGAAACCGCTCGTTGGATGATACCGTTCTGGCTTCGGCGGCCGCTTGGGTGCGGCTGGCGAAGTCGCGTTGCTGATCACGATAAGACTTCCAGCCGAGTGGCAAACTGCACAGATAAACTATCGATCCGACCGACAGGATTTGCCACGGATAGGCGATCAGCAACGCCACGAACAATACTGCCGAGACAAACGCAGGCAACACCATTTCCGGCGGCACGCGCCAGCGCATCGACTTGCCGGAAAACACCGGAAGCCGCGACACCATCAGGAATGCCACCAGCACCGTATAGAACGCGGTCAGCGTCGCCGGCGGCATCGGCACGCCGAGGAAGCCGAGATAGACCGGCAGCAGCACGGTCAACGCGCCGGCGGGCGCAGGCACGCCGGTGAAGAAGTTGCCGGCAAACGGATATTTGCTCGGCTCGTCGATCGCCGCGTTAAAACGCGCCAGCCGCAAGCTGCCGCTGATGGCGAAGACCATCGCGGCGATCCAGCCGACATTGTTCAGGTCGTGCAACTGCCAGAAATAGAGAATGAGGCCGGGAGCGACGCCGAAATTGACGAAATCGGCGAGGCTGTCGAGTTCCGCGCCGAATCGCGACTGTCCCTTGATCAGGCGGGCGACCCGGCCATCGACGCCGTCGAGCACCGCGGCGAAGACAATGGCACCGACGGCCAGTTCCATCCGCCCTTCGGTTGCAAGGCGGATCGCGGTCAGGCCGGCACAGATCGCCAGGAGCGTGATGACGTTGGGCACCAGCATCCGCACCGGAATCGGCCGGAACCGCCGGCGGCGCAGCTCGGGATATTCAGGATCGTCTGGTGTACGCATGGTCTCAATATAGCAACCGCGCACGGGTTCCGCCATGCGCCTCTCACCCGGCACATGATGCTTTCGGCCAATCCTTCGAGCGAAGCCGTCGCCGGCTGAGACGATCAGTGCGTGCGGAAGGTCGCTTCCCCGGTATTCGGCAAGAGATCGGCCAGCACCGTTTCGCCGGCCACCGCTGTCTGTCCGACCGCAACCAGCGCGCGGGTCCCATCCGGCAGATAGACGTCGAGCCGCGAGCCGAAGCGGATCAGGCCGAAACGCTCGCCTGCGCCGAGCAACTGGCCCTCGCGGACGAACGACACGATGCGCCGCGCCACCAGGCCCGCGATCTGCACCACGCCGATACGGCCGGACGGCGTCGAGATCACCAGCCCGTTGCGTTCGTTGTCCTCGCTCGCCTTGTCGAGTTCGGCATTGATGAATTTGCCCGGCCGATAGGCGATGCGGTCGATGCGACCGGCCACCGGAGCACGATTCACATGGCAGTTGAACACGCTCATGAAGATCGACACACGCAGCAGCGGCTTGTCGCCCAGCCCTAATTCGGCGGGCGGCACCGCCGGCGCGACCATCGAGACACGACCATCGGCGGGCGACACCACGAGCCCTTCCCGCACCGGCGTCACCCGCACCGGATCGCGGAAGAACAGCGCGCACCAGACCGTCAGCAGGGTTCCGAGCCAGCCGAGCGGCGTCCATATCCAGAACAGGATCAGGCTCACCAGCGCGAAGCCACCGATGAAAGGATAGCCCTCCGGATGGATCGGCGGAATCTGCGCGCGGATGGAATGGGCAATCGACATCAGTTCTCTCGAATCCGGTTCTGCTCAGGGGACCATATCACGCGACGCGATCATTCCGCAGCCGCCGTAACCACATCGTCGTCATCGTCATCTTCATCGGTGGCCTTCGGGGGCCGTCGATTCGGGGCTTCCCCCTCGTCCGCCACCTGCGCCAGCCGCTCGCGCGCCTGCTCGGCTTCGCGCTGCCGGTTCCACATGCTGGCATAGAGCCCGTCCTTCACCAGCAACGCGGCGTGGGTGCCGCGCTCGACGATGCGACCGCGATCCAGCACGATGATCTCGTCGGCGCCGACGATGGTGGAGAGGCGATGCGCGATCACCAGCGAGGTGCGGCCGCGGGACACGCCTTCCAGCGCGTCCTGAATTTCTCGCTCGGTATGGCTGTCGAGCGCCGAGGTCGCCTCATCCAGCACCAGGATCGGCGGCCCCTTGAGGATGGTGCGCGCGATTGCCACGCGCTGCTTCTCGCCGCCGGAGAGTTTCAGGCCACGCTCGCCAACCTCGGTCTCATAACCCTGCGGCGAGCGGCGGATGAAGGCGTCGATCTGCGCCAGCCGCGCCGCCTCCTCCACCTCCGCGTCGGTCGCCTCCCAGCGTCCATAACGGATATTGTAGCGGATGGTGTCGTTGAACAGCACGGTGTCCTGCGGCACCATGCCGATGGAGCCGCGCAGCGAGCGTTGCGTCACCTCGCGGATATCCTGCCCATCAATCAGGATGCGGCCGCCGGACACCTCATAGAGCCGGAACAGCAACCGCGAGATCGTCGATTTGCCAGCGCCCGACGGGCCGACGATCGCCACCGTCTTGCCGGCCGGCACCTCGAAGCTCAACCCTTGCAGGATCTTCCGCTCCGGGTCGTACGCAAAATGCACATCGTCGAACTGGACGCGCCCGCTAGACACCACCAGCGCCTTCGCGCCCGGCACGTCTTTCACTTCGGGGCTGCGCGCCAGCATCCCGAACATCTTCTCGATGTCGATCACCGCCTGCTTGATCTCGCGATAGACCATGCCCATGAAATTCAGCGGCTGATAGAGCTGGATCATCATGGCGTTGATCATGACGAAATCGCCGACGGTGTTGGTGCCGTTGCGTACCCCGATGGCACACATCAGCATCGTCGCCGTCAGGCCGATCGTGAAAATGACATTCTGGCCAATGTTGAGGACCGCCAACGACGTGTAGGTCTTGACGCTAGCGCGCTCGTAACGCTCCATCGAGCGATCGTAGCGCGTGGCCTCACGCGCCTCGGCGCTGAAATACTTCACCGTCTCGTAGTTGAGCAGCGAGTCGATGGCCTTGGTGTTGGCTTCCGTGTCGGAATCATTCATCCGGCGGCGGATATCGATGCGCCACTCGGTGGCGACGTAGGTGAACCACATGTAGATCACGACCGTGATCAACGTCACCAGCACGTAGCGCCAGTCGAACTGCCACAGCAGCACCGCCGTCAGCAGCGTCACCTCGACGATGGTGGGCACCAGTTGAAGGATCACCATACGTACGATGACTTCGATGCCGAGGCGTCCGCGCTCCAGCACCCGCGTCAACCCGCCGGTACGGCGCTCGAGGTGAAAACGTAGCGACAGTTCGTGCATATGCACGAAGGTCAGATAGGCCAGCCGCCGCACCGCGTGCATCGCCACCTTGGCGAAAATGCCGTCGCGCCACTGCGTCAGCAGCGCCATCAGGATACGCCCGGCGCCATAGGTCGCGGTCATCAACAGCGGCGACGCGATCAACCACAGTAGCCAGTTCGATGGTTGCACCGGCGCGGTATCGGCGCCGGTCAGCGCGTCGATCGCCCATTTGAACGTAAACGGCACCGAAAGCGTGGCGAGCTTGGCCAGCAGCAGCAGCACCAGCGACCACACCACGCGCCACTTCAGGTCGGCGCGGTCCCCCGGCCAGATGTGCGGCCACAGGTTCACCAGCGTCCGGACCAACGACGCGCCGCCGTCCGCCGCCGCCTGCGGCGGTGTTTCAGTCTCGGGCGGGGTGTTCGTGGACGCCATTCATCTGCCTGACGCAAACGGCGGCGAGCCCTTGCCGCCGCCGTTTGCCAAAAGAGTTTGCAATTGTGCTGTCATATAGAGGGTTTGTCTGCCGGCCGCACCCTCGCCGGTGGATTCTTTTACCACCCGCGCCGGTTGACGCGGTTTTAAACACGCGTCGACCAGACCCGGGCTGGCTACCGGCCGCTACCCCTGTCTTGACGCTGTCACTGGCCGATGCCACATGAATCGTATGACTGATATCAAAACTGTTTGTGTCTATTGCGGCTCAGGCCCCGGCAACAATCCTCATTTTATCGAAGCAGCCCAGGCGTTCGGGAAGGCCCTCGCCGAGAACGGCGTCGGCCTGGTCTATGGCGGTGGCTCGATCGGCTTGATGGGCGCGGTCGCGGCGGCGACGCTGGAGCACGGCGGCCAGGTTACCGGCATCATTCCCGACTTTCTGGTGAAACGCGAACACGCGATGACCGGCGCCCAGGAAATGATCGTCACCCACGATATGCACGAGCGCAAACGGCTGATGTTCGAGCGCTCGGACGCGTTCGTCGCGCTGCCCGGCGGCATCGGCACGCTGGAAGAACTGGTCGAGCAATTGACGTGGCAACAACTCGGCCGCCACAGCAAGCCAATCCTGCTCGCTAACATCGACGGCTTCTGGGAGCCGCTGATGGGCCTGCTGGCACATATGCGCGCGACTGCCTTCATCCGACCGACCCTGTCGGTGGATATCCTCAAGGCCGAACGGGTCGAAGACATTCTGCCGAGGCTGCGTGCCGCCGCCGCTCAGGTACCCGAGGCAGACAAGCAACTCACGCCCAGCGTGGCGCGGCGGTTGTAAACACCATCCCTATACCTGCGGGAATGTCACCGCTTCGATACGGTTGCCGTCGGGATCGACGACGAACGCCGCGTAGTAACGCACGCGATCGTGCGGACGCAGCGAGGGCGCGCTTTCGGACACTGCGCCGGCTGCGACCGCCGCCGCATGGAAGGTATCGATTTCATCAGTCGTTTTGGCGCGCAACGCAATGTGCGTGCCGCTGTCGGCTGGCAATCGAGCGATGCCGTCGCGCAGGTTGATCCAGATTTCCGGATAGGTCTTGCCGAATCCGACCATCCTTTCACGCGTCACCAGCTTCGTCAGACCAAGCGGCGCGAACGCGCGCTCATAGAATGCGACGGCACGCGGAAGATCACTGACCGCAAGCGAAACGTGATCGATCATTGTCGCCTCCGCTAACTCGGAGCGTTCGATTTCACCAGTTTATAGACCACCGAATCCATCAGCGCCTGGAACGAGGCATCGATAACGTTCGCCGACACGCCGATGGTGGTCCAGCGCTCGCCTTGCTCGTCCTCGCTCTCGATCAGCACCCGCGTGATCGCCTCGGTGCCGCCATTGAGGATACGCACACGATAATCCGTAAGCTTCAGCCCTTCGATATATTTCTGGTACTTGCCGATATCCTTGCGCAGCGCGACGTCGAGCGCGTTGACGGGTCCGTTGCCCTCCGCCGCCGAGATCGTCGTTTCGCCGCCGACATCGACCTTCACAACCGCCATCGCCACCGTGACGCGGCGGCCCATGGCGTTGTAGCGCTGCTCGACATTGACGTCGAATTGCTCCACGCGGAAATATTCCGGCACCTTGCCAAGCGTGCGCCGCGCCAACAGATCGAACGACGCGTTAGCGGACTCATAGGCGTAGCCGGAGGCCTCGCGCGACTTCATCTCGTCGATCAGGCGATTGAGCTTCGGATCGTTCTTGTCGAACGGAATGCCAGCCTTCTCCAATTCGGCGATGACGTTGGAGCGCCCGGCCTGATCCGACACCAGAACCTGACGATGATTGCCCACCGTTTCCGGCGTGACGTGTTCGTAGGTCGCCGGGTCTTTCATGATCGCCGACGCGTGAATGCCGGTCTTGGTCACGAAGGCACTGGCGCCGACATAAGGCGCATGGCGATCGGGCGCACGATTGAGAATTTCGTCGAGCGCGCGCGACACGCGGGTGAGCGTCGCGAGCTTCTCGTCGGTGACGCCGATTTCGAACGCGTCCGAGAATTCCTTCTTCAACTTCAGCGTCGGGATGATCGAACACAGATTGGCATTGCCGCAGCGTTCGCCAAGGCCGTTCAGCGTCCCCTGAATCTGCCGCGCGCCGCCGCGCACCGCGGCAAGTGAATTCGCTACCGCCTGTTCGGTGTCGTTATGCGCATGGATGCCGACGTGATCGCCCGGAATGTGCTTTACCACTTCGCGCACCACTGCCTCGATGCGGTCCGGCATGGTGCCGCCGTTGGTGTCGCATAACACCACCCAGCGCGCGCCGGACTCGTAAGCCGCCTTGGCGCAGGCGAGCGCGAAGTCTGGATCTTCCTTGTAGCCGTCGAAGAAGTGCTCGCAATCGAGCATCACTTCGCGACCGGCGCTCTTCGCCGCAGTGACACTGTCGCGAATAGAAGCGAGATTTTCCTCCTTCGTCGTCTCCAGCGCGACGCGCACTTGATAGGCTGACGATTTCGCCACGAAGCAGATCGCGTCAGCGCGCGCTTCAAGCAGCGCCGCAACGCCGGGATCGTTGGAGACGGAGCGCCCCGCCCGCCGCGTCATACCAAACGCGGTAAAGCGCGCGTGCTGAAACTTCGGCTTCTCGGAGAAGAATTCGGTATCGGACGGATTGGCGCCGGGATAGCCGCCCTCGACATAATCGATGCCAAGCTCATCGAGCAATCCGGCGATCAATTGCTTGTCGTGCAGCGAGAAATCGACGCCGTTGGTTTGCGCGCCATCACGCAGCGTGGTGTCGAAAAGATAGAGACGTTCGCGGCTCATGGATTCGATTCCGAATTCGGCGCGGGGTTCGCGGCCAGGGTTTTCTGCATCGTGGTGTTCGCCAGCCATTCGCCGTCGATGGAAATGCTGTTGCGACGTTGCGCGACATAGCCGCGCTTGAGGAACAACGGCTCAGCAGTGTCGCTGGCATCGACGGTAAGTTTCGCCGCGCCGCGCGCACCAGCCAGTTTTTCCAGCGCATCGCACAACATCGCGGCGACACCTTGCCGCGCCACGCTCGGATGCACGAACAGCATATCGATGTGATCGGCGCCTTTCAGCGACGCGAAGCCGACCGGTGCGCCGTTGATGGTCGCAACCAGCGTCAACTGCCCAGCAAGCTTCTTGCCGAATGCCTCTTCGTCATCCGCTCGGCTCGCCCAGGCCGCGCGTTGCGCTTCGCTGTAATCGTCCTCGGCCAATTCCTCGATGCTGGCGGCGAAGATCGCGGCCAACACCGGCACGTCGGCAGGAAGCAACGGCCGCAGCGCGGGTTGTGTCATCGCCGGCCCCATCACCACGCCTCGAGGAACTTCAGCGCAACCGCGACGGCAGCCGCGATCACAGCCCACTTCAGTGCAATGTAGTACGTGCGGTGCTTGGCGAACGGCGTGTCGGATTTGCTCATCGCGCCGCCTCCCACGTCGTCACCGGCTTGCCGTCGGCGCCCTTGCCGTCCTTCAGCACGATGCCCATGGCGGCGAGTTCGTCGCGAATACGGTCGGACTCCGCCCAGTTCTTCGCGGCACGCGCGGCGGCACGCTCCGCAATGCGCTGCTCGACCTCGGCCTGCGACAACGGCTGCACGATCACCTTGATCGGCGCATTCGTCATCTCGATCTCGAGCGTGGTCTCGTTTACCGGCCGCCGCTGCAACTGTCGTTGCTCGCAACTGAAGCCCAGGAACGACAACGCCGCGCGCAACTCGGCCATGCGGCCGCTTTTGTGCAAGGCGTGCAGCACCGCGATCGCACCCGATGAATTCAGATCGTCGGCGAGCGGCGCAAACACGTCGTCAGGCACCGCCGACGCCGGCTGAACGCCCTCGAAGTCGCCATACCAGCGCCAAAGCGTCTTGTGTGCTTCGTCGAGCGCCTTTGCGGTCCAGTCGATCGGCTGGCGATAGTGCGTCCCCAACATCGCGAAGCGCAGCGCGTCGCCGGGCCAGGCGTAACCCGCCCAGCCTTCACGCAACTCGCGGATGGTGACGAAGTTGCCGAGCGACTTCGACATCTTCTCACCTTCGACTTGCAAGAAGCCGTTGTGCATCCAGACATTGGCCATGCGGTCGTGGTGGAAGGCGCAGCATGACTGCGCCAGTTCGTTCTCGTGATGCGGAAACACCAGATCGATGCCGCCGCCGTGAATGTCGAACTGCTCGCCGAGATGCTTCCACGCCATCGCGGAGCATTCGAGATGCCAGCCCGGCCGTCCCTCCGCCGCGATGCCCGCCGGCGACGGCCATGACGGCTCGCCCGGCTTCGACGGCTTCCACAACACGAAATCCATGGCGTCGCGCTTGTAGGGCGCGATATCGACACGCGCGCCGGCCACCATCTCGTCGAGCGAGCGCCGCGCCAAGTGTCCGTAGTTTTTCATCGATGCGACTGCGAACAGCACGTGGTCCTGTTCGACATAGGCGTGACCGCCTTCGATCAGCTTCTCGATGATGGCGCGCATTTCGGGAATATGCTCGGTCGCGCGCGGCTCCACGCTCGGGCGCAGGCAGCCCAAAGCATCGACGTCGGCGTGAAACTGCTTCTCGGTCTCCTCGGTGACCTTACGGATTGCCTCGTTCAACGGCAGGTCGGGAAAGTCCCGCGCCGCGCGCGCGTTGATCTTGTCGTCGACGTCGGTGATGTTGCGGACATAGGTGACGTGGTCCGCGCCGTAGACGTGCCGCAGCAGCCGGAACAGCACGTCGAACACGATCACCGGGCGAGCGTTGCCGATGTGAGCGAAGTCGTAGACCGTCGGCCCGCAGACATACATGCGCACGCGGGCCGGATCGAGCGGCCGGAACGGTTGCTTCTCCTTCGTCAGGGTATTGTAGAGGCGAAGTTCCATCGGTCATCAATCCAGAAATGAGAAGCCAGGGCTTGAGGCCATAGGCATACGATCCCCCGGGCCGGGCGTCCGCTCATGAATCGATGAGAATAGACAGCCTCAGCCAGCGAGAACGCTAGCTAATAATCGCGCGGCAAATGCCACAATCGGCGAAGAGGCTATCCATCGCGGCACCATGTGCCAGACCGGGGGATGGCGTCAAGTCCCTGCCCTGACGCCGTTTCCAAGATTTTAGAGGCCAAGCCCTGAAGGTTAATCATTTTTAACCTTTCGGGCGTACCGATGACATGACGCTGTCATTTCGGTGCCTCATGAAATCCCTTCCCGCTCTGGTTGCCTTGGCCGTTGCAGCCGCCCTCTCCGCTGCTGCGCCGGCGCGGGCCGATAACCGGGTCTTCATTATCGCCAATCAATCCGACGGCTACGGCATCGATGAGTGCCTCGCCAATGGCCAGAAATGCGGTGTTCACGCCGCCCGCGCCTATTGCCAGTCGCGTGATTTCACCGAGGCGACCGCCTTCCGCGGCGTCGACCCTGAGGAGGTGACCGGGGCTATTCCCGCCTCGACTGGCAGCCGCCGTCAGGGTTCCGGGAGCGCCGGATTCATCGCCATTACCTGCCACCGCTAAAAGCCGCCCGCATTCAACGACGTCGTCACGGGATCGTGCCTAGGGCCGCCACACTCACGCCTTGGAACGACATGACAGTGGCCTGACGTCGCTCGGCCGGACCGGCTGCGCCGGCGATGCCCTGCATCGCGGCCCGACGATGCTATAAAGGCGTAGCGATTTAAGGCTTGGCGATTCGCGCGCGGCCGACATCCACCTCGATCGAAAATGGCTCAATTGACTGCATCATGCTGGATTCCCTGATCGTTTCCATCTCACGCTGGGCGCTGGCCGGTGCAATCCTCGCGGGCGTCGCGACCTTCGGCAGTCCAGCCGGTGCCCAGAACTATCCGCCGCCGCAAGCCGGCGGCCCCGCCAATCCGATGTGCACGCGTCTTGAAGCGCAACTCGCCAGCATCGATCGCGGCGGCGGCGATCCGGCCCGCGCCGAACAGATCCGCCGCTATCAGGACGCCGCCACGCGGCAGCAGCACGAACTCGACCGCGTCACCTCGCAGGCCAAGCGCATGGGCTGCGACAGCTCCGGCTTCTTCTCGCTGTTTAACGGGCAATCGGCGCAATGCGGCCCGGTCAACAACCAGATCCAGCAGATGCGCGCCAACCTCGACCAGATGCTTGGCAGCCTCGAGCAGTTGCGCGGCGGCGGCGGGCACGAGCGCGACAGCCAGCGCCGCTCGGTGCTCGCCGCGCTGGCGCAGAACAATTGCGGCCCGCAATACGCCAACGCGGCGCGTGGCCCCGGCGGCTTCTTCGAAAACCTGTTCGGCGGCGGCCAGAATCCTCCTCCCGAAGGCGACCCGACCCTCGCGCCGCCGCCCGGCGCGCCGTCCGGCACCTATCGCACCGTCTGCGTGCGAAGCTGCGACGGCTATTACTTCCCGATCTCGTTCGCCACGGTGCAAAGCCGCTTCGCCGACGACGAGCGCACCTGCAAAAACCAGTGCCCGGCGGCGGACGCCAATCTTTACACCTATCGCAATCCCGGCGAGGACATGAACCAGGCGGTGTCGATTTCCGGCCAGCCCTACACGTCGCTGCCCAACGCGTTCCACTATCGCAAGACGTTCGATCCGAATTGCACCTGCAAGGCCAACGGCGAAACTTGGTCGCAGGCGCTGAAGCATCTCGACGACAAGGCATCGCTGCAACAGGGCGACATCGTCGTCACCGAGGACCGCGCCAAGAAGATGTCGCAGCCGAAGTCGGTCCCGCAGAAGAAGGGCGCAACCACCGCGCAGGATAACGGCACGGCGGCGGCTCCCGCCGCAACGCCGGGTAACGCGCCCGCCGCGAACACCGACGCCGGCAAAAACGGCATCCGCACCGTGGGGCCGACCTTCCTGCCGACGCGCTGATGCGTTGAGATGCGCGTGACGGCGTCATTCTGTGACCGAACAGTCGTGTCGAGCAGTCGCTTATTATCGGACATACAACTCGATCAGCGTCGTCCCCACGAAGGCGGGGACCCAGACGCCGTGTCGCTGATGATGCGCAGTGCGACGGTCACTTTTGATAGGCCGTGAAATCCACAATCGCCAGGGGTTATGGGTCCCCGCCTTCGCGGGGACGACTCTGAGGATATGGTGACGGTGTACGCACAAGCGACGTCGTCGCCGCGTCAAAGACGTGGATGGCCGGGACAAGCCCGGCCATGACGGGCTGCCGCGAAACCCTCAGCCCTCGAACACGTCCGTCGATGCCTTGCCGCTGCGCGGCGTCAACGTTGCGTCGGCGGGCGGCAGCGGTGCGCCGGAATCGCGGAAGCGGTTGGTGATCGGATAGCGGCGGTCGCGGCCGAAGTTCTTGCGCGTCACCTTGACGCCCGGCGCGGCCTGTCGCCGCTTGTACTCCGCGATATTCAGGAGGCGATCGATCCGCGCAACGGTGTCGCGCTCGAAGCCGCTTGCGACGATATCCGCCAGCGGTTGCTCGCGCTCGACCAGCCGTTCGAGGATGGCGTCGAGCACCTCGTAAGGCGGCAGCGAATCCTGATCGGTCTGGTTGTCGCGCAACTCGGCCGTCGGCGGTCGCACGATGATGTTGTTCGGAATCACTTCGCCCGATGGCCCGAGCGCGCCGTCCGGCTTCCACGTGTTGCGCAAGCGCGAGAGCCGGAATACCTCGGTCTTGTAGATATCCTTGATCGGATTGAAGCCGCCATTCATGTCACCGTAGAGCGTGGCGTAACCGACCGACATCTCCGACTTGTTGCCGGTGGTCACCACCATCGCGCCGGTCTTGTTGGACAGCGCCATCAGCAGCGTGCCGCGGGTGCGCGCCTGCAAGTTCTCCTCGGTGATATCGCGCGGCAAACCCTTGAACGTGTCGGCGAGGATTGCCTCGAAGCCGTTGACGGCGTCGGCGATCGGCAGCACCTCGTAGCGAATGCCGAGCGCCTTGGCGAGTTTCGCCGCGTCGTCGAGCGAGACCTGCGCGGTGTACTTGAACGGCAGCATCACGCCGCGCACGCGCTCGGCGCCAAGCGCATCGACGGCGATCGCCGCACACAGCGCCGAGTCGATGCCACCGGAGACACCCATCAGCACGCCCGGAAAACCGTTCTTGCCGACATAGTCGCGCAGGCCCAGCACGCAGGCGGCGTAGTCCGCTTCGTCATCGTCGAGCAGCGACGCCACCGGGCCGTTGCAGCGCCAGCCCTCAACGCCCTTGGTGAAAGTCAGCGTCGTGATGTTTTCGACGAAGGCCGGCAGTTGCGCGGCGAGCGAGCGGTCGGCATTGAGCACGAACGACGCGCCGTCGAACACAAGTTCGTCCTGTCCACCGACCTGGTTGAGATAGACCAGCGGCAGTTCGCCTTCGGTGACCCGCGCCACCGAGATCGACAGCCGCATGTCGGTCTTGCCCTTGGCGTAGGGCGAGCCGTTCGGCACCACCAGAATCTCCGCGCCGGTTTCAGTGAGACACTCGACGACGTTCTCGTAATCCGCCGACTCCTCGAGCCAGGTGTCCTCGCAGATCGGCACACCGATGCGCACACCGCCGACCGTCACCGGCCCGGCGACAGGTCCGCGCGCGAACACACGTTTTTCGTCGAACACGCCGTAGTTCGGCAGGTTGACCTTGTAGCGCAGCGCTGCGATGCGACCTTCCGCCAGCAGCGCGCAGGCGTTGTAGAGTTTGCCCTCGTCGACCCAAGGCGAGCCGATCAGCATCGCCGGGCCGTCCGCGCTTTCGCGCGCCAGCTCTTCGATGGCGGCGCGGCAGGCCGCCTGAAATGCCGGCTTCAACACCAGATCTTCCGGCGGATAACCGGCGATGAACAATTCCGGCAGCACCAGCAGATCGGTGCCGGCGGCCTTCGCCTGCGCTCGCGCCGCGCGCGCCTTGGCGGCGTTGCCGGCGATGTCGCCAACCGTGGGATTGAGTTGCGCCAGCGTGATCTTGAATTCGGTCGCCATCAATTCACCTGTCTCGCAGCTTTCTGCGTTTGACGGACGTCTCCGTCGTCATGCGCAGACTTGATCCGCGCATCCATCTCTTTTCAGAAGGATGGATCGCCGGGTCAAGCCCGGCGATGACGTTTCGGAATAGGGCCGCGTCAGGATGAAACATCTCGCCCGCGCTAAACCCATCCCAACCATTCAGCGAGCGCGAACAGCCAGACCACGCCCGCGATGATTAGCGTGACGCCGACCGCCGCCGAGCCCATGTCCTTGACGCGGCCGATCTGCGGATCGCGGTCGGTGGTCAGCCGGTCGGCCAGCTTCTCGATGGCGGTGTTGAGCAATTCGACGACCAGCAGCAGCAGGATCACCGCCACCATCTCGACCCGGCGCGCCGGCGTGGTGCCGATCAGCCACGCCAGCGGCACCGACAGGATCAGCGCCGCCAGTTCCTCGCGGATCGCCTGTTCGGAGCGGATGGCGAAGGCCAATCCGTTCCACGAATTGACCGTCGCCCGCCACGCCCTCAGCACATCACATTCCCGCGGCCGCCGGCATCGGTTGCGCCTTGCCGGCGCGTTCCTGCTTGAGCAGTTCGGCGATCAGGAACGCCATGTCGATCGACTGCTCGGCGTTGAGCCGCGGATCGCAGACGGTGTGATAGCGGTCGTTGAGGTGCTCATCGGTGATCGCGCGCGCGCCGCCGAGACATTCGGTGACGTCCTGCCCGGTCATCTCCAGATGCACGCCGCCGGCGTAGGTGCCTTCCGCCGCGTGCACGTTGAAGAAGCCCTTGACCTCGGAGAGGATGCGATCGAACGGCCGCGTCTTGTAGCCGGTGGTCGAGGTGATGGTGTTGCCGTGCATCGGATCGCACGACCACACCACGACACGCCCTTCCCGCTTCACCGCGCGCACCAGCGCCGGCAATCCATCCGTCACCTTGTCGGCGCCGAAGCGCGAGATCAGCGTCAGCCGCCCCGGCTCGTTGTCCGGATTGAGCACGTCGATCAGCTTCAACAACTCGTCCGGCTTCAGCGACGGACCGCACTTCAGCCCGATCGGGTTCTTGATGCCACGGAAGTATTCCACATGGGCATGATCGAGCTGCCGGGTGCGGTCGCCGATCCAGATCATGTGCCCGGAGGTCGCGTACCAGTCGCCGGTGGTGGAATCGACGCGCGTGAACGCCTGCTCGTAGCCGAGCAGCAGCGCCTCGTGGCTGGTGTACATCTCGGTCGCCCGCAGCTCCGGATGGCTCTCCAGATTGAGGCCGCAGGCACGCATGAAGTTGAGCGCATCCGAGATGCGGTCGGCCAGTTCCTGATAGCGCCGCGACTGCTGCGAGCCCTTGACGAAGCCGAGCATCCACTCGTGCACGCTGGCGAGGTTGGCGTAGCCGCCGGTCGCGAAGGCGCGCAGCAGGTTCAGCGTCGCCGCCGACTGCCGGTACGCCATCACCTGCCGGCGCGGGTCCGGAGTACGGGCCTCGGCGGTGAAGGCGAAATCGTTGACGATGTCGCCGCGATAACTCGGTAATTCGACACCGTCAATTTTCTCGACCGGCGACGAGCGCGGCTTGGCGAACTGGCCGGCAATGCGGCCGACCTTCACCACCGGCAGCGCGCCAGCATAGGTCAGCACCACCGCCATCTGCAGCAGTACGCGGAAGAAGTCGCGGATATTGTTGGCGCCGTGCTCGGCGAAGCTCTCCGCGCAATCGCCGCCCTGCAACAGGAAAGCCTCGCCCTTTGCGACTCGGGCCAAGGATTTCTTCAAATTGCGCGCCTCACCGGCAAAAACCAGCGGAGGAAACGTCGCAAGCTGCGCCTCGACGTCGGCCAAAGCCTTCGCATCGGGATAGGCCGGCATCTGCACCACCGGCTTGTTGCGCCAACTGTCGGGTGTCCACCGCTCGGACATGGTCTTCAACTCCCAGAAAAAAGATGCCGCGGCCGTGCGACCGCGGATCGGCGGGTTATACACAGGTCGCCCGCCTCTCGCCAGTTGGAAATCAGCCTTGCAAGACAAGGCCTTGCGGCGCACGCGAAATTCGCATTTGCTGCGGACGATCGGACAGGTGGCGCGCCCGAGGTCGAAGGTCAAGTGTCGAAGGCCAACGCATGGCCTTCATGCCTACGGCCCGAGCGGGCCGACCGGCCGGGCGGCAAGGGAGCTACGGACTTGAGTTTGGCGCTGAGGACTCGCGGACAGGAGCCGGCGAACAATGTCGCATCGGCTCCTCTCGACGATGTCTACTCAGACGACATCTCAATTCCAGCCACCGACGGCTATGCACTTGCCGCGACGCTGTACCTGCCGCGCGGGACTAAGCACCATGCCGTTCTCATCAATTCGGCCACCGCGGTGCCGCGTGGCTATTACGATGCCTTCGCGCGCTATCTGACTCGGCAAGGCTGCGCCGTGCTCACCTACGACTATCGCGGCATCGGCGGCTCGCGGCCGAAGCCCTCGGCCGCCGGCGGCAAGCCGCCGAGCTTGCGCGGCTTCAATGCGTCGATGACGGACTGGGCCGCAAAGGATGTCACCGGCGCAGTGACGTGGATGCGCCAGCGTTACGGCAACCTGCCGCTGCTCTATGTCGGGCATTCGTTCGGCGGCCAGGCGCTGGGACTGCTGCCGAACAACGCCGAGGTGACGCGCGCGCTGTTCGTGTCGGCGCAGGCCGCCTACTGGAAGCTGATGCCGTCGCCGGAACGCTATCGCGTCTATTTGTTCATGAACTATCTGGGCATGCCGGTGGCGCGGGTCGCGGGCTATCTGCCGGGCCGCATGATGCTCGGTCAGGATTTGCCGAAGGGCGTGTTCCTCGAATGGACGCGCTGGGTGATGAACGAGCGCTATCTGCTCGGCGACGCGACGCTCGCGGCGCTTCCAAACTTCGCGAATTACAAAGCGCCGCTGCGCGCGCTCGCGTTCACCGACGATACCTGGGCGCCACGTTCTGCGGTGGAATTGCTGTGCTCAGGCTTCACCGCGACGACGCCCGAGGTGGTCTCGATCGCGCCAAGCGATGCCGGCGTGAAGGCCATCGGCCATATGGGATTTTTTCGCCGCGAACATCGCGGTACGTTGTGGCGCAACGCTGCCGACTGGCTGGGCGTGATCGAGTAGCCGCCCTACTCCGCCGCCTCGCGGACGTAGCGGGCGGTGCGGGTGCGCATCGTCACCAGTTCCTCGGCGGAGGTCGGGTGCAGCGCCATGGTGGCGTCGAAGTCGGCTTTGGTGGCCTTCATCTTCACGGCGATGGCGATGACCTGAATGAGTTCGGCCGCTTCCGGCCCGACGATATGGCAACCGAGGACACGGTCGCTCGCGCCATCCACCACCAGCTTCATCAACACGCGCGACTGGCTGCCCGACAGCGTCGCCTTCAACGGGCGGAAGGTGGTCTTGTAGACATCGACGGTGGCGAACTGCGCCCGCGCCTGCTCTTCCGTCAGGCCGACGGTGCCGACCTGCGGCTGCGTGAACACCGCCGTCGGGATATCGGCGTGATCGACTTTCACGTCGCGCTTGCCGAATACGGTATCTGCGAAAGCGTGGCCCTCGCGGATCGCCACCGGCGTCAGATTGAAGCGATGCGTGACGTCGCCGACCGCATAGATATGCGGCACCGAGCTTTGCGAGAATTCGTTGACGGCGATGCCACCGTTCTTCGGATTGATGGCGACGCCGGCCTTCTCCAATCCGAGATTGGCAAGATTGGGGTGGCGGCCGATGGCGAACATTACCTTATCGGACGCGATGCTGGAGCCGTTCGACAAATGCGAGGTGTACTCGTTACCGTGCTTCTCGATCTTGTCCACCGTGCAGCCGGTGAGAATCGTGATGCCGTCCTTCTCCATCTCGGCACGGACATGGGCGCGGACGTCGTCGTCGAAGCCGCGCAGAATGTTGTCGCCGCGATAGATCACCGTCACGTCGGAGCCGAGACCGGCGAAGATGCAGGCGAATTCCAGCGCGATATAACCACCGCCCTGGATCACGATGCGCTTCGGCAACGCGGGCAGATGAAACGCCTCGTTCGACGAGATCACATGCTCTATGCCAGGAATGACCTTGCCGTGGTTCGGCGCACCGCCGGTGGCGATCAGGATATACTTCGCACGGACCTTTCTGCCGTCGTCGAGCACCAGCGTATGCGGGTCCTCGAACACGGCGCGCGACTTGATCACCTGCGCGCCGGACTTCTCGACGTTGGAGGTATAGGCCGCTTCCAGCCGTGCGATCTCCTTGTCCTTGTTGGCGATCAAGGTCGGCCAATCGAAGGTCGCGGGCGGCACGGTCCAGCCGAAGCCGGCGGCATCGGCGAAGTCGTGGCTGAAATGCGAGGCGTAGGCGAACAGCTTCTTCGGCACGCACCCGCGAATGACGCAGGTGCCACCCATCCGATACTCCTCGGCGATCATGACGCGCGCGCCATGACCGGCGGCGATCCGCGCGGCGCGCACGCCGCCCGAGCCCCCGCCGATGACAAACAGATCTGCCTCGAAGTCCGCCATGACGGCCATTCCTCGCCCTCGTTTACAGCACCGGCTTGTTGCGCTTTTTCATCTGGTCGCGGAATTCTTCGGCGACCTTCCCGATCATCTGCTGCGCCCATTCGTTCATGTAGCCCATGCTCGATGCGATAGCATGGGGCTCCGTCGTCAGCAGCTTCTGCCCGAGCGGCGTCTTGTAGAACGTCACCAGATCCTTCAGTTCCTGCTCGGTGAAGTCGTTGGCATAGATTTTCGCCATCTGGTCGCCGACTTCGGATTCTCGCCCGGCAAGATCCTTGGCGATGATCACCGCGACCTCATCCAGATCCTTCTGGTAGTTGAGGTTGTTCTGCAACAGGTTGGCCTTGGTGCGCTGAACGATGTTCGGAATGGCGCTGGCATACATGGCCTGCGCATTTTTCAAGTTGAGCAATTCCTTGGCGGCGGCCATCGCCGCTGGCGACACCGGCTTGAGTTCCTGCTTCGGCGCGGGCGCGGCGGTCTGCGCCTGCGCGGCGCCACCGGACAGCGCCAGTCCCACGGCAAGGCCACCGGCGATCAACATCTGGCTGAGATACTTCATGTGAACTCCTTGATTTCCAGTTCGACCTAGCGCCGCTCGACGACGCGAATTCCATTGGCTCCGGCCAGCACCACGGTGCTGGCAAGGCCGATAAACAAACCATGCTCGACGACACCCGGGATCAATGCCAGCGATCCGGCCAGACGCGGCGCGTCCGGGATGGCACCGAGGTAGGCATCGATAATCCAGTGGCCACCGTCGGTGACGAAAGCATGGCCGGCGCCAGCCTGCCGGATGCGCAACTCACCCGCCACGCCATTCGCCGCCATGGCGTTCTCGATTGCACGCCGGGTGGCCGCCAATCCGAACGGAATGACTTCGATCGGCAGAGGGAAGCGGCCGAGCCGCTCGACCCATTTGGTGTCGTCGGCGATCACGATCATCCGGCCCGACGCCGCCGCCACGATCTTTTCGCGCAGTAGCGCACCGCCGCCGCCCTTGATCAGGTCAAGCGCGGCATCGACCTCGTCCGCGCCGTCGACCGTCAGGTCGAGGTGATTGATGTCGTCCAAAGTCGTCAGGGGCACGCCGCACTGTTCGGCCTGGATGCGGGTCGCTTCCGAGGTCGGGACGCCGACCACCTTGAGGCCGCCGCGGACCTGCTCACCCAACAGGTCGACAAAGTGCTTGGCGGTGGAGCCGGTACCAAGCCCCAGCTTCATGCCGTCACGAACCTCTTCCAGGGCGCGCGCGGCGGCCTGTCGTTTTCGGTCGTCGAGATTCATCCGTCACACCACCCACCAAGGTTCTCGAAGGAACCCGCCCATGACCCAATTCGCGGACTTATCTAGCGTCGGCCGCCGGTCCTGAACAGGCCCATCCTCGTTCCCTCGTGAAACCGTGACCCGAGCCGCCCTTGCAACCGCCTGCCCCGCCGGTTAGCGATCAGGCATGAAAAACGCCCCCGTCATCGCTTTCGACCTCGACGGCACCCTGGTCGATACCGCGCCGGACCTCATCGGCGCCCTCAATCACATCCTCATTCGCGAGAAAATGTCGCCGTTACCGCTTGATTCCGCACGCAATCTAATCGGCGCCGGAGCGCGGCGACTGCTCGAGCGCGGCCTTGAGGCCGAAAACCGGCAGGTCACGCCGGAGGAAATGACGAAGCTGACCGAGGATTTCATCGCCTATTACGCTGACCATATCGCCGACGAATCCCGCCCCTTCGAGGGACTGGAAGCGGCGCTCGATGACCTCTCCGGGCGCGGTTATCGCCTCGCGGTCTGCACCAACAAGCTGGAATGGCTGTCGCTCCGACTGCTGGACCGGCTGGGACTGACACCACGGTTCGCGGCCATCTGCGGTGCGGATACTTTCGGCGTCGCCAAGCCCGACCCAATCATCCTGCGCCAGACGGTGGCAAAGGCCGGCGGCGCGATCGCCTCCACCATTATGGTCGGCGACGCCGGAACCGATATCGGCGTGGCACGGCGCGCCGGCGTCCCGGTGATCGGGGTGTCGTTCGGCTATACCGAAGTCCCGATTGCTGACCTTAAGCCGGATCGCCTGATCGACCGGATGAGCGAGCTTCCGGAAGCCGTCGAAAGCCTGCTTAAGACTTCTGTGAAAGATTAGATATTTCATATAAATAATTGTATTTATTTATGTTTATATAATTTTATACCCTGCCGAAGGGCTGGTAACCGCTTATTGCGCGGCGCTTCACTCCCTCCTATTGTTCACGCGGGGTCCGTGGCTGGGTGCCGCAAGAGAACGGGTGGGATAATGCGCAGTATGATCGTCGTTGCGGTCGCCAGCTTGGGCTTGGCGGGCTGTTCCTCGCTGTCGATGGATTCCTTCAAACCAGCTCCGAAAAACGTATCGATCCAGGTGGATTCGGTGCCACCCGGTGCGGACGCCACCAGTTCGCTCGGGTCGAGCTGCAAGACACCCTGCTCGTTGTCTGTGCCCGATAACGCCGATAGCTTCAGCGTCGCCTTTGCGTTGCCGAACTACCAGCCGCTGACCGTGCCGGTGCAGGTGACGCACCGTCCGGGCGACTACATCACTTCGCAGCCCACAACCGTCTTCGATCCGAACCCGGTGGTCGGCGAGCTTCAGGCCGAACCGCCGAAACGACCGGCGCGGCGGAAACCGCGCAGGCGCGCAGCTCCGAAACCTGCGGCAGCGGCACCTGCGCCCGCCGCCAGCTCCGCATTCCCGGCACCGCAGACGACGGCGCCTCCGGCGCAACCGGCACGCTAAGCAGTCCGCCAGCGCTGGCTGGCCGCGCGCAACCGCGACAATGGGATGGATTGCGGAGCCGCCTGATCGCCCATAGATTTAGAACGAGAATAATGCAGGGCTGCAAACAGCCCTCGGGGAATTCCTTGGAGGATTTCTTTGGGGGGATTCATGCCTGAACCGAGTGTCGCGCGATGCCAGGGCCTATAGCCAACCATCCGGGAACGATGACCGACCCCTTCGGCCGGAACATCACCTATCTGCGTGTGTCGGTGACCGACCGCTGCGATCTGCGCTGCTTCTACTGCATGTCCGAGGACATGACCTTCCTGCCGAAGGCGGACCTCCTCACCTTAGAGGAACTCGACCGGCTGTGTTCCGTCTTTATTGAAAAAGGCGTGCGCAAACTGCGGCTCACCGGCGGCGAACCGCTGGTCCGGCGCAACGTGATGTCGCTGGTCCGCTCGCTGTCGCGTCACCTGGATAGCGGCGCGCTCGACGAATTGACGCTGACCACCAACGGCTCGCAACTCGCCCGCTTCGCTAGCGAGCTGCGCGACTGCGGCGTTCGCCGCATCAACGTCTCGCTCGACACCCTCGATCCGGCCCGCTTCAAGGCCATCACCCGCTGGGGCGATATCGACAAGGTGCTGGCCGGCATC
>JAFKKM010000017.1 GCA_017305555.1 Hyphomicrobiales bacterium | reverse complement strand
GTCTCGTCTCCGCAATCCCGGCCAGCTCCGACGAGTCGAGCGCTACCCTCAAATCACGCCGCGCGAAGGGGTCAAAATTGGACGCCGATACGGGGTCAAATTTGTAAGCCGATTGACACAGTTGACCGACACCCTGGAGCAGCAGACGGCAACTTCAGAAGTGCTTCAGGCCATCAGCAGTTCGCCAGGCGACCTGAAGCCTGTATTCGAGGTCATGCTTAATAGCGCCACGCGAATCTGTGGTGCTGAATTTGCTGTTCTGTATCAATACCGGGACGCCAAGATGACGCCGCTTGCGATGCGTAACGTGCCGAGGATATTTGCAGGAGATCTTGGAAGTTACGCTGCTGAAAGATCCGGATTGGGCTCAAGCATGGGGCAGCTGATCCGATCCAAATCGACGTTCTATTGTGAGAGAAGTGCTGCGGCCGAGTATGTGAGAGAGCATTCCGCAACGTCCCTTGAAAATATCTACACCAGCTTAGGCATACCGATGCTTAAGGAGGACGAACTGATTGGCGCCATCGTCATCTACCGTCAGGAGGCGCGGCCCTATACGGACAAGCAGATTGAATTTGTGCAGAACTTAGCTCACCAAGCGGTGATCGCGATCGAGAATAACCGGCTGCTCAATGAGCTGCAGCGCCGGACGGGCGAGCTCGAAGATAAGAGCCGGGAACTGGAAATTGCAAGTCAACACAAATCGCAGTTTCTTGCGAGCATGAGCCATGAACTCCGCACGCCTCTAAACGCCATTATTGGCCTTACCGAAATGCTGGTTGCCAATGCTCCGCACTTCGGTACGGAAAAAGCTCTCGATCCGCTGCGGCGCGTTCATCGCGCCGGCACTCATCTTCTTCGACTGATCAATCAGGTCCTGGATCTTTCCAAGATCGAGGCCGGCAAGCTTGAGCTTAATCTGGAATCGGTGAGTCTGGCACCACTGGTCGATGAGGTTATTGGTACGACGCGGCAGCTCGCAGAACAAAATGGAAATCAGCTACTCGTCGAGTGTCCTGCTGATCTGCCGCCGATTGTTGTCGATCCAATGCGGTTGCGGCAGGTTTTGCTGAATCTTCTTAGCAATGCTTGCAAGTTCACCAAGAACGGCGAGGTTGCACTCGCGGTCCGGGAGCAAAGCCGAAATGGACAGAGTATTGTGGAAATTAGCATTCGCGATAGCGGCATTGGCATGACACCAGAGGAGCAAGCGAAGTTGTTCCGCGAATTCACGCAGGCAGAATCGACAACCGCGCGTCGTTTCGGGGGAACGGGGCTTGGTCTGTCCATTGCGCGCAGGTTGACGCGGATGATGGGCGGCGATGTCGTTGTGGAGAGTGAGAAGGACAAAGGCTCTATCTTCACGGTCCAATTGCCGGGTGGTCTCGAACGTGTCGCGGCGTTCGCGTAAGCTGCGAAGTCGGAATCCAACCTTTCTGTCTATTGTGCGGCTGCGCCGGTTCCGATCATTTCGGGCGAGAGACCTAACCGCACTGACAAAGGAATCTGATCCAAGTTCATCGAACCGATAGCGTGGATACGGCTAACGGTCGGAGGCGGTTAGATTGCGACACATGTACGATGCAATGAAGAAGATACTCTACATCGAGGACAACGATGACAACGTCTACATGCTCAAGATGCGTCTTGAACTCGCCGGCGATTTCGAGGTCGTTGTCGCTGAGGATGGTCAGAAGGGATGCGACGCGGCAGTTGCCGAGAAGCCCAATCTAATCCTGATGGACCTTGATCTGCCGATCGTCGACGGCTGGGAGGCCGCGCGTCGGCTCAAGAGCGATCCGGGCACGCGGGCTATTCCGATCATTGCCCTGTCGGCACATGTCTTGGCAGGCTCCCGCGAGACCGCGCTGGCGGCGGGGTGCGACGATTTCGATACCAAGCCGGTCGACTTCGATCGCTTGCTGGATAAAATTCGACGGCTTTTGCCAGCCTAAAGCTTGCATGATCGCTGTTTAGGTCGATGTTGATGCGTGTCCTTCAAGGATTGGCCGCTCCGAAAGATGCCCGGTCTCAGAAAATATGAGATCAGCCACTGACCCATCACAGTGTATTCTTGGCCCTTAAACGGGCCAGCGCGGAACCACGGAAGGTTCTGACAGATGAGCACCGACCGGTTCGAGGATCGTTAGGCCGCGCTCAGGCCGCGTCTTCATCGCTATTGCGTGCGGATGACCGGATCGACGGTCGATGGCGAGGATGTCTTGCAAGACCCCTTCGTCAAAGCGCTCAGCGCACGCGCGGAAGGCGCTAGCGTGGACAATTTCGAGGGTTGGTTATTTCGCATCGCCCATAATACGAGCCTCGACCTCCTTCGTCGCAGGTCCCGGAACACGGCGGTCTCCCTCGCCGAAGACGTTGAAGCGGCGTCAATGCCAGAGACCGATATCGTGACTGTCAGCTTTCAGACATTTTGCAGTTCTCCGAACTTCAGCGCTGCGCGGTGATCCTCAAGGAGGTACTGGGCCATTCGATCGACGAAATCGCGAATATCACCGAATGTACGCCGGCGGCCGCCAAGTCGGCGCTTCGGCAACTCGCGCAGACGCCCGCCGGCACCCGGCTGCCGCTCATGCACGACGCTGCGCGGCAGAAGATGGCAGCCTTCGTCGGTCTGTTTCGCGCGGGTGATTTCGATGCGATCCGCGCCATGCTCGCCGACGATGTGAAGCTCGATCCGGTGAACCGGTTCAAATGGGAAGGCCGCGACAAGATCGTTCCTTACTTCACGCGCTATGCGGAAGAAACGAAATGGCGGTTCGCCTTCGGCGCGGTCGAGGGCCGGCCGGCCATGCTGGTTTTCGAAAGCAGCGCAATGGAGAAGCCGGCCTATTTCGTGCTGGTCGATTGGCGCGATGGTCAAATCTCGACGATCCGCGATTTCCTGTTCGCTCCCTATGCGCTCGAATCGGTGGATTGGGTGCGATTAGGCTAGCGCAGATGCGAGATTGGCGAACCGGGCAAGCTAACGCACGGTCCCCAGCGTTGCGGCCGATGGATCGCAGGTCAGCATCGCTTCGAAAATATCCAGAATATTCTCGAGTGTGAACGATCTATCCCACAGTCGGCTTCCCTTCGATTGCCGTGATTCAAGCGCTGCCTCGCGCGCCGACAAAATCGCGTTCGCGGAGATTGAGAATATCGAGAGACGCTGCTCGATCAGCGCCGGCGGAATGCGGATCATCTGCTTCAGGTAATCAAAGCAGGCGATGTACCCGGCGTTCCATTTGTTATTGAGCGCCGCCAACAGAACATCGCGGTTGGTGGCTTGAAGATTCGATGTGAAGCGGATGTAGCCGCGCCACTGCTCGTTGTCTTCAAGTTCGATCACCGGGACGACCAGGACTTCCAACACTTCGCGGATCGTGGTTGGTCCTCCCCGTGCCTTGAGGTCGCGCAACATCTGCTGCCGCCTGGCATTCAGCACCGCCGCGCCGTCGATTACCAGCTCCCGGATCAAATCTTCCTTGGATCCGAAGTGATAGTGCAGGGCCGCGTTATTCCGGACGCCGGCGGCGCTCACGATCTGCTGCACCGTGACGCCATCGACGCCCTGGCGTGCGAACAACTGCCGCGCAGCCATCTTCAGTTGATTCTTCGTGTGAAATGAAGGCGCGCGGGGTGGACGCACCCGTCTTGACTTCTTAGCGGTCTCTGTCATGTTAAGTGAAATAGCTTAATAACGGAGAGATGACCATGCGCGTGCTCATCGTTGGTGGTGGCATTGGCGGGTTGACGGCCGCTGTTGCCCTTCGTCAGCAAGGTATCGAGGCGGTTGTCATAGAGCAAGCGGCTCAGATGAGTGAGATCGGAGCCGGCATTCAGATCGCCAGCAACGCTGTGATCGTCCTGCGTCAGCTTGGACTCGAGGAGAAAATCGCTTCCGTAGCGGTCAAGCCGCAAACCTACGATTATCGCGATCTGCGAACCGGGCGGCGCGTATTCCAGGCGATTCTCGGCGATACCGCGGCCGGACATTATGGCGCGCCGATGTACAACATTCATCGTGCCGACCTGATCAATATTCTTTTCGATGCGGTTCCGCGCGAATGTATCCGGCTCGGTGCTTCATGCATCGGCGTCTCCCAAACCGCCGAAGGCGCTTCGGTTCAATTGAAGTCGGGTGAAACGTTGACTGGCGATGTCGTCGTCGGCTGCGACGGCATTCATTCGGTGGTGCGCCGGCATTTGCGCGGTGACGAAGACAAGCACGATGCGCGCATTCTGATGTGGCGCTCCCTTATCCCGGCTCATGATCTCGAAGGGCTGGAACTGGGAGAGAATGGCAACTACTGGTTTGGCCCCGGCCGGACATTGATTACCTATTGGGTCAGACCGAAGAAACTCTACAGTATTCTGGCTTCGGTGCCGGCCAGCGAGGTTCATCGCGAATCCTGGAGCGACAACGGAGATATCGACGAGATGCTTCGCTCGTTCGCGGATGCCGAGCCGCGCGCGCGCGCGATGCTGGAGAAGACCAAGACCGCTTTCATCACCGGTATGTATTATCGCGATCCGATCGATAACTGGACCTCGGGTCGGATCACGCTGCTGGGTGATGCAGCTCATCCGATGGTGCCGTTCCTCGCAGCGGGCGCGGGTCAGAGCATCGAGGATGCATGGACCCTTGCGCGTGTGCTGGCGCGAAACCCGGATAACATTCCGAACGCGCTGCTCGAATATCAGGAGCGCCGTTTGCCCAGGACGACGCGCATTCAGGCCGGCGCTCGCGCCGCCGTCAAGCTGATGCACGAATCCGAGGATCAGCGCATCAAGGGACGGAACGGCCGCTGGAAGGGAATGGAACGCATCGACCCGATGGCCGAGACCAGTTGGGGATTGGCCTGGAACTACAATGTCGTCAAAGCCGTCGAAGGGCCTCCAGGCGAAGTCCTGAACGTGATCGGTCTGCGTGAGGGTAAACGATTGCGTCGGCCCGAAGCGCAGCAGGCGTTCAATCTCTGGAAAAGTGCATTCAAGCCGGAGGATGTCGCGCGCGGGCATGACGGACTGCGAGAAGCTTATGATCGTTTCCTGACGACGAACTTTCCGTTGCCGGATTCAGCCGAGGCGACCCCTCAGGAACTCGGTGACGTCAGGGCGTGGCGCGTCAGCGCCGGCGGTTCGCTGAACGGTAACGTCGTTCTTCATTTTCATGGCGGCGGTTACATGATCGGATCGGCCAAGGGGTCGCTCGAATACGCGTCCCGGCTGGCGAGAGCCGTCGGCGGTATCTGCTACACGGTCGACTATCGGCTGGCTCCGGAGCACCCTTATCCTGCGGCGATCGACGATGCGCTCGTCGCCTATCGGGCTCTTCTCAATCAGGGTGTTCCGGCCAATTCAATCCTGCTCTCCGGTGAATCGTCAGGTGCAGGCCTCGCCATCGCGCTGGCGGTTGCGATTCGCACTGCTCACATGCCGCGTCCGGCCGGGATACTTGCAGCAGCACCGTTCGCCGACCTGACGTTGTCGGGCGACAGCATCAAGGCATTCAATGGCGACGATCCCGCGGCTAACCGCGATCTTCTGACCTATATGGGGGCGTCATATTTCCAGGGGCATGAGCCCACCGACCCACTTGTTTCACCGTTGTTCGGGGACCTCACCGATCTTCCGCCGATCTTTCTCACGGCTTCGCAGGGCGAGATGCTGCTCAACGACACCACGCGGCTCGCGGAAAAAGCCGAGCGCGCCGGTGTCGATGTCACGCTGAAGATCGTCGACGATTCGGTGCATGTTTATCCGATATTTCCGTTCCTGCCTGAAACGCAAAGCACGATGGACGACGTCGCTGATTGGTCGAAGCGATGTTTCAGGCGGAACGCATCCGAGCGGACCGTCGCGGCTGAATAGTCCGACGGCCGTACCGCATTAGAACAATCAAAAGAACAATCAAACCATCCAGCGAGGAAACCATGAAGACGTTGACACTGGCGTGCGCCGTCGCTGCGGCTTGTCTGACTCTCGGATCGTTCGCAAAGGCTGAGCAAGCAAACAAAATTTCCGATAGCGTTGTCCGTATCGGCGTCCTCACCGATATGAGCGGTGTGTTTTCGGATCTGGCCGGGCCGGGCGCGGTGACAGCCGCTCAAATGGCGGTCGACGATTTTGTCGCTAACGCGAAGCCTGCCTTCAAGATCGATCTTGTGACGGCGGATCATCAGAACAAGGCCGATACCGCCACCGGCATCGCCCGGCAGTGGTACGACACCGGAGGCGTCGACCTCATCACGGAAACGATCAATTCAGGCGTGGCGCTGGCCGTCTCCGGCGTGGCGGAGGCCAAGAACCGGATGCTGATCGTCACAGGCTCCGGCTCGACTCGATTGACCAACGAACAGTGCTCTCCCAATACCGTCAGCTATAGCTGGGATACGTACTCCTATTCGCGCGGCCAGGCTCGCATTGTGAAGAGCATGGGGCTGGATACCTGGTACTTTGTCGCTGTCGATTATGCGCTCGGCAAATCGCTTGTGTCGGAAGCGACCGAGGCGATCAAGGCGTCCGGCGGCAGCGTCGTCGGGACCGTCTATCATCCGATCAGTACGGCGGATTTCTCGTCTTTCCTGCTTCAGGCTCAAAGTTCGAAAGCCAAGGTGATTGGCCTGGCCAATGCCGGCGCCGACCTCCTGAACTCGATCAAGACCGCCAGGGATTTCAACATTACGCCAGCGCAGACCATCGTTCCGCTGGTCGGCACGATTACCGAAGTGAACGCACTGGGCGCCGCGACGGCGCAGGGGATGTTGCTGATCGAGCCGTTCTATTGGGACCTGAATGATACGACCCGCCAGTGGAGCCAGCGCTTCTTCGACAAGTTCGGGAAAATGCCGAACTTTGTTCAGGCTGGAGCTTACTCGGCGGTGACAAACTATCTGCAAGCGGTGAAAGCGGTCGGCTCCGACGATCCCGGTGCCGTGATGAAGCATCTGAAGTCGACGCCGATCAACGATATGTTCGCTCAAAACGGCCGCATTCGCGAGGATGGGCGGATGGTGAAGGACATCTACCTCGTGCAGGTCAAATCTCCCGCTGAGATGAAGGGAAAATGGGATTATTACAATGTCAAGGAAACCATTCCCGGAGATGAAGCATTCCAACCCCTCAGCACGTCCAGGTGTAAGCTGGTGGCCAAGCAGAATTGATATTCAGGTCGGTTGGTAGTTCGTTTGCCGGGAGACCCATCGGGCCTGCATTGGCGCCTGCATGATCGACGTTGCCTAGACAGGTAACGCAATCTCAGCCGTCGATGCAGGCCATCATTGAGTTAGGGAAAGCGCGGTGCGCGCGCTTCTGTAACGTGATGAGTGTTGGTTCGGTGGGTTTATGTCGGTTTCTGTTTCGAAACTGCCCGTCCGCCGCAGGTCACTCCATCCTTAGCCGATATCCGATGCCGGTTTCGGTCAGGATGTATTGCGGGCGTTCGGGATTGATCTCGATTTTCTGGCGAAGCTGGCGGACATAGATGCGCAGATACTGCACGTCCGTTTCGCCACCCCACACTTCGCTCATCAGCATACGGTGGGTGAGCACCTTGCCGGCATGGGCGACCAACATGCGCAGGATATCGTATTCCTTGGGTGTCAGCTTCACCTCGCCGCCGCGCACGCGCACGATGCGATGCACCAGGTCCACTTCGAGATCGCTGCTGCGGAAAATCGGCTGCTCGCCTTGCTGTTGCAGACGATGGCGCAGCGCGGCGCGGATGCGCGCGAACAGTTCCGCCGTGCCGAACGGCTTCGTCACATAATCGTCGGCGCCAAGATCGAGCGCCTCGACCTTGCCCTTCTCGTCGGAGCGGCTCGACAGAACGAGGATCGGCACGACGTTTCCGTCCGCTCGCAGCAAACGGATCACCTCCAAGCCATCGAGATCCGGAAGGCCGAGGTCGAGCACGACGAGGTCTGGACAGGATCGCTCGATTTCGGCCAAGGCGCTCCTACCGTCCGCCGTCTCGATCACTTGGAAACCCTGTGAGGCGAGGCTCGTGCGTAACAGCCTGCGGATCGGTGGCTCGTCGTCAACAATCAGGATTGTGGCGGCAGTCATGTTACGGCATGGCCCTTGGTTCATTGCTGTTCGGGACCGGCAGGACGACAGTGAAGACCGCGCCATGTCCGCTTGCCCGGTTGCTGGCCTCGATCGTTCCGCCCATGGCTTCGACAAAGCCGCGGCAGATGGCAAGGCCCAGGCCGGTGCCGGCGCGCTGGCTGTCGGCTTTGCGGACACGATAGAACTTGTCGAAGATGCGCTCTAGCTCCGCCTGCGGAATACCCGGTCCCTCATCCTGCACTTGAAGACGCACGGTGGTCCCTTCGCACGTGCCTTGCAGCGAGATCGTCGTGCCGGCCGGCGCGTATTTCGCCGCGTTGTCCAGAAGATTGAACAGCACCTGTTCGAACAGTACGGCATCGAGCTTTATCATCGGCAAGTCGGGGGGCAACGCCGTTTCGATACGGTGATCGGCCAATATCTTGTCCGCGCGGCGCAGCGTGCTGCCGACGACATCGCCGAGATCCACGAGGGCCATGTTGGGCGCGACCGCGCCGGACTCCAGTTTGGTCATGTCGAGCAGGTTGGCGATGAAGCGGTTCAGTCGTTCGGCCTCTTCCTGAATGGTCGATAGTAGCGCCTTGCGATCGTCCGCTGACAGGTCCGGCAACCCGGCCAGCCCGTCCGCAGCGCCGAGGATGGATGCAAGCGGCGTCCTGAGATCGTGCGAAATGGAGGTGAGCAGCGCGGCTTGCAGCCGGTCGCGCTCGGCCGCGCGCTGTGCCTTGTCGAAATTCTCAGACAGATTGATACGCTCGATCGCCAACGCGGCCTGATCGGCCAGCGCATCGAGCAGACGCTGCTCATCAGGCGTCAGCAGCGGACCTTGCTTGTCGCTGTCGATGCCGATCACCGCAACCGGACCGCGCCCGGTGCGCATCGGCATGAACAGCCGCTTCGCTCCCGGTAGCGTATCGGCGCCGCGCCCGGCGGGCTTGTTGCTCTCCCACGACCACTTCGCCGCTGCGAGATCGGCTTCCTCGGCAACGTCTTCCGGCGGCCACGCCGTCTTCAGTTCGAGCGCGCCGTTCTCGGGAAGAAACAGCACGACTCTGACCTTGAGCATGGAGGCGACCTGCGAGGAAATCGCCCACAAGAGGTCGTCCATCGAGGCGATGCCAGCCAGCTTGCGGCTGAACAAATAGAGGTCCTCGGTGGTGCGAGCACGCTGGCGGGCCACCATCGCCTGCGCGCGCACGCTGGCCGTCAGGTTGGAGGCGACCAGCGCCACCACCAGAAAGAAAAACAGCGCGACGACATTCTCGGGATCCGAAATGGTGATGCTGTAATAGGGTGGCAGGAAAAACAGGTTGAAGGCGAGAACGCTCAGCAGGCTGGCGAACAGCGCGGCGCGCAGACCGAAGGCGACGGCGCTGACCAGTACGGCCGTAAGAAAGACCAGCGCGACGTTCTGTACGTTGAGAAAACGCGCCAGCACTTCTCCGCAGCCGACGGCGAGGCCGACCAACGCAACGCTTATCAGATAAGGTCTCGGGGCGAATGCAGCCGTGGTCGGGCGGGTATCGATCGCCTGTGCGGTCGGCGTAAGTTTCTCGGCACCGGTCACGACATGCACGGCAACGTTGCCGGCGCGTCGGACGATCTCGTAGGTGATCGAGCCGAACAGCAATTCGTGCCAACGCGACCGTGCGCTGCGGCCGATGACGATGTGGCTGAAATTGTTCTTCGCCGCGTAGTCGAGAATTTCCCCGGCCAATTCGCGGCCGGGAATCGTCACGGCCTCGCCGCCGAGTCGCCCGGCCATGCGCAGTGCTTCGGCGATGCGGTCACGCGCCGCCTCGTTGAGCCGCAGTGAGCGCGGCGTCTCGACATAGAGCGCGGTCCAGCGTGCGCCTAGCCGTTCTGCGATTCGCCGCGCATAGCGCACCAGCGCCGCCGCCTTGGGGTGTTCGTTGACGACAACCAGAACGCGATCGCCTGCCGACCACGGGCCGGAGATCGCGTGCGCCTGCATGTGGGTGAGCAATTGCTGATCGACCCGCTGGGCAGTGCGGCGCAGCGCCAGTTCGCGTAGCGCCGTCAGGTTGCCCGGCGAAAAATAATGCGCCAGCGCGCGCTCGGCGGTCATCGGAACGTAGACCTTGCCCTCCTTCACTCGCTGGATCAGGTCGGCGGGGGTGAGGTCGATCACCTCGATTTCGTCGGCGCGGTCGAGAAAGGCGTCCGGCACGGTTTCGCGTACACGGATGCGGGTGATCTGCTGCACGACGTCGTTGAGACTTTCGAGATGTTGGATGTTGACCGCCGTGTAGACGTCAATGCCGGCGGCGAGCAGGTCGTCGACATCCTGATAGCGCTTCGGGTGGCGGCTGCCGGGCGCGTTGGTGTGCGCGAGTTCGTCGACCAAAACGAGGCTCGGCTTGCGCGCCAAAATGGCGTCGAGGTCCATCTCGTCGAGATGACGGTCGTTATACTCGATGTGCTTGCGGGGAATGATCTCGAAATCGCGGACCAGCGCTTCCGTCTCGACGCGGCCGTGCGTCTCAACGAGGCCGATGACGACATCGACGCCGGCGCGGCGCTGCGCTGCGGCGCTCAACAGCATCTCATAGGTTTTGCCGACGCCTGGCGCTGCCCCGAGGAACACCTTCAAGTGGCCGCGCGTCTCCGTCGCCGCCTCGCGGAGCAGGGCTTCCGGATCGGGACGTTTCGGTTCTCCGTTCTGTTCCGGCATCGATCGTCCGCTCAGGCCACGCTGTCATTCATGCTCACTGCGGGGCGGCCTTGTCCAGCGCCAGATTAAGCTCAAGCACGTTTACCCGCGGTTCGCCGAACAGGTCGACCGCCCGTTTCTCGATATGGGATGTCACCAGGGCCAGCACCACATCCGGCGAAAGTCCACGCGCCCTGGCGATGCGCGGGATCTGGAAGCTGGCCGCTTCCGGCGAGATATCCGGATCGAGGCCGCTGCCCGAAGTGGTGACGAGATCGACCGGCACCGGCACACCCGGATTCTGTTGCGCCAAGGTCCCGGCATCGGCTTTGACGCGCGTGATCAGCTTGGCGCTGGTCGGGCCGAGATTGGAGCCGCCGGAGGCGGATGCGTCGTAGCCGTCACCGGCGGCGGACGGGCGCGGATGGAAATGGCGGTCGCTGGTGAACGCCTGTCCGATCAGCCGTGAGCCGACGACATGGCCGCCACGCGAAATCAGGCTGCCGTTGGCTTGCGACGGAAGCACCGTTTGCGCGATGCCGGTGATCGCCAGCGGATAGGCGAGGCCGGTAATGACGGTAAACGCGGCGATCATGAATAGAGCGGGACGGATGTGGGTGAGCATGGCAAGGCTCCTTCAAGCAAGTCCGACGGCGGTGATGACGACATCGATCGCCTTGATGCCGATGAACGGCACGATCATGCCGCCGAGGCCGTAGATCAGAAGATTTCGCCTCAAGAGTGCACCTGCGCCGATGGCGCGATACTTCACGCCCTTCAGCGCCAGCGGGATCAGCGCGATGATGACAAGCGCATTGAAGATGATCGCAGACAGGATCGCGCTTTCGGGCGAAGACAGCCGCATGATGTTGAGCGCTTGAAGCTGCGGATAAAATGCGACGAACATTGCCGGGATAATTGCGAAATACTTGGCCACGTCGTTGGCGATGGAGAAGGTCGTCAGCGAACCGCGCGTCATCAGGAGTTGCTTGCCGATCTCCACCACCTCGATCAGCTTGGTCGGATCGCTGTCGAGATCGACCATGTTGCCGGCTTCGCGGGCGGCGACCGTGCCGGTGTTCATCGCCACGCCGACGTCGGCCTGCGCCAGCGCCGGGGCGTCGTTGGTGCCGTCGCCGCACATCGCGACCAGCTTGCCCTTGCTCTGCTCGGCACGGATCAGTTGCAGCTTGTTCTCCGGTGTGGCCTGGGCGAGGAAATCGTCAACGCCGGCCTCGGCCGCGATGGCTGCGGCGGTCATCGGATTGTCGCCGGTAATCATCACGGTGCGGATGCCCATCTGGCGCAGCGCCGCGAAACGTTCGCGGATACCGCCCTTGACGATGTCCTTCAGATGCACGACGCCGAGCAGCTTGCCGTCGCGTGACACCGCGAGCGGCGTGCCACCGGACTTCGCCACGCCCTCCGCGATCTGCCGCAGCTCGCGTGCCGCCTCGCTTGCGCTGCCGGCGCGGCCGCCGATGACGCCTGCATCCGCTAGCATCGCATCGATCGCGCCCTTGCGGATGCGCGTGCCGTCCATATCGACGCCGCTCATCCGCGTCTGCGCGCTGAACGGGACGAAATGCGCGTGCAACTCACCCATCTCGCGGCCGCGGATGCCGTATTTCTCCTTGGCCAGTACGACGATGGAGCGGCCTTCCGGCGTCTCATCAGCCAGCGACGACAACTGCGCGGCGTCGGCGAGGTCGCGCGCGTCGATGCCGTTGAGCGGCAGGAATTCCGTGGCCTGACGATTGCCGAGCGTGATGGTGCCGGTTTTGTCGAGTAGCAGCGTATCGACATCGCCGGCGGCTTCCACCGCACGGCCGGACATTGCCAGCACGTTGAAGCGCACCAGCCGATCCATGCCGGCGATGCCGATGGCGGACAGCAATGCGCCGATGGTTGTCGGGATCAGCGTCACGAACAGGGCGACGAGTGCGACGACCGGGATCGTTCCGCCGGCATAGGCAGCGAAGCTCGGAATGGTGACGACCGCCAGCACGAAGATCAGCGTCATGCCGGCCAGCAGGATATTGAGCGCGATCTCGTTTGGGGTCTTCTGGCGCTGCGCGCCTTCGACCAGCCCGATCATGCGATCGAGGAAGGTCGAGCCCGCGGCGGCGGTGATGCGCACCTTGATCTGGTCGGACAACACCTGCGTGCCGCCGGTGACGGCGGAACGATCGCCGCCGGATTCGCGGATCACAGGCGCCGATTCGCCGGTGATCGCCGCTTCGTTGACCGAAGCGATGCCTTCGATCACCTCGCCGTCGGAGGGGATGATCTCGCCGGTCTCGACCACCACGACATCGCCGACCTTGAGGCTGGTCGCAGGCACTACGTCATAGGTTGTGCCATCGGGCGCGAGACGCTTGGCGTCGGTTTCGGTGCGGGTCCGGCGCAGCGCGTCGGCCTGCGCCTTGCCGCGCCCCTCCGCGACCGCTTCCGCGAAGTTGGCGAACAGCAGCGTGAACCACAGCCACAGGATGACCTGAAACGAGAAGCCGAGCCGGCTTCCGCCGAAAAGCATATCGCGGGCGAAGATCAGGGTCGTCAGGATCGCGACGATCTCGACCACGAACATCACCGGGTTGCGGATCTGCACGCGAGGATCGAGCTTGGCGAAGGACGAACCGACCGCCGGCCATACGATCGCGGGATCGAACACACTGATTTCCGAAGATTTGGCCATGATGCATTCCTCAAAAAGTCTGGCCGGCGAGCATCGCGAAATGTTCGACGATCGGGCCGACGGCAAGCGCCGGGAAATAGGTCAGTCCACCGACGATCAGGATGACGCCGATGAGCAGACCGACGAACAACCCGTTATGTGTGGGTAATGTGCCAGCCGAAGCGGGAACGGTCTTTTTCGCGGCGAGTGAGCCAGCGATCGCCAGCACCGGCACAATGACGAGGAAACGCCCCATCATCATGCCGAGCCCGAGAGTGAGGTTGTACCAGGGCGTATTGGCGGAAAGCCCGGCGAACGCGCTGCCGTTGTTGGCGGCGGCGGAGGTGTAGGCGTAGAGGATTTCCGAATAACCGTGCGGGCCGGCATTGGCGATCCCGGCCAATCCTTGCGGCAGCACGGCAGACGCGGCAGTGAAGCCGAGAATGGCGAGCGGTAGCGACAGCACGGCGAGCATCGCCATCTTCACTTCCTTTGCCTCGATCTTTTTACCGAGGTATTCCGGCGTGCGTCCGACCATCAACCCGGCGATGAAGATCGCGAGAATGACAAACAGCAGGATGCCGTAGAGCCCCGCGCCGACGCCGCCGACGATGACTTCGCCGAGTTGCATGTTGACGAGCGGGATCAAGCCGCCGAGCGGCATGAAGCTGTCCAGCATGGCATTGACCGCGCCGCACGAGGCCGCCGTGGTCACTACCGCGAACAGGGAGGAGGCGGCGATGCCGAAACGCACCTCCTTGCCTTCCATGTTGCCGCCATTGATGCCGAGCGCCGTGAAAGCGGGATTGCCGCCGGCTTCCGCCCAATAGGTCACGGCGACGCCGACAAGGAACAGCACACCCATGGCGGCAAAGATCGCCCAGCCCTGGCGCTCGTCGCCGACCATGCGGCCGAATACATTGGTCAGCGCAGCGCCGATAGCGAAGATCGATACCATCTCGATCAGGTTGGTGAGCGCTGTGGGGTTCTCGAACGGATGCGCTGAATTGGCATTGAAGAAGCCGCCGCCATTGGTGCCGAGCATCTTGATCGCAAGCTGTGACGCGGTCGGGCCGACGGCGATGGTCTGCTTCGCGCCTTCGAGCGTCGTCACATCGATGGAAGCACCGAGCGTTTGCGTGACGCCCTGGCTGACATAGAACAGCGCGCAAAGGATCGACAGCGGCAGCAGGATATAGAGCGTCGCGCGCGTCAGGTCAGTCCAGAAGTTGCCCACGGTCTGCGCGGAGGCGCGCGAAAAGCCGCGGATCAGCGCCATCGCGATCGCGATGCCGGTCGCGGCCGAAACGAAGTTCTGCACTGTCAGTCCGGCCATCTGCACGAGATAGCTCATCGTGCTTTCGCCGGCGTAGCCCTGCCAATTGGTGTTGGTAATGAAACTTGTTGCGGTGTTGAACGATGAATCCGGCGAGACTGCGCTCATCTGCATGGGATTGAAAGGCAGGACGCCTTGCAAGCGTTGCAACGCGAACAGCAGCACGAAGCCGGCCGCGTTGAAAATCAGCATCGCGAGTGTATAGCTCAGCCAATGCTGCTCGTGCCGCTCATCGATACCCGCGCCCGCATAGAGCAATCGCTCGACCGGACGCAGGAGAGGCGAGAGCAACGTGCGTTCGCCTGTCATGACCCGGGTCATGTACCAGCCCAGCGGCTTCACCAGCGCAACGACGATCGCGCAGAAGATCGCGATCTGAATCCAGCCGTTTACGGTCATGGCTTATCTTTCCATTTTCGCATGTCTTTCATCCCGAGACCGGTTTTTATTTCGGGAGGCGCGCTCAGAATTTTTCAGGGCGCAGCAATGCGTAGACGAGGTAGAACAGGATGAGCACAGCCACGCCGCCGCCCATCGCATAGTCGAAGATCATCGTTGCCTCCTCAGAGCCGTTCGCCGGCGAGGCTGTAGAGGACAAGAAGGGCGAAGACGCCGAGGCCGATCGCCAGCATCAGAATGTCGGACATTGCACCGTTCCCTGTCGGCCGAGGGACAGCGCCGGGAGTAGCGCCCTCCATCGAGCCGTATTCAGGTCCGTGAAGCTGGGCGGAACGGCATATGTTTTCGAGAGCGGCGGCGCGCGCGTCTCATAGTATTTTCATATATGGAGCGGGTTTTGGCCCGCTGGCTCACACTTGCTGGCTAGTACGTGGGCGGCAGACAGCCTTTGTCGCCGTCAACCAGCGCGGTCGCCCGCTCCCGCACTCTGTGAGTCGAAAGGGGTCCGAGAGAGCGTGCCGTCATTCCTAGTGGAGCAGCCGCAATAGAAGTTCATGGAATTTGGGATTGGCAGGCGCGGGGATGTGACGCGCCTGATTGCTCTCCGATTAGTTCGGAAGTTCCGCGAACACTGCGGCGGCTTCAGTCAAGAGCCGATCGGCATCAGCCGCCGAGAACACCAGGGGAGGGCGGATCTTCAGGACATTGGCGTTTGGTCCCGTCGCCGAGATCAGCACCCGGCGTTCGCGCAAGTTGTTGACCACGGCGGCGGCAGCCTGAGGATCGGGAGATTTGGTGTTGCGGTCCGTTACCAGTTCAACGCCGATATAGAGACCGGAACCGCGAACGTCGCCGATCCGCACGTAGCGTTGTGCGAGATCCGCGAACCCGTCGCGAATGATTTTCCCGACGCGTGCGGCGTTCTCCATCAGCTTTTCGTCCTGAATGACGTCAAGAGTTGCCTGTGCCGCTGCAATGGCGACGCTGTTGCCGCCGAACGTGTTGAAGTAGCGCGTGTCGCGGCCGAAGCGCTCAACGGCCTCGGGCGTCAGCACCGTCGCGGCAACGGGAAATCCGTTCCCCATCGGCTTGCCCATCGTCACGATATCCGGCTTCACGCCGTGCCGCTGAAAGCCCCACAACTTGTCGCCGGTGCGGCCAAATCCCGATTGCACCTCGTCGGCAATGAACAAGCCGCCAGCCTCGCGCACGACCTTAGCCACCGGCGCAAGAACATCCGAGGGGTGAGTGAAGATACCATCGGAGGAAAATGCCGAATCGCAGATGAATGCTGCGAGGCCCTCGCCGTGTCGTTGCAGGTTCCTGATTTGCGCGGCGACTTGCGCCGCCATCCATTCTCCCATTTGCGCGGCGGGGACGCGGTAGGAATCCGGCGCCGGCACGCGGCGCACCCAGGTGCCGAGCGGCGAGAACTCACCCAAGGAGGGCGAGAAGCTCGACGTCAGCTCCGAATTACCGTGATAGGCCTCTTCGGTAATGATGATGCCGCGATTTCCCGAACAATGCTTGGCGATCCGCAACGCGAGATCGTTGGCTTCCGAGCCGGTGCATGTAAACATGACGTGTTGCAGCGGCGCGCCGAGCGTTGCCAGCAATGCCTCCGCGTAATCCAGAATGCCTTCCTGGATGTAGCGCGTGTGGGTGCACAATGTCTGCATCTGCGCCGCCACGGCCTCGGCAACGCGTGGGTGACAGTGGCCTACGGAGACGACGTTGTTATAGGCGTCGAGATATTCGTTGCCGGCACTGTCGTAGAGCCGTGTTCCCTTGCCGCGTTTGACCTCGACCGGATTGCTGTAGAACAGCCGGTAAGCTGGCCCGAGCAATTTGCTCCGTCGCTCGACAAGCTTACGCGTGTGGTCATCCAGATGATTTGCCGCCGCTGGATTGAATGAGTTCACCATCTTGCCGCGCGAAGGCGAGGTTGTGTTTGACATCACGTTGGTCTCCTGCTGCACGACGTATGACGCCGAAGGGATGCGACTTACCTTCGCAAATTCATGAATTGGCAAACTCAAGAAGGGTGTCCGAGACTTGTTCGATCGAGCGGTCCATGAACCACGCGAGCTGCGCCCAGCCCTGTGCCGTGTTGCGCAACAGATAGGGTGACTTCTCCGGCAGTAGCCTGGCCCGCCAGATCGACAGCAGTGCGCGCGTCACCGCGCGCGCCATTACCAGATGGGGGATCAGCCGCAATTCGTCCTCGGTCAAGTCGGCGACGCGCAGATAGCCGCGCAACAGGTCGCGGGCATCGGCAAACAGGTCGTCGGCGGGTTGCGACGGCAACTGGTTCAGCAGCGCCGTCGAGACGTCGATGGCGATCAAGGTGCGGACCGCGTCGCCGAAATCGATGATCCCGGTGATGAAGTCGGCCTTGGCGCGGTCCACGACGATGTTGGATTTGCTGAAATCGTTGTGGACGACCTGAGTGCGGCAAGCGTTAAGGCGCGGTGATAGTATCGCGAAGCGTTCCAGCCCGCGCGCCAGCATGGCGCGATGCTTGCGATCGTCGATGTTGTCGAGAAGGCTGCCGAGTTGTAGCAGATGCTTGACGTCCCATGCCAGCACGCGGCCGTCGGCCGGATGGGCAAAGTCGGCCAGCGCCAGCCGGAGACGGCCAAGGGTTTCGCCGATCCGTTCACGCTCCGCCGGTGTCACGACAAATTCGCTGAGCGGCGTTCCTTCGAGATAGGACAGCAATCGGACCTGGCGATGCTGTCCCGCGTTGTCGTGATAGGTGAACTGATCGTTGCCGGCAGTGTCGGTGATGATGCGCGGCACCGGCAGGCGGGGACCGCGCGCCGCCAGGTGCCGGAGCACCCCGAGCTGGCAGGAAATCTCGACGGCATCTTCGGAGGGATTGGCGACTTTCAGGATGAAGCGTTGCCCGGCGCCGTTCTCGATTCGGAAGGTGTCGTCCTTCTCGGTTGCAAGCCGGTCGAGCCGCCCCGTGAGGCCATAATGCCGCCGTGCCAGTTCGAGTGCCTCCGCCTCCGGCATCAGCGCATAGCTCGATGCAAGTCCGCCCTGACTGACGACTGAGAGTTCCGGCAGCACCATGTCGGCTTGCGCTCCTTGAGAGACGGCGGCTGAATCATTCGCCCGGTCCGCTATTGCCGATCGGAATGAACAACAGCATGGCCGCAGTTTGAGCTTTATGCCATGATTGACGATTGGCGACAATCGGCAATAATGGCGAGCAGGTCCGCAACGTGCCGGCACGGCCCGGCAGATGTTTGGAGAATTTCGACATGGCCCCGCTCAGCATTCCGCGGCTTGTCAAAACCCCGATCGAGACGCAGGCTGCGACCGCGTTGCGCGCTTCGATCGTGGCGGGTGACATTCCTGCCGGGCAGCGCATCACCGAAATCGAGATCGCTGGGCAAATGGGCTTGTCACGCGCCACGGTGCGCGCCGCGTTGCATCAGCTTGCGCGCGAGGGGCTGCTGACGCTGGTGCCCTACACCGGCTGGACGGTGATGTCGTTGAGCGCGCAGGACGCGTGGGAGCTTTACACCCTGCGCTCGGCCATCGAGCGACTGGCGGCGCAACTGGTAGCTGCTGCCATCGGCGATCCGGGGAAAGCGGATCGCCTTCGCGAGGCTTACGAACGACTGGTCAGTGCGTGCAAGCGCGGCCATGCCGGCCGGATCGCCGAAGCCGATTTCGGTCTGCATCAAGCGATCATTGCACTTGCCGACCATCGGCGCCTGACCGAGCAATACGCGCTGCTCGAGCAGCAGATACGCGTCTATATCCGCTCCAGCGATGCCTTGCTGCCGAACCCGAATATGGTGATCGCCCAACACAAACCCATCGTTGCCGCGATTCTCGCCGGCGACGCCGAGGAGGCTGGCGCGCTGTCGGAGCAGCACAACCTGACCGAAGGTCGGCGGCTGGCGGATCACCTGCGGGCGGTCGAACGTCGTGCTGCCGATGCGCAACAAGGGGCTGCGCTATCGCAACCGTCGCGCCAGAATCGCCGTGCGAGAGCCTGAGGGGTGCGCTGTCGGCGCCCTGCTAGGAACGCTGCGGTGGATCCGCTGCACGATTGGTGAGGTAGAGCCCGAGCAGGATCAGCGCAAATCCGACCAGATGAAACCACGCGATCCGCTCGCCGAGAAATAGCGCGGCCAGCACGGTTGAGGTTATGGGCGATAGATACAGAAACGGCCCCGCGCGTGCGGCACCGAGACGTGTTGCGCCAAAAATCCACAACAGGTTCGCAATCAAAGTTGGCCCCAGCGCCAGATACAGCATCGCGATAACGGTGTTGGGCGCGGCTTCACCGGTGAGAAACGGATCGGTGCCGCCGGTCGTGAGGAAATGCAGATAGAACGGCAGCATGGCTCCGATGACGCCGGACCATGCCGCGATTGTGGTCAGGCTGAGCACCGAAATGTTGAGCGTGCGAAATTTCAGCGCGACGGTGAACCAGGCAAGCAGGATCGCGGCAATCAGCGACCAGACGTTGCCGAGCTGAAATTGCAACTCGAACACATTCCCCAGTGTACCCTTGAAGAGGATCAGGCAGGTTCCGCCGAGTGCCGTGGCGACGCCGATGTTGCGCAGCCACACCGAGCGCGCCATGCCGAGGGCATAGGACAGGAAAACCACCCACACCGGCGTGGTGGAGTTGAGCAGGCCAACTTCCAGCGCGGTGCTGTGATAGGCCCCCGCCAGCAGGAAGATCGAGAACAGGCCGACGCCGATCGCGCCAAGATATATGAGGAAGAGCAGGTTGGCTCGGATGTTGGGCCAATCTTTCCGCAGTGTCGGCCACACGAACGGTGTGAGCAGCAGTAGTGACAGCACCCAACGCCACAACACCACCGCAGGCAGCGGAATATCGGTATGGACGGCGCGAGCCACGACGTGGTTGCTGCCCCACAGGATGGCGGTAGCGATCAGCGCCATGACCGCTGCGATCGTGGGGGAGGATTGCGGTGGCGAAGATGTGGCGACACGCGGATCAAGGTCGTCGGCGCCGGCCATTGCGTGTACTCGATCTTCGGACTGCCACTGGCAGCCGGGCGATTGTCAGGGGGCCGCAGCGTGGCCGGTGCGTTGTGAAACGTGCCAGGGCAGAGCGAGCCGCTCCATGAACTCGACGATATAGAACAGGACGGTACCCAACAGCCCGAGCAGGATCAGGCAAACGAATACGCGAGGCGTATCGAACTGGCCTTGCGCGGTCAGGATTGCGAAGCCGAGCCCCTCCGAACCAGCGACGAACTCGCCGACGATCGTGCCGACCAGCGCGAACGAAATCGCCACTTTCAGCCCCGCGAAAATACTTGGCAACGCGTTGGGAAGGCGAATCTTGCGCAGAATAGCAAAGGACGAGGCGCGGCTGGCGCGTGCGAGGTTGATCATGTCGGGATCGACCGAGCGCAGCCCCAGCACCGCATCAATCACCACTGAGAACAGCGCCAGCATCAGTGCGATGGCGATCTTCGGCTCGATCCCGGTGCCCATCCATAAAACGAACAGCGGCGCCAGCGCCACCTTCGGCACGCTGTTGAGCGCTACCAGCAAGGTATAGACGGTTCGCTCCAGAAATTTCGAATGAACGATGCCGACGGCGAGTGCAAGGCCGAGAGCGACGGCAAGCACGAAGCCGACCACCGTGGTGTAGAGCGTTGAGAACGATTGCTGCAGGAAGTAACCGGGCGTGATCAGGAATTCGCGCCAGATCAGGCTCGGCGCCGGAAGGATGATCGGCGGTGGCCGCAGCAGGTAGACCGCCACTTCCCAAAGCAATAGCGTTCCGATCAGCACTATGAGAACCATGCCGCTTTCGTACAGCGACTGCAATCTGCGCATCATACGTTAGCCGTCCTTCAGCAGGCCGAGACTGGTGAAGAGTTGCCGGATGTGCCCGACGTAGTGAGCGAATTCGGATGTCTCACGAATTGCGAGGTGTCGTGGTCGTGGCAGATCGATATCGATCACCTCGATGATCCGGCCGGGATTGCGATCCATCATCACGACCCGATCGGACAGGAAAATCGCTTCGGCAATGCCGTGGGTGACGAAAGCCACGGTCTTGCGCGTGTCTTGCCAGATGCGCGCCAGTTCCAGATTCAGATCGTCGCGGGTCATGGCGTCGAGGGCGCCGAATGGTTCGTCCATCAGCAGCAGGTCGGGATCACACAATAGAGCGCGGCAAATCGCGGCGCGCTGACGCATCCCGCCGGACAGCTCCCAAGGATGACGATCCTCGTATCCCTTCAAGCCGAAGCGCCATAACAACTGCAATGCGCGCTCCCGCACCGATGCGGTGGGAATATGAGCGAATTCCGCGGTGATCAGCACATTGTCGAGCACCGTCCGCCAGTCCAGCAGGACGTCGCGCTGAAATACCATGCCGAGGCGATCCGGCGGTCCATTCAGGGGCTTGCCCTGGATATCGATCTGTCCGGACGTTGGCTTCTCAAGGCCGGCGATGCACTTGAGCAACGTCGACTTGCCGCAGCCGCTGGGGCCGAGGATCGAAACGAATTCGCCCCCGCGAATATCAAGATCGATTCCGTCGAGCGCATGGACGGCGCCTTTCAACGATCCGTATGACTTTCCAACTCGGCGGATTGCGACATAGGCAGCCTCCGCGACCGGATGAGGGGGCCGGCCCGGCCCCGCAGCCATCCCGTTCGTTGTCATTGCGCCGTCCGCCGCGTCAATTGATGAAAGCATTGGTGTAGTAGTCCGAGGCCTTCCAGCCCGGTTGAATCACCTTGGCTTTCTCCATCACCTTCAACGCCTTGTTCCAATCATCCTCGGACTGCCAGCCGATCGGCTTGCCTTTGGTGGCCGGCGTGTCGAAGAACTTGATGGTCAGCTTGATTTGCTCGATCAGCACGTTGCGATCGAGCTTGGCGCCGGGCCGCTGATGGATCATGGCGTCCGCCCCCTCGGCCTCGTGACCGTCGCGCAGATATGCCCAGGCCTTTTGCTGGATGTTCACCAGCTTCTTGAGCGCATCCTTGCGGCTTTCCAGGATGTCGTCGCGAACGATCAGGCCGTAGCTCGGAAAGAATACACCGGCATCTTCCGCGAGCACCGACTTGGAAGGGCGCGATGCTTCAGCGACCGGCAGGGCCGACGGATCCGTCGACATCAAACCGTCGGCGCGCTTTGCCGTGTAGGTGCCCCATAGCGCGGCCGGATCGACGAACAGGATGTTCGCGCTCTTACGATCGAGCCCGCCCTGTGCCAGCCAGTAGTCGATGAACGGTGCCCAGGGACTTGCGGCAAACACCACGAGGGTTTTGCCTTTGAAGTCCTGAACCTTTGTGATCGGGGAGTCGCGGTCGACCAGCACCGAGAGGTCCGTGCGTCGTCCCCATCCGGCGATGCCTTTCACCGTCGCGCCGTTCGCCCGTGCCTGCGGCAGCAACCCCAGCTGAACCTGCCCGACATCGACCTGCTTGGCGTTGACGAGTTGCAACGTGTTGCCGGAGCCGCGGCCGTCCTGAATGTCGACGTCGAGGCCAGCTTCCTTGAACCAGCCCTTGTCCTGCGCCAGATGCAGCGCGGCCTGAACGCCCCAAGGCGAAAAATCAAGGCGAACCGACAGTTTTTCCTGCTGGGCGTGCGCCGGGACGGAAAGCCACGCGCCTCCCAGGAATGCCAGCGCCAGCAAAAGGTTGCGTCGCGATTTGGCTCCGCATGTGCGAACTGCGAACATTTTCGTTTCCCCCTGTTTTCTGCCATATAGACTATACAGTCCAATACATGTTGCAAGAAATTTTTCAGAGAAGCTTATTTTGCAGCCAAAAAGATGCTTCCTTGACGAAAATCGGGCTATGTACTAACCACTCGGTACAATAAGAATTTTGGGAGAATGTGGTGAAAGCCCCTGTTTCCGCAACCTCTTCGCGTGGCGCGCGCATCGGCGTCGATATTGGCGGTACCTTCACCGATCTCGCATTGATCGATCACTCGGGAAGAGTTGTTCATCGCAAGGTCTCATCGAGTCCGGCTGCCCCGGAGGCTGCCGTCCTTGAAGGTGTCACCGCCATCATTGCCGATGCGGGAATAGCTGCGACCGACATCCTTGAGGTCGTTCACGGCACGACAGTCGGTTCGAACACGCTGCTGCAAAAGGTCGGCGCAGCGACCGGTCTGATCACCACTCGCGGGTTTCGCGACGTGCTTGAGATTGGACGTCTGCGCACGCCGGGCATGTTCGACTTGCAGTGGGAGAAGCCGGAAGCGCTGGTGCCGCGCAGGCTCCGGCTCGAAGTCACGGAACGCATTCGCTTCGACGGCAGTGTGCTTGCGCCGCTTGACGAAGACGAACTGCGCGCAGCCGTGGATCAGCTTGCGGCCGCCGGTGTGATCTCGATCGCGATCTGCTTCCTCAACAGCTATCGCAATCCCGCGCATGAGCGCCGCGCGGAAGAGCTGATTGCGACGTGGTATCCCGAGATCAAGGTGACGAGTTCCGTTTCGGTGCTCCCGGAAGCGAAGGAGTACGAGCGGACCAGCACCACGGTGGTCAACGCCTACGTCCGTCCGGTGCTCGAGCAGTATCTGTCGCGGCTGGAGAGCGGGCTCGCGAGCATCGGCGTCAACGCGCCGCTGCTGGTCTGCAATTCCAATGGAGCGCTGGCCTCGTCGCAGACTGCGCGTGAAAAGCCGGTGTTCTTCATCTCGTCGGGGCGGGCGGCCGGCGTGGTTGGCGGCGCTCGACTGGGCGATTCCGTCGATACGCGGAATCTCGTGGTGTTTGACATGGGCGGCACCACGGCGTCGGCTTCGCTCGTTCAGGACGGTGAGTTGATCCGCGTCAGCGAATACGAATTCCGTGCCGGAATCTCGACGCCGAGTCGCTTCATCAAGGCCGGCGGTTACATGATGAGTGTTCCCGCGGTCGACGTGGCGGAAGTGGGCTCCGGCGCTGGCTCGATCGCTTATGTCGACGGAGGCGGGTTGATGCGGGTCGGTCCCATTTCCGCCGGCGCCGATCCGGGCCCAGCCTGCTACGGCAGCGGCGGCGACAAGCCCACCGTGACCGACGCCAATCTGCTGCTCGGCTATTTGCCGCCAGTTCTGGCCGGCGGCTCCCGAACCCTGGATATCGAATCGGCGAGGCGTGCGATTGATCGCGCCTTCGGCGGCGCGCTTGGCTTGTCCGCCGAACTTGCTGCTTTCGGCATCCGCGAAGTGGTCAACGCCAACATGGCCCGCACCATTCGCGCCGTGACGGTAGAACGTGGTGTCGACCCCCGCGAGTTCACGCTGGTTGCTATCGGCGGCTCGGGGCCGGCCCACGCCGTCGATATCGCGCGGTTGCTGTCGATGCCGCGCATCCTGGTCCCGGCCTCGCCGGGGGTGTTCACCGCCATGGGAATGCTGGCGGGCGACGTCGAACGCTATTTCATTCGTGCCTTTGTCGGACCTCTGGAGTCGTTCGATCTTGATGCGGCCAAGGCGATTTTGATTGAGCTCGAGTCCGATGCGCGCGATGCGCTCCGCGCCGAGGGTATTGCGGATGCCGAGATGGTCATCACGCCGGAAATCGACATGCGTTTCCGCGGTCAGGAATTGTCGCTCGCTATTCCATTTACCGCGGGCGGCGGAATCGAAAAGTTGCGCGAAGCGTTTCTCGCGGCTTATCAGGCTGTCTACAGCTATTCATCGTCGGATACGGTGGAAACCGTCAGTCTGCGGGTGATCGGCCAGGGCATCCGGCAAGGCAAGCTCGACTTTCGGGCCATTCGCCATCAGGCCGCAGACGCCGAGCCGAAGTCGCGACGCAAGGTCTATTTCGGTGGCGCTTACGGTCATGTCGAAACGCCGATCTACGATCGTCTGGCGCTGCCGCCACGCCTCGTCGGGCCTGCGATTCTCGAAGGTGCCGACGCAACGGTGGTTATTCCGCCGGAAACTGTCGCAACCGTCGATGCCAGTCTCAACGTGTTGATCCACCTTGTTGACACCGCTCCCCAGGGAATGTCGCCGTCATGACCCAGTCCAATAATGTCCAGCACGACTCTCAGCTCGATCCGGTTACCTTCGCGGTGCTCAAGAGCGCGTTTGAGTCCATCGTCGACGACATGGCCTATACGGTGATGCGCACCGCGCGCTCTCCCATCGTTCGGGACGTGCTCGATTATTCCACGACAATGTGTGACGCCAAGGGACGAATCCTGGCGCAGGCGAAAACCGTGGCGCTGCATCTCGGCGCTGTCCCGGACGCGATGGAAGCGCTCCAGCGTCATTACGGCAATGACCTGCATCCCGGTGACGTGATTATCTTCAACGACCCCTATGACGGCGGGATGCACTTGCCGGACATCTTCATGTTCAAGCCGATCTTTGCCGAGCAGCATCTGCTAGGCTTTGCCGTGGTGATTTGTCATCACTGCGACGTCGGCGGCCGCGTGCCGGGATCCAACGCCAGCGATTCCACCGAGATTTTTCAGGAAGGCCTGCGGATTCCGCCGCTCAAGCTGTTCGACCGCGGGGTGCGCAACAAGACGTTGTTCGACATCATCGCCAAGAACGTCCGCCTGCCGGATCTGGTGATCGGCGATCTCGAGGCGCAGCTTGCGACCTGCGCGCTCGGCGAGCGCGAATTCGTGCGCCTGGTCGGCAAGTACGGGGTCGAGGTTCTCGAAGGGTTTATCGTGGATCTGCTCGATTACGGCGAGCGGCTGACACGCAAGGCGTTCGCGGCATGGCCGGACGGCATCTATCGCTTCACCGACTATATCGACGGTGACGGCTTCGACGAATCCGCCATTCCGATCCAGGTTGCCATCACCGTTACGGGCGATCACATCAAGGTCGATTTCGACGGCTCTTCACCGCAAGTTCGCGGTGCGATCAATTCGACGCTGTCATTCACCAAATCGGCGACCTATCTCGCCGTGCGTTGTATGCTCGATAGCGATGTTCCCAACAACGCCGGTGTCTATCGCTGCATCGACGTGTCAGCCCCCGAAGGCTCCGTGCTCAATCCGGAGTTTCCCGCGCCGGTCGCTGCGCGCGCGCTGACCGGTTATCGGGTTGCCGATACCGTCCTCGGCGCGCTGTCGCGCATTGTGCCGGAGCGTGCGGTGGCCGCCGGAGAGGGTGGCAACTCCGTGGTTTGCCTCGGCGGATACGACAAGACCACGCGCGAGCCGTTCATTCTGGTCGACATGATCAACGGTGCGCTCGGTGCACGCGCCACCAGGGACGGCATTGATGCGATCACCAATCCGTCGCAGAACATGTCGAATATGCCGGTGGAAATTCTTGAAGCGACTTATCCGCTGCTGATCGAGGAATATTCTCTGCGCGAGGACTCCTGCGGCGCGGGCCGTCAGCGCGGTGGACTCGGGATTATTCGGCAATATCGCTTCCTTGCCGACGAAGCCATTCTGCAACTGCGCTCCGATCGCTATGAGCATCGGCCTTACGGATTGTTCGGCGGCGGCGACGCCGCACCCTCACGCAACCTGCTTAGCACCGGCGGCGATTTCGAGTTGTTGCCGAGCAAGGTTACACGAACGGTGCATCGCGACACCGTGATTCGTCACGAGCAGGCGGGCGGTGGCGGCTACGGCAATCCGATGATGCGGCCTGCTGCCGCGGTGCTTGCCGACGTGCTTGATGGCAAAATCTCGGTTCCCTATGCGCGCAGCGGTTTTGGCGTCGTGGTCCGTGACGGCATCGTCGACGAACAGGCGACCGCGCGGTTGCGCGCCGAGCACGAGGGGGCGCCGGCATGAGCGATCTGTCGCGCTTCGCTATCAATCAGATCACCACCAAGAACCTGTCACTCGATCTGGCGGTAGAAACCTATGCTCGGCATGGCGTCGGCGGCATTGGCGTATGGATGGATTATCTCGATGCCGCCGGCATCGCGGCTGGCGCGAAGCGGATTCGCGATGCGGGTCTGTTCGTGCCGTGTCTCTGTACGAGCGCCTGGGTCAACCTGGCCGATCCGGCAGCCTATCGCGCCGCGCTGGAGGAGAACCGACGGCGGCTTGACGCCGCTGCGGCGATCGGGGCCCCGACGCTGGTGGTCGTGCCCGGCAGTCTGGCGACGGGCGAGCGCGACCTCGTCGCTGCGCGACAGCGGGTCGAGGATGCACTGGCCGAACTCCTGCCTTATGCGCTCGCCGCCGGCGTCAAGATTGGTCTCGAGCCGTTGCATCCGATGTTCGCCGGCGATCGTTCATGCCTCAACACCTTCGCCCAATGTCTCGAACTATGCGATCGCCTCGGCGAAGGGACGGGACTCGTCGCGGACGTCTATCATTGCTGGTGGGATCCTGAGTTTCCCAAAGGACTTGTTGCTGCTGGAGTCGAGCGGTTGCTGACTTTTCATCTGTCGGATTGGCTGACGCCGACTCGCGATGTCTATCAGGACCGTGGAATGGTAGGAGACGGCGTGATCGACCACGCCTATTACCGCGATCTGCTGAACCGGATCGGCTACGATGGACCGATCGAGATCGAAATCTTCTCCAGGCTGGACTGGTGGCAACGCGACGGCGACGAAACCGTTCGGGTCTGCGTCGAGAGATGCGCGCCATTGGTCGCGCCCCGTGTCAGGCAAACTCCGTCGTCTGTCGCGGCTATTCGCGCGTGATGGATAGAGAAGCGGGCTCGGGGGGCCGATCCGTCGGCTACGCGAGTGGGCCTTGTTTTGAGACGCTCCCAGCATCGAGCGCGTCGGAATTGCCCTGAGCGGATCGGATTGTCGAAAGTCGCGGGCCCGCGCGCGGCGGTCGGCTTGATCGCGAATTCCATGAGCTATGAAAAGATTATAGACTGACCTGCGCCACCCCTGATGGCGATTCGGCGGACGGCCGATGGATCAAGAAAGGATTACGTCGCAGCTATGTCCAAGTCTCCGAGCGCGAAGCCACGGATACGCAATGCGCGGCAGACCCAAGACAAAATTCTGGCTGCCGCGCACGCGGAATTTGCTCGCAAGGGTTATGAAGGTGCGCGTGTCGACGCCATTGCCAATCGGGCGAAAGTCAGCAAGAATTTGCTCTATCATTACTTTCGTTCGAAGGAAGAGCTTTACATTCGGGCTCTGGAACGCACCTACGCCACGCTTCGGCGGCGACAGAACGAAGTCTCTCTGATCGGTCTCGATCCGATCGAGGCGATGCGCCTGTTGTGCGAGAGTACATTTCAAACCTTCATCGATGATCCGACAGTCATCTCGATGTTAAACACCGAGAATCTTCATCGCGGTAAGTACATTACGAAATCGCACACGATCTTTCCGCTCTATAACGATCTCGGCGTTCTGCTGAACAATATCTTGCAGCAGGGCGTCAAGCGTGGCGTCTTTCGCGACGATATCGATCCGATCGATCTCTACATTTCGATTTCCTCGCTCGGCTACTTTTACCTGTCCAATCGTTACACATTGTCGCTGCTCTTCGACCGGGACCTGATGCAGCCCGACACCCTCGAACGGCGCAAGGCCCATATCGTTGATGTCATTCTGTCCTACCTGACGTTCGGACTAAAGAGCGCGACGGCTTCATCGTCTGCGCCTCACAATCCGGCTGAGTGATCCCGCGAGAATGAGGTTCTTCCGTTCGCGCGTGTGCCGGAAGTCAGAGCCCCTTGCGAATGCATGTCCATCTGTAACCCCGCCGTGAACGCGTTCGATCACGACCCGGGAAACGCCAATAACCGGACAACACGTCCACGACGTCTCGGTGTTTGGAGGTTGCCGGATTCGACGTAAAACGTTCCGGCGCCGCGCCTCGCGAACCATCTGCGCACGCGATATAAGCGCTGCGGTCATCTCAGGTAGGCTCCGGCCTATGATTTTTCATATGTGACTCAAAGTAGCTATCTGAGCCACCCGCCGTTAGGTTTCGTGAGGGCTCTCGCCGGGGTGTAGCCTGCCCTCGGGCCTGCTCCATCATTCTGACGAGGTTTGCAATATGCGACCGAATCTATCGTGTCATACTGACTGCCAGCGGTCTGGCCGGCTCAATGGGGCGCAGAGGCAATTCCTTTGGAATGCCAAGGCCGAGAGCTTGATGAAAACGCCGAAGATCGAAGCGGTCTATTCGATGGCGTTCGAAGGCCTCGATAGATATTGTGTAGCACGCTTTTAGACTCGAGCAGTTACAAACAGACGAGGCAAACAGTGTCCCAGGTCGGCGATATCAAAAATGAAATGGTTGAGTTCCGTCGAGCAAAGATACTCGATGCCGCAAGTCAACTGTTCTTTGATAAGGGCTACAACGGTACGACAATCGACGATATTGCCGCCCGGTTGGGGGTCACCAAGCGCTTTATTTATCATTGCTTTAACAGCAAGGTCGAATTGTTGACCGAGGTTTGCAATCGGACGACAGCCTTTGCTGCGGAAATTGCTGATGAGGCAAGGCGCGGTGATAGTCCACCCAAGGAAAGACTACGTCGTTTCGCGCGAGATTTGACGCTCAAGGTCGTTGAAGGACGGGTCTATCTCGCCGTTTTGTTTCGCGAGGAAAAGCATCTGCCAGCCACGGCGCTCGCGGCATTGAAGCGAGATCGACGGCGTTTTAACTCCTCTTTGTCTGCACTTCTGGAGGAGGGACATCGCTTGGGCGAATTCCATTTTGGCAATGTCGATATTGCGCTGCAGGCCGTCACAGGTATGACGACTTGGATTTTCTCCTGGTACCAACCTAAATCATCAATGTCTGCCGAACAGCTTGCCGGCGAGATGGAGGTCCTGGTTCTTCAGGCCGTCGGTGTAAGATAGCGAATAAGCCTTATTTTCAAGCCGTACTGATCAGTTCTTGACGGAACTGTAAAGTCCGAATAGCCTTCTTGCTGGAGAAGCCGGCCTTGTCTTGGCGGCCTGAGAACCAGCGGGAGGCATAAGCCGTGCTTGAAGTTCGAGCTGAGATGATTGGGACCATTGTCTCGGTCGATAGCGTTGCAGGTGCTCGGGTTGAGCAGGGCGCGACACTCCTCTCGATCGAATCCATGAAGATGGAATATCCGGTTGTGGCGCCCGTCACCGGCATGGTCGAACGGATCAACGTGTCCGTTGGCGACCTTACCGAGGAGAATCAAGTGCTCCTCGTCATTTCTCCCTAACTCTCAATCAACTAACGGGGCTTGGAGGAAGCTAATGAAGATGCGAGAGACGTTGTTGGCGATATGCTGGCTGGTCGCGGCTACAGGAGTGTCGGCACAAGCCCAGGTATCTGACGGGGTGGTCAAGATCGGTGTGTTGAACGACCAATCGGGTCCTTATGTCGATCTGGCTGGTCCGGGATCTGTTCTCGCTACAAAGATGGCGGCAGAAGATTTTGGAGGAAACGTCAACGGCGCAAAGATAGAAGTTGTCGTTGCAGATCATCAGAACAAGCCCGATGTCGGATCGGCGATCGTTCGGCGATGGCTCGATGAACAGCAGGTCGATGCCGTCATCGACGTTCCGACGTCATCGGTGGCCATGGCAGTCCAGGAACTCACGCGGCAGAAGCAGCGCGTATTTCTGATCTCAGGCGCGGCGAGTGAAACGCTCTCGGGGAAAGCCTGCTCGCCGTTTTCGATTCAGACTTCAGATGATACCTATGCGCTGACCGTGGGAACGACGAAAGCTGTTGTCGAGAGCGGCGGCGATAGCTGGTTTTTCCTGACGGCGGATTATGTCTTCGGACATCTTATCGAGGCTCAAAGCCGCAAACTGATCGAGTCGATGGGCGGGAAAGTTCTCGGATCGGTTCGTCATCCGCAGAATACTGCCGATTTTGCCAGCTTTATCCTTCTTGCGAAGCAGTCCGGTGCGAAGGTTCTCGGTCTGGCGAACGCCGGCAATGATACGATCAATTCGATCCGGCAAGCGGGAGAATTCGGATTGGTCGCAGCCGGTCAGAAGATGGCTGGGCTTATTCTTTTCTCGTCGGATATCAAAGCATTGGGGCTCAACGCCGCGCAGGGCTTGATGCTAACGGAGAGCTTCTACTGGGACATGAATGACCAGACGCGCGACTTCTCTCTCCGTTTCCAGAAGCGGTTCGGTGGAAAGATGCCGACGCGGGAACAGGCGACGGCGTATGCGACGGCACTGCACTATCTCAAGGCGATCAAGGCGACCGGTACGGACAAGGCGGATGTTGTCGTCAAGGCTATGAAAGAAACTCCGATGGAGTTCTTTGGTTCGACCGGCAAGATTCGCGCCGACGGACGGTTCATCCACGATCTGATGCTCTATCAGGTCAAGTCTCCCGCGGAGTCAAAGAGCGAATGGGATCTGTATAAACCGCTGCGGCTAATCAAGGGCGAAGACGCATTCGTTCCGCTTGATAAAAGCGAATGTCCGCTACTGAAGCCGTGAACTCGCGTTAGGCAACAAGAGAGACGAGCAGGCAACCATGAATGAAAAGCTCGCGGAGCTACAAGCTTGGCAGGACAAAGCGTTGTCGATGGGCGGGGCTGAGAAGCTCCGCCGTCAACGCGAAGCCGGCAAATTGAATGTTCGGGAGCGTGTGAATCTTCTTGTCGATGATTCGACGTTCCGCGAGTATGGACGCTTCACGTCACACTATACCCACTCGGTCGCAAGACTGGATGACCTCACGCCTTCTGATGGAGTCGTCATGGGCTTCGGCGACATCAACGGCAGGCAGGTATGCGTGATCGGTGAAGATTTCACCGTCAAGGGCGGCTCGCACGGTGTCATCAATGCGCGTAAAAAACTACATGCCATTCAGATGGCGCGACGCGAACGCGTACCCTTGATTTGGCTGCTGGATGGCGCGGGGGCTCGTGGGCAGGAATTGATGAACGATGGCCTGCCGGATGTCACCCATTTTCTAGAGCTTGCGCGGTTGTCCGGCACCGCGCCACAGGTTGGCGTAGTTCTGGGTCCGTGCGCGGGCGACTCGGCGCTGGTGGGTGCAGGGTGCGAGTTCGTGATTATGCGGAAAGGCACTGCGATGCTCGCCGCGGGTGGGCCTCCGGTTGTCAAGGCGGCCATCGGTGCCACCGTGACGAAGGACGAGTTAGGCGGTTCGCAGGTACATTGTGAAATATCGGGCGTCGCGGATAACGAGGCCGAAACCGATGAAGACGCCATCGCTCTCGCGCGAGCCTTTCTGTCCTATCTTCCGCAGAATGCCTGGTCCTATCCGCCACATGTGGCGTCACAACCGCCCGAGGCCGTTGATCTTCTCAAGGTTTTGCCGTCCGAGAAGAAGCGACCGTATGATATGCACCTGATCATTCGTGGGATAGTCGACGCGCATTCGTTCTTTGAGATTAAGCCAGCCTTCGCGCGGATGATCATAACGGGCTTCGCCCGGATTGACGGGCATCCTGTCGGCATCATCGCCAACCAGCCGATGGTTCAGTCCGGAGCGATTACTTCGACTGCGGCCGCGAAGGCGCGCCACTTCATCGAGCTTTGCTCGGCGTACCATGTGCCGCTGATCTTTTTGCAGGACGTTCCGGGCGTTATGACCGGCCCGCAAGCCGAACGGCAAGGGACGCTTCGTGCTGGCCTTGCGGTCGTCTCGGCGCTCGCGTGGTCTGCGGTGCCGAAAGTAACTGTTGTGGTGCGCAAGGCATTTGGCTTCGGCGCGTGCGCCATGGCGGGGTGGGGTGGAGAACAGAGTCTCGTGGTTGCTTGGCCAACGGCTGACTTTGCGTCGCTGCCGGTTCAGGGCGGCGTCGCGGCGGCGTTTAAGAGCGAGATCGAGGCGGCGCCGGATGCCACGGCTGCCTTGCGGGAGATCGAAGCTCGATATGCTGGCGGCACCGGTCCGCTGAATGCAGCCGCTCGATTCACTGTCCATGATGTGATTGATCCTCGTGAAACTCGCGACCGGATCGTTCATGCGTTGGCGCTGTCGCGTGCCCGACGGGCGGAAGCGCCTTCACCCGTTCCGAAGTACGGAGTTATGCCGTAGGAATCTGGGATCTGAGATACGGTGTCGGAAAAGAGCCGGTCTGGGAGGAGCTCGAGATGGAAGTAAACCCAACGCGGATCGATCACGGAGTTCCGGCCCGTGAAGCGTGCGTGCTTCGCTATGTGCTCGAAAAGTGGAGCCGACAGAAGCCCGATCAAATCTATGCAAAGTTCTATCGTGGGCCGTCGCTGACGTATAGTGAGATGGAGATGCTTGCCCGGCAAACGGCGGCGGGATTGGCGCGGCTCGGTGTCAAACAGGGAGATACGGTGGTTGTCTGGCTGCCGAACTCGCTGGAGTGTCTCGCATCCTGGTTCGGGGTCAACTGGCTCGGCGCGATCTATGTGCCAATCAACACGGCTTATAAGGGGCGCCTGCTGGAGCATGTGCTGGCCAATTCGAATGCTACGGTCATGATCGCGCATACCGATCTGATGTCGCGCCTCGACGGCATCGATCTCGCGAACATCAGGAAAATCGTTGAGGTCGGTGGTGCCTGCGGCATACGGCTAAATGCCGATGTCTTGCCCTCAAGCGCGCTTGAAGGGGATGCGGATTCCGTGCCGGATTTACAACGGCCGATCGAGCCGTGGGATGTTCAGTCGATTATCTATACCTCTGGGACGACGGGCCCGTCGAAAGGTGTGCTGTCGAGCTATGCCCAATTGCACGCGATGTCCGGCATGGAAGGCTTCTATATGGTCAAGGAGGGTGACCGCTATCTATGCAATCTCCCGCTGTTTCACGTCGGCGGGACCATTCCGGCAATGGGCATGTTGTGCCGTGGTGCCTCGGTGTCTTTCGTAACTTCGTTCTCGACGGAGACGTTCTGGCCAAGCATCAACGAAACGCAGACTACCGTCGTGCTGCTGCTAGGCGCGATGGCTACTTTTCTCGCGAAAACACCGCGTGGACCCGCCGACCGCGATCATTGCCTGAAAACCGTTATCATCGTCCCTTTGGCTGAGGATGCCATGGCATTTTCTCAACGGTTCGGTGTGACGGTCTATACCCTCTACAATATGACGGAGATTTCAACACCTCTGGTTTCGGGACCAAATCCTAACCGTACCGGAATTTGCGGTAAGCCGCGCGGTGGTGTCGACTTACGTATCGTTGATGAGAACGATTGCGAAGTGAGCGTAGGCGAGACTGGCGAGCTGATCGTTCGAACCGATATGCCATGGACCTTGAATAGCGGCTACAATCAGAATCCCGAAGCCACCGTGAAGGCGTGGCGCAACGGCTGGTTTCATACCGGTGACGCATTCCGAATCAATGAAGATGGCGACTACGTCTTCGTCGATCGTATGAAGGATACGATTCGACGACGCGGTGAGAATATATCCTCGTTTGAGGTTGAGGCTGAGATTGCTGCGCATCCCACCGTCAACGAGGTCGCGGTAGTATCCGTTCCGAGCGAGTTTACCGAAGATGAGGTGCTTTGCGTCGTCGCGCCAGCTCCGGGTACGACGATCGTACCGGCCGACCTAATTGCGTTTCTACAACCGCGTCTCGCTCATTTCATGATTCCCAGATATGTACGGATTGTTGAGCGATTACCGCGGACCCCAACCGAAAAGATCAAGAAGCACGAGCTCCGCGAGGAGGGGCTGACTGTCGACACGTGGGATCGCGAGGCGGCAGGCATTAAAATTCGTCGTGAACACGTCGGAAGATAATTCTTACAAGGTCTTCGCCTCGAGCTGAGGTCAGGAGTAGATACGCTTTCCAACCTGACGCAGACTGCGCCGTGCCGTGATCGACATCAGATGCGGCCACCATAGCCTTTAGTTGCGATTCGATGCTTTCTGCCGGGTCCAACGACGCGGCGCGCTGGTCGAGACGACTTCAGGCCGCTGTCGTCACTCCTCACTCCTCACGCAACAACGCACGGTGGCCCACGTCGGAGCGATGCGACGCAATGTACCTTATTTCATTTCGCGTAAGAGTTCGTCTCTCCGCCTAATTGTTCGCGAAACATGCATTGTTTATGGATCGTCGTGTCGCCAGCTCTTGCGATTATCGCCGAGCGATCGAACATTGGTTGCGCAGGATCAGATGACATGACGCATGTTGTCACCGAGAATTGTATCAAGTGCAAATATATGGATTGCGTGACGGTATGTCCCGTCGATTGCTTCTATGAGGGCGAAACGATGCTCGTCATTCATCCTGACGAATGCATCGATTGCGGGGTCTGCGCGCCCGAGTGTCCGGCTCAAGCGATCCGATCCGATATGGACGGCGAACTTGACGGATGGATCGCCTTCAATCTGCGGCACGCATCACAATGGCCGAATATCCAAACGAAAGGCGTGCCGCCCGCTGATGCTTCAGTATGGGATGGGCGTCCCGGAAAATTGTTAGACGTGTTTGGAGTGATGAACCCTGCCGAGACCTGAGGGCCGATGCTCAACCTGAAATTCGTAATCTTACCTCCATAGCAGGGTGAGCTGTTGAGAGCAGCGAACTGTGCTTCCGCACAATTTCTAAGCCCATCGCTTGAACTCGAACTGGACGAATCGTGGAAGGAGTCAATCCCATTGGCTGCGTATGACGTCGAAACGGTAGTTTCGGTTCATCACTGGAGCGATCGACTGTTCAGTTTCCGGACGACTCGATCTCCGGGCATTCGGTTTGAGAGCGGGCAGTTTCTGATGCTCGGATTGGAGGTCGACGGCAAGCCGCTGATGCGGGCCTACAGCGTCGCTAGTGCCAACTATGAATCTCATCTCGAATTCCTCAGCATCAAAGTGCCCAACGGCCCGCTGACTTCGCGACTGCAACTCCTTAGGCCCGGCGAGCAGGTTTTGATCGGTCACAAACCAGTCGGAACCCTGATGGTGGATGGGTTGTTGCCCGGCAAGAGTATCTATCTGTTCAGCACCGGAACGGGTCTCGCGCCGTTTCTCAGCATCGTCCGGGATCCCCGTGTCTACGAAAGGTTTGAGAGTGTGGTGCTCGTTCATTGTGTCCGTGAGATTCAGGAACTTGCCTACAAAAATCTCCTTCAAGGAACACTGTATGAGCATGAGTTGGTCGGTCCGTGCGCTCGCGAACGATTGATTTATGTTCCGACCGTAACCCGTCAGCCATACGAGACCACGGGGCGGATCACCGAGTTGCTTGAATCCGGCCGGCTCTCGCTTCTAACGAACCTACCAGAACTCGATGGGCGGACGGATCGGGTCATGTTATGCGGTAGCATCGCCATGACGAAAGATTTGGGGCAGCTCTTGGAGCACCGGGGCCTTGCACTGGCAAAAGCCGGTCATGGTGGGCACTATCTCGTCGAGCGCGCATTCGTCGAGCAGTGACGTGATCGTTCCGCTTAGAGTAACGATGCCCACCGAAATGGAATTGATCTTAGAAAGATTCGACTGTTAACTTTGGAGACGGATAAACGGCGGAGATTAGCGACGCCTCTCTCGTTTCCCCATGGCTACTACGGAGACGCAAATGATCTCCCCAGAAAAGACGCCGGTTTCCGAGAGCCGCTTCTCTCGTATCAAGACAGTGCCTCTGGGTGCGGCGACGCTGCTGTTCGTGTCCGGCATCACCGCGCGCGAGAACGCGCCTTACGATGTCGCCAAGCAGACGGAGATTATATTCGCACGCATGGGCGAGTTGCTGGCGAAACACGGGGCCGCGCTTGCAGATGTTGTCAAGATCGGCGTCTTCCTGACCGATATGCGCGAATACGATCAATACAACGCGGTACGGAATCGAATCTTTGCGGACGTATCGTCACCGCCGGCAAGTACGGCTGTGGAGGCGAAGCTCGGAAGGCCAGCGTTACGGATCGAGATCGAAGCAGTCGCGATCGTCAAGGCAGGCACTTGAAGCATCGCATGTAGGAATGGAGTTTAAGATGGCTCAGGTGACTGATGCTGCTCCTTCACTGGACCAGTTTGTTGGGCAGACATGGGAAGGCATTCTCGATGCCTGCACACGATGCGGACGTTGCGTCGAAGTCTGCCCGGTCGTTCCGTTCGCGCCCGGATTAGCCGATGCGGATCCCAAAAGCGTGGTTGGCGGTGTGCTTGACTTCATGAGCGCGTCTACGCCGATGAATTCGGCGTCAGATACCTGGGCCAAGCAATGCAATGGTTGCGGCGACTGCATCCCGGCCTGCCCGGAACATATCAATCCTCGGCAAATGTTGATGTTGGCGAGTTCGAAGATCGCCAGCGTCGAGCACGGTACGCCCGATACGTTCCGCAAAATGTCGCGCGCGATCCGCATCATGGTATCGATGCAGCTCATTCCGGAAGACGTCGGGCGCTTGTTGCGCCCTCCGCCGGTGCGTGATGTGGATGTGGTTTTCTATACCGGATGCAATCCTATCCGAACGCCACATGTCCTGTTCAACGTCATGACCATGCTTGATGTGTTGGATATCAACTACGAGGTGCTCGGCGGGCCGTCATCATGTTGCGGCATTATTCAGAGCAAATGGGAAGGCGACGTCAAGAAGGGCGGTCGGGTTTCGGAGCAAACGCTCAGCAGGTTCGGCGGTTACAAGCCGGACAAGGTGCTCAGTTGGTGTCCGTCATGCCAACTGCATCTCGGTGAAACGATCAAGGGCTATCGCGAGGTCAGTTTCGATTTTCACCACATCACCAAGTTTCTCATGGAGCACGAGGACCAGCTTGCAGCGCGTTTCAAAACGCCTGTGAACAAGCGCGTTCTGGTCCATACCCACCGTGGCATGTCCGATATTGGCGACAACGTCGTGCGGCTGTTGCGTCGAATTCCGGGACTGGAGATTGTCGACGTTATTGAGGAACCCGGTTACATGTGTGGTGCATCGGGCTCCAATAAATCTCCGGAGCTGAAAGCTCATGTCAGGGCTCAGACAATTGCAGCCAGCAAATCCGACGACGTCGATGCTCTGGTTTCGTTGTTTCATGCCTGTCATTTGCAGCTTGCGGCGGATGGGCACAAGCATGATTTCTCCGTTGTTAATTTCACGGAGTTGCTTGTGCTTGCCCTTGGAGAAGAGCCCTGCAAAGACACCGTCGAACAGTTCCGATTGATCGAGGACTGGCGCGAGATGGTGCGCCAGGCAGGCCCGCTTCTGAAAGCAAATGGCATCAATATGGATCCGGACGAGCTTGCCGCGGTGTTGCCGGAGGTATTCACCTCCGCTGAGTTCCGCGGAGGTCTTTGCAGCTTTGCGCCGAAAACCTGAACGGCAGCCAATTTACAATGATGCGTCGCTCAAGCGACGCGCGAAAGATCGCTCGGGGAGGAGCTATGACGCGCAAGCCACTGGAGTTAGGCAGGGGATTCGAAAAGAAAGTATTCTTTTCGCTTGGCGTCGTATCTTCCGAACGAATGCTGCACACCGCTGGAATTACCGCACGCGACGCCGATGGTGAGATCGTTGGCGTTGGTGATATCCGTGCCCAGGTCGCGCAGTGCTTTGCCAACTTGAAAGATATTCTCGGAGCGGCCGGCGCAACTTTCGGGGATGTCGTCAAGTATACCATCTTCACGACCGATATCGACGCCTTCAATGAAGGAACGCGCGATGTGCGTAGCCCATTCTTCGTCGATCGCCCGGCATGCACGCTCGTTCAGGTTTCGCGGCTGATTGACCCTCGCATGATGGTCGAAATCGAAGCTGTTGTGTGTCTCGAAAAGGATGACATGCAGGCTTGATCGGTCTGAACGAGACGCCGGCTCACGGGACACGGTGATCTGACGACGTTCTTCATTTGTCTAACAACAACAGGAAGCGGGAGGGACTAGGTGGGTAAGATTGCGCTTGCATTTCTATTGATGTTGATGCCGCTCAGCGGATTTGCCATGGCGCAGGAGTCGGTGAGGATAGCCTACATCGATACCCTGTCTGGTGGTGGTGCGAGCGTTGGTGTTGCGCGCCTGAAAGCGTTTCAGTTTCTGGCGGAAGATGTGAATGCTAAGGGCGGCATCCTTGGGAAGAAACTTGAAATCGTTCCATTCGACAACAAGACAAACGCGCAGGAAAGCGTGATCCAGGCTCAGAAAGCGATTGATTCCGGCATCCGGTTCATCACTCAGGGGAATGGTTCATCGGTCGCGGTTGCGTTGACGGAATTTGTGCTCAAACACAATGAGCGCAACCCTGGACAGGAGGTGCTTTACTTTAACTATTCCTCGATCGATCCGGTCTTGACCAACGCTAAATGCAATTTCTGGCATTTTGCATGGGATGCAAATTCTGACGTCAAGATGGAGGCTATCACCAACTACATCAAAGCGAATCCGTCGATCAAAAAAATCTATCTGATCAACCAGGACTATTCCTATGGGAAGTCCGTACGCGCCGCTGCAAGAGAGATGCTCGCGGCGAAGCGCCCGGATATCAAGATTGTTGGTGATGAGCTTCATCCGATGCTCAAGGTGACCGACTTTTCCCCTTATGTGGCCAAGATCCGCGCCTCTGGAGCAGACGCAGTTATCTCCGGCAACTGGGGTCAGGATCTGGCGCTGCTGCTGAAGGCAGCGGGCTCCTCGGGATTAGATGTCAACTGGTATACGTATTATGGCGTGGCGACGGCCGGAATTCCGATATCGCTGAAGCAGGTTAATCTCAATCATAAGGTGTTTGGGGTTACCGAAGGAATCGCCAATGTGGACTACGCTCCATCGCGCGAGTTCGAGAAGCGGTGGCGGGCCAAGTACGGCGAGGATTTTGTGTTGTTTGCTCCTCGTCAAGTAAACGAAATCAAGATGTTTGTCGCGGCGGCGGAGAAAGCCAAATCATTCGATCCCATCAAGATCGCTCTTGCCCTGGAGAATATGGAGATCGATGTCTTCGATGGCGGCAAGGGGATGATGCGGAAGGAGGATCATCAATTCTTCCAGCCGCTCTACGTCGCCTCATTCGGTGAACTGAAGGCGAGCGAACCGTTCGACGAGGAAGGGACGGGTTGGGGAAATACCGTAGTCGCGAAGATCGAGGCCAAGGACACTCTCACAAAAACCTCCTGCAAAATGACCCGCCCGCAGTAAGCGCGTGGTTCCCAGCGGCCGGCGGGAGATTTGAAGCTCACCGGCCGCGTCACCTGACAGCTCGAACGAGGGGCCATGCTCGAACTCGTCATTATTTCTGCGCTGAACGGCGTCCTTTACGGTCTCTTGCTGTTTCTGATGGCAAGCGGCCTTACGGTGGTCTTCAGCATGCTCGGCGTTCTTAATTTTGCTCATGCCGGCTTCTATATGCTGGGTGCGTTCTTCGGCTTTCAGATCAGTAAGTGGTTCGGATTCTGGTGGGCATTGCTTCTCGCGCCGATCATCGTGGGATTGATTGGGGCGGCCGTGGAACGCTTTGCGCTGCGAGATATTCATCGCTCCGGTCATGTCGCCGAACTTCTTTTCACGTTCGGACTTGCTTATGTCATCGAGGAGGTCGTTCAGATCGTCTGGGGAAAGGACCCGGTAGATTATCGCGGGCCGCCGTCGTTGGACTTTCCCGCGTTCTCGATATTCTCGACGAACTATCCATCCTACAAGGTCTTCATGTTCGCGATTTCCGTCGCGATTTTTGTTGCGCTTCTCATTGTGATCAAAAGGTCGCGGATCGGTTTGGTCGTTCAGGCCTCACTGACGCATCCGCAAATGGTTGCTCATCTCGGCCATAACGTCGGGCTGGTTTTTACCCTGGTGTTCGGCGTCGGGATCGGTCTGGCGGCTCTCGCGGGCGTGATTGCGGGGCCTATTCTGCAAACCCAGTCCAACATGGCCGCATCGCTGATCGCTTTGCTGTTCGTGATCATCGTGGTGGGCGGCCTTGGTTCATTGGCCGGAGCATTCGTCGCATCCTTGCTGATTGGGCTCATTCAGACATTCGCGGTGTCGTTGGACGGCTCGCTCGCAAGTTTGTTTGGTCCATTGAGTCCGGACGCGCCGCAATTCCTCATTCGGAATATCTGGACGGTGACTATCGCGCAGGTCGCTCCCATCATTCCCTACGCTCTGTTGATCTTGGTTCTGATCCTCCGCCCCATGGGCTTGTTTGGGACGCGTGAAACATGACCGAACTCGTATCGTCGGCACCAATGTCACGCGCCGTTCCGGGGGCGCGCCTGCGTTTCTATGCGGCTTGGGGCATGGTCGCCGTGCTTCTCGCGGCGTTTCCAAGCATCTTCACGTCGGCCAGCTCGCTGACGACGTTCAGCTTGGTCGGCACGGCCATCATATTCGCGTTGTCATACAACATTCTGCTCGGCCAGACCGGCCTGTTGTCGTTCGGTCACGCGGTGTACTACGGAATTGGCGCGTTCTTCGCTGTCCACACCATGAATCTGATCCCGCAATACGGACTCCCGGTGCCATTGCCACTTGTTCCGTTGATCGGTGGCGTGGCGGGTCTGTTGCTGGCGATTCTGACGGGATGGATATCGACACGTCGAGCGGGAACTGTCTTCTCGATGATCTCACTGGGCGTCGCTGAGTTGGCCGTCGCGCTGGCGCTCATTCTCACCGACTTTTTTGGCGGGGAAGATGGCATCAGTACCAATCGGACTAAGCTGCCGGCTTGGTTCGGATGGCACTTCGGGCCTCAGGTGCAAGTCTACTATCTGGTCGCGTTCTGGGTCTTTGTTTCGGCGCTTGCGATGTACGCCTTGACCCGTACTCCGCTCGGAAAGATATGCAATGCAGTACGCGATAATCCCGAGCGAGTTCAGTTTGTCGGCTACGATCCGCATATCGTGCGCTATCTTGCCTTCTGTTTCGCTGGATTGTTTGCCGGGATTGCGGGAGCCCTTGCGGCGATCAGCTTCGAGAGCGCCAACTTCACGGACCTTGGCTGGGTGAAATCGGGTGCAGTCATTTTCTCGACCTATATAGGTGGAACCAGCATTTTTGCCGGCCCGATCGTCGGTGCCATTTTCTTTGTGTATCTGTCGTTATCGCTGAGCGACTATACGAGTGTGTGGCAACTTTACTTCGGTCTCTTGTTCATCCTCGTCGTGAGATATGCCCCCGGAGGGATCGGCGGTACGCTGCTGATGCATCGGATGCCGTTTCGCGTTGGTGGGCTTGGCAGGATTCTGAGAACTTACGCCATTGCGGCGGTTCCGACGCTTATGCTGGTCGGCGGATTTGTCCTGGCCGTTGAAACGATCGTTCATCATACGGTCAATGCGAATGAAGACCCGCGGATCAAGGCTTTCGGCGTGTCTTTTGACGCGAGCAGCCCGATGACGTGGATCGTCGCGGGGCTCCTGATGCTGATCGGATATTTCGTTGGTCGCTTGACATGGCGCGGCGTGACGCGTGCGTGGGACGATGCCAGAACGATTGCTTCCGAACGCGGGATTCCGTCATGATTCCGGCTATTGAAGTTCGCGCTGTCAACAAGAGCTTCGGCAATGTCGAAATCATCCGCAATCTCAACCTCCGCATCGAGAAAGGAGAGCGGCATGCGGTGATCGGCCCCAACGGAGCAGGCAAGTCAACAACCTTCAATCTCATTAGCGGTTATCTCGCCCCGACATCGGGCGATGTATTGTTGAACGGTCAGGTCGTATCCGGCCTGCCTCCATTCGAGATCAATCGGCGTGGCCTGTCGCGCAGCTTTCAGCTCACGAATGTCTTCGCCCGCATGACGGTATGGGACAATGTGCGCTGTGCCGTGTTGTGGGCAAGCGGTCAGCGCTATGCGTTTTGGAAGAGCATGGACGATCTCCAAGACGTTAACGAGCGCACGATCCGCATTCTTGAAGACATTCACCTCGCCGCGAGGCGCGACGTGATTGCCGGATTGCTGCCGTATGCGGAGCAACGCGCCTTGGAAATCGGCATCACCGTTGCCGGGGGCTCCGACGTGATCATTCTTGATGAGCCCACGGCAGGAATGAGCCGCGCCGAAACCGATCGCGCCATGGCTTTAATCAAACGGCTGACCGAGGAGCGCACGCTTGTCATCGTCGAGCACGACATGAACGTGGTTTTCGGCCTCGCTGACCGCATCTCGGTGCTCGTATACGGTGAGATCATCGCCTCCGGAACGCCGGCTGAAATTCGAAACGACCCGCGCGTCAAAGAAGCCTATCTCGGTCAGGAGGCGGTCGATGCTTGAGGTTCAGAACCTCCATGCCTTCTACGGGAAGAGCCATATTCTGCAAGGCGTCGACATGCGTATTGGCGCAGGCGAGGTCGTCAGCCTTGTCGGACGTAACGGAGTCGGCCGTTCGACAACCGTTAAGGCGATTATGGGTGAGGTTGCTCCGCATGGCAGCATTGTCTTCAAAGGACGGGATATAGCCGGACTGCCCAGTCATCGCATTGCTCAACTTGGGTTGGGTTACGTACCGGAAAATCGCGATATCTTTCCGACGCTGACGGTACGCCAGAATCTCGTTCTCGGAATAAAGGATTCGAGAAAGCCGGGGCGATGGCGCCTGGACGACATGCTGGATATGTTTCCCAATCTTGCCACGCGCGCGGATACGCCGGCGGGCGTTCTCTCCGGCGGGGAAAAGCAGATGTTGACGACGTGCCGGACGCTGATGGGCGATCCGGAACTGGTTATGATCGATGAGCCGACCGAAGGTCTTGCGCCGTTGATCGTTAAGCAGGTGGGCGATCTGATATCTCATATCTCCCAGCGCGGTGTTGCTATTCTGCTGGTCGAGCAGAAGCTCTCTATCGCGATGCAGATTTCGCATCGCGTCTACGTCATGGGGCATGGACGTATCGTGTTCGAAGGATCGCCCGCCGAACTAAAAGGAAATTCAAAGGTTCGTCGGGATTGGCTTGAGGTATAGCCCGCGCGTGTTGTTTTGAATGAACCATCGATGCGCGGAGCTTCGTCGCGAAGGTCAGTTCGACGCAGCCATCTGAGACCGTCTTTTGGTGACGGCGCGACGTGACCGATTCAGGTCGACAAGACCGCCGCAGGCGGGGTACCCCGTTTGTCGCATGTAAACCCGCACGATTGACGACAGCGCGAGCAGGTTGGGGTCGCGCTCGCGCGATTTGGCAAAGGAAAGGCCGATCGTTTGCAGGACCTGTTGATGATCGGCCAGCGGGATGAAGTCGACCTTGTGCTCGTACATTTTACGAATGCGTCCGGGCGCCAACGCATAGGCGACGCCACTGGCGACAAGATTCATCAAGGTGAAGATGTCGACGACTTCCATAACGAAGGTCGGAGAAAAGTAGGGGAAGGCGGTTTGAAGGCGCGGCGCGGTAAAAAGGCCGTCGGTGAGAGTTACGATTCGTTCACCCGCGCACTGTTCCAGGTCGACCTTGTCGCACTGAGCGTAAGGTGAGTTAACGGGCGCAGCAAAGTAGACCGGATCGTCAAAGATCGGAATGCAGATGAGTTCCGAGTCGGACGGTGTGATCTCCGCGAACACCGCGTCCAATCCTCCTTCCTTAAGTTTTGGCAGCAAGTCTTGCTTCGATCGTCCAAGAACCAGTTCGCATTGAACGTCGGGCTTACGAAGGCTCATTGCCTTGATTAATTCCGGCAGCAGGTGGCCGGTGAGCGAATATAGCGATCCGATCTTCAGGCGGTCGGACGAATAGCCGCCCGCTTCGCGTGCGATACGGACACCGCGTTCCATTCGCTCGATAACGTCCTTCGCAACATTTTCAAGAACGTGTGCGGCATCGGTCGGGATCAGATTGCGCCCTTCGTGTCGAAACAGCAGGCAGCGCAAACCGTCCTGGAGGGAATGAATAGCACGATGGACACTGACCGTGCTGATGTCGAGTGATTCCGCCGCAGTCGTCAGGTTTCCCTCACGCATATAAGCAAGAAAGATCTCGAGCTTCCGAAAGGAGATTTCCTCGTTGATCCGGCTTTGCATTGTTGTCACCACCATGAAAGAACCGGGTTGGTGTCGCGACTATTCGCGCGGCAAAATGACGATCTTTCCTTTGACGCGCCGCTCCATGATGGCGCGCAGGGCGAGTGAGGTATCTTCGAGACGGTAGGTTTCAACGACGGTTGGCTTGACCTGTCCTGATTCATACAGGGCGATAAGGTCACGCAAATGCTCGCGGGTCGTTTCCGGATCTCGCCGCAGGAATGCGCCGAGAAAGACGCCGACGATCGACGCACCTTTCAGCAGCGGCAAGTTAAGTGGCAACTTTGGCACCTGACCATCGGCGAAACCGACCACAAGGTGCCGACCTCCCCAACCGATCGAACGAAAGGCTGCTTCCGTGTAACTGCCGCCCACCGGGTCGTAGATGACGTCGGGGCCGGCGCCGCCCGTCAGCGTTTTGATCCGCTCACGCAAATCCTCGGATGCATAGTTGATGGTGTCATCCGCGCCTTTCGAGCGGCAGAATGCCAGCTTGTCTTCGCTGGATGCCGCCGCGATGACGCGCGCGCGCATAGCCTTGCCGATCTCGACGGCGGCCATCCCGACACCGCCCGCTGCGCCGAGCACAAGCAACGTTTCTCCGGCCCGCAGAAGAGCGCGATCCTTAAGGGCGTGCAGGCTGGTGCCATAGGCCAATACGTAGGCTGAGGCGGTCGCGAAGTTCATCCCATCGGGAATGGGAACGATTCGATCTGCCTTGATGATCGCTTCTTGCGCGAAGCCGCCCCACGTCGCGCCCCCGACGATGCGGTCGCCGACCTGGCAACGCGTAACGCCGTCGCCAACGGCTTTGATGATTCCGGCAACCTCGCCGCCGGGCGAGAACGGCAGTTCGGGTTGGAATTGATATTTCTTCTGGATGATCAGCGTATCGGGAAAGTTGACGCCGGCCGCGTGAACCTCGACCAGAACTTCACCGGGGCCTGGCGTCGGCGACGCTACGTCCTCGACGCGCAGTCCTTCCGGCGGTCCCCATTCTTTACACAGCGCAGCCTTCATCCGGCGTCGTTCCTCTATTGGTTTTTTTAGAGCATAGCGCAAAATCGACTTGTCGAAAGCTTTAAGTTATTTTATTCCGCTATGCAGAACAAGGAAACGCATGAGTCGCAGAACCAAGCCCTCCAACGTCATGCCGGCCCGACTGCAATCGGATCGTCGTTTTGTGCTGTCGCTGGCGCGTGGCCTCGATGTTCTGAGTTGCTTCTCGAGCACCGAGCGCTGGTTGCCCAATCGCGAGATCGCGCGCCGGACCGGCCTCCCAAAGGCCACGGTCTCGCGTCTGACCTTCACGCTGACCGGTCTCGGCTACCTCGTTCATTCGGCGGAGCGCGAGATGTACGCGCTCGGACTGCCGTGCATCGGGTTGGGCTTTCGCGTGCTATCGCACTTCGATATCGGCCGGGTTGCGCGACCGTATATGCAGGCGCTGGCGGACGAGGCGCAGGCGGCGGTCTCGCTCGGTGTCCGTCATGGCTCTTGGGTCGTATATGTTACGCATTGCCGTTCGACCTCCCGCCTGACGCTGGGCCTCGATGTCGGTGCGCGGCTGCCGCTGGGACGTTCGATCATCGGTCGCGCTATCCTTTCCACCTTCGAACGTAGCGAGCGTGCGCGAGTCTGCGACGTGTTGCGCCAGGAGGCGGCGGGGGACTGGCCGGCGATCTTTGCGGGTATCGAGGCCGCGCAGCGCGACTACGACGCGCGGGGATTCGTGGTCTCGGATGACGATGCGGATATCGGCGTCGTCGCCGCGCCGTTGTGGATCGCCGGCAAGAGCGAATGCCTCGGGCTGAATTGCGGTGGCCCCGCCCATCAATTAACGCCGAAACGGCTTCGAAGCGAATTGGGGCCGCGTTTGCTTGAGGTCGCCGCTTGCATCGAGCAGGCCGCGCGCGGGTCGGCCGATACCGAAGCGGAATAGCCTGCATGACGGCGGTTCCCGTCCGGGCGCGGCGCATGTTTACAGCCGGATCGCTATCCCGTACACTATAATTCTGCTATGCAGAACAAGGGGAATCTTGCGGCGAAAGCATGGCCCCGTCGTTTCGGATCATAAGCCGGGGTAGCCCGAACGGCGCACCCGCCGGCCACCCGATGGAGATTGCGATGAACACCTTCATGAACCCTCCCGAGCTTTCCCGGCCGAATGGCTTCGTGCATGTCGCGACATCGACATTCACCAAGACGATCATGGTGTCAGGGCAGGTGGCGTATGACGGCCAGGGGCGTATTGTCGGGGTCGGTGACCTCGGGGCGCAGACCCATCAGGTCTATGCCAACATCGAGACAGCGTTGAAAGCCGCGGGCGCCTCGATGCGGGACGTGGTCAAGACGGTGTTGTTCGTCCGCGACCTCAACCCCGAGAAAGCGCGGATTATTCGCGAGGTCCGCAAGGCGTTTCTGTCGGCTGACAATCCGCCCGCCAGCACGATGATCGGAGCGGCTTCGCTGGCGCATCACGATCTCCTGCTTGAGGTCGAAGCCATCGCCATGGTGGCATGATCCTGATGGTCGATCTCAGTGTTCGATCCGCCGCGGATCGCTTCGCCTCGCAATCGTTGACGTTGAGAGGGGTGCCGTTCACGCCTCTGGCGAGCCGCATCGTGGTGCTGGGGGCCGGCCTGATGGGGCCGGGGATTGCTCAGGTCTTTGCCGAGGCCGGCTTCCAGGTCGATCTCTGCGATGTCAGTTCGGCGGCGCTTGCGCGGGGCATGGCGACGCTTCGCGACAGCGTCGCGCTCAAGGTCGAACTGGAACTGATAGACGAGGCGTCGGCGCAGACGAGCTTGGCCCATGTTCATCCCTGTGACGACAGTGACGGCGCGATCCGCCGGGCTGCGCTGGTGGTCGAGGCCGTCACCGAGAATCGCGAGATCAAGTCCGAAATCTACGCTCGCGTTTTCCGGCTCGGCGAGCCGCAGACGGTGATCTGGAGCAATACCTCGACCTTGAATGTGTTCGATCTGGCGGCGCCGGAATTTGTCGATCGTCTGCTTGTCGCGCACTGGTTCGCTCCGCCGCAGATTCTGCCGCTGGTCGAGGTTGTCCAGCGCGATACCGCACAGGATCGGCTTCGCGAGGAAAGCGTTGCGCTGCTGCGCGCTCTTGGCAAAACGCCGGTCGTGCTCGACAAGTTCATTCCTGGCTCCGTCATCAATCGCCTGCTGCGCGCGCTCGGCCGCGAAGCCTTCGACATGATCGAATCCGGCGTTATCTCCATCGAAAATCTGGACGCCGCGGTGCGTACCAGTCTGGCGCCACGGATGCAGGTGCTGGGGCTGATGCAACGCTACGACTTTACGGGGTTGAACCTCAGCCTGCGTAATCTTGGCGACCGCGATATCATCGATGCTCCGGTCAACCTGTCGCCCGCGCTGCTGAGCGACCGCGTGGCGCGCGGCGACCTCGGAGTCACGACCGGACGCGGTTTCTACGATTATCAAGGCCGCTCGACGTCGCTGCTTCAGCGCGAGCGCGATCGTCGCCTGTGGCAGGCCGTGCAGCGGCTTTCGAATCTGGTGCTCGATCCCCAACCCATCTGAAGGATAACGAAAATGGATGCGATGTCCGTCGGCAGCGTTGAAGCGTCATGTCATCGCTTGCGACCACTGGTCGATCCCGCCTCCATCGCCATCTTCGGCGCATCAGCCGATCCGAAGCGGCTCGGTGGCGTGCCGATCTCGCTGTTGCGCCAGCACAAGTTTGCCGGGGCGATCTATCCGATCAATCCCAAGTATCAGGAGATCGACGGCCTGACCTGCTATCCGGATATCGCGGCGCTGCCGGGGCCGGTGGATGTGATCGTGATTGCCGTCGGCGCAGCCGAAGTCGTTCCGGTGCTGCGGCAGGCCGCCGCCAAGGGAATTCGCGCGGCCGTGATTTACGCGGCTGGCTTTGCCGAAGCCGGCGATACGGAAGGCATTGCGTTGCAGGCGGAGCTTGTGCGATGCGCCGATGAACTCGGCATCGTGGTCGGTGGGCCCAACTGCATGGGTTTCGGAAATCTCGACAACCACGCCTACAGTACGTTTACGGCGGTCTTCCGCACCGTTCCGCCGCCCGCCGCTCCGCGAACGGTGGGACTGGTCACTCAGAGCGGCAGCGTCTGTTCCGCGGTTTATGCGGCCGGGCGCGCCATGGATGTCCGTTTCAATCTTTTCATCAATACCGGTAATGAAGCTTGCGTCGATTTCTCGGAGTACCTCGAGTATCTGGCCGATCGGCCCGGCACGGAAGCGATCGTCGGCTATCTTGAAGGATTGCGCGACGGCGTTCGCTTTCAAAAAGTCGCGGCACGTATGCGCGATGAGGGGCGACCGCTAGCGCTCCTCAAGGCCGGCGGCAGCGACAAGGGTATCGAAGCCGCACGCCTGCATACCGGTGCCGACGCAGGAAGCGCGGCGGCCTATCGCGCGGTGTTCGAGCGGCTCGGCGTCATTCCGGCGCGCGACATCCTGCATCTGGCGGATATCGCTTACCTCTCCCGATTTCGCGCGCGAACGTCCGGCCGAAGGGTGGCCATCCTCACGATCTCGGGTGCGCTGGGGGCATTGCTCTCCGATCTGTTCACCGGCAACGGCGTCACCGTCCCAACGCTGAGCCAGTCGGTGCAAGCGCTGCTGCGGCAGGGCGTGCCGCGCTATGGCATGGCGCAGAATCCGGTCGACTTCACCGGGAACATCGTCAATTCGCATACGTTCGTCGGCGATGCGCTGGACGCCATCCTGGCTTCGGGTGAAGTCGACTTTGTCGTGCTTTATGCTTCGGGCTTCCTGATCGACCGTTTTGCCGAGAGCCTTGCGCAAGCGGCACAAAAATCGCCGCGCATGGTGGCGGCCATCGCGACTGGAACAGTTGCGGCGCGCGCTACCCTGGAGGAGGCTGGTGTCGCAGTGTTCGAGGACCCCGCGCGCGCGGCCGCCGCGCTGTCCAGCATGGCATGCTGGCACGACAATCGGCGGCTCTACGAGGGGATTCCGGTCGCTCCGGCGCCCGTTCCTTCCGGCGCGGTTCTTGAATTCCTGAAGGCAGCTCGTGCCGCCGACCGAAAGAATTTCAGTGGTGTCGAGGCTGCAAAGCTGCTCGCTGCGTTCGGCGTTACGATGCCGTGCGAGGTTGTGGAGGGTGCTTCTCACAGGCAAGGCGACGGTGCTGAGTTGTGCATCGATATTCGCAACGACCCGATCCTTGGCCCGGTGCTTCGTGTCAGTCCGGCTGGTGATTGGCCGGAAGCTTTGAACGATCACGCGCTGGCTTCGCTTCCGCTGCCGCGCGATTTCGCCATCAGATCGATGAAGTCGCTAAGAGGGTGGCCGCTACTGGCGCGAACATGCGACGACGCAGCGATCGCAGCGGCGGGGGTAGTGATCGAGAATCTTGGCTCCGGTGTCTTGATGCTGGGATCCTCGTTCGAACGCGCAACCGTCATGTTGTGGCTATCGTCGCGAGGACAATCGAAGGTTGCGGCAGTCGACGTCGTTCTGACTAACGGATAATCGCGCTAATCGTTCGCCGAAATGTCTGCTCTGCGGTGCATGTAAGCAGACGAGATTCAATCGATGATTATTTTTCTTCGCGAGCAGCAGCGATCGTGAGATCGCGAGGCCTCTGGGGCGCGATGCATTCAATCTGACCATCCTGGCAGCTTGACGCCAGACATCTGCGCTTTGAGAGGCTGTACCAGCCTGATCTTGTTGATGTGAGAGCGATGAGTCCGGTGCCGATCGGCGCCCGAACCTCGTGCCGAAACACAGGCATTGCCAACACTGTAGCCCTACAGGCGATCGGAACGAGCTTACTTGCCATCCAACTCCCGGCTGGAGGAGGCGACACGCATCACCCGTGCAGCCACGACCAGCCTGCAGGCCGGCAGCATCAACAAGGCCGTGACGCTTGCGCTCGACATAGAGCAAGCCATTCCTGATGCAGGTCGCCTGCTCGATGCCACGAGCTTCTTCAACAGATTCACCCTTTCCGGTGCATGACGTTTGAAGGGAGCTAGATTGTATGTGGTAGGGAAAAAACGCGGGAATCGTCGAGTCGAGTTTTGGTGACTTCGGAGTTCGGTTGCAGCTAAGCGGAGGCAGCACACGCATATATGTGCCGATCCTGTCGTCGCTGGAGTCCCCGAAACTGGTATCCCGAATTTCTCATGATAATATGATAAGTCGCAGCAAGAGAGATAGTCATGCAACTGATTGCATTGCGATATTTCCACGAGACCGCGCGACTGGGATCAATCCGCAAAGCTGCTGATAATTTGCGAGTGAGCCCTTCTGCCATCAGTCGACAGATCATGCATCTAGAGCATGATTTGAAGGCGCCGCTATTTGAACGGAGCGTTCAAGGTGTGCGTCTGACGGCTGCGGGGGATTTGCTCGCGCGGCAGACCCAGCGAACATTTCGGGATCTCGATCGCGTGCGAAGCGCTGTGGACGATCTTCGGGGGCTGCGTCGTGGTCAAGTGACAGTGTGCGTTATCGAAGGTCTGGTCGCTGAATTCCTTCCCGCTGTCCTGAGAGATTTCCATGATCTCTATCCCAACATTTCCTTCAACATCATCTGCGCATCGACTGACCGCAGCCTCGATGCGCTGGTACGCGATGAGGCCGATATCGCCATGGCGTTTAATGCACCGCTGCGGGCAGACATCGTCACCATCTGTGAGTATGTCCAGCCAATGGCATGTCTGGTCGCGATCGATCATCCGTTAGCGAGGGAATCGTCGCTGCGTCTTAAGGACATCATGAATTATCCTCTGGCACTGCCAGATCCCACGTTCGGGTTGCGGCAAGCGATTGATCGCGCCATCAGTCGGTTGGATTTGAAGCCACCGATATTTCTGAACACAGACTCGCTTGAGTTGATGAAGAACATGGCGATCACCGGTCGCGCGATGGCCTTTATGCCTGCGGTTATGGTTGCCGGCGAAATTGCGCGAGGCACTCTTCGTGCTATCCCGATTGTCGATGTCGAGTTTGAGAGCGCGCGCACATCAATCTGTGTGCATCGCGATCGCGAACTACCGTTTGCCGCGCGGGAATTTCAAAAGTTTCTGGCCGAGAAGCTGATGAGACTCTCGTCGACAGGCACCATCTAGACTGGTCACCAATCCCGAGACGCCAACCGTCATGCCGTCGGCCATGTGGCGTTACGGCGCATGGGTGTTGCCAATGCGGCAACACGGCAGGGGATGGAAAGCATTATAAAAATCATCCGAGCCGTTGTTATCATTCTCTCAAAAGGCGGCCCACCCGATCATTCGTTGGTTTTATTCCGTGAAATCAATGTCCTGAGAAGATCGAGCGAGGATTGCGACGTCAGTCTCCACGTTGGGACACATGTACCGCTGTAGCTACGGCGGGATCGTCAGGGGAGGATGAAATGAATAAACCGCTGGGCGGCCCGATTGGGCGCAGAGACTTTATGATCGGTATGGGGAGTGCCGCCGGCATCTCCCTGCTGGGCGGATCGGCATTCGCGCAGGCCACCAAGCCCGCGACCATCTCCGAAGCCATCCACCTCGGCTTCTATATTCCGACTTACGTGGCCCAGCGGAAAGGGTTGTTCAAAAAGCACGGCTTCGACATGGCCATCAAGTCAGCCGGTGGCATTGCGCAACCTGTTCCGGCGTTGCTGTCGAAAGCTGCTCAGTTTGCGGTCACTGGGACCGGCATGTCGGTCAATGCCACCGTCGAAGGCGCGCAGATGATCAACATCGCCAAGATCGTTGGATACATCTCGGTTTGGGTGGTTGCGAAGCCGGGAGTGAAGTTCGACTCTGTCGATGACTTTAAGGGTAAGCGAATCGCGACGCTTAAGTATCCCTCGAACACCTTCACCACGCCGACATACGCGATGAAAGTGATTGGTGGTTATGATCCCGAAGCCAATGGCGTCAAATTTCTACAGCTTCCGTTCGGCGCGCAACTTCAAGCCGTCGCTGATGGTCGTGCTGACGTCGCGACAGTGTTCGAGTGGGATGCCAGCATTGCCGAAACTCAGTTCGGATTGAAGACGGTTTTTTCGCTGGGCGATACACTGGGGCCAGCAGTTTTTACCTCGACATTCGTAACGAAGGATTATCTCGAGACGAATCCGGACTCCGTCCAACGCTATTGCAACGCGATCGCAGAAGCTCAAAAGCTGCTGCACGAAGATCCTAAGGTATTTCTCGAAGTCTCGACGCTCGAATTTCCGCAGATCGATCCCAAGGTCATCGAAGCCGCTCGTGCTCGCTTTTTCGGAAAGGCGCCTGTCGTTCCGCGCAATCCGATCATCACCGAACAGGAATGGAAGACCATTATCAGTCATGAGGACGGGGCCGGTACGATCCGCAAGCAATTACCCTTCTCGCAGATGGTGAACAACACCTTCGCGGAAAAGGCAGCCAAAGAGTTTGGTCTCGCATGATGGTGGGATCTATCAAGACCGACGGCTTGCGTCTTCTGAAGGCCAAGCCGGAGGACATCACGGTCGATCTGGCCGCCTGCGCTGTCATCGTCGTCGATATGCAGAACGCCTACCTGTCCAAGGGCGGATATCTCGATCTGGCTGGCTTCGATCGTGATGGGGCGGAAGATGTCGTCATCGCGATGCGACATTTGCTGGCCGACGCACGAAGCGCAGATGTGCCGATTATCTATCTGCAGAACGGTTGGGACCCGGCATACCGCGAAGCGGGAGGCGTCGATTCGCCCAATCAGATGAAGTCCAATGCCTTGCGTTTGATGCGGCGACGCCCGGAACTTGCCGGAACGCTGCTGGCCAAGGGCGGGTGGGATTACGAGTTGCGCGACGAAATCGCCATGCAGGACGGCGATATCCTTGTCCAAAAATCGCGGTACAGCGGCTTCGTCAACACACCCCTGGATTCCATTCTGCGTAGCCGCGGCATCAAGTATCTTCTCGTGGCTGGCGTGGCGACCAATGTGTGCGTTGAAACCACCATCCGCGATGCCTTTGGCCTTGAATACCACGCGGTTCTTGTTACCGACTGCTGCCATCAGGCCGGACCGGCCTACCTGCAGGATGCGACGATCTACAACGTCGAGACGTTTTTCGGATGGACCTGCAGCAGTCGTGACATCGCGAACGTGCTCAGAGCCAATTCACAGCGCTAGATCCACACGGCCCAATCGGGAGAAAACGTGATGTTCACGCCAATCATTCCAACTGGTTCGTCCAAGCCGATCGCTCCATACGTTCATGGCACCAAGGCTGACGGCGTTGTTTATGTTTCGGGAACGCTTGCCATCGGTCCAGACGGGGCGAGTGTTCCCGGCGATATTACGGTCCAAACACACTATGTCATCGAACAGATTGCTGGCGTCTTGAAGGCCGCCGGCGCAACGCTGTCGGATATTGCTTACAACATCATCATTCTCAAACGGCGCGAGGACTACAGCGCTTTCAACAAGGTCTACGCCGAGTATTTCGGGGCGAATCCGCCCGCGCGCTACTGCATCATTGCTGAGTTGGTGCGCGACGAGTTCCTGGTTGAAATCTCATCGATTGCTCACACCGCGAAAAGTTGAGACGACCGGCGATGAGCGAGTCGACAGCTACAAGTCCGGTTCGTGTCCCCGAGGCGATCGGCGGCTATCACTGGACCAAGGTTCTTCTGTATCAAGTTTTGCTGCTTCTCGCGATTCTTGGTATTTGGGAAGTTGGCGTCAGGCTGGGTTGGTTGCCGGCCTATATTTACGGCACGCCGTCTGGAGTCCTTGCAGCCTTTGGCAAGCAGTTGCTTGACGGTACGCTGCTGCGCCATTTCTGGGTGACCGGCGAGGAAGTGATCCTCGGGTTTTTTGCCGGTACATTATTGGGCGTCGCTAGCGGGCTCTTGTTGTGGCTATCACCGCTGTGGGCCCGGGTTCTCAATCCTTACATGATCGCGCTGAACGGCGTACCCAAGATCGCTCTCGCGCCGCTTATCGTGGTGTGGTTTGGGCTCGGCATTGCTTCAAAGGTGGCGATTGCTGCCATCATCACCTACATCGTCGCATTCATCACCTCCTACAACGGTACGCGTCAGATTGACGAGGATCTCATTCGCCTGATGCGTTCGCTCGGCGCGCATCGGATGCAGATCTTCCGCATGATCGTGCTTCCCGGAAGCCTGCCATGGATCGTCGCGGCCTTCCGCCTCAACGTCGGCTTCGCGCTGATTGGCGCCGTCGTCGGCGAGTATATCTCGGCCGAGGAAGGACTTGGTTATCACGTCTACTACTCAGGTCAGCTTTATGATCTCAACAGCGTTTGGGTGGGCATCTTCTCGCTGATGATCATGGCGTTGCTGCTTGAGGTGGTCGTGGCCTGGATCGAGAAGAAGTTTTACTGGTAGGGGGGCGTCAATGCCGATCGCAAATCTTAAAGATGGGGAAATTTACTATGAGGAAGCCGGGAGCGGATTTCCGCTTCTATTGGTCGCGGGTCTCGGCGGCGTCGGCACCTACTGGAATCCGCAGATAGAGGCTTTCGCAAAGCATTTCCGTGTGATCATTCACGATCACCGCGGCACCGGGAAGAGCAGTAAGTCGAAGATCGAATACTCTCTTGAGCAGATGGCGCGCGATACGCTTGGTTTGATGGATGCGCTCCACATCGACAAGGCCCATCTTGTCGGGCATTCCACCGGTGGTGCGATCGGACAGATTCTCGCGGTCACCGATCCAGACCGACTCGATAAGATCGTGATGGCGTCCGCATGGACCAAGGCGGATGGCTTTTTCCGCAGGTGCTTTGAGGTTCGGCGGGAGCTTCTGCTGAAATCCGGGCCTGCAGCCTATGTCATGGCGACACCGATTTTCCTGCATCCGAGTTGGTGGATCAAGGACAATATCGACACGTTATCGCGCCCGGAGGCCGCGGTTTATGGTCCAGACCTTGATATCTCCATCATGAACAGCCGCATCGATGCCTTGTTGAAGTTCGACTGGACGGATCGGTTGGATGAGATCAACAAGGATGTGTTGGTGCTCGGCGTTCGCAACGATCACCTGACCCCTGCCTACTATTCTGAAGAGTTGGCTCGTGCGATCAAGAATTCCAAATTGGTCATCATGGATGATGGAGCTCACGCCGCGTCACAGACGATGCCGGACGAATTCAATCGTATCGTACTGGACTTCCTGTTGGAAACGGCGGCGCGATGACCAGTAACCCTGTGCTGGTCGCATCCCAGGTCAAGGTCGTCTACAACGCGGGGACAGCGCACGAAGTCAATGCGGTCAAGGATATTTCGCTTGAACTCAGACGCGGCGAAGTTCTGGCACTGGTTGGCCCTTCAGGTTGCGGCAAGACAACCTTATTCAACGCGATCGCGGGACTCATCCCGATTCAGGGCGGTCGGGTCGAGGTAGAGGGACAGCAGGTCGACAAGGCAACCGGCCACGTTGGCTATATGTTGCAGAAGGACCTGCTGCTGCCGTGGCGCACCGTGATTGACAATGTCACGCTTGGGCTTGAGGTGCGGGGCGCGGAAATGGGATCGGCGCGCCGGGTCGCAATGGATCTGATCGGACGTTACGGCTTGTCGGGTTTTGAACACAGCAAGCCGGCAAGCCTATCCGGTGGAATGAGGCAGCGTGTTGCGCTGATGCGAACGCTGGCTTTTGATCCTGCGGTCATCCTGTTGGATGAACCGTTCTCCGCCCTCGACTTTCAAACCCGTCTGTTGCTTCAGGCGGATGTGGCGCGGATTATCAAGGAGCAACAGAAAAGCGTCATCCTCATCACGCATGATATTGGTGAGGCGATCTCAATGGCGGACCGTATTGTTGTCCTGACCAATCGGCCTGCCACTGTGAAGGTGGTACACGACGTGGACCTCCGCGATGTGCGTAGAGATCCGGTGGCGATACGGACGCATCCCGCGTATCAGTCGATGTTCACCCAGATCTGGTCTGAGTTGGAGATTCGCTGACAGGCGTCGTGGCTCCAGATACCCCGACAAAGATCATCGCGCCACATGACGTCGTCAAATGCCGGGGCGATTCGTCACATCGCTTGATGCGAGGTGGTGGATAAGCCGTCCGTTACCGTGCTCCGGATCGTCGTCTTCGACGTGCTATCACATTATCTCTTATGATCTCTTACGGTACCTATTGTCCTGCGACCCGATATGTTCTGGTGGCCCCAGATCGCGCAACGCCCGCGATAACATCTCGACGGACGATTGGAGAAGCGCCACCGAGTCCTGCTCCGAACGTCGTGTCAGCCGGTCGATGAGGCCGGCGATGCCGACGCTGTAGATAACGCCGGTATCGGGCAGCGAAATTGGTACTGCGATGGCTCCGAGCCCGATCTCCATTTCGTCCCAGCACGTCGCATAACCTTGCTTGCGCACCTGCGCATATTCGCGGTCGATGCTGGCGCGATCGGTTTTGGTATTCTTGGTCAGTTTCGGCAGCGGTTCAGTGAGCGCCTTGTCGATCAACTCCGGTGATTGAAACGCCAGGATCGCCTTGGCGGACGCGGCAACATGCGGTGACATCCTGTAACCGGGGACGACGTACCCGCGCAGACCGCTGTTCGGTGTTGCCCATGCTGTCGAAACGATCTCGTGCCCAGCGAGCCGTGCGAGATAACAGGTTTCCTCCAGCCGGTTTGCGAGATCGTTGAGGATGGGTTGTACGGCGATCGACAGCCATGCGCCGTCCGATCCGGCGTGCAGCAGCCGCAACAGCCGCTCGCCCAGTCGATAATCCTTTCGCTTCTCGCCGTTGGTGGCGATCAAGCCGGAGCGTTGCAGATTCTGCAGCAGGCGGTGCGCGGTCCCGACAGGAAGATCGCAGGCCTGTGCAATCTCGGAAACGCTAAGGCCGTGCGGCGAAATCGCAATGCTTTCGAGGGCTCTGAAGTAGCGCTCGAGCGGGGATTCATTCTCACTTTTCAAAGCTGGGCTTCCTGATGTGGCGCGCGGAATCTAGCTGCGGCCGAACGTGCTTGACAATCGACCTACCTACTCTACTATTTCGAATAATCAATAATAATTTCCGATAATCGAGAAATTGGAGGTGGCATGATGTTCAAGAGGCAAGTTCGTTGGGCGATGCGCGTCGCGGCTGTCGGGTTGTTGGCGGCGGTGCCGTTGTGGTCGTCGGCTGCAAGTCGTGCAGACGAGCCCGGTGTAACCGACAAGACGATCAAGATTGGCATTCTCGGGAGTCTGACCGGACCTCTAGCCGTGTTCGGGACCGGCAATCTCGCCGGCGCGACGATCGCCTTCGAGGAGGCGAATGCCGCGGGTGGCATCAATGGCCGCAAGCTGGAGTGGGTGTCGCTGGACGACGAGTCATCGCCGCCGAAAGGCATTGCGGCCTACAAGCGTCTGGTCGATCAGGACAAGGTGTTCGCGGTTTTCGGTCCCGCGGCGAGCGCCGTCGGTCAGGCCCTGGTGCCGACTTTCAAGGCCGGCAAGACACCGACATTCATCTCGGTGTTCTCAACGCCGGCGGTGACCGAGCCGATCATTCCGAATGTGTTTCGGACCGGCCCAATGAATGATCGCCAGCAGGGTATTGCAATCGCGGATTATGTTCTCGATCACCTCAAGGCCAAGAAGGTCGCGTTGGTGAAGCAATCCGATGAATACGGCAAGCGCGGCGGCGAGAGCGTCACCAAGCGGCTCACGGAGCGTAAAGTCTCGCTGGTCAGCGATGAGACTTTCAACATTTCGGATACCGACTTCACGGCACAATTGACGCGTGTCATCCAGACCGCGCCCGACGTGCTAATTGTCTATGGTTATCCAAATCCCTCCGCCATCATTACGCGTCAGGCCAAGCAGCTTGGATTGAAGGCGATGATCATGGGGGCGAACTCGGCCGGTAGCCGCAAATATCCCGAGATCGTTGGTGCAGCCGCCGCCGGCACCCAGAACATCGTCACGTTGAAAGTGCTGCCGGAAAGCAATGATCCCGCCGCCGTCAAGTTTCGCACGACATTCGAGAAACACTTCCCCGATCTTGCGCGGCAGGGCCGTCCGGATCTCGGCGACGTGCTCGGCTATGGTGGTGCGCAGGTCTTCGTCGAAGCCTTGAAGCGGGCTGGACCGCAACTCACGCAGGCGGGATTCATCAAGGCGCTCGAGTCGCTGAAGAATTACGAGACCGCGCTGACGCTGCCGACCACGTTCGGCCCCGGCATTCGCGAAGGCAATCAAGCGGCCAAGGTGGTCGAAATTCAGGGTGACCTGAGCCGGAAGATGCTGCCGGAGGTGGTGCGCGCGACGGAAGGCGGCACGAAGTGACGCGAGCCGAACCGCAACTGTTCGCCGACGATTTCACGGTGGGGCAAACCTTCTCCGGTCCCCCCCGTGAAGTTGCCGATCCCCAGTTCAATGCCTTTGCGCAGATGACCGGGGATGATCATCCGATTCATTATGATGATGCCTATGCCGCGAAGACCCGTTTCGGGAAACGGCTGGCACATGGTCTTCTGGTGATGTCGATGACGGCGCTCGGTGCGACGCCGATGTCGCGCCAACTTGAAGACGCGATGGTCGCGTTCATGGAGCAAGGCGCGCGATTCCTGAAGCCGGTGTTCGTTGGCGACGCTTTGGCCAGCCGCTTCGAGGTCGCGTCGGTGAAGCGTCTGGAGGGGCGCAATACGGCGGTGGTGCGTTTCGACATCCGCCTCGTCAACGGGCGCGACGAAACCGTGCTGGAAGGCCACCACACCTATCTGCTGTTGTGCCGGCCCGCGAACGGGCAGACCCCGGAACGTCAAAATGTCGGCTGAACGCCCAAGCTATTTAAATGCCGTTCGATCGTTCGACTGGAATCAGGTCCGTGAGTCGCTGGGCTGGGGCGAGGGCGACGCGGTGTCGCTCGGCCATTCGATCGTCGATCGGCATGCCGACATGAATCGAACCGCATTGATCGTCGTCAGTCGTGACGGTACCGATCAAAAATTCTCCTATCGCGATTTGTCCGAGGCAAGCAATCGCTTCGCGAATGCCTTGCGGCGGCTTGGTGTCGGTCCGGGCGACCGCGTTGCGGGGCTGATGCCGCGCGGTGCCGAAGTCATCATCGCGATCATCGCCGCACTCAAGGTCGGTGCGATCTATGTTCCGGTATTTACCGGATTCGGTCCCGACGCTGTTGATTACCGCCTCAAGCATTGCGGGGCGCGCGTGCTGGTGACTCATCACGACGTGCTCGGACAGGTTCCGCCGGGAACGGTGGCCCGGCTGATTATCGCGGGCCGCTCCGATGCGGCATTACCCGATGGCGCGATCAGTTTCGACGCGGCGATGGCGAATGAAAGCCGTGACTTCGTTGCCGTTCGCCGGAATCGCGAAGAGCCGACAGCACTGATCTATACGTCGGGATCGACAGGGCAGCCGAAAGGCGGCGCCATCGCGGTCAATTTCCTCGCCGCGATCTGGCCGTATATCATCTACGGCCTCGACCTCAGGCGGGATGATGTGTTGTGGCCGACAGGCGATCCCGGCTGGGGTTATGGATTCATCTGCTATCTCGGCGCGCTCGCGGCAGGCGCCACTGTCATCTCCGTTCAGCAAAACCCGACCGCCGAACTCTGCCTGTCAGTGCTCGAGCGTTATGGCGTCACCAATCTCGCGACAACGCCGACCTTGCTGCGCAGCCTGATGACGCTGGATGACGCCGTGCTTCGAGCGCCGGCGCTGCGTCTTCATGCGATTTCAAGTTGCGGTGAACCCTTGAACGCCAAGGTCGTGGAGACCTTCCGTCGGGTTTGGAACCTCACGCCGATGGATCATTTCGGTGCGACCGAATACGCGCTGCCGATCGGCAACTACAATGCACTCGACATGGACGTAAAGGCCGGATCGATGGGGCTGCCGTCACCCGGCTATACTATGGCCGTTGTTGATGAAGAGGGGCGTGAACTTGCCGCTGGCGAAACCGGTTTCATCGGCAAGAAAGCCAACCCGGATTGCCGCTACTGGCTCTGCTATTGGAACGACGCCGAGGCGACGCGCGCGCTGGTCAAACACGGATGGATCGTGACCGGTGATCTCGGCCGCAGGGATAGCGATGGCTATTTCTGGTTCGAAGGCCGCGCTGACGACATGATCAAAAGCGCCGGATATCGCATCGGACCGTTCGAAGTGGAGAGCGCGCTGCTGAAGCACCCGGCCGTTGCAGAGGCTGCGGTGATCGGCAAGGCCGATGCGCTGCGCGGGCAGATCGTCAAGAGCTTCGTCGTGCTGCGTCAGGGATACGCCGGAAGCGACGCGTTAAGCGACGAACTGGTCAGCATGGTGAAAAACAGTGTGGGGCGGCATCAGTACCCGCGCGAGATCGAATATGTCGATGCATTGCCAAAAACCGAAACCGGAAAAATTCAGCGCTTCGCCCTGCGCCAGCGTGGCTGAAAGGAGCTTGTGATGCCGATCTATCAACCAATTCTACCGGGCGGCAAATGGCCCGAGAAATTCACTTTCTCGCCGGGAGTGCGGGTGGGCAATCTGATTTTCCTTTCAGGCACCACCGCCACCGACGATGCAGGCAACATCGTCGGTCCCGGCGACATCGTCGCGCAGACGCGCCGCATCTTCGAGAAGTTCGCGCGGGTGCTCCAGCATGTCGGCGGCAGTCTCGACAACATCGTGGAGACGACCGACTACGTGCTGTCGCTCGACGAATACAAGAAGACCTCGCAGTTGCGGCGCGAATTGTTCAAGGGCCCGCCATGGCCGGCGGCTACCGGTGTTGTCGTCAAGGGTCTGGTGCGGCCGGATGCATTGATCGAAATCAAGGGGATTGCCTCGCTCTGAGGCCGCCATGCTCGCTCAGGTCCTCGTCAGTTCGATCACGGCAGGCGCAGTCTACGCATTGATCGCGCTCGGCTTCGTCCTGATCTACAAGGGAACCGGCGTGGTCCATTTCGGCTACGGCGATCAGGTCACGTTCGGCGCCTATCTTGTGCTGATCGCGCAAGCGTTGATCGGATTGCCATTCTGGCCGGCTGTGGTTGTGGCGCTCGTCGCGTCGGTGTTGCTCGGCGCATTGATCTACGGCGGCTTGATGTGGCCGTTGCGCAATGCCTCATTGCTGGCACAGATCATCGCCAGCCTTGCCATGGGCACGGTGCTGCGCGAGTTCGTTCGGGCCTATATGGGCCCCAGTGCATGGCCGTTTCCGTTTCTGTTGTCTCCGGCACCGATCTCAGTGTTCGGCATTCTGGTCGTGCCCGCCAATCTGGCGATCGTCGGCGTATCCCTGGGTGTCCTGGCCTTGCTGTTCCTGCTGTTCGAGCGGACGTTCCACGGCAAGGCTATCATGGCGGCCTGCGACAACCGGATCGGTGCAAGTCTGATCGGTGTGCAGGTTTCGATGGTCTTCCTGGCGATCTGGATATTGTCGTCGGTCCTCGCGACCGTTGCCGGTGTGCTGGTTGCGCCTCTGCTGACGTTGTCGCCCGATATGGGATTGATCGGGATCAAGGGCTTCACTGCCGCAGTGCTCGGCGGGTTCAATAGTCTGCCCGGTGCGGTGATCGGCGGCATCGTTCTCGGTGTGCTGGAAGCGCTTGCCGGCACTTACGTGTCGAGCGCGTTGAAGGACATGATCAGCTACGGCATCCTGATCGCGGTTGTACTGGTTCGTCCGCAAGGATTGCTCGGCGTCCTTGCGATGAAGAAGGTGTAGCGGCATGGCAGGGCGCGCGCTCATCGTTGCAATTGCGGTGGCGGCCTTCTTCATCGCGCCACACGCGCTCGCGGAATTCCATCTGTTTCAGATCTGCTTGGTGGCAGGGACAGCGCTGGTTGTTCTCGGGCTTATTGTCGTTACCGGGTTCGCGGGGCAGATATCGCTGGCGCAGGCCGCGTTCGTTGCGCTTGGCGGCTATGGTTCCGCGATTCTGGCGGCACGATGGGGCATTCCGTTATGGGCTGGTGTGCCGATTGTCTCCATCGGTGCATTCGTTGTCGGCTTTGTGCTCGGTCAGATGACGCTGCGCGTCTCGGGTCATTATCTGGCGCTGGTGACGCTGGCGGTGACGGCGATCGTGCAGATCGCCTTGATCTATTCCGACAATGTCACGGGCGGCGCCGCTGGGATGCCGGTGCCGGCGTTCGAGATCTTCGGATTGACCCTGTCGACCGGCGGCCAGCTCTATTATGTGATCGTCCCCGCCACGGCGATGCTGTTTCTCGCGGTTCATCATCTCAATCATTCACATTACGGACGCGCTCTGGCCGCGATTCGGCAAAGCGAGACGGCCGCCGAACTGATGGGATTGAATGTACTGCGCTATAAGGCAGCGGCCTTCGGCGCGAGCGGCTTCCTCGGCGCCTTCGGCGGCGGCTTGCTGGCGCCGCTCTCGACCTATCTCGATCCGGCCCAGTTCGGGATCACGCAGAGTGTCTATTTCCTGGCCGTGGCCGTGGTTGGTGGGATGATGTCACCGCTCGGTGCGTTGGTCGGCAGCATCGTCTTCGTTCTGCTGCCTGATTTTCTTCAGGCCTTTCAGACCTACCTCGGATTGGTGTTCGCGCTTCTCCTGCTTGGGTTCATTGTGCTGCGGCCGGAAGGCCTTGCAGGTTTGCGATTGCCGAAGGGGATCGTTGCGGCTCTGCCACGGCTTGGTGGAGAACGGCGATGACGGAGCGGCTTCTCCATGTCGACAGCGTCACCGTCAGGTTCGGCGGCCTTGTTGCGCTCGACAATGTCTCGGTGGATATCGCTCGCGGGACCATTCATGCCGTGATCGGGCCGAACGGTGCCGGCAAAAGCACACTGCTGAATGTGGTGACAGGGCTTTATCGTGCGAGCGAAGGCGATGTGACCTTCGAGGAAGAAAGTCTGTCCGGGCGCGCGCCGCATCTGATCACGCGCCAGGGTATCGCGCGCACCTTCCAGAATACCGAACTGTTCGGGGAAATGACGGCGCTGGACAACGTCGTGGTGGCGCTGGACAGCCGTTACGCCTGCAACGGCATCAGCGCGGCGCTGCACGATGGTCGATGGCGCGCAAGCGAAGCCGAAGCTCGGGGCGAGGCCCGCGAGTTGCTCGCTCTGGTCGGCCTGTCGGAGGATCAAGACAGTGCCGCCGCAGCGTTGCCGTTCGGCAAGCAGCGCCGCCTGGAGATTGCCCGCGCACTGGCGACGCAACCGAAGCTCCTGTTGCTCGATGAGCCCGCAGCCGGTCTGCGCGCCGCCGAAATCGAGGCGCTCAACCGCGTTTTGCTCGATCTGCGCACCAATCATGGGCTGACTATTCTCGTCATCGATCATGTCATGGCGTTGGTGATGGCGATTTCGGATCGGATCAGCGTGCTGAACTTTGGGCGCAAGATAGCGGAAGGCGTTCCCGAGGAGGTGAGGGCATCGCCCGAAGTGATCGAGGCTTATCTTGGAAAGAAAGCGGCTCATGCTTTCAGTGCGTGATCTTCATGCCGGTTACGGTAACAAGACGGTGCTGCGCGGCGTCAGCCTTGACGTGCCTCGCGGTGCGATCGTCACCGTGCTCGGTGCGAATGGAGCTGGCAAATCGACGCTTCTGAAAGCGATCGTCGGATTGCTGCCGCGCGCTGCCGGGACCGTAACGCTTGACGATAAACCGCTGTTTGACGGCGCGCCGGATCGGGCGCTGAAAGCGGGCGTCGCGCTGGTGCCGGAACAGCGCGAGCTGTTTCTGAGTCTCAGCGTTGCGGATAATCTGCGCCTCGGTGGCTATCTGCGGCGCGGCGCGGCTGATATCGCTGCCGAGAGCGAGCGACTTCTCGATATCTTTCCGAGTCTGCGGGCACGGCTTGCGCAGCCGGCGCGAACGCTATCCGGCGGCGAGCAGCAGATGCTTGCGATTGCGCGAGCACTGATGGGGCGTCCCGAATTCCTGTTGCTCGATGAACCGTCGCTCGGGCTCGCGCCCCGTATCGTCGAGGAGATTTTCGGCATCGTCCGCCAAATCAGTGCGGAGGGAACGGCGGTTCTGCTGGTCGAGCAGAATGCTGCGATTGCGCTCGATGTGGCGTCATCAGGCTGCGTGCTGGATCTCGGCGAAGTCACTTTGCGTGGCACCGCTGAGGAGCTGCGAAATTCACCGATAGTGAAAACGTCATATCTTTAACCCTCACGACAAGTGAAGTAGCTACCTCGATGCGCCTACTTTATGTCAGCATTCGCCGATCGGACGTTATGGAATGTCCGTTTTGCGCCAATAGCGGACATTTCACCGCAAGGTGATTGTGGTTTTCTGGGCGCTCGTCACTCGGCAGCCGTGCGTGCCCCGTTGGCATCAAGACATTCGAGCGTTCCAGCAAAGCCCGTGAAGAACGGACAACTTTCATAGTCGACGCGGATACCGGGTTTGCCGGGACTGGGTGGTGGCGGACGCAGTCGGATGTGAAACAGTCATTGGCGAAATTTCCCTGAGAACAGGGAAAAGTGCAGGGAATTTCGCGATTTTCAGGCGATTTATAACAGGCAATGCGCCTAAAACTTCTGCGGTGCGGGTACTTCTTTTGGTTTTAAATCACGCTTGTTGCAGGGAAATATTCTCCAAGAACAGGGAAGTCAGCATCAAATATCAGGATTGGTTTCCATCGTCTGTGAGCGTCAAACCTGTACACTTGTTGAGATGGTAAATTAGGGGAGGTGCGGACGTGTGGAGATGGCGATCGCTTTGTCAGTTCTTCGACGAATTGTATTTCCCGTCTCGATAGTTTCCACGTAAATCCGGCTTTGATATTTTCCCTGCCGCCGTATGCGGAATCTCCTCAACAAAAATGATTTGTTTCGGCAACTTGAACCGTGCCAGATGGCCAGCACAGTAAGTGATCACATCCTCGGCAGTTAGGGTGGTCCCAATTTGGCAGACAAGGAAAGCGCAACCGACCTCACCCCATTTTTCATCCGGGATACCAATAACTGCCGCTTCGCTGACGCCATTCAAGCCGGACAAAATACTCTCAATCTCAGCCGGGTAGACGTTCTCACCGCCGGATATGTACATATCCTTCCAGCGGTCAACTATATAATAGAAACCGTCCTGATCGACGCGGGCTGCATCTCCCGTGAGAAACCACTCTTGATGGAACGCGGCTTCGGTCGCTGCTGGTTGCTGCCAATATCCAGGCGTTACGGTTGGACCGCGGATCGCTAGCTGTCCGACCGCTCCGACTGGGAGGGGATGGCACTCGTCATCCAGGATGGCCAGTTCGGCGTGCATGACCGCTTGACCGGCAGATCCAATCCTATCAAAGGCATCATCAGCGGCAAGCACCGTTCCGATTGTCGCCGTTTCAGTCATCCCCCAGCCCTGCTGGAGCCGAATATCCTTATTCGCATACGCCATGAGCAATCCCATCGGCGATGGAGCCCCGCCAACCATCAAACATTCGACGTGACTTAGATCGCATGACGCAAAATCGGGGAGTTCCGAAATCAACGCGAAATTGGTCGGTACTCCGAACGCGTGGGAAATCCTGATGTCCTTGTCAGCCAGAAGATTCAGGCATTCGCGCGCGTCGAAATTTCGCATCACTACGTTGTGGCCGCCAGCGTGAAATATGAAGTTCGCCATCAGGAACAATCCGCCGACATGAAACAGCGGAAGAAAAGTCAGACCTGTGGAGCGCTTGCTCACCCCCGTTTTCATCATGCCATTAATGGCCGAGAAAATCGCCATCCGTTGTGTTACGAGAACCCCTTTTGGAAGTCCGGTCGTTCCCGAGGTGTACATAATGGCGAGGAGATCGTCCTGGGTGATTGCGCAGGGCCGCTGGATAACATCGGAGGCACGTATCGCATCTTCGTAGCTGGAGGGGGCGCCGTCGCTGACCTGGATGATACAGACCACATGTCCCGCCGTTTTCAGTGAGAGCGCGGTCTCTCGGAACTCGGCTCCATGAATGAGTACTTTCGGCGATGCATTTTCCGCGATCGCCATGATCTCGATCGGCGAAAGGCGCCAATTCAAAGGAACGAACGCAGCGCCAAGCTTGCAACATGCAAACTGAATCTCAAAAATGTCTGTCGAGTTAAAGCACAGCACGGCGACTCGATCGCCGCGTTCGACGCCGAGACCCTGAAGATGAGACGCGAGGCGAGCGCACCTGTTTTCCATTTCCGCATATGTGAATGACCGGCCGGAATAGACGTCGGTCATCGCCCGTTGATCGGGCGACACCGCAGCATGGTGTGAAATCCAGTCGGGTGCGAAGAATGTCATTGATGGCGACTGTCAATAAGATGCGGGGAGCAGCCCGTCGCGTCGAGAACCGATCCAATGGCGCTCCGCTCCTGACTCGTTAACGACGCGAATGAAGAACGGAGAGCGGTCAGGCATTTGACCTGATACTTGAATGGAGAAAGCACATACGGCTTGCCCCAAACCGTAATCTCCAGCTGATTTTTTCCCTCCTTAAACGCGCGTTCATTCGCGGTTAAGAATGGAAGATACAGCTCCCCCACGATCCGCAACAGGTCGATGGCCCAGGGGGAGATACTATCCTCCCGCGCTCGCCAAGCTCCATTGACTCCGGAAAGATCGTCGGCGCGTCGAACCCAATGATCCGTGAACGGCGCGATATTTCTCATGATTCTCATGGGCGTGGGGTCAGTGCCCAGTTCGCTAAGCTGACCGTACAGCGCGATATCCGCGATCGAGGGGCGCGTTCCAAAGATGAATTGTCCTATGCCGACATGCGGTTCGCAGGCCAGGAGTACACGCTTGTAACTTTCCGCGAGCAGCCCATAGTTTTCTTTCGTCGCACCGAGGATTGGCATTCGTGATACTTGACGCGCGCGAAAATGCGAGACGATCGCGTCACGCGTCATCCCCGATTCGAAGACTGACCACTCTTCCGCTCCCCACCGTGAAACGTAGGACTGATCCTCGGCATCCCACCAGCGATATAGAAAGAGTGGCTTGACGACCCATTCGTCGGCGAAATCCTCGATGAGTTCGCTCAGAAAAGCGATCTCCGGTCGATCTGGTATCATCGACCGGCCTGTGTGACGACGCTCAAGTTCGCGGGCAAGCGCGGTCGTTTCGTTTCCGTAGGAACCGTCCGGATACTGAAGAACCGGAATCAGCATTGGCCGGAGATGAGACGTCGCACGTCTCAGTTCAGGCGTCATGATCACCCAATCAAATGGGATTCTGCGATAGCGAAGCAAGGATCGCATCTTCAATGCATAAGGCGATGCGGTTGATCCGATGAGACGATAACGATCCATTGTCACAGCCCTATAGCCTTACTTGACGACCAGCGGGCATCCACCATTCGCCATCGGGCGAAACGCCTCGTCGCCTTTGATGACTTTCACGATGTTGTAGTAATCCCACGGCCCCTTCGATTGCTGCGGCTCCTTTACCTGGGCAAGATACATGTCGTGAACCATTCGTCCGTCCGCACGCACCTTCCCGCCTTTGGCGAAGGCGTCGTTAACTGCTATTTCTCGCATTGCACCCGCCACCTTGTCGCCCTCGACCGATTTCGCCTTGGAAGCCGCACGTAAGTAATGCAGCGCGCCGGAATAGACGCCCGCTTGAGCCATCGTGGGTATTGATCCCATTTGATCGAAGTATCGCTTCGACCATGCACGCGTCTCGTCGTTGGCGTTCCAGTAGAACGCGGTCGTCAAGAATACGTTCTTGGCAACCGGAAGGCCGAGCGCATGCACATCGGTGATATAGACCAGCAATGCCGCCAGCCGTTGCTTCTGCGGAATCCCAAACTCGTTTGCTTGCTTGATGGAGTTAATTAGGTCGGCGCCAGCATTGGCAAGTCCGATCACATCCGCGCCCGATTGCTGGGCCTGAAGCAGAAACGACGAAAAATCTGACGTGTTGAGCGGATGCTTGACTTCACCGATGACTTCGCCACCTTTGGCGCGAACCGCCTGGGTGACATCCTCCTGCAGCGCCTTTCCGAAAGCATAGTCGACCGTCAGGAAGTACCAGCGTTTGGCACCTTGATCCATAATCGCGCGGCCTGTGCCATTTGCTAGCGCGTAGGTGTCATAGGTCCAGTGGAATCCCGTCTTGCTGCAGGCCTTTCCGGTTAGATCGGACGACCCGGCTCCTGACGCGATGCTGACCCTGTTTTTGTCCTCAGCAAGCTTCTGGACGGCCAACGCCACAGCTGACGTGGTCAGTTCAGAAACCATAGAAACACCGTCCACATCGAACCACTTTCTGGCGATGCCCGTGGCGATATCCGGCTTGTTCTGATGATCCGCAGAAAGCAACTCAACCTTCTGGTCAGGCGCTTCTTTCTGGAAATCCTCGATCGCAAGTTTCGCCGCGACAACCGCGCCCTTTCCTGTAATTGCGGCATAAGGCCCGGCCATATCCGTCAATACCCCGATCTTGATCGGGGGTGTCTCGGCTGCATGCGCAACAACAGCCATAAAGAGCGCGCTGGCGGCGAGTCCTGTTCGAAGCATTTCCGTTCCCTGATCTGAACTTGAAGTTACCGGAGGATTGCAGATCGAGAACATCAAAACAAGACAAAAGTGAATAGTGGCTCACCTTTCTCTTTTTGGGAGTTGTTCCGGTTTCCTTTATAGGTTGTCCCGAATCGAGGGGAGATCACAGGCAACATGAAAAATCGCCGATCCCAGCAGGGAGCTTCTGCGACCGAAGGCAGTTCTTCGCCCAAGCCGACACGCGCGGAAAAGGTGGCGCGCAATAGGCAGGCGCTCCTGCGTTCCGGCGAGCGGGTTGTCGGTGAAGTCGGTTACGAAGAAGCATCCATTTCGAGAATTTCGGAAGGCGCCGGACTGGGCACCGGAACGTTCTACAAGCACTTTCAATCCCGGCAGTCTTTCTTTGACGTCCTGCTTCCCAGCGTTGGCGAAGAACTGCTTGAGGAGGTGCGGGAACAGATCAAGGGCTCCCGCAATGTTATGGAGATGGAAGAAACCGGCTTTCGGGGTTTCTTCGATTTTCTGACACGTCATCCAGGTTTTTATCGCCTTGTGAACGAAGCTGAGGTCGCGGCTCCCTCAGCGTTTGACAACCATATTGGGAATCTCGCCAAGCACTATATGAAGGCATTGAAGCGCAGCTTGAGCAACGGCGAGATAGAAGGTTATGACGAACGAGAACTGGAGGTCATCGTCTTTGTTCTTATGGCTGCCCGCTTTTACATCTATTTGCGCTTCTCGAAGGCGGGAAAGAAAGCACAGCACATCCCCGAATGGGTGATCCAAGCCTACATGAAGTTCGTTTTCCGAGGACTGAAAGGCAAAGGCTGATCGGCGGTACGAAACGACACGCGGGCTGGGTCGTTGTAGGTTTCGGCATTCTCGCCCGGATCAAGTGGCGCTCGCCGGTCTCTGGACCTTCAAAGCAGGCTTGCCTCGCGTCATCGCCAATCCCGGCAACCTTGACGCACGCGAGGAGACGCCGTTCGGCTCATGGCTTTGCGGTACGGTCCTCGCGCAGGTCGGAATGGCGTTGCATCACAAGCTCTGCCATATGCTCGGCGATAGTTTCAATCTACCCCATGCGGAAACGCATGCGGTTTTGTTGCCGCATTCGGTTGCCTATAACCCCCGGCCGCTGCGGTTGCTTTGGCGCCAGTGACCGACTTGTTCGGCGGACCGGTCGGCGGGCAATTTCATGATTTTGCATGGTCTCTTGAAGCGCCGCTTGCGCCGCGCGATATCGGGCTTCGCGAAAACGATCTCGACCTGGCAGCGGATCTCGCGGTCAAAGCGCCGTGTTGAAATCCGCGCCCGGTTGCTCGAGACGCGGTTTGTGAGCTGTTGCAACCTGCTCGGGAAGGCACGACCTGAATAGGATGCGAAACGAGCTATAGCAATCCGCGTCAAGTATGCAGGTTGTCAGGGCAAGCCCGACACGAGAACAGAATCAGGGAGACAACGAGATGGCCGGCTATTTCACCGAGGAAAATTCGATTGAAGCCGTCAACGGACGAATGGGGAAAGATATTAACCCGCGTCTGGCCGAGGTCATGGCCTGTCTGATCAAGCATCTTCATGCATTCGCCCAAGATATTCAATTGACGCAGGACGAATGGAATTACGGTATCGAGTTTTTGACCAGAACCGGTCAGATGTGCAGCAGCGAGCGTCAGGAATTTATCTTGCTGAGCGATGCGCTCGGCTTCTCGATGTTGGTCGATGCCATCAATAACCGCCGTCCGGCGAGAGCAACCGAAAACACAGTATTCGGTCCCTTCCATGTCAAGGGCGCGCCCGTGCGTCAGATGGGGGACAGCATCAACCTCGACGGCAAGGGCGAGAGCTGTCTTTATGAGGGCAGGGTGATCGATCTCGACGGCAAACCGATCGAGGGAGCGCGGATCGACGTCTGGTCGGACAGTGCCGAGGGCTTCTACGATGTTCAGCAGCCCGGTGTTCAGCCGAGGTGGAACAACCGCGGCATCTTCGTGACGCGTTCCGATGGGGCTTATCGTTTCGCGGGCATCAAGCCGGTGTCCTATCCGATTCCCGACGACGGACCGGTCGGCGAGATGCTCGGTCATCTCGGCCGCCATCCGTATCGTCCGGCGCATATGCATTACCTCGTGACGGCCGAAGGCTATCAAAAGCTAGTGACGCATATTTTCGTTGCGGGTGATGCCTATCTTGAGTCCGACGCAGTGTTCGGTGTTAAGAGTTCTTTGATTGGAGTCTTCGAACGTGTCGTAAATGGTGCCACGCTTTGGCGTTCGCCGTTCGATTTCGTCCTCGCTCGAACCGCGAGGTGACCCCGCAAGTCAGTTCCGTCGCCGCATGCCGCGATATTTGGCGATGATATGTTGTTGGAGCAGAGCACTTCATGTGCGGGGACGCATGAAGTTGATGCGTCCCGTTCCCGAACGCCAAACCTACACTCAAGCAAGGTCGTGAAGCTGAATTTAATTGGGAACGACACGGCACCGGACCTGAGATTTGATATTCTCACCTTGAGAAGTTGTATAATCTAGAAGTCTTCCTCTCCAGCAATTCCAGATCGTAAGCTTCCAGTTAAGATTCACCTAGCGTCGACCGGATCGACTAGAGCTGCCGCCAATTGTCGACGAGTAAGGTCGAATAGGCGTGTGGCATCATGTGGACTGAAGGTGCTGGACTGGTGCAGTCTGCTGTAGGCTTGAATGTAAGTCGGCGTGAAGACAGATCGCTTTAGTCTTCAGCGGTATCGTTCTAACGGTATTCGAGAAAGCTCCATACGGCCGCAAGCAGTGCGGACCATGATCCTGCCCGATGCAGAATAGTTGCGTCGCGAAAGGTTGGAGCTGCGGGTTCAGGAAATCCTGTTCAGAGCCGACTTGCATCGCATCGTTGAATACCCAGAATCGTGGATAGTTGCATCAAATTCGTATAGCTGCTCCGATTCTGCTACCCTTCTCGAGCCTTCACTATCTGTCATTCATACATGGGGATGGCTTGAGAGGATGATGTGTGAAATGGACTACGTGAAATTCGGCAAGACCGGCCTGGGTGTATCGAGAATTTGCATTGGATGCATGACCTATGGCGTGTCCGGTCGCGGGACGCATCCCTGGACGCTCGATGAAGAGAGAAGTCGGCTGCTAATTAAGAAGGCTCTTGATCTCGGCATCAACTTCTTTGACACGGCTAATGTCTATTCCGACGGCACCTCGGAGGAGATTGTCGGTCGTGCGCTGAAGGATTTCGTCAACCGCGATGATATTGTGTTGGCCACCAAGGTGAATGGGCGGATGCGGCCTGGACCGAATGGAGCGGGTCTGTCACGCAAGGCGATTCTCGCCGAGATCGACAACAGTTTGAGGCGCTTGGGCACCGATTTTGTCGACCTCTACCAGATTCACCGCTGGGATTCCGGCGTGCCGATCGAGGAGACGATGGAAGCTCTTCATGACGTGGTGAAGGCGGGTAAGGCGCGCTATATCGGTGCTTCGAGCATGTATGCGTGGCAGTTCGCCAAGGCGCTCTACACCTCGCGGTTGAACGGGTGGACTGAATTTGTCAGCATGCAAAATCATGTCAATCTCATCAATCGCGAGGAGGAGCGGGAGATGATTCCGTTCTGCCTCGATCAGGGAATCGCGCTGATGCCGTGGAGTCCGCTTGCGCGCGGTCGGCTCGCGCGTGACTGGAACGATGCGGGCGGCAGTTCGCGGCAGGTGACCGATGCGTTCGGCAAGACGCTTTATAATGATTTCCCGGAATCGGACCGTCTTGTCGTCGAAGCCGTCGGCAAGATCGCCGGAGCGCGCGACGTGCCGCGGGCCCAGGTCGCGCTCGCGTGGGTTTTGCAGAAGAAGGGGGTCACGGCGCCGATCGTCGGCGCTTCCAAAGTAGAGCAGCTCACCGACGCCGTAGCGGCACTCTCGTTGAAACTGACGGCCGACGAAATCAAGATGCTCGAAGCACCCTATGTCCCGCATAAGATTGCCGGTTTTTCATGACGACGAAATGGCGTCATGCGTGGGAGTGGCGAGGGGCGGGCGCAACTGCGACTTACCCCATTGCGGTGATCTGGTGACAAGCCTCGGGTGCAGGCAGTTGGAATCGTCGTCGCTGATGTCAGTGCGCTTTGGGCCGTGGATGCGGCGATGCGCAGATGTTGGCTCTTGGATGGCCGAACCGTCTCAGTCGGACAGATGAAAATCGATCGTGCGCCGCATGAGGTCAGCGATGTCTTGTTCCTGCCGGATCAGCGCATCGGTTAGGCCGGCGACGCAAATTACCAGCGGTTGCTGGGATTCCGCTATCCTGGGTAGGTTCATGGCGACGGCTCCAGCGCCAGGTGTCACGAGGTTCAGGGAGAAGGCGTGACCTTTGCGGCGTACATTGGCCAGTTCAGTCAGTAACTCCTTGACGTCGATATGGCGGGCGAGGTCGGGCTCATGGCCATTGAGTAGTTTGACGATGCGCCGAACCTCCTGGTCCTTATAGTTTGACAGCAACGCGTAGCCCAAAGCCGACCGCCCCAGCGGGCGCAGCGTTCCCGCCTTGACATAGAGGCGCATTGGAAGCTTGGCCTGAATGACGTGAATATACTGCGCGGTCAGTCCGGTTTGCACGCCGACCATGATCGTTTCGTTGGTTCTGTTGGATAGATCTTCCATCAAATTGATCAGGCGGCCGCGCTCGAACAAGGCTGGGCTAAGCCAGTGTCCGAGCATCGATACCCGCGCAGTCGGGATATAGTTGCGGCGGCTGGAATCGTAACGCAGATAGCCTAGAGAAGTCATGGTCCGCATCAGCACCGATGTGCTCGATTGCGGAAACCTAAGTGCGTTGGCGACCTCGATGGCCGAGGCTGCGCGCTGATGTTCTTCAAAAAACTCCAGCACCTCAAAGGCGCGCTTGGCCGACTTGACCGAACTGTCGATCTTTTGCCGGGCGGCGAGGTTGACATTGCGCGCGGATGCCTTGGTGCGAACACCATGATCGGTTGAGGCGATTTCGCCGGTCGATTTCCGTTTCACCGCCATGGAGTGTTCACTATCGCCCCTGTTGTGCCGTCCGACGCTTCAACCACCAGCCGTATTGCGCCGGCCATCCCGACCAGTCAGGATCGCATCCAAGCTGAAGAGCCGCCTGCGCCGGCCAATTTGGATTCCACAGCAATTCACGCCCGAGCGCAATCAGGGTGGCCTTGCCGTCCTTCAGGATCGCTTCCGCATAGTCGGGCTCGCGGATGAGGCCAACCGCAACCGTCGGGATATCGGCTTCACGCTGGATCCGTTCGGCGAAGGGCACCTGAAAGCCGGGTTCGCGCGAGACCAGCGAGTTGCCGCGCGGCAGCTTCATGCCGCCCGACGAGCAGTCGATGACATCGACGCCGACCCGCTTCATTTCGCGGGCGAAAGCCACCGAATCCTCAATGGACCAGCCGATGTCGATGCCGTCGACCGAGGAGATCCGCGCGAAGACCGGCAGGTGATCCGGCCACTCCTCGCGCATGATCGCGGCGACGCGCAGCGGCAGGCGCATCCGGTTGTCGCGCGAGCCGCCGAATTCGTCGTTGCGGTTGTTGGCGAGCGGCGACAAAAACGAGTGCATCAGGTAGCCGTGGGCGCAGTGCAGTTCGGCGATGTCGAAGCCTGCTGTCCGGGCCCGGCGGAATGCCGCTCGAAAATCCTCCGCCACGCCGTCGATGTCGGCATGGCTCATCATGTGCGGCGCGGGCCATCCGTTGTCGAACGGCACGGTGCTGGAAGCTGCGATCGGCCACGGCCCTTCGCCGCGTGCGGCAAGATCGGCGTCGGTGAGCGGGCCACCGCCTTCCCACGGCCGCTGCGACGATCCCTTCCGTCCACTGTGCGCGATCTGGATCGCCGCCTTGGCTCCGAACTGGTGGATGATGTCGGCCAGCCTGATCAATCCGTCCAGGTGGGCGTCATCCCAGATGCCGAGGCAGCCGTGAGTGATCCGCCCCTGGGTGTTGACGGAGCTTTGCTCCACGAACACCAGGCCCGCGCCGCCGGCCGCCAGCTTCCCGATATGCTGGACATGCCAGTCGGTGGCGTGGCCGTCACGCGCCGAATAGGTCGCCATCGGCGATACGACGATGCGGTTCTTGAGTTCGAGATTGCGCAGCCGCAGCGGCGTGAAAAGAAGCGGATTATCGCTCATGTGGCGGCCCCTTGAGGTTCAGGTTACTTCTTGAGAAGCGGGCAGGCGCTGTCCTCGGGCGACACGAAAGCGTCCTTACCCGGAATCGTCTGTATGAGCTTCTCGTAATCCCATGCGCCTTTCGATTCGGACGGTGACTTGACCTGAACCAGATACATGTCGTGGATCAGTTGACCGTCCTCACGCAAGAAGGCGTTGCGGGCGAAGAAGTCGTCGATCGGCATCTTCTTCATTTCCGCGATGTCCTTCAGGCCATCATCCGTGCCCGTTTTCTCAATCGCCTTGAGATAGTTCGTGACGGCGGAATACAGGCCGGCCTGTACCATGGTCGGTCGCCGCTTGGTCTTGGCGAAAAACCTCTCGGCGAAGGCACGAGTCTTGTCGTCGAGATCCCAATAGAATGCAGTCGTCAGCATCAACCCTTGAGCGGATTTCAGGCCGATCGCATGAATGTCGCTGGTCTGCATCAGGAAGGCCGCGACCTTCTGCTTGCCTTGGGTCAACCCGAATTCCTGAGCCTGGCGGATCGAATTGGCCAGGTCGCTTCCGGTGTTGGCGAAAGCGACGACGTCAGCCTTGGAGCTTTGTGCCTGAAGCAGGAACGATGAGAAATCCATGTTGTTGAACGGATGGCGTACATCGCCGGCGACAGTGCCGCCGAGTTTCTCAACAGTTTTCGCAGCGTCGTTACGCAGCGCATGTCCGAATGCGTAGTCGACAGTGACGAAATACCAGCTCTTGGCACCTTCCTTCACGAGCGCTCGCGCTGTGCTGTTGGCAAGCGCGTAGGTGTTGTAAGTCCACTGCACCGAGTTCGGGGAGCAATGCTTACCGGTGAAATCCGAAGAACCCGCTGACGAGATCAGCATGGCCTTGTTCTTTTGCTTGGTGAGTTCGAGTACGGCGAGTGCGACCGCCGAATTGGCGAAATCGACGATGACATCGACGTTCTCATTCTCATACCAGCGTCGGGCGATCGCCGCGCCGATGTCAGCCTTGTTCTGATGATCGGCATCAACCATTTCGATTGGCTTGCCGGCAACTTTGCCGCCGAAATCTGCGATCGCCATGCGCACGGCTTCCACCGAGCCCGGCCCGGTCGCGTCAGCGTAAGGCCCCGACATGTCGGTCAGCACGCCGATCTTGACGACATTGTCGGATATCTGGGCGTGTGCGGCCGGCGCAACAAGCGGCAATAGAATTGCCGCGGTGGCCATAGCGGCCGCTTGCATTGCAAATTTCATTGTTTCCTCCCGTTATTTGGTACTTGCCCCGTTGAACTTGATCGCGTTGGTCTTGTGCCTCCGCAGATCAATGGCTTTCACGTCCGGCAATGGTGTCTTGTCCGGACCTAGAAGCGCATGTTTCTGAATCTTGTTGGTGGCGGTAAGCGGCAGCTTATCGACGAAGGCCAGCCACGCCGGCAGCTTGAAGGGGGCAAGGCGCTCGGTGCAGTGATCGAAGATTCGTTCGGCGATTTCGTCGGAAGGCTGCACCCCGTCATTAGCGATCACAAACGCGATAACTTCTTCCTCGCGGACCGGATCGTGTACGCCGACCACGGCGGCTTGTCTGATGAGAGGTGAGGTTGCGAGAACGCTCTCGACCTCGGCCGCGGAAATATTCTCGCCGGCGCGACGAATCATATGCTTCAGCCGGTCGACAAATACGAAAGCGCCGTCCTCGTATTGCCAGACGCTGTCGCCGGTGTGAAACCAGCCGTGCCGCCACGCCTCTTCCGTCGCGTCAGGGTCCTTCAGATAGCCGGAAAAAAAACCCTTACGCGGCGTTTCCATCGAATGGCGGACACACAATTCGCCAAGCGTTCTTGCTGGAACTTCGTTTCCGTCGGGATCAAGCGCAATCATCTCGAATCCCGGCTCGCTACGTCCGATGGTGTTGGTTTCGAGATGATATGGTTCGACTGTATTGAAGCAACTGCGGCCGGTTTCCGTCATCCCCCAGCCTTCGACAAACGAAATTCCGAAGCGTTCGCGTGCCTTGCGGCGCAGTTCCGGGTTGGCGCCGACCCCCATGGAGAAGCGCAAAGAGTGCATTGATTCCTGTGGCGATGGCGGCTGCTCCATGAGAGCGGCGACGATGACGCCGAGGTAATGGAGGACATTGGCGCGGCAGGCCACGATGTCCTGCCAGGCAAATCGAGCGTTGAAGCGTTCCGGCAGGATGAGGCAACCGCCGGTCAACATCATGGCCATTGTCGTGAGCGTCAGCCCCGCCATGTGAAACAGCGGCAGCGGACTGTAGAGCCGGTCAGTGCCGGCATGATAGGTCGCTTCGCCACCCCGGCTTACATACCAGCGACCGGTCGAAACCACATACTCGTTGGACAGGATGCAGCCTTTAGGCCGCGCGGTGGTGCCCGATGTGTAGAGGAGCGCAGCTTCGCTTCTGCTGTTTGGGATTCCTTCGGCGGGTGGGTGAGTGCGAGATCGCGGAATATCCCGAACGCCTTCGCCCAGATCGTCGCCCGAGACTTGAAGTAGCAGGGGCGGGCAATCGGATTGCGCTATGGCTTTTACCAGTTCGGATTGGCTGTGCAACGCGACGATCAGATCAGGCTCAGCATGTGAAATCACGTAAATGATCTCAGCGGCCCGATAGGACGGATTTATCGGAATGATAGACGCGCCGATCGCATTGAGCGCCAGCCAGTGGACGAGAAAGTCCGGTCGATTCTCCAACTGCAGGCAAACGCGATGGCCGTGGCCATACCCGGCGTCGATGTATCGTCTGCGCAGATGGTCGATCTTCCCAGCGATGTCTGCGTAACTGAACTCGGCGCCATTGGGCATGTAGGCGCGATCAGGGCGTGGAGGAATGCAGAGAAACGGTTTTGCGGGCATTGCGTCTGCGGTCGCTGCGAACGTGCCGAAAACCGTATACATGACCGCCCTTATGCTGCCTGCCCGATGATTGTGTCTGTTCCGGCTCATCTGTTGCCGCGTCGCTCTATCCGTTGATCGAACCAGCCGGCTGCAATGCTTGGGGAGGTCTGCGAAAGAAGCGATGACGGCTACGTTAGCTTGCGCTATAGAACCATGTCAACTTTACTATGAGTTTTTAAAAAACTCGTATGTATTTTGAGATGTAAAGGCGAGCGATTTCCAACCTTTGCGGTCTCGAATGATTTGAAAGGAACGCGTGATGAAGATGCACGTCCTGTCGGGCGGCCGTTTGAAAATGCGGAAGGCGACTTATTATCCAGATGCCGCACGCGGCGAGATGTTCGAATTGCCGGTGTCGTGCATGTTGTTGCGGCACGCGCAGGGCAACGTGCTGTTCGACACCGGCTGTCATCCGTCGATTGCGATCAATCCCGAAGCACGCATCGGCGGTATCGCCAAATTCATGATCCCGATCATGTCGCCGGGCGATCATGTGGTGAACAGCTTGAAGGCGATCGGTCTCGGCCCTGATGACATCGACGTCGTCGTCTGCTCGCATCTTCACACCGATCACTGCGGCTGCAACGAGTTCTTCAGGAAGGCGACGATTATTGTTCATGCCCGCGAACTTGAAGCCGCGAACGCGCCGGACGCGCTCAACAGAGGCTATGTTACCGCCGATTGGAAGCATCCGATCCCGATGAAAGTGATTGATGGCGAGCATGATCTGTTCGGCGACGGTCGGATCACGCTGCTGCCGTTGCCCGGCCACTCGCCGGGGTTGGTCGGGGCCTTGGTGAAGCTCGACAAAAGCGGCGAATTTCTGCTGCCGTCGGATGCGCTGAGCGTCCGCGCGAACCTCGACCAGAACACCGTGCCGAAGAATACCTGGAATGTGGATCTGTTTCTGGAATCGATGGCGAAAATCCGGCGGCTTGAAGCGAGCGGCGTCACCGTGATTGCGAGCCACGATGATGCCGAATGGAAAGCCCTGCGTAAGGGCGCAGATGCTTACGACTGAGCACTCCCAAGCTTCATCGGATCGTTATAGACGCCGAAGCCGCGGACGGATCGAGCACACATCAAAAAGGACGTATCGTGGAGAGCGACAATATCATCGTGGCGACGGCGGAGCGCATCTTTGCCGATCTCGCGGACTCCCAGACTATCATCAACGCGAAGAATGATAGCTGGAAGGCACAGGTCTGGCAGGCTTTAACGGACTCCGGTCTGACGCTGGCATGGGTTCCCGAAGCGCAGGGCGGCGCCGGCGCAGGGCTTGATGATGGATTTGGCGTGTTGCGCGCTGCCGGGCGCGCGGCCCTTGCCGTACCGCTTGCTGAAACCATGCTGGCCGGATGGCTGCTGACGCAAGGTGGGCTTTCGTCGCCGTCAGGCATGATGAGCATCGCGCCCTCGCTCTCGCACGACCGTATCGTCCTTGATGCCCATGGTGTGTTGGACGGAATTGCCAGAAAGGTCGCGTTCGCGCGCGAGGCCTCGCATTTCGCGATGATCGCAGACGCCCCTAACGGTCCAGTTGTCGCGCTGGTCGATGCCGCATCCTGTCAGATTTCCCAAGGCGAAAATCTTGCGGATGAAGCGCGCGATACGGTCAAGCTGATCAAGGTGAAGCCCCTCGCGATCGCGCCGACGCCGGCCGGCTTTAGCGCGGATTCGCTGCTGCTGATGGGCGCCGCGGTTCGTGCCCAGCAGATGGCTGGCGCACTGGAGACCATGCTGGCGATCTCGGTGCGCTATTCGACTGAGCGGATCGCCTTTGAAAAGCAGATTTCAAAATTCCAAGCCGTTCAGCACAACCTCGCGCGTCTCGGTGGCGAGACGGCAGCCGCAGTTGCCGCCGCCTGTTCCGCCGGCGATGCCGCAATGGCGGGAAGCCTGGATGACGATGCTGGAATTCTTGAGATTGCCGCTGCGAAGATTCGTTGCAGCGAGGCCGTGGAACGCGGGGGCGGGATCGCCCATCAGGTGCATGGTGCAATTGGGTACACCGACGAGCATGTGCTGCATCGCTTGACGCTGCGCGCGCTGAGCTGGCGCGACGATTTCGGTAGCGAAAGCTACTGGAGCGTGAGGTTAGGCGAATTCGTCGCCTCGCGTGGCGCCGACGAGTTGTGGCCATTGGTCGCGTCGCGTTAATCAGGAGCGGACTATGACTGTTGCACTTCGATTCGATCCGATCCGTTTGCCCGCCCATTGTCAGGAACTGCGCAAAATAGTCCGGGCGTTCCTCGCTGAGGAGGTCGCGCGCGGCACGTTCAATCCGCATGACCCGAGGGACGATTCGGCCGACGTCGACGGCTTCAGTCGGCGGGTGGGTGAGCGCGGCTGGATCGGGATGACGTGGCCCAAGAAGTACGGAGGCCAGGAGCGAAGTTTCCTCGAACGTTATGTCGTCACCGAGGAAATGCGCGTCGCCAATGCGCCGACGCGCCGCTTCTTTGTGGCAGACCGTCAGAGTGGTCCGACCCTGATCCGTTATGCGAGCGAAACCATCAGGCAGAATGTCCTTCCCCGGATCATTCGCGGCGAAGTGAGCTTCTGCATCGGGATGAGCGAGCCGGGCTCTGGCTCCGATCTGTTCGCGGCAAGAACAAAGGCGACTAAAACCAATGGTGGCTGGCTGATTAACGGCACCAAGATCTGGACCAGCAATGCGCATCAATCCGACTACATGATCGGTTTGTTCCGCACGTCGCCGCCAACCCCGGAAAACCGCCGGCACGGTCTGACGTCCTTTCTTGTCGACATGAAAACCCCGGGCATCACATGTAATCTGATTGGCCAGATGAGCGGCCAGAAGGAGTTCAATGAGGTCGTTTTCGACAATGCGCTGATCCCCGACGATCATGTCATCGGCGAGATCGATGGCGCGTGGAAACAGGCGACTAGCGAACTCGCTTATGAGCGGAGTGGACCGGAGCGGTTTCTCGAAACCTATAGCGCCCTGAGCGAATTGGTGCGCGCGATCGGAGGAAAGCCCGATGCTCGTACGGCGGAAGGCATCGGGCGTCTGGTGGCGCAGCTTCATACCTTGCGTCGTATGTCGGTTTCGGTAGCTGGTATGCTCGAGGCCGGCAAGGAGCCGGTAGTCGAAGCGGCAATCGTCAAGGATCTCGGAACGATCTGGGAGCAAGGACTGCCGCATCGTGTGCGTGAGCTTGCCGCTTTTCTTTCGGCGGACTCCGCTAACCATGAGACGTTCGAGCAGCAGCTGGCATTTTATCTCAAGATCGCGCCGAAACTCACTATCCAAGGCGGCACCACTGAGGTGCTGCGTGGAATCATCGCGCGTGGGCTCGGCCTGCGCTGACACTGTCCAAAGGAATCCCGGATGAGTCATGATCTTCAGGTTACGTCGTCAAACCACGTCGCAACGATCGAGATTTGCCGGCCGCCGTTGAATTATTTCGACCTCGATTTGATCCGGCAGATTGCCGATCAACTGGATCAGATCGATGCGGATGCAAATTGCCGCGCCGTGGTGCTCGCTGCTCAAGGTAAAGCATTTTGTGCTGGTGCCAACTTTAATACTCCAGCGACGGATGCGGAGTCGGATGGCGGACGGCGCAATTCTGGTGAACTCTACGTTGAGGCTGTCAGAATATTCCGCAACAAGAAGCCGATCGTCGCGGCTGTGCATGGTGCGGCGATCGGCGGAGGCTTTGGTCTTGCGATGTCGGCTGATTTCCGAGTCACCTGTCCGGAAGCACGCTTCGCTGCAAACTTTACCCGCCTCGGCTTCCACCCCGGCTTCGGCTTGACGGTGACGTTGCCGGAAGCGATCGGCCAGACCAATGCAGCGTTGATGTTTTATACAAGCCGTCGCGTAACCGGCGAGGAGGCATTCAAGATGGGGCTGGCCAGCGTTCTGGCCGCTCAGGATCAGGTGAGGACAGCGGCGCTTAAGCTTGCGGCTGAGATTGCTGAGAACTCACCCCTCGGACTGATTTCCACCCGCGCGACCATGCGCGCCGGATTGGCTGATCGTGTCAAAGCGGCAACGGACCATGAACTCGACCAACAAAGCTGGTTGCGCGAGACCGCTGATTTCGCAGAAGGCGTCAAAGCAACCGCCGAGCGTCGCATCCCGAATTTCGAAGGATGTTGATCGAGCCACCGCGTATGAGAACTTCGCTCGAATGACCATTCTTACTTAACACGAATGCTTTCTTAGGCGACCTCATAGCGGATGAGGGGACTGCTGAAGCTGATCTCATCGTCATGATCCCGTGGATCATGCCGCTGTCACGAATGGCACGGTCGATTCTGCAACCGACATCAGCCAACTTTCCGCTGCGCCCGATGAAGCTGGAACGGCGTGCCACGCTGGTCGCAGCAATTGCCCGTGGGCGCCGATGGCTTGATGAACTTATCTCGGACTCAGCAACGGACGTCCAGGCAATTGCGCGACGCGAGCATTGTAGCCTTCGGTACGTCAACATGACACTGTCGCTGGCGTTCTTGTCTCCGACGCTGGTCAAGGCGGCGGTCGAGGGTCGGCTGCCTCGTGGCATCGGTGTTGAACAGCTTCGCGACCTCCCGATCCAGTGGGATCGTCAGCTCGAGGCACTTGGCCTCTCACCCGCGTAGTCAGCAGTGTGCATTCCTAACGCGCACCCGCCGATAGCCTGTATCGCCAACTGGAAACCGAGTCTCGGCGCGGCCCAAGTCGGCAATAAGTGGTGAAAGGCCCTGCGCCAGTTGGCCCGCATTCTCTGCTTCCTCCATGATCTGAAATAAGATGAGCGGGCTTCCGACCGATCGGACAGGAACGGGAATTTGTGCCGCGGAGACAGACGCCCCAAAATCGCTAAGGTCTGAGGATGACTGCCGGCAGAGACGGAAGCCAGGAAAAACCATACCAGAAAGCCCGCGAAAAACGGCCAACTTTGGTGGTCGCCACGGATGCCGGGTTTGTCAGGACTGGGTGGTGGCGGATGCAGTCGGATGCGAACGAGTCTCAGCCTCGATATTCCCTGCTATCAGGGAAAATAGCAGGGATTCTTCGCAAAACGTGCCTTCGACCTCCCAGCTCCGCCGCTATTTCCTCGAAAGTTCAAAGGATTGCAGTAAATTTCCCGCTTGGCCGAACAGGGAATTCTTTCGACAATAACAGGGATTTTCTGATGCCGGTCAGGGATCATCCAAGACCGGCCAATCGCTCTCGGCAAGCGTCCATTTCTCGCACCCATGTTTTGTGGCTTGTGGGACAACCAAATCGATGACCGTCTGCCTCGGGCCTATTCTGCCGCGCAACACCAAGAATGCGTAGCATGACGACAAATGCTTGCAGTCAAGCACCCTCATTGCCATGCTTCACCTGAAAGCCCGGTGGCAGCTTTGTAAATCGCAGGCGGAATTCTTACCACCTTCAGGCCTTCGTCTTGACAGGATCTACAAGTCATTTCTAGGCTAACAAATCAGATGTTTGACTTGCAGGATCTCATCCGCCTTCGGAGTCAATAGGATGAAGTACGAATTTCTGCGACAAAATGAACGGGCCCATCGACGCACAATCAATGATGCGATAGCTGTGTTCGAAGCGGAACTCGATCTTAAGCTCGGACACGGATTCGCGCCCGATATTACGGCAAAAATTCAAGTCGATGGCCTAAGGCTTCCATCTCGCGACGTCGTGGGCCTTGTGCGTTGCGCCTTCACAAGCACTACCAGAGATCATTCGTTCGTCGTTCCGCTCGCAACGTCGTCAACCTTTCTTGCCAAACGAGAACACGGAGCGAAACGCGAATCTTTTGATATCTTTCAATTGAACGATGCAGAAATTTATAGCAGCGGCGACCTACGTCTCAAGAACGGAGCGAAACTCCGTGCTGTAGAGGTTGTGCCGGCTCGGCTACCATACGAATTGACGGACCTAGAGCGCCGAATCATAAAATTCGCTGTCGATAAGACGGGGGAGTTTGATCGTTGCTATCGCAATCCCTTCGCAAGCTTGCCGGTCCATTTGTCTGTGGGTTTACCCGAAGTGCGCGTGCTCGACTACTCTTCTTTTGCAAAGAATGATGACCGGCCGAGACTCAAAGTTGCAGGTTTGAAGGAAATCCAAGCCGACTTTTTAAAAGCAAACGACGATATCAAGTCAATCTCTCGGCAGAAAATCTCAGACGCCCTTGCCAAGGCTGGACTTCTAGTTCCAATTCGACGACCGAAGGTCGGATAGCCGCTATTACGCTTGTCGTCTGCATTGCCACAATTCGATTGGCATCGCCATAATTCGGCTGGTATCTACACACGTGCATTCTCTTGGAAACTGCTCTTATTGGGAGCTTCACTTAGAATCAGTGGAGCATCCGGTGAACACGAAGCGCAAGATCCAAGGTCAACGCAGACGTAAGGATCATAATGATCCGACCTCCGTCGCTGCGAACCAGCACGTAAGTCAGTCAAACATCATCGAAGAAGTCGCGATCGAGCGATTGAAGTTGTCGGCTCGAGAGCTTCGCAACCATCCTCGGCGGCTCATCGAGGCGCTAACGAAGAGCATTCAGACTTTTGGATTCCTCAGCGTAATTGTCGCTGATGAAAATGATATCGTTCGCGCCGGCGCCGCACGGCTCGCGGCGGCAAAACAGTATGGGATGCGGACCGTCCCGGTTATGCGGACGGGGAATCTTTCTGAAGCGAAGCTTCGCGCATTCCAGTTGAGCGATAACAAGCTTGCCGAATTGGCGAGATGGAATAGCTCGGAGCTAACGCTGGAGCTGAAAGAATTGTCGAACCTTTTGGTCCTCGAAGAGCCCAGCCTGACCATTGAAATCACCGGCTTTGAGACAGCGGAACTTGACCGGCTAATTCTTGACCACGAAAATGAGACGGTCGATCCTGCAGATATAGTGCCCGATTTCCATCCGGACGAAATAGTCGTCAGTCAGCTCGGCGATCTTTGGAAGCTTGGCGATCATCGGCTCATTTGTGCAGACGGCCGCGATATGACGGTACTTAAACAGCTGATGGGCTCCGATCGAGCTGACGTAGCGGTGCTGGATCCTCCCTACAATCTACATATCAAAGGTATCGGCGGACGAGGGAGCGTTAAGCACAAAGAATTTGCCATGGCGTCGGGCGAAATGAGTTCATCACAATTCGAATCCTTCTTGAAGGAGTCGCTTCGAGCGGCTGCCGCGTTTTCGCGGCCTGGCGCTCTAAACTACACGTTTATGGATTGGCGGCACCTCAAAGAACTCATCGCGGCCGGCAACAGCGCGTACGACGCATTCATTAATATGGCCATTTGGGTCAAGAATAATGCCGGACAGGGTCCCCTCTATAGAAGTCAACATGAGCATGTCGCCGTATTCCGAGTTGGGGATGCGGCACATCTGAATAACATTCAACTAGGAAGACACGGTCGCTCACGAACGAACGTTTGGCACTATCCTGGGGTAAATTCCTTTGGCCCTGGACGGATGGACAATCTCCGCGATCATCCTACGGTAAAGCCGGTTGCTCTCGTGTGCGATATTCTGCGCGACTGTACGAGGCGCAACGATATCGTCTTGGATACATTTTGTGGATCCGGGACGATTGTTCTTGCAGCCGAGAGACTTGGACGATGTGCGAGGGCGGTTGAAATTGAGCCTCGTTTTGTCGATGTGACGATCAGGCGTTTCCAGTCGTTCTCGGGCAAGGATGCTATTCACGTCAAAACCGGTCGAACTTTTGACGAAATTGCTAAAGGTCAGACCCGGAAAATTCGGAGGGTGAGATCGTGACAGCTGACGACAGAGACGACGATAACGGCAGAACGCCATTACAGCCGCAGAGGGTCGGATATGGCAATCCGCCGCTGCACACACGATTCAAGCCGAACACGTCGGGAAATCCATCTGGTAGGCCGGCGCGATCTAAACTTCGCAACGTCCGTCAGTCGATTGTTGATGTTTACATGCAGGAGGTCAGCGTCGGAGACGGACGATCAAAACGTAAATTGCCCGCGATCGTCGTTCTGCATGAGCAATTGTTGCGCAGCGCATTGAAGGGGAGTGAAAAGGCTGCCGCTCTTGCAGCGAAGTTTGCAGCCGAGTTTCACGTCAACGATGTCAAAGACGAGGTCTCGCTTGATCTAACGCGTCTAACCTCGAAGGAGCGGGACATATTGCGAAAGGCGGGGCCTATCTTACAAAAAGCGAAAACAATTAAACCGACGTAAATGGGAGGAAGGACGCGGTGGACAGCGGTCGCGTTCAAGGTCAGCTGTTCCTTTTTGTGTTTCGGCGCGGGGTTTGGACGCCGATCGGCGCCAGGGTCACCGCTCTCGCATCAATGAAAACAAAGCTTTAGATTTGCCCATGATCTGATTGAGGGGTCAAAGTTCAATCAGTATTCACAGGTAAGGCAACATCATATCGCGCAAGTGTGAATAACCATTTCAACAGGACGAGACAAATTGCGCACATATGCTGTGCCTCCAAACGCTTTCCGGCATCAATCCACCGAAGCAGTTGGCGGCCGTGGCGACCAGCAAGCCGATCATGAGATGTTGAACAGGTGGTTCGATCTTCACGCTATAGGCGTCATGAAGTCATCCGGTACGGCTGCGGAAGGCTGATTACTTTTATATCGCGCATTTTTAGTGCGGGTATGCCCGGCGACCCCCCGGCCCCAATCCATGATCCGCCAGAACCATTTCAGATTCGCGGGTCTTAGCGAATGCAACCGTTTGCTGGAAAACGGCTCGCCTCGCGCGCTTGGGACACATGGCGCGTTCGTCCGGCGTCGGACTTTTTAGCGAAGCGCCCGGCAGTGGGGCTGCCGGGCGTCGCTAACTTACTTCTTCAACAGCGGACATGTGCTCTTGTCGAGCGGCGTGAACGCTTCGTTTGCCGGAATGGTCGCAACCAGCTTGTAGTAGTCCCACGGCCCCTTGGATTCGGCCGGAGACTTCACTTCGAACAGATAGGCCGGATGCAGCACGCGGCCGTTCGCCTCGATCGAGCCCTTGCCGAAGATTGGATCGTCGGTCGGCATCGTCTTCATCTTGGCGACCATCTTCGCACCGTCGTGCGGATTCTCGCCGAGTGAGTCCAGCGCCTTGAAGTAATGCAGCAGCGATGAGTAGACGCCGGCCTGCACCATCGTTGGCATCGCGTGGTTCTTCATGCGGTCCTGGAAGCGCTTGGAGAATGCGCGGGTGCCGTCGTTGAGGTCCCAGTAGAACGTCTCGGTCATATTGAGACCCTTGGCGGTCTGAAGCCCGAGCGCATGGACGTCCGAAATGAACATCAGCAAACTGGCGAGCTTCTGGCCACCGCTGGTGATGCCGAATTCCGCCGCTTGCTTGATCGCATTGACGGTGTCGCCGCCGGCATTGGCGAGACCGATGACCTTGGCCTTCGAGGCCTGCGCCTGAAGCAGGAACGAGGAGAAGTCGGCCGTGTTCAACGGATGCTTGACCGCGCCGACGACCTTGCCGCCCGCGGCCTCGACCGCCGCAGTGGTGTCACGCTCGAGCGCCGCGCCGAAGGCATAGTCCGCGGTCAGGAAGAACCAGGTGCTGCCGCCGGACTTGGTCAGCGCGGTACCGGTGCCGTGCGCCAGCGTGTAGGTGTCGTAGGTCCAGTGGATGGTGTTGGGCGAACAGGCCTTGTTGGTCAGGTCCGAAGAACCGGCGCCGGAATCGAGCAGGATGCTGTTCTTTTCCTTGGCGAGGTTCGCGACTGCGAGCGCGACCGACGAGGTCGGCACGTCGGAGATCACGTCGACCTTGTCGACATCGATCCACTGCCGCGCGATGTTGACCCCGATATCCGGCTTGTTCTGATGATCAGCGGAGATCACGTCGATCTTCCAGCCTTTCTTGGTCAGACCGGAATCTTCGACGGCCATCTGCGCGGCAACCACGGATCCCGGGCCGGCGAGATCGGCATAAAGGCCCGACATGTCGTTGAGCACGCCGATCTTGACGACCTTGTCGCCCGCGAATGCACTGGTCATTGTCCCGAGCGCGAGCGCCGTACCCAGAAACAGAATGGACATTTTCTCTTTGGTAGTCATCGTTTGGTCTCCTCCTCTGAAATCAATTCAATACTTAAACACCGAGATACGTACTCAGCTTGTTGTTCATGTCCGCCCAGATTCTGGTGAAGCCGTCGATTCGACCTGCCAGGCGGAAGTAGCAAGGATCAGATTGCGACACGCAATCGACCGCTCAAAATCGCAAGCGATTCAAGAAGAAAGTAATCACCCCAGATCAACTCGTTGGCGATCGCTTTCTTGTTCTTAGGGTCGAAGCAACCATCGGCAAGAATGCCGCTTTCAGTCAGGTGACGCTCGACAAGTATCTTCACTGTGTCGCGCGCTGCCTTGCCGTAGCGTGCGGCTTTTTCACTGTCAGGATGGACGGAAGAGAGCTTTAAAAGCGCCGCAACTGCGATTGAGGTACCGGAAGTGTCTCGCTTCGTTTCAGGGGTGACGGGAGCGCAGAAGTCCCAGTACGCGATCAGGTCATTTGGAACGTTGGCAAGCCACCAGTCGGCAACTTTCTCCGCTAGCTCAATGAGCCGAGGCTCTTCCTTCGCAAGCTGCGCCGAAAGCGCATATCCCAACATCGCCCACGCCTGAGCACGCGTCCAAATTGAATCATCGGCATACCCCTTGTGAGTATAGCGCCGGATCACGTCGCCCGTGGCGGTATCGAAACTTGCCGATTGGATAACGCCGCCATCCGAGCGGAGGAAGAACTTTGCGCTGTTATACGCGTGGTCGAGCGCAATCCTGCGCAGATTCGGCTCGCCAAGGCGCGAAGCGGCCCAGAGCATGAGCGGGGTTGCGAGTAGACCGTCTATGTTGGCCTCGCCATCGCCCACCGTGTGCGCTTCTTCGGCCTCCCTGCCAAGTGGAATCAGGCCAGCCGCTTTGTCGAACTGGTGGCCGAGCGACTGCGCCGCGCGTTTGGCCAGTTGTTCGGAAAGCACATCCCCATGAAGAAGTGCCCCTGTGACAGCACCGTAGTAGAAGATGAAGCCGCGAAAGACGGTGCGGCTTTCGACGCGCTTCTCGAGGCGCTTGAGCCATTGACGTCCTGCGTCAAGAAATGCCTGGTCCCCAGTCGCACTTGCAGCAAGCCACAGCTCACCGACCCAGAAGCCACCTGTCCAAAAGCCGTCCGTTGTGGTCACCCATTCGCCTGTCTCCTGATCACCATAATGTGGGAATCCGTTGAGATTGGCCTTCATCGTAAGCTCGACCCGCCTAATCATGCGGTCGAGCGGCCCCTGCCAATCCGAGGCGCTCCGGCCTGCTTCCATAGATGTTTGCATTGCAGTCCCCTGCTTCCATAGTGGCATTCGAAGACGTCCCCGACGCGTCACCTGGTTGCGTCGTCTTCGTCGACTTGCACGATTCCCACTTCCTGCATCATTCGCATCTGTTCAGCGGAGACGCCGCACTCGCCGAGCACCGACGCGCTATGACGACCGAGCGGTGCCGGGGATTGTGCAAGCACGGTTGGCGTCCTTGAAAGCCTGACCGGATTGCCGGCCAACGGGATCTCGCCATAACCCGGAATCGGCACCTTCCAGATCATGGCGTTATGTCTGATCTGTTCAGTTTCCATGGCCTGCTCCACCGTGTTGATGGGAGAGCAGAGCACATCCTGTTCGGACAGCTTCGCGACGCATTCTGACGTCGTCAGCGCAGCGATTACCGGACGGAAACACGACTCGATTTCGCTTAGATTCTCGACTTGAAGATCGTGGGTTGAGAAACGCGCCTCACCGCTGAAATCCGGAATATCGAAGGCCTTGCACATTCCCTGAAGCGGATTGTCACGAAACAACGTCAATACCATCAACCAGCCGTCCACGGTGCGGAACGTCATCGATTGCTTGATCCAACTCGTGCGTTGGCCGTGCATGCTAAGGCTGGAAATTTCAAGCACCTGCGCGGCAAAGGCTACGTCCAACAGCGACGTCGTCACCTTCTGCCCACGTCCGGAACGCTGACGTTCGATCAATGCGGCCATCACGCCCTGCACTAGCGACTGCGCGGTCATATAGTCGATGACCGGCGTGTTGCTCACAACTGGCATTTGATCGTCGGTTATCCCGCTGCGAGCAAAGCCGCTGTAGGCTTGGGCCAGCATGTCCTGTCCGGGCATCCTGGCCATCGGTCCCGTCTCGCCGAATGCGTACCCGGCTGCATAGACCAGGCGCGGATTGCGCTTTTCCAGATCCTCAAAACCGAGCCCCAACCTCTCCATCACGCCCGGTCGGAAATTGTGAAGAAGGACATCAGCACGATCTACTAGCTTGAGCAGTACCTCACGCCCCGCAGGAGCCTTGATATCCAGCGATAGCGTGCGCTTGTTGCGCCCGAGCGCAGCATAGTAGCAGCTCATCGCCTTCTTGCTTTTGGCGAGAGGATCGAGGGTCCTCAATATTTCCCCTGGGGCTGGCCTTTCGACCTTGATGACGTCTGCGCCGAAATCGCCCAGAATCTGTCCCGCCAATGGGACCTGCATCACCATACCGAGTTCCAGGACGGTTGTGCCTGCCAGCGCTCCCGCCGACCTTGTGGCGACCTGGGGGGCGACATCAGAACAACTCATCGAAAACTCCACTTCCAAAAATACTATCCGGATGGTATGCGATGTGGGTCGGTAATGCAACGCTATTCTGCGGCGACCTCAAAGCAAGGTTGATCAATAGCCGAGCCAACCGATCGGCCGTGTACGCGTTGCAGGAATGGAGGAAACTATGATGCAAGCCCAGTGCGCGATGCCGCTTGGCCCACTTGACGATTGGACCGTCCGATCTATTGCAGCACGTCGGTTGGCTGAAAGTCCGGATCGGCCCTTCATTCAAGAAATCGATGGCAACGTCGAAAGCTACGGCACCTTCATTGGCCGGGCGACTGCCCTCGCGTGCTTTTATCTCGAGCAAGGCATCAAGGCGGGCGACACGGTTGGTGTTTTATGTGGAAACGGAATTCCTGCGTTGCATGGATGGATGGCGGCGAATCTGATCGGCGCCGTGGACGTAACAATCAACGCCAACTATCGCGGCGACACGCTGCGTCACGTTCTCAATGTTGCGAAGCCTGCGCTTATTCTCGTGGACACCGACCTTCTTCCGCAATTCATTGAAATTGCCGAAAAGCTCCCTCTTCCCAAAGATGTCGTTCTGATTGGAAACAATACCGACGTAAAGCTACCCGAAATGCCAGGTGTCGCTGTCCACTTCTATGAAAGTATCGTCGCCGCACGTCCACCACTGCTGCCCAACGCCACCGTGAAGCCGTCCGCGGCGGCAGCGGTGATGTTCACCTCCGGAACAACAGGACCATCCAAAGGCGTGTTGATGCCCAACGCCCATGTCTGCCTTCTGGCACACCAGAGCATCATCAACACACGCCTGACGGAAGACGACATTTACTACTGTGCCCATCCGCTCAACCACATTGCAGGCAAGTTCATGGGCGTGCTCGCAGCCTTTGCCATGGGTGCGCGCGTTGTCCTCGACCGCCGCTTCGACGCCGAGCGTTGGCTAACGATCGTCCGCGACCATGGCATTACGCTCAGCCTCGCTCATGGTCCGATGATCGAAATGATCTATGCCACGCCACCCACCGCTGTCGACCAGGACCACGCCTTGCACCGCTTGATGTGCTGTCCATTGCCGAAATCCATCGGCGAGGCGTTCGAAAAGCGCTTCGGGCTGCGCGGCATCGAAATGTGGGGCATGACGGAGATTACCTGTCCGTGCTGGACAAGCTATGAGGGCGGCCGACCGGAAGGATCCTGCGGACGTCCGATGCTGGACTTCCACGACGTGAGGATCGTCGATCCGGAAACCGATTGGGAATTAGGTGAAGGTGAGGTTGGCGAGATCGTCGTGCGCCCCCGCCATCCGTGGATGATGATGTTGGGTTACATAGGAATGCCAGACGAGACCGTCGCTGCATGGCGGAATCTCTGGTTTCACACAGGTGATGCCGCGCGTCGCGACAGCGACGGCAATTTCTATATCGTCGATCGCATCAAGGATCGGATACGCCGCCGCGCTGAAAACATATCCTCATTCGACATAGAGAGCGCGGCACTCGATTTCCCTGGCGTGCGCGAGGCCGCTGCCGTCGGCGTTCCTTCTGGCATGGAAGGTGACGACGACATCAAGTTGTGCATCGGCACGACGGGGCAACTCGACCCCGCTGCACTGCTCGCACATCTTGCTGCTCGCCTGCCTCATTTTATGGTTCCACGCTACATCGAAACACTGCCCGCGTTGCCCCGAACACCTACGAACAAGGTGCGCAAACGCGACTTGCGAGATGCCGCCATCAACACAGACACTTGGGACAGGCAGAAGGTCGGAATAAGGCTTCGTGAGCTTGTTTCTGGATCAGGCGGGACGCGCTCCAATTAAGCCTTGGGGCCCAGAATGCCATTGAGAAACGTCTGCCAGACCGTGCGCACGAACAGACGACCATCAATGCCGCCGCCCCGACGATGCCATTCGAGCATCATGCCGTCATGGGTGGCGACGACAAGTGTTGCGAACTCTCGTGTGGGCAAACTTCGAGGGAGTTCGCCGCTCGCCTTTCCTCGATCAACAATGACCTCAAGCATACCATATATACGTTCATAAATTTCGGAGACCCGCCGATCGGCGATGTCAGTTCCGGTGCGGCTTTCGATGGACATTTTGATGAGGCAAAGCAGTTCGTGCGGCCGGTCTATGCCCTGCTTTGACGTAAAGCGGAAAAACGAGGCGATTTTCTCCGGCGCCGTCCCCCTCTTTTCGTCCAGATGCTCAATGAGCGGATCGACGATGTGGGCCTCGGCGATATCGAGGAGTTGAAGGAGAAGGTTTTCCTTGCTCTCGAAGTAAAAGAAGATTGCGCCTTTGGTCAGACCGGCCGCCTCCGCAATATCCTGCAGAGTGCACGCATGATAGCCCTTGGCGACGATCAAGCGAAAGGCAGCCTGTGTGAGCCGACCGATACTCTCCTCGCGAAGGAGAGCCTTCTTGTTCATCTTCGGCGCAGCGGATTTCGTCATACGAGAATTTTCCGGACAGATCCCCCGCCGAAGAATTCGGGCGGTATTTGTGGGGAATAAATCAAAACGAACGACTCTCCAATGCCATGCGAGCGACCTTCTTCTGAGCCTGGGGTGAAAACCCCTTCCAACTCCTAAAGAGGTGGCCAGGCCAGACCCGCGATGTTCTCGGCGGGGGACTTCGCCTTTGCAATCTCGTTGGCGCCCAATCCAGCCGCACCTAAGACAGCTTCGGTACAGTCGGATATGTCCGGATGAGAAACGGGCGCGGACGTCGCGCGCATGAGCGGTGCCTTCACGGGACTCTCTTTGTAGAATTCCGGATGCCGCATACGATTGTGCGGGTGCTCCAGCGCCTCTTCCGGGTCGAGCACGGGTGCGACGCATGCATCCTTCCCAAAGAAATGAGCGGCCCAGTCGTCACGGGACCGCATGCCGAACGTCTCCTCAAACCGCAAAGCAATGGCGGCCCACATCGATCGGTCAAGGTGCTGCGGCGGGGGGGCGTCATAACCCAATCCTGACCAGAGATTCTCGAAGAATCGACGCTCCAGCGCCCCGACGGCTATATACTTTCCGTCAGCACAGGCATAGCAGCGATAGTAAGGGGCGCTGCCTGCCACCAGTCCGTCGCCCCGCGCCGCAAGAACGGGATGGCCCCAATCCGGGAAATGCATTGCCATCAAAGACAGGCATCCATCCACCATCGCGGCATCGATGTATTGACCAGCGCCGGAGCGTTCACGCTCATAAAGGGCGCACAGGATTCCGTTAACGGCGAAAAGACTCCCGCCTGCGAAATCCGCAAGGAGGTTCAGTGGAAAGGCCGGAACGTCATTCTGCGGGCCGAACGCACCCAGCGCGCCCGACAGCGCAGCATAATTGATGTCATGGCCAGCTTCCTGAGAGAGCGGGCCCGTTTGGCCGTAACCAGTCAGCGAGCAATAGATCAGTTTCGGATTTACTGACTTCAACGTGTCATAATCGATTCCGAGCCGCTTCGTTACGCCCGGTCTATATCCCTCCACGACAACGTCAGAGCTTTCAACAAGTCGATGGAAGGCAATGCGGCCCGCGTCACTTTTCAGATCGAGGCTGATCAACTTCTTGCCGCGCAAGAACACCGGGATCGGCAGACTCCCCGTCCCGCCGCCCACCACGATTACTTCTGCGCCCATATCCGCCAGCAACATGGTGCAATACGGCCCCGGCGCCAGTCGCGACAAGTCGAGAACGCGAATCCCGCTAAGGCCCATCCTTTTGCCTACGTCTGCCTGCACGTTACTCATCGCCCGCCACCCATTGCTTCATGAAAGAGAGCTTCATAGTCACTAGGGGTGACAGGGCGCGCATTTGTTGCGGTCGAATGATCTTCCATCGCACGCTCGATCATTAGCGGAATGCAATCGGTGGGCACGTCCATCTGCGACAAGTTCGATGGCAGGCCGAGATCGGCCGAGAGCCCCGATATTGCCTCCGCCAGATCGGTATTCTCGGGCAAATCCATTGCAATGCGCAGGGCGTTGTACTTGTCACCCGCATGGCTTCGATTGAAGCGCAGCACGGACGGTAGGATTACGGCATTCAGTGTCCCGTGATGGAGACGAGGAGATTTCAGGCCCCCCAAGGCATGTGACATGCCGTGAACTGCACCAAGTCCCTTTTGAAAGGTCATCCCGCCTTCGAGTGACGCCATCATCATCTGTTTGCGTGCCTCCCGATCCTGACCGTCGCGGAAAGCGCGACGCAGGAAGCGCATTGCGCGTCTGAGTCCATCGAGCGCAATTGCCTCCGCTGGTGGGTTGTCGCGCGGACTCAAGTACGTTTCAATGCAATGGGTTACGGCATCCATGCCTGTTGCAGCCGTGAGATAAGGCGGCAACCCAAGGGTCAGATCGGGGTCGCAAATTGCGACTTCGGGAATCATGTGTGGCGAGATGAAGCCAAGCTTGCGTCCATCGCTGAGCGTGACCAGGGCTGCACGGCCGACTTCACTACCGGTGCCTGAGGTGGTTGGAATAGCAATGACTGGCGGCTTCAGCGCCGTGATCTTTGAGATGCCGCCGAGAATGGCCGCATATTGCTCAAGCGGCCCTGGATGAGTCGCGAGGAGAGAAACGGCCTTGGCAAGATCGAGCGAAGAACCGCCGCCGAGAGCGACGATCGAATCGCATCTTTCCAGTCGAAACAGATTGCGTGCCTCTATCACGGACTCTTCGTCGGGGTTTTCTCGCGTGCCGTCAAAGATCGTGCACTCACGATCATCGCCTATTTTTTCCAGCACCCTTGCGACCAACCCGGCATTGACAATGCCTTTATCCGTGACAATCAATGGTCGCGAAACGCCGAGTAGATCCATTTCCTCACGTAGGAGCGCGATCGCCCCGGCTTCGAACTGGATCCGTGTCAGATAGGTGATAAGACTCATTTCCAACTCCGGCGTCTATCCGTAGACATGCTTGGCGATGATCAAGCGCTGTATCTCGTTCACGCCCTCATAGATCTGCGTGATCTTCGCATCGCGCATCATCCGCTCTACCGGGAAGTCCGCAAGATAACCTGCACCTCCATGGAGTTGCACGGCATCTGTCGTTACACGCATCGCCGTGTCGCTGCAGAACAATTTTGCCATCGATGCCAGCGCCCGCGCTTCGCTCTCGCCGTTGTCGATGCTCCCCGCAGCACGGTAGAGAAGCGCGCGCCCCGCCTCGATCCCTGTCGCCATGTCGGCGATCTTGCCGCGGATCATCTGGAATCGAGACAATGTCTCGCCGAACTGCTCGCGTTCAGAAGTATATTTCACAGCTTGATCGAGAGCCCCCTGCGCGATGCCAAGCGCCTGCGCGGCAATCAGCACGCGCGTCCAAGTAAGAGAGTCGCTAATGTAGTGATAGCCTTTGTTGGAATCGCCAACCGCGCGGTGCTCCGGTATCCGGCAATTGTCCAGGATGACGTCAGCCGTCGGGCTGCCTCTAATCCCCATTTTGACTTCGCGATTGCCGAAGGAAATGCCGGGATCGTCCTTGTGGACAGAAAAGAGGCCTAGCGCCTTCTCACCGGTGCGCGCGAGCACGGTGTACCAATCGGATCGCGTCGCATGGGTGATGAAACGCTTCTGACCGTTGAGCACCCACTCATTGCCGGTCTTCTCGGCCCTCGTTTTGAGTCCAAACAGATTCGAACCTCCGGCGGGTTCGGTTAGGCAAATGGACGCGACTGTATTTCCCGCCATTGCCGGACGAATTACCTCAGCGCGCAACTTCTGCGATCCATGCTTTGCGACTGGCCCGAGGCCTGCCCAGATCACCATCAGTACTAGCGAGGAAGTGGCACAGACACGGCCGAGTTCCTCAAGCGCGATGGCTTGGGACACGACGTCCCCTCCTTGCCCACCATTCTCTTCCGAAAAGGCGAGCGAAACGAGACCCATCTCTTTGAAGGCTTCGAGCGATTCCTCCGGGAAACGTTGTTCCCGGTCATAAGCCGCGGCATGCGGCTCAATTCTCTCGAGGGCGAGCCGTCGCAAGCTAGCGCGGAAAGCTTCGTAACTCTGTGCATCCATGAACGCCTCCCATGACGCGGCGCCTTTCCGGCGCGTCGGCCAAGCTCAATTACATACTATCTGTATAGTATTCTTTTGTCATTGAGCGTGTCAATGAGACAGTTACAAGACCGCAATGATGACTTGGAAATTTGGGTGTCCGAACCAAATCTTGGTCGATTACAGCCCCGGCAGGAGACGACGGTTGAGGCTTTGGAAATCGCGATAAGAACCGCCAGACTGGAGAATCGCCTCCGACATGCAAATGCCCTCGATGACCTAAGAGCCGAACCGAAAATTAAGTTGAGTGATTTCAGTCAGTTGTGATTCTTTCGGATTTGCGAAGATTCGAAGGAGATCAGATGGCCTGGACCGAAATCACTGTAAATCGGCGCCGAACAAGGCCTCCTTAAATTTCGGCGGCAACCCCTTGTTATATGTAATTGAATCGGCTGTCCGTCGTCAGATAATTTGAGACCGATCAGGCCATTCGAGAAGAGAGGCTCTGGCTCATCAGGGGTTATAGTTTAAGCGGCCTGCAGTCGATGCTGCAAGCGACGGTTTGCGATGGTGGCAAGCTTGATACGCTTGCGTTCGGTGA